>CAKQHZ010000001.1 GCA_934246625.1 uncultured Alphaproteobacteria bacterium
CCAAATTAATCGTGCTCTTTTGAAAACTTTATTAGTTATAGCACCTTTTTTTCTATTTGCAAGCCCTTTTTTATCTTTTATTCAATTTTTTTTCAAAAATAATGCTTTTATTCTTTGAATCGAGCTTAGAATCAAGCAAATCTTGATACTTTTTTCTTAATTTCATAGCTGTTTCCAAAAAGCGAATCAATTTTTTTGGACTTTTTATCTCTTTTGCATAGTCAATTATACTGCCTTTTACATCTTTTTCATGCCCTAAACGCATTTTATAGTCGGAAAAATGCTTTGCTACATCCCTGCAATTATGATTTTCAAAGAATGTAATAACCTCATCAATAGAATCTGTAAATGCACGAGGAAATTTAGAAACAAAAGCTGTAAAAGGAACTTTTTCAGTAATATCAACACCTTTGTATAGTAAAAAACGAATCAATTTTTCACTTCCATTTTCAACAGCCATTTGCAAAATGTTTTCGCCATATTTGGTTTTATCCTTTAGGTTTGCAGAATAATTTAAAAGAAGTTTGATAATATCAAGTCGTCCAGCCAAAGTCGCCCTTAATAAAGGAGTAAGACCAAATTTATCACTGGAGTGGATAAATTCGAATCCGTAAATTCGGATTAACTCATTGATTTCATTTAAAGAAACGTCATTATAATTTAATACAATATTCATTTTTATCCTTTTATTTATATTGTCTATGAATAGGTTTTAGAATAACATATTTATTTTGTCAATATAACTATATAAGAATAAAAAAGAATCGAGAAATAAAAACGAATCACTTTGAAAAGAATTTTGAATAGAAAAAACTCCCCAAATTACAAACTGAGGAGTTTAAAAATATTATGTATCTACATACATTTCTATGTTTTATATTATATCTTTGAATATAGTATTTAACAACTTTTCAAGATTTTTATTTTATTTACAAATACTTTTTCAAATATTTTGCGGTATATGAGTCCTTTGATTTACAAATTTCCTCTGGGGTGCCCTTTGCAATTATTTGACCACCACCATCACCACCTTCGGGACCAAGGTCATATATATAATCAGCAGTTTTTATAACCTCAAGATTATGTTCTATGACAATAACGGTATTACCCTGTTCCACCAAACGATGAAGAACTTCAAGAAGTTTTTTCACATCGTGGAAATGAAGACCTGTGGTTGGTTCATCAAGGATATATAAGGTTTTGCCTGTGGATTTCCTTGATAACTCCTTTGAAAGTTTTATTCGTTGTGCTTCACCACCAGACAAAGTTGTTGATGATTGACCCAACTTTATATATCCCAAACCTACCTGTGAAAGAAGAATAAGTTTTTCACGAATATTTGGAACATTTTCAAAAAAACGAATCGCTTCATCGACTGTCATATCAAGGACATCGGCAATATTTTTGCCCTTATATTCAACCTGTAAAGTTTCACGATTATATCGTGTGCCATGGCATTCATCACATTCCACATAAACATCTGCCAAAAATTGCATATCAATTTTGATAACACCATCACCTCGACAGGCTTCACAACGACCACCTTTTACATTAAAAGAAAAGCGTCCTGAGGTATAACCTCTTTCCTTTGCAGTTGGTAATTTTGCAAACCAATCACGAATCAAATCAAAAATACCTGTATAGGTAGCAGGATTTGAACGTGGTGTGCGACCAATTGGGGATTGGTTAATATCAATAACTTTATCAATATTATTGACTCCCTTTATTGATTTATATTTACCAGCAGTATATGAAGAACCGTTTATTTCTCTCATACATAATGGATAAAGTGTATCCAATATAAGAGATGATTTTCCACTTCCTGAAACACCGGTTATACATATAAATGTTCCCAATGGAATTGAAATATCTACATTTTTAAGGTTGTGATGTGAAACTCCCTTTAACACAATATTTTGACCATTACCAGTTCTTCGTTTTTTTGGAACATCGATTTTTAACTCTCCATTCAAATATTTTGCGGTAAGGCTGTTTTTATTTTGCATTACCTGTTCTGGAGTGCCATCGGCAATTAAATTTCCACCATAGACACCTGCTCCCTCTCCTATATCAATAAGCCAATCGGAAGCACGCATAATATCTTCATCGTGTTCGACAACTATAACGGTATTAGATTTGTCGCGAAGTTTTTTCAATGTTTCAATCAATTTATCATTATCACGTTGGTGAAGTCCGATTGATGGTTCATCAAGGACATATAAAACACCTGTTAGTCCTGTTCCAATTTGTGAGGCAAGACGAATTCGTTGCGATTCTCCACCTGATAAGGTGCCACTTGAACGAGAAAGTGTTAAATAATTAAGTCCGACATCAAGCAAAAATGTCAATCTATCGGTAATTTCCTTTAATATAGACTTTGCTATTTCACGATTTTTTGGTGATAATTTCGAATCGAGAGATAAGAACCAATTAAGAGAATCTCCTATTGAAAGTTCGGTTACATCAATAATGTCCTTTCCATCAATTTTTATACACAAAGCCTTTTCATTTAAACGCTTACCATGACAAACGGGACATGCTATATTTTGTTGATATTTTTCAATTTCAGCACGTTGCCAATCCGAATCGGTTTCTTTCCAACGGCGTTCAAGATTTGGAATTACTCCTTCGTAAACCTTGTTTGAAATCCAACCATTCCAGTTTATGGTAATTTTTTCATCACCACTTCCATAAAGGATTATATTTTTTTGTTTTTCAGATAACTCTGACCATGGCTTATCCATACTTATACGATAAAATCGGCAAACAGATTCCAAAAGATACTCATTTTGAGTAATAGAATCGTCCTTTGACCATGGAGCAATGGCACCACGGCGAATCGACTTTCTTTCATCTGGAACAATCAAAGCTGAAGAATATTGTATTTCGAATCCAAGACCGCCACATTTTGGACATGCTCCCATAGGGGCATTAAAAGAAAACAAACGTGGTTCAATGTCTTCCACAGAAAAACCAGATATAGGACAAGAGAAATTTTCAGAGAAAATGACCTGTTCCTTTGTATCTGCATTTTCAATGACCATTATGCCATCAGCAAGTTTTAAGGCGGTTTCAGTTGAATTTGCAAGTCGACTTTCGATTCCTTCGCGAATCACTATTCTATCAACAATAACTTCTATAGTATGAGCCCTATTCTTATGTAAATCAGGAACCGCATCGGTATCCCAAATTTCACCATCTACACGCACACGTGTAAAGCCCTGTTTTAATAAATCGTCAAGGATATCCTTGTGTCCGCCCTTTTTAGAACGAATCACTGGAGCAAGCATATAAAGTTTTGTGCCCTGAGGTTGTTCCATAATTTTATCAACCATATTAGAAACCGTTTGCGATTCGATTGGCAAGCCAGTTTCAGGAGAATAAGGCACACCGATTCGTGCCCAAAGGAGTCGCATATAGTCGTAAATTTCGGTAATTGTGCCGACTGTGGAACGAGGATTGCGATTCGTTGTCTTTTGTTCAATGGAAATTGCAGGAGACAATCCCTCAATCGAATCGATGTCCGGCTTTTTTTGAACCTCGAGAAATTGGCGAGCATAAGCAGAAAGGCTTTCGACATAGCGACGTTGTCCTTCGGCATAGATTGTATCGAACGCAAGGGACGATTTACCACTTCCTGAAACACCAGTAATAACGACAAGTTTATCGCGAGGAATATCGATATTGATATTTTTCAAATTATGTTCACGTGCACCACGAATTTTAATGTTATCCATTTGAGAATCCTTTGTTTATATAAGATATATATAGTATAAAAACGAATCAGTTTCAAGAACAAAAAGAGAATAAAAAAAACTCCCACACGGGGAGTTTTTTGTTTAAAGGTAGATACATTAAGCGTTATATTGGCGACCATTAAGGATTGTAAATATAACCTTGTTTGTATCAGGATCAATAAATTGAGCCTTTTTATCAAGGAGAGCAGTTTGTTGCTTGATAGATTCATCAGCTTCCTCGGCTACACTTTGAAGAGTTTTCATTTGAGCCTTTTCAGAATCTACATCTTCTGAATAAGTAGCACCAAAATTATTTAAATAACCTTCACCATCAAGAGTTTTTCCGCGAAGTGATTCTTTAAGTATGTCTTTTTGCGTTGTATTTCTAAAATAACCTTGAATACTACCACTAGCACCATTTAATTTAACATTTGAAGCAATTTCATCAAGATCAGCATCTTCTGACAAACCTCTTAAATCCAAAATGTTAGCCCAAATTGTTTCAACATTTTTATTTACTTTATTAACCCTTATCAAAGCATCTTCTGTAAATACTTTTTTCATTGGATTATCAAGGAATTCAACAACACCTTTAAAATGATTTGAAAACTTATCACCTTCTCCAACGAGATAAATATTTGTAATTGATGACATATCACCAGTAAATACAACATTTGTATAATTTGCAACATTTTCACTTGATACACTTGGTGTATCAGTAATTTTTAAATTTTTAACTTTGTTAGCATTTATAAAATCAAGTGTATCATATTTCAAAGATGGAACATCAGCATTCAAAGTATCACCAGTATACAATGCTTTTTCACCATCAACATACTTAGAAATTGATAATTTGTGTTCCTTTACATTATTTGAGTCTACTGAATTAAGTTGATCATAGCTATAATTTTCAAGAATATTTTTTGCAAAATTATAAGCATTTTCATCAGAAATACTCAAATCAAATTTAGGTGTTGTTAAACCTAATTGCTTATATTGATCAATAGCAATATCTGATGTAATTTTTGTATGATCAGCAACTCTAACTTCACTATTATAAGTAGTAATTTCTATATCAGATGGTAAAGTAATACCATCATTACCAGCATTATTAATAAAACGATTTCGTCCAATGTCAAGATATTCCCCCGTAATTTTTAAAGATGCACCTTTATTAACAGTTATAGTTTTTAGATCTACTGGATTTACTCCTTCTAAAGTGTCTGCATCTTTTGTAATAGTAATAGCAATTTTATCAAAATGTTTTATTTCTGACAAGTCTGCAAATTCATTTTTATCAATAATATCTTCTAAAAGTTCACCATTTGGACCAAATTTACTAATTCTTCCATTACCACCATTTATTGTATATTCAATATTATCACTTGCAGTAATTTTTGCATTTGGGAAATTTGTTGCCAATTTTGAAATATCAACCAAATTTACAGAATAATTTGTTTTATCTTCTTTTTCAGGAAATTCTATATTCAAAGTTTTAACTGTTTTTGCAATTTCCTTATCTTCCTCAGATAAAGTTTGTAAAGCAGAAATATTATCAAGAGATTCTAAAGAAATTACATTATTTTCAACTTTGATTTTATTTATTGTAGTTGTAGTAGATGGAGTTTCATTACCACCTTTTTCAGATACAGTTACAGAAATTGTTTTGTTATCTGGAACTTTTATATCCTTGTATGATACAGAAACATTAACAGTTCCAGTTTTTGAGGAATCAAATATAAATTTAAAAGAATCTTTTTCATCAACATATTTTACAGAAACATCACTTGTCTTTGTTGTATTATCAGAATAAGATGTTGTTTTATTTACATTTACTTCTAAACCTGTTGCATCAAATTTATCACCAACTTTATATTGTGTTTTTGTTGGCATTTTTGTAATAGAAACAGAATTTATTTTTTCTCCTATTACAGATGGATTATCTATTGGATTATCTATTGTTTTATCATCTTCAGAAACATTAACTTCACAACCAGTCAAAATTGTTGCACCAAACAAGATAGCAAATAATACCTTTGCCAATTTCTTTGATTTTAGAGATGTTTTGTTCATTTATTTTCTCCCTTTCGTTTAAGTTGTTTTCATATTATTACTGTTATTATTACTGTATATTTTACACTTTTAAATATTTTTGTCAATTATTTTATTATTCCCCTATATAAAGGTATATTATCATAATTTAGGAACTTATTCAACAAAATAGTATTTTATAAAAAAGAACGGGTATCCAGCAGATGGATACCCGTATTCTCTTACCCATTAGGAAAAAACAAGCAGAGAATTCCTTAATTAAAACCCTTTGATTTTAAAATAGTTTCAAGTTTTGATAAACAACCACCACAATTTAAATTTGCTGGAAGACGATTTTCTGCAATCTTTGAATTTCTTAACAAGTTATTGTTAACACTTCCAGTAGCTGCTCTTGCAACAATACATTCTAGCTTACTAGAATAAGGATAAGGTTTATCACAATATGTAATCAATTCATTAATAACTTCCTCACAATAATCACCTATTGAAGTTGATTTACATTCATAACAAGCACGTGACGGAATATCAAATGTTCTGTAGCTTGGATTGAAAATTTCAGTTTGATAATCATTTATAAACCATGCTTTATATGTTGTCATAAGGTCATTTCCCTGTGAATCCTTATAACGTTTAATATATTCATTACCACAAACTCCTTTATCAGATGAATAACCACCTTTTCCTGTAAATGATTCTTGAACACCGCATGGAAGATAATCTGACTTTGACAAATTACTTTCCTCAACATTTCCAGTTTTTATATTCAAATATTCTGTACTTGATATAGGTTGTATCTCAGGAATAAAACAAAAACCATATTGATGTCCAGTATTGCCTGTGCCAGACCAACTTTCCTTTAACTCACTACTTGATAAGCTATATACTCCAGTTCCACAACCACCAGGATAATCATAATTATATTTTGGTTTAAAACCAATTTTCATTACATATTGTTTAGCATTATTATATTTATTGTCATTTATACGAAATTGTTTTTGAAGTTGCTCAATCGTATCACCAACAGAATAAACTCCATAAGAACAAATGAAAGGATATGCAGGAGAAAAATCACCTTTGCTACCATCCCAATATCTGTATGTACGATTAGTTGTTATTTGCACAGAGCCACCATTTGCAGTAAGTCTTTCACTTGGTTTAACAATATCTTTTAATCCCTTTATAAAACCATTTGAATCAACACTCATATATATAGGAAGATTATAGCCATTTACCTCATAAGTAGGAACTTTACCACAAGCAGTACCATCACCATCACAATTCAAACAATGTTTTCCATCTTTTGTTGGATAACAAAATTGAGAACCATCTGTTTTAAATGCAGCTTGTTTAAAAGCCTCAGAGGCACTTGAATATGTGATAGCCTTTGTATTATCTGTATTATCGTATTGTTTATTTGCTTCTGAATTAACAGCCTTTACCGCGTCAGCGATTTTGTTTGCACCCTGCTCGTTTGCGGATTTTGCAACTGTGCTGTTCAATGCCACCATTAGGCAGATTGCAGTTGAAATAACAAAATTATTTCTTGATCTTTCGTTTGTTCTCATGTTCCCCTCACTGGTTAAGATTAACTTATCTTCTTTATATTACACATATTTTAATCTTTTTTCAATAAAATTATTCATTACCCTTGAAATTATTCTATATGCTACTTATATCATATTTTGTAAATTTTATTAACTTATATATAGGAGTGTTAAAATGAGTAAAGTTATTGGTATCGATTTAGGAACTACTAATTCTTGCTTCGCTTATATGGATAATGGTGAGGCTAAGGTTATTGAAAACAGCGAGGGTAAAAGAACTACCCCTTCTGTGGTTGCGATTAACGAAAACGAAGTGTTGGTTGGCTCTTCTGCTAGAAACCAAGCTATTGTTAACCCTGAAAGCACTATTTATGCCGTTAAACGTCTTATCGGTAGAAGATTCGATGATAAAATGGTTGAACGCGATAGAGGACTTGTTCCTTATCAAATTGTAAAGGCTGACAATGGCGATGCTTGGGTTGAAGTTAGAGGTAAAAAATATTCTCCATCACAAATTTCTGCTGATATCCTTGCAAAAATTAAAAAAGATGCTGAGGCTTATCTTGGGGAAAAGGTTGATGAAGCTGTGATTACTGTGCCTGCTTACTTTAACGATTCTCAAAGACAAGCAACAAAAGATGCTGGTAAAATTGCAGGACTTAATGTGCTTCGTATTATAAACGAACCTACTGCTGCAGCTCTTGCTTATGGTTTGGATAAAAAGAAATCAGGAACTATCGCTGTATACGATCTTGGTGGTGGAACATTTGATGTTTCTATACTTGAAATCGGAGATGGTGTTTTTGAAGTAAAGTCAACAAATGGTGATACTTTCCTTGGTGGTGAAGATTTTGATAATCGAATCATTGATTTCTTGGCAGAAGAATTTAAGAAAGAAAACAATGGTATTGATTTGAAAGCAGATAAACTTGCACTTCAAAGATTAAAAGATGCTGCTGAAAAAGCTAAAATTGAACTTTCAAATGCTATGCAAACAGATATAAATCTTCCATTTATAACTGCTGATGCAACTGGTCCAAAGCACCTTAATATCAAACTTACACGTGCAAAACTAGAATCTCTTGTTGGTGATTTGATTGACAGAACATTGGAACCTTGCACAAAGGCTTTGGCTGATGCTGGTATTGATAAATCAAAGATTGATGAAGTTGTTCTTGTTGGCGGTCAAACACGTATGCCAAAAGTTCAAGAAGTTGTTAAAAACTTCTTTGGTCGTGAACCTCACAAGGGTGTAAATCCTGATGAAGTAGTTGCTATTGGTGCAGCTATACAAGGTGGTGTTTTAAAAGGTGATGTAAAAGATGTTTTACTTCTTGATGTTACACCTCTTTCACTTGGTATTGAAACACTTGGCGGTATTTTCACAAGACTTATTGACAGAAATACAACTATTCCAACAAAGAAATCACAAGTGTTTTCTACTGCGGAAGATGGTCAAACAGCAGTTTCAATTCGTGTGTTCCAAGGTGAACGAGAAATGGCAAAAGACAACAAATTGCTTGGTGCTTTTGACTTGGTAGGTATTCCTGCTGCTCCTCGTGGTGTTCCACAAATTGAAGTTACATTTGATATTGATGCAAACGGCATCACTCATGTTTCTGCAAAGGATAAAGGCACAGGTAAAGAACAAGCTATATCAATTAAATCTGATGGTGGTTTATCAGATGCCGAAATCGAAAAGATGGTAAAAGAAGCTGAAGCAAATGCTGCTGAAGATAAAAAGAAAAAGGAAAAAATTGAAGCTGTGAACCAAGCCGAATCACTTGCTCATCAAACAGAGAAAAATTTGAAGGACTTTGGTGATAAGGTTGATGCAAATACAAAATCTGCATTAGAGGCTTCAATTAAAGAAGTTCGTGATGTTATTGCAAAAGAAGATGCTACTGTTGAAGAAATTAAAGCTAAAACAGATGCTCTTACACAAGCTGCAATGAAACTTGGTGAATTGATGTATCAACAAAACCAAGCACAAGCAGGAGCTTCTGCTCAACCAAACGCAGAACAACCAAAAGAAGAAAATGGTGAAAAGGTTGTTGATGCAGAATTTGAAGATAAAAAATAAACCTTTCTTTATACTTAAAAGCCCTGCGGTTGCGGGGCTTTTTATTACTTAATAAATTATGTTCTTTTTTTGTTCTTGACATTTTATTATTTTTATGATATAATATAGTTTATATAAAAAGGAGAGAAGATGCAAAAATATAAAACAAGTAAAAATATAATAAATACAATAAAACATTTTGAAGGAAACCTTGAATATCAAAGAGATATAAAAAAAAGTTATCAAAATGGAACTTTTTTTATACACGATGATGGATCTCAATATCCAACTATTGGATATGGACATAAAATAAAATCAAATGAATTAGATAAATTTAAAAACGGAATTTCAGAATACGAAGCAGAAAATTTATTGAAAAATGATATAAATAATGTAGAAGATGATTTAAATAGAATAATAAAGGTTCCTTTATCTCAAAATAAAATTGATGCTTTAGCTTCTTTTGTATTCAATGTTGGAGCTGGTGAAAATGTAACAAATTCAAATACAATAAATATGATAAATAAAAATCTTGAATTTAATCCGATAACCGGTAAAACATTAGAAAGGGAATTTAAGGAATGGAATACTTCTAACGGTATAATTAAATCAGCATTAAAAGACAGGAGAAATAAAGAATGGGACATTTATTCAAATGGAAATTATTAACTTTTTTTTCTATATTTTCAATATTATCACTAAATGTATTTGCAAAACCTGCTTGTAATAATAATGATTGGTCAGAGTTAAAAAAAATAATGGATAATTTAACTTGTGAATTAGATACGGATAATCAATTACAAAATTGTTTAAACAATACTTGTGGTGTTAATATGGCAATAAATGATTGTATTAACACTATGATAAGTAAATGTCAAAATATGATGAATAATATTTATAATCAAAAATTAAAAAAAGCAGAAACGATTATATACAATGATGAATTTAATAAAGATAAAGGGACCGAAAAAATTCGTTTAACAAATTCTCAATCATATTGGGAAAAGTATTTAGAATCTCACTGTAATGTAAATATGGATTTTAACGCAAGTAATACGGGTAATAATATATCCGAATGTAAATTAAATAAAATAAAAGGTCGGATTAAAGAACTTCAAAATATTTATAAATAAAAAAATCCCCTCAAAATGAAGGGATTTATAAAATTTGAAAACACAAAATTAAATTTTATTTTCAACAAAAACTTCGTGTTTACGTGTTTTTTTATCATACTTTCTGAAAGATAATTTTTCAGTTGTATTAGGAGATTTTGGATTTCTGTAAGTAGTATAGAAAGTGCCAGTTTCTGGATTTCTTAACTTAATTAACATTTTAACGCCTTTTTTAGCCATCTTTTTGCCTCTTTCTTATTATTTTGCTGATTTTTTAGCAAGGCATTTTTGAATTCTTGCCTTTAATTTTTTAGCTTCGTCTGTTAATTTTGAATTACCTGTGTTCAACAAATAAGCATCAATTCCGCCATTTGTTTCAACAGTTTTGATTCCACGGCTTGAAACATTCATTGTAACTTTTGTTCCTAAAACTTCTGATAAGAAAGAAACAACTTGAAGGTTTGGTAAAAATCTTCTTTTAGTTTTAATTTCAGAATGAGAAACATTATGACCTGCCATAGGTTTTTTCTTTGTTATTTCGCATACTCTTGACATTTTAAAATCCTTTAACTTTTAATTAGATTTTGAGATAGTATCTTAAATTCTTTGGATTGTCAAGTAAAATTTGCACCTTATATACTTATTACACCCTATTATTTAATATATCTAAAATAATTATTGACAAAACAAAAATATTTGTTTATACTTTAAAGTAAATAACAAAAAATAGGAAGATAAATGAAAAAAGAAATTGACGATAAAACTATTAAAAACTCAATCGAATATGTCCTTACTTGGGAAATTCAAATTTCTATGCTTGTATATTTTAATAATATAAAAGTAAAACCTGAACTTGCTTTTTCTAAAAATATTGAATTTACAAAACGATTGATTACCGCATATCATAATTTCAAAGAAAAAAAATCAAAATTATCAAAAGAACAGTTAAGGTTAATTTATAATGACCTTTGCTTTAAAAGATATAAACTTCCATTTATTTCAGATAAAATAGAAGAATCTGACTTTATTCAAGATTTTGATGATATTTATGAAAACTATTACACAAATTTTCAACAAAAAATTGTTAAAAGAAATTTAAGAGGAAGATAATCGCTTATTCAAATAATTTGCAATTGCAATAAACAAATCCTTTAACTTTTTATCATATTTGTGATTTGCATCTTTGATTGATACATAATCAATTTTTGCAGATTTTTGTTTATTTACATTTGATACAAAGTTTTTAAGCCCATCTTCTTGGATAACGGTATCAGCACCCGCACCAATAACCAATCCATCGCAAGGAGCAGGATTAAAAAATGAAAAATCATATTTTTTAATATATGGTGAAACAGAAATAAATCCTGTGATTTCAATTCTTCGCATTAACATTTGCATAGCAACCCAAGCACCAAAACCAACACCAGCAAGCCAAAATTCACTTGATTCTTCGTTTTGTTCCTGTATCCAATCAACAACGGTTGAAGCATCTGTTAACTCTGCCTCGCCATTTTCAAACACACCCTGTGTGCTTCCAACACCACGAAAATTAAAGCGGATTACATTAAATCCCTTTTGCACAAAGGAATAAAACAATGTGTATGCAACTTGCTCATTCATACTGCCACCATTTTGTGGAGTATCGTGAAATACTACCGCAATAGGAGCTCCTGCTTTACTTTTATGATAAACAGCTTGAATTCGACCACCAGCACCAATTAAATTTATATCCATTTTAATTTTCCTTAAACTCTCTTTTCATATTTTGATATAATATACTAAAATATGATTAAAAAGCAACAAAAAGAAATATATTTTTTCTAGACATTTTAATATAAAATATGCTATTAAATATAGAAGAACTTGTAAATAGGAGAGAAAATGAAAAAAAATAGTTTTAAAATCAGCTCAATTTTTATGTGTTTATTCCTTATGATAGCAAGCAATTCTTATGCTTCATTTTGGGATTTGTGGGCAACTGAAGATGAAGAAGCAAATATGAAAATGCCTTCTTCTAAAGTTATTTCTTCTGATACAACAACAAGAAATGTTAAAAACAAATTAAAAAATGCTAAGGAAATTGAAAACTCTTTATATAAAAGTCGAAATGCTACTTATGCATCTTCTGACAATGATGCATTTTTCAATATTGATGAAATAAATAATTCTAAACCTATTGTTATTTGCCGACAAAAAGGTTGCACAGAATTAAATGATAAAATGACTCAAAACTTTTTATTTAACTCTCTTGCAAATTTACTTTATATAAATGATAAAACAAAAGTTTATATGTGTGAAGCAAGCACAACTTCTCGTGCTTGTCTTACAAATGGTTTGAAATATGCTGTGAATATTGGTGGAACTGCTGGTGTAATTTATATACCATCACTTACAATCACAGATGTTTCTTTTTCAAAAAATTTAAAACGAATCAACTTTATGTTGTCTTATGACTTATATGCAAATGGACTTAAAAGTTTTTGCACATCTGCACACAATACTATTGAAATTTCTGCGAATAAACAAGCATTGATTCGTGATAATAACTATAAATGTCAATTAACTTCTGATTTACCATCTGTATCATACAATATATACAATATTGATTATATTGATTTGGACTATGGTATTATTGGGGCTTATTACTCTACTGGTATGACAGGAGCAAGTAATGGTGGAAACAATGGTTATGTGTTGATGAAATTCCAATATACTGATGCAAACCTTAAAAAGCCACAAAATAACTGCTTGGCTGGAACTTGTGATACTGAAAGTTATAAAATTGCACCAGGACAATATGAAGTTATTCCAATAGAAAGTTCAAAGGTAAAATAATGGTTCAAGAGATTTCTTATATTGCACATATTCTTGTAATTGATGATGATGACAGAATAAGAGATCTTTTAAAGAAATTTCTTTCAAAAGAAAATTTTTTGGTATCCGTTGCATCTAATGCGATTGATGCCGAAAATTTAATAAAATCATTAAAATTTGATTTAATCGTTGTTGATAAAATGATGCCAGAAAAAAATGGTGTCGATTTTATAAAAACAATACGTCAAAATGATGATAATACTCCTGTTATTATGCTTACCGCAATGTCCGATATTGATAGCAAAATCGAAGGACTTTCTATCGGTGCAGATGATTATATATCAAAGCCATTTGATGCAAAGGAATTATTGCTTCGAATTATAAATATTTTAAAAAGGACTTCGGCAAAGCAAACAAGCAAAAATATCTTTTACTTTTCAAATTCCGAGTATAATATAGAAACAGGTATATTGAAAAAGGATAATCAAAATATAAAGTTGACTACATCTGAAAAAACTTTGCTGGATTATTTCCTTTCAAAACCATCTGAAATTATATCAAGGAATGATATTGCCCTACTCCTTGACATAAAAGATGAACGTGGAGTTGATGTTGTAATTACTCGACTTCGCCGTAAAATAGAAACTGATATAAAAGCACCTGAGTGTATTTTAACAGTTCGAAACAAAGGGTATAAATTTATAGCATAAGGAGATAAATATGAATAACAGATTGAAAAAATTTTTTGAAATAAGAACATATTTTCCAAAGGGAATTATGGCTAGAATCCTTATACTTATTATACTTCCTTTGGTATTATCACAGGTTTTAAGTGGATATATTTTTTATCAACGTCATTGGAAAAATATTTCAAACCAATCTGCAATGATTTTTGCGGGTAATGTTTTGACTATTATGGATTTAAAGGCACAGGATAAAACTCCTGAAGAATTCCTTGAAACAAAAAATATGGCAAAAAAGAATTATTCTATTAACATTGATTTCCTTGATGGTGAAAAAATCACAAAAAAGAAAAATTCAAAGCGTTTGGAACAACTTTCACTTCGTTATATAAGAAAGTTTTTAAATCAAAATATTAAATATCCTTACTCTTTGTCTTCTGATGAAAATACTAATGTCTTAGAAGTTAAAATACAATATCCTAATGGCGTATTGGTGATAAATTCATCTTTGAAATCTGTGTTTTCAAAAACTATTTATATATTCTTCCTTTGGGTGCTTGGAAGTATTATTATTTTCCTTGCTATTGCAATTCCATTTGCGAAAAATCAAGTCGATTCAATTAAAAAGTTAACATCTGCTTTGAAAAAGGCTGGTCGTGGAGAAGAAATAAATGGTTTTATGCCATCTGGTCCTATACAAATAAGAGATGCGGGTAATGCCTTTTTAAAAACATATAACCGTATGCAAAGATATTTGAAATCAAGGACAAATATGCTTTCTGGAATTTCACATGATTTAAAAACTCCGCTTACAAGAATGAAACTTGAATTGGAATTTTGTGATGACAAGGATTTGCAATTTGCTTTGTTAAATGATATTGAAGATATGGAAAAAATGATTAACTCTTACCTTGATTATGCAAAGGGTAATATTGCTGAAAATTCTGAACGAACAAATATAACTGCCCTTATAAAAAATGTTGTAAGGAAACTTAACAAGGGTAATTATGATATAAAAATAAATGCAAAGAAAAATTATTTTGCAACGGTTCGTCCATCTGCTATGGAAAGGGCAATTTCAAATATAATTACCAATGCAATCAGATATTCAAAAAAGAAAATTGTAATTGATATAAAGCAAGCTGACGAATCACTTTCTGTGTTCATAGAGGATAACGGTAAAGGTATTCCAGAAGACAAGCGTGAAGATATGCTTAAACCATTTACACGACTTGAAAATTCTCGAAACTCTGCTACTGGAGGGGTTGGACTTGGGCTTGCAATAGTTCAAGAAATTATTCATCAACACGGTGGTGAAATATTCCTTCTTGATGGAAAAAAACTTGGTGGACTTTTGGTTCGACTTGATATTCCATTAAAATAAAAACTATAAAAAACTTTTTAAAATACCTTCCTTTTCTTGGGAGGTATTTTTTTATTGATATGTGTGTATAAAATACATTATAATAATTTAATATTATGACTTTTTCTAATCATAATAGAATAAGTTGTAGTTTACATATCAAAGATGGTATGGGGAACTTCAAAATTCCTTTAAGCAAGACGGAGTAATAGCTTCGTTATTATTACGAAAGTAATAACTATTGCCCAATCCTTTGTGGTTGGGTAGCTATAGTTATGCAACAGGAATATAGTCACTGTATTTCAAAAGCTATAGGAGTAATCTTGCTTACTTTTTGAACTGCCCAGCCATTATCTTTGATATATGGATTTTTTAATAAAAAGCAGGAGAAATAAATGTTAAACATTTTTAAACACTTTCATAAAAACTATGAAAAAAATATCAACTTTCATGAACTTTTTTATAATGACTATATCAAAAATTCTTTGAATACTGATAATGTAGATTTAAAAAAATTCAAAAGTAAATCAATTTTGCAAATTTCAACTTATAATACAATTTGTGGAATTGCTGATTTTGCAAAGGCATTAAAATATGGATTGGATAAATTAAATATAAAAAATGAAATTCACTCTCTTGATAAAAAATTTATAAACCATAATGACTATAAAATTGATTTATTTTATTACAAGCAAATCCTTAATAATATTCAACAATATGATTATATAATTTTTCAACACGAATTCAGCTTTTTTGAAACGAATAATACAAAAATTGAAACTTCAATGAAGTTGTTTTATGAAATTTTGCTTTACATAAATAAAAATTATAAAAACAAAAAAATTCTTATATATCTACATACTCCACCAATGCAAATAAAAAAATTTACAAAATTTTCAAATGATATTTTTAATGATTACTTTTATAAAATTAAAAACATTCAAAATGTATCATTTATTGTAAATACTCCTGTTATGGCATTAAATTTAGCGCAATTTGGAATAAAATCATTTCTTGGAATTGACCCTGTTAAAACAAATTTTAATAATGAAAAAATCAATACTAAAATTATTGATGAAATAAAGTCTAAACTTTGTTATAAACAAGGCGATAAAATCATTGCAATGTTGGGATTTATCAATGGCATCAAAAGACATAAATTGATGATACAGATGTTAAAAAAACTTCCACCAAATTATAAACTTTTAATTATTGGTGGAACAAATTATACTTTAAATAAACCTTATAATAATCTTATAAAACTTTCTAAAAAAAGGAATTTACAAAATCGAATTTTTATAACTGGACTATTTGATAATGAAAATTTAAACTCCTATTTAAGTATGGTTGATTTGATGGTTGCACCATATAAAAATAAATTTAAAAGTGGGTCAGGTTCCATACCTATGTTAATGATTGCAGACAAACCAATTATTTCATTTGAAATGAATTTTACTTCACTTTTAAATTTGCAATTTGATTATAATCCGATAATTGAAATTGAATACAATAATACAAATAAGTTTATTGAAAAAATAATTTCTGTTTGTAATGACAAAGAGTTATATAAATCAGCAATTCAACAAATTACTGGATATAAAACTTTAGCTACTTGTGAAAAATTAGCAAAACTCGTTTTAAAAAGCCTCAAATAATTGAGGCTTTTGGGTTATTGAACTATAACTGGTTGTGAGGGTGTTTTTAACACCGTTTCAAAAAGGTTTTCCTCTTGTAAAGGAGTAAGTGGTTTTGAAAGAGCAACCTTTAAAACTTCCTCGGCTGACTTTACTGGAATAATCTTTAATCCATCTTTTACAACCTGTGGAATTTCCTCTAAATCCTTTACATTTTCAAATGGAATCATTACTGTTTTTATTCCTCCACGAAGAGCAGCAAGCAATTTTTCCTTTAGTCCACCGATTGGAAGAACTCTACCTCTAAGTGTGATTTCTCCAGTCATTGCAACATCTTTTTTAACTGGAATTTCGGTTAATGTTGAAACAATAGATGTCATCATCGCTATACCAGCAGATGGTCCGTCCTTTGGTGTTGCACCTTCTGGAACATGAATATGAATATCAATTTTATCCCAAATTTTCGGATTGATACCAAATTGTGTTGAACGGCTTCGGACATAGGATTTTGCAGTTTCAATACTTTCCTTCATAACATCACCAAGTTTTCCAGTAAAGACAGCAACACCCTTTCCCATCATAGCAGCAGATTCAATTTGCAAAAGTTCACCACCGACTTCGGTCCATGCAAGTCCAGTTACAACACCGACAGCATCTTCGGTTTCAGATTTGCCATAATCAAAACGCTTTACACCCAAATATTCAGAAAGGTTTTTCGCAGTAATTTTTACCTTTGTTGGTTTTGATTTTTGTTTTTCCGATTTTTCAAGTTTAAATAAATCAGAAGAATTTTCATCAACACAATTATCACAAAGTTTGCGAACTGATTTACGCATAAGTTTATCAATATAACGTTCAAGTCCACGAACACCTGATTCCCTTGTATAATATCTTATAATATCGCGGATTGCATCATCAGAAACTGTAAATTCTTCCTTTGATAATCCATTTTTCACAAGTGTTTTTGGAACGATATGTCGTTTTGCAATTTCAACTTTTTCATCTTCTGTGTATCCAGAAAGTTCAATTATTTCCATTCGGTCAAGTAATGGTTTTGGTATGTCATAGCTGTTGGCTGTGGCAATAAACATTACATTTGATAAGTCATAGTCCATATCAAGATAATGATCATTAAAAGTATTATTTTGTTCTGGGTCAAGGACCTCTAACATTGCACTTGCTGGATCGCCACGATTATCCATACCCATTTTATCGATTTCATCAAGCATTATCAAAGGATTGTTAACTCCTGCACGCTTCATAATAGATAAAATTTTACCACATTGTGAACCGATATAAGTTCTTCTGTGTCCACGAATTTCTGCTTCATCACGAACACCACCCAAAGATAGTTTTTCAAAGATGCGACCTGTTGCCTTTGCAACGGATTTTCCAAGTGAAGTTTTACCAACCCCAGGAGGACCCATAAAGCAAAGGATAGTTCCCTTTGAACAACCAACACGTTTTTGAACACTTAAAAATTCCAAAATACGTTCCTTTACCTTTTCAAGAGCATAGTGTTCATCATTTAATATTTTTTCCGCCAAATCTATATCTGTTTGAAGTTCAGATTTTTTCTTCCATGGCAATTCAAGAATACAATCAAGATAATTTCTTATCACGGTTGCTTCTGGAGATTGTGGAGTCATTTTTTTGAGCTTTTTAAGTTCATTTTTTGCCTTTAACAAAGCCTCGTTTGGTAATCCTGCATTATCAAGTTTTTCTTCCAAAGAAGCAAAATCATCATCGTCTTCACCAAGTTCCTTTTGTATAGCACGAATTTGTTCGTTAAGGTAAAATTCCTTTTGATTTTTATCAATGGATTGTTTTACACGATTTCGAATACGTCTGTCGATTTTGATAAACTCAAGCTCGGCTTCAATAATTGAATAAACCTTTTCAAGTTTGGATTTTATTGTGCTTGCTTCTAAAATATCTTGTTTTTTATCAACTTTGACATTCAAGCTCATTACAACAGTATCGATAAGCAACATTGGATTATCAATTTTTGTTAAATCGCCAATGTTTTCAACCATAATTTCCTTATTCAATTTTGCATAACGTGAAAAGGAATTTGCAATAGCCTTTGTCAAGATTTCAACATCTTGGTTCGCGAAATCCAAATCTTCGTTCACAACTTCAATATTTGCAGTTAAGTATGGTTTTGACATATCAACAGAATTTATTTTAACCTTATCAGTTGCTTCGATTAAAAGTTTAATTGTATTATCTTGTAATTTTAACATTTGAATAATATTAGCCTTTACACCAATTTCAAACAAATCATTTTGGTTTGGATTATTCACATTACCATCACGTTGAGATACAACAACAATCTTTTTATCTCGTTTCATTGCCTCTTCTATTGTAGCAATGGATTTTCCACGTCCTATAAATATAGGAACCAACATAGATGGAAAAACAACTATATCACGAAGAGGAAGAAGACAAATATCATTTATTGTATCATTTGTTTGAACTTCAGCTTTTGGTAAAGAATTTTCGTCTTTTTCTTTTGATTTTTTTATTTTATCAAACATATCATTATTCCTTTAGTTAATACTGATTAAAGTAGCAAATAAATTAAATCTAGTCAAGTATAAGACTTTATATAAGGATTAAAATCCAAAACTTCAAGATATGAACCTTATTCGGCAATGAGCAAAATAAAGGTTCGTGGGTTGATAGTTATTGTATTTTTAATGATTTCATTATCCTTATTATATTCAGATGTATCAAACATAACTCGCCATTGTTTATATGGAGGTTGGGTTGGTGGAATAATAGATTTGATTTTCTTTGTATCCGCATTCATTATAACAAAAAAGTTATGGTCTGGGGTTGCATTTCCATTTTTATCAAGATGGAATTTGTCCCCTGCTTCACCAGAAATTTTAAAAATCAATGTCTTGTTTTTTGGATTATGCCAGTCGTTGGTTATCATTTCGACACCAGCTGGGGTAAGCCATGTAATATCTTTGTTCCTTGTGCCTGGAATCCTTTGTCCCTTAAAAAACTTTGAACGTCGGAATACAATATGATTTTTTCGAATTTCAATAATTCTTTTTACAAAGTCATATAATTCCTTATTTTTACTCAATAATTTCCAATTATACCAGCTTATTTTATTATCTTGGCAATAGGCATTATTGTTGCCGTCTTGGGTTCGTTTCATTTCATCACCACCAAGCATCATAGGAAGTCCCTGTGAAAGCATAAGAGTTGCAAAGAAATTTTTCATTTGTCTTGTTCTTATAGTATTGATTTTGGCATTAGTAGTTGGTCCTTCTTCGCCATAATTATAGCTTTCATTACCATTATCACCATCACGATTTTCTTCCCCATTCGCATCATTATGCTTATAATCATAAGAAACCAAATCGTTCATTGTAAAGCCATCATGTGCAGTAATAAAGTTCACTGTGGACCAAGGTCGACGACCATATTTATCAAAAAGTTCGGAGGAACCAGTAAATCTTGTTGCCATATCACCGATTTGACCATCATCTCCACGCCAAAAACGGCGGATTGTATCACGATAACGTCCATTCCATTCACTCCAGCCTGGTGGGAAATTTCCAACCTGATATCCGCCAAGTCCAATATCCCAAGGTTCAGCAATTCGTTTTACCTTTTGCAAAACTGGGTCCTGTGCCATAGCATCATAGAAATCAGATTCACGACTGAAACCATTATCATTTCGACCCAAAGATACAGCCAAATCAAAACGGAAACCATCAACTTTCATTTCCGTTGCCCAATAACGAAGCGAATCCATTGTCATTTGCACAACTCGGGAATTATCAAAATTAAGTGTATTACCACAACCTGTTGTATCATCATAATATCGTGGATTACCCTTTACTAATCGATAATAATAAGCATTATCAATTCCCTTAAAAGAAAACATTGGACCAAGATGATTGCCTTCTGGAGTATGATTATATACAACGTCCATAATAATTTCCAAACCTGCAGAATGGTATTTATCAACCATTTCTTTGAATTCGTTTATATCCTTTGAATAAAGATATGCAGGTTCAGGTGTAAAGAAATTTACTGTATTATATCCCCAATAATTATAAAGGCTTTTTCTTTCTGGGATTGAGCCCAAGAAAAAACATTGTGATGGAAGAAGCTCTATTGCGGTTATTCCTAAATCCTTAAAATAATTGATTGAATTTTTGTGTGATAAAGCCTCAAATGTGCCACGAATCCTTTCTGGAATTTTTGGATTTTGTTTTGAAAACCCCTTTACATGCACTTCATAAAAAATGGAATTACTACGTCTGGTTTCTGGTTTATCATTATTTACCCATTTATAGGTATCATCAACAACTACACACTTTGGCATATATTTTGCACTGTCGCGTTCATCAAAAGATAAATCCTTTTCTGGACTGTTAAATTTATATGGGAACAAAGCACTTGACCAAATGATTTTTCCAAACATCGCCTTTGCATACGGGTCAATAAGAAGTTTATTACCATTAAAACGATGTCCTTCAAGAGGGGCATATTTACCATAAACACGATAACCGTAAAGTTGTCCTGGTTTTACATCTGGTAAATAGCAATGCCAAACTTCGTCTGTATAATCTTGAAGTTCGACTCTGGCGATTTCAGTTTTACCCTTATCATCAAAAAAACATAGTTCAACTTTTTCTGCATTTCTTGAAAATAATGCAAAATTAGTTCCTCTTCCGTCATAATTCGCACCAAGTGGATATGGGCGACCAGGAAGCATTCGTGGTTTTGTCATAAAATCTCCTTCTTATTATAACATATATAATAACAAAATTTGTCATTTTAGTAAATAGGATTTTAAGGAAAAATTTAATAAAGAAATGGTGGGAAGAACAGGATTCGAACCTATGTAGCCCGAAGGCGACAGATTTACAGTCTGTTGCTTTTGACCGCTCAGCCATCTTCCCACGATGGGGTATATGATACTGATTTTTGCAATAAAGTCAAGTTATATTTTATGAAAAATATTTTTTATTTAATTTTAAGACTGCTGTATAAAGAATTTATCTCGGTAGGAGTTAGGTTATGATTTTTCGCATAAATAGATTTATACTTATTATCATCAATTTTTTCCCAATTTGTCATAGTCCACCATAGCTTATAAGCCTCTGGCAAATGTTTTTCCTTTTGAAGTTTTTCAATCAATGTTTGAGGATATGTAATTCCAAGATATGCAGGAAGTCCGTAAATGCCACCAAAAACACATGTTGCCCCAACTACCCATGGAAGTCCGTGAACAGCAAGTCGTGTTCCAGCAATAATTTTATCTTTGTTATTTGCGGCAAAGCCCAAAAAGTTTTCCAATAAACTCATTTTCATATCCTTCCTTTGTAAAATTAACACAAAATTATTTTTTTGTAAATATTTTATTTTTTAGGGAAATTTGAAATTTTTTGTTTTAAATCAAATTTTATAATGCTATAAATAAAAGAAAAAAATATTGTGGTGAAGATGATTGATATAAATGCTATTAAAAATAAAATTGATAAACCTATTGTAATAGTAGGACTTATGGGTGCGGGAAAAACATCTGTGGGAAAGTTAATTGCAAAAAAACTTTCTTTTCCCTTTATTGATTCAGACAGTGAAATTGTAAAGGCTGCGGGCTGTTCCGTTGTTGATATTTTTTCAATTTACGGAGAAAAGGAATTTCGTCGTGTTGAAGACAAGGTTATAAACAGACTTTTATCCGATAATAAAATACAAATTTTATCAACTGGCGAAGGGGCTTTTATTATTGATAATGTAAGAAAACTTACAAAGGAAAAAGCTATTACAATTTGGCTTAAGGCTGATTTGCCTTTGCTTGTCAAAAGGACAAGTTTTAAGGATACACGCCCTCTTCTTTTAAATTATGATTCATCAAAAATTTTACAAAAACTTATTGATGAAAGGTATCCTATTTATGCAAAGGCTGATATAACAGTTGAAACAAAGGACGAGCCAACTTTTAAAACTGCATCTAATGTATTAAAGGCTCTTTATAATTACCTAGAAAATATGGAAAAAGAAAATGCTTAAAATTATTACTTTATTATTATGTATTACTCTTAATGCTTGCGGTTTTAAACCTATGTATAAAAAAACTGCATATAATGATTTGTCCCAACAAACAAGCAAAATTTCAATCCCTCCTGTTAAGGGATATGATGGAAAATGGGGTGTGGATTTAAGAAATAGTCTTTTGAACCAACTTACTCCTGATGGCAAACCTGTAAATCCAAAATATTATTTGAATATTACTTTATCTCAACCTGCTATCACTGATTATACAATTAAAAATGATGGTATTGCATCATCTTATTTGATTACAATCAATGCAAATTATATGTTGATAAATGCAAATACCAAATCTGTGATTTTAAATAAAAATGCAGTTTCACAAATTTCATATAATATTTTAAAGGACCAATTTTCAACTGAAATGTTAAAAAATAATGCAATAAATCTTGCAATAAAAAGTATTGGCGAACAAATTTATTTTGCAATAATAACTTACTTTACAGATAAAACAAATGGCTAAATTTAAACTTTCTGATTTCAATAATGCATTAAAGAACAAATTTACCAATCTTTCTGGAATACTTTTTTATGGCCCAGACAGAGGGCAAGTTTTGGAAAATTTTAATGCAACATCAGATGCGATTGCTCCTGACAGCGAAGATGGATTTTCTGTATTCGAATTTAAAGCTGAAGATATAAAAGCGGACCCATCAAAACTTATTGACGAAGCAACAACTATATCTTTTTTATCATCAAGGAAAGTTATAAAAATCAAAGATGCGACAAATGATATTGCAGATACATTAAAAGACCTTCTTAAAACAAATGAAAAGTTGGAGGCTTTTATAATAATGTCTGCGGACGAATTGCCCCCATCTTCAAAACTTCGAATCTTATTTGAAACAAATCCAAGATTGGCATCATATCCAAGTTATGTTGATGATGGTGAAAATCTTTCAAACCTTATAAGACAAACTCTTGTAAAAAATGGTATAAAAAAAATACCAGATGAAGTGTTATTATATCTTCGCGATAATTTTGGCGAAAACCGAGCAACTACAAGAATGGAACTTGAAAAACTTTGTCTTTACCTTTATGGCAAAGATTCAATTACCATTGATGATGCAATGAATTGTGTTATGGATTCATCTGTTTTAAATATGGGTGATTTACCTTTAGCTGTTGCCGAAGGAAACAATAAAAAACTCTCCTCTATATTACCAAGATTATTAAACGAAGGAGTATATCCTGTTCAGCTTATAAGGACTGTGTTATATCACTTTAAAAACCTTTATTTTATGGCAGGAGAAGTAGAAAATGGAAATTCAATTTCTATGGTAATTGAAAATGTAAGACCTCAAATATTTTTCAAATTAAAACCAAGTTATGAAAGACAATTAAAGTTTTGGAACACAACAAAAATTATTAAAATTATTTCAAAATTAAATGAGGCTGAAATTATGTGTAAAACATCAAATTCTCCACAAGAAATAATTTTATCACAAGTTCTTTTTTCAATTTGTTCATTTGCAAATAAAAAAATATAATTTTATTGAAAAAAATATTTATATAATGCTATATTCTTGTAAATGGGAAAAAAGGAGACTTCTATGAATAAAAAGTATATTAAATACTTTGGCATTATATTTATATTAACAGCTATAATTTTTGCATTCGTTTTTAAATTTAATACCGAACATCAAAGATATAAATGGTATGAAAAGATGGTAATTTATCACATTTTACCAAAGGCTTTTAATGACAGCGATGGTGATGGTATCGGTGATTTTAATGGAATCACAGAAAAACTTGATTATATAAAAAGTCTTGGGGTAAATACTATTTACCTTATGCCTATTATGGATTCTTTGACAGATGAAACTAAACTTCGTTCAAATTATGGATATGAGGTTAAAAACCTTAAATCTATCAATCCAGATTTGGGAACAAAAGAGGATTTTCAACGACTTTTAAAAGAGGCAAAAAAACGCGACCTTCGCGTTGTAATTGATTTTGTTACAACTGTTATTTCCGTTGAAAATTTTATATTTAAAGACATACTTGAACATCCAGACACAAGCAAATACAAAGATTGGATTATTACAAGCGATAAACCATTAGAAGGCAACTGGATGAATTTCAATGATTATGCAAATCAATTCACATCTTCTGCTTGGAATAAACTTCCAAACGGAAGATATTATTATTCTTTGTGGGGAAAATCTCCTTTCCTTCAATTTTATAATCAAGAAGTTCAAGATTATATTTTAAGTGTTATGGATTTTTGGTTGGATATGGGGGTTGATGGTTTCCGTGTAGATGCTACAAAACATTTATTTATAAATGGTCCAGGGGAAGAGCTTCAATTCCATCAACCTGAAAATTTTGTATTTTGGCGAAAAATGAAAAAGCATTTAATGGATAAATATGGACCTGATAAAGTGCTTATTGCTGAAACTATTCCTATACCTTACAATATGTCATATAAGGAAGATAATCGTGCAACATTTGATGCAATGCTTGGTAATACTATGACTGATGAATTTTGGCCTTATAGAAAGATTATGTTTTCTGAATTTTTGACAAGTGATTATATTGCAAATGCATTTGTAAATAATTTAAAATATCAAATCAATAAACTTCAAGACAGAATTTATTATAATTCTGACCATGATGGGGCAAGAATTGCTTCTCGATTTATAAATCCAACTATGAATGAACTTAAATTGGCTGCATCACTACTTATATTGACTCCAGTGCAAACAAAAATTTATTTTGGTGATGAAATTGGGCTTGAAGGTTTAAGTGATAGAAGTGCAAACAGACCTGATTTTTGGCTTCATACTCCATCACATACTATGGCTTGGGACAGGTCAAAAAATGGTGGATTTTCAAGTGCAAATAAAACTCTTATGCCTATATCCGAAGATTATTTTGTGCATAATGTAGAGCTTCAAAAAAATGATAAAAACTCTTTGCTTTCTTACTATAAAGAATTGATAAAATTTAAAAATAAATATGATTATTTGTTCTTTAAGGGAGATATTGGTTATTATCCTTTCTTTGATAAAAAAGTTTATACTTATTTCCTTAACAATGGAGATGATTATGCTTTGGTTGTATCAAACCTTTCAAATCAATATAAGTATTTTAAATTAAACCTTGAAAAATATTTATCTGATGTTGATTTGGACGTTATTTTCAAAAGCAATGATGCCATAAAATTCAAAAATAAAAATGGTGTTATTTATTTTGAAAAACTTCCGTCCTATGCAACAATAGTTTTCAAATTCAAAGATAAAAACCATAAAAAGTTTATGGACCTTTTTAATGCTAGTCCTGATTTTGAACAAAATACTATTATTGAAAATTATAATACAGAGCTTACGTCCTCTTCGGATAAAGTTGTATATATTACTATGCCAAACACAAGTATTTATATTCCAAAACATCAAGGAAGTGTTGCCATAGATGCCTATATAAAAATAAAAGAAAAGGGAAATGATGTTTATTATTTGGTTTACAAAAATACCTTTGATACAAATAAATCAGATGAAGATTTATTTATTCCTTTGGCGGACAACATAAAATATGTTCATATAAAGAATTCTGATATAAAATACAAACTTGTTAACGTAAAAAATATTATAAATGAAATTGATAACAAAATTAAAAATTCTACATACTCAAATAAAAATGACGAATTGACTTATTTAGGTATTGGCGAAGATAATAATTTCCTTTATATAAAAGTTGGAATTAAAGATTGGATTATGGAAAAAAATTCTGGACTTGATTTTTCTGTGTTAATAAGTGATAAAAAAAATCCTAATGGTATTTCAGAACTTGAATTTTGGAAATTACCTATGGTTAAAACATCTAAACCAATCGTGGCGATGATAAATTTTGAAAGACATATAAATACACTTTGGTTATTGAATAATCTTTCAATTACAAATCCTGCAGGTATGGATAATTCTCAATCACTTATAAAAATAATAAATGGCAAGGATATGTATATCCTTATTGCTAAAAATTTGCTTTCATATAATGGTGATTTTGAAATTGCATCCCTTGTATGGAGTGCTGGTGGTAAATGGGGAGATTCACCAAAGAAAGGTAAATTCCCTGTTGTTGAAAGATTACCTGTGGTAAAGGGCGTTGAACCTAATATGATGACCAAATTTATAGGACTTAAGTAATGAAAGAATTTATAAAAGATAAAAAAAATTTATTGTTTTTTGTAATACTGCTTTTATTACAAATTGGTCAAATTGCTGGTGGGGCTGGTGTTTATTCATTTTTGATAAGCAAAACTGACTCTAATAGCTTGCCATATTATTTTATATTTTCAGCATTAGGGGCATTTTTTATAAATATTATTTCTGCATTTTTTTCTGATATTTTTAAGAAACAAAATATTATAAAAGTTTCTCAAATAATATTTATTGCTTTTTTATGTTTGGAGATATTTGTAATAAAAAACGAATCAATATTTTCCGAAAATTATTTATACTTAATTTTACTTTTATTAAGTATTTTGATTATTTCTATACCTTCAATATTTCAAATACAATTATGGGCTTTGATAAATGAAAATGTGGCACCATCAAATGCATCAAAGGTTTATCCTATACTTGGAAGTGCAAATATCATTGCATCAATTTCAGGAGGTGTGATTGCGAATCAAATTCCAAAATATTTTTCAAACCTTTATTTGATTTGGTTATGGATTTTTGGAACTGCAATTTCCTATATATTGCTTTCATTTATAAAAAGTGATTATATTGAAGACAAACTTAGTTCTAAAAATTTTAAGACATTGATAAATAATTTTAAAGATGGGGCAAAGCATTATATGCAATCATCTTTTATAAAATATTTAAGTATTACTTTTATTTCGTTTTGGTTGGTGAACACACTTACATATTTTTATTATTCTCAATTCCTTGTTATAAAATATGAAACACCTGAAAAAATTGCTTCATTTATGGGATTTTTTACAATAATTACTCAACTATCCGCCTTGGTAATGCAATTTTTTATTGCACCAAAGGTTATTAAAAAAATTGGAGTAATACGAGGATTTTTGTATTTGCCATTTTCACAAATTGTTGGTTTGTCCCTTATTATAATATATCCACAATTTTGGGCAATAATACTTACAGAATATATGCAAGATTTGATTGGTATGTCGGTTCAGGCAAATTCCGTAAATATGGCATTTAATGTTATTTCATCAAAGGTCAGAGCAAAAATTCGAACTTTCCTTGAAGGAATAATAAACCCTTTGGGTGGAGTTATTGCTGGGCTTGTAATTTTATTTATACAAAACACTTTACCATCATCAGAATTTATAAATTATCACATTCCTTTGTTTGGTTTGGTGTGTTCTATAATATGGCTTTTTTGTGCATTTCAATTAAGATTCTTTTATTTCAAAGAAATGAAAAAGTCCTTTAAAATAAATAAAAATAATGATAGGATTTTTATAAAAGAATCATTAAGGATTGAAAGAAATGCAAAAAGAAAAAAACAGAATAGCTAAGATAATTGCAGGAAGTGGACTTTGTTCTCGTCGTATGGCGGAAAAGTTAATCCTTGATGGAAAAGTTTCAGTAAATGGAAATGTGATTAGCTCCCCTGCACTTAATGTGTCTGATGATGATTGCATTTTGGTTGATGGCAAACCACTTAATCAAAAGGAAGAAACAAAACTTTATATATATCATAAACCTGTTGGACTTATCACAACTTACAGTGATGAAAATGGAAGAAAAACTATATTTGATGATATTGGAGATAAGTTTGGTCGACTTCTTTCTATTGGACGATTAGATTTGAATTCCGAAGGTTTGTTGCTTTTGACCAATGATGGTGAATTTCAACGTTTTATGGAAAGTCCAAAAAATGAATTTGAACGAATTTATCAGGTCCGTGTTCGTGGAAAACTTTCAAAGGAAGATATTTTAAAACTTAAAAATGGTATTGTTGTTGATGGCATAAAATACAAAAAAATTGATGTAAAAGTTGATAAGGTTTTATCATCAAATTCTTGGTTGACTGTAAAATTGATAGAAGGTAAAAATCGCGAAATCAGACGCACTATGCAAGCATTGGGATACGAAGTAAATAAACTTATTCGTATAAGTTATGCTGGGCTTGAATTAAGAAAACTTGAAAAAAGTCAAATTTATGAAGTAAAAATTCCACAAAAACTTTTGGAAAAATTTAAGGAATTTAAAGGGTAAAAAATTACCCCTTAACACTTATTTGTTTCAAAGAAATTTTTTGCAAATTCTTCGTATCTGTTTTCCTTAATTGCTTCACGAATATCTCTCATTAAATCTTGGTAATACCAAATATTATGTTGTGAAAGCAATGTATATCCCAAAATTTCCTTTGCATTAAAAAGATGATGCAAATATGCACGGCTGTAATGCTTACATGTTGGGCATTGACATTTTTCATCAAGTGGTCTTGGGTCTTCCTTATGACAAGCATTGTTGATATTTAAAAATCCACCACGGACAAAGGCTTGACCTGTGCGTCCACTTCGAGTTGGCATAACACAATCGAACATATCAATCCCCCTTAATACACCGCCAACAATATCAGATGGTTTTCCAACACCCATAAGATAACGAGGTTTGTTATCAGGTAAATTTTCAACGGTGTAATCCAAAACTTCGAACATAGTTTCTTGTGGTTCACCTATGGCAAGTCCACCAACTGCATAACCATCAAATGGAATTGCCTTTAATTTTTCAATGGATTCAAGTCGTAAATCCTTAAACATACTTCCCTGAACTATACCAAAAATTCCATATCCATCACGTTGTTTAAAGGCATCATAAGAACGCTTTGCCCAACGCATTGACATACGCATTGATTTTTCGGCGTGTTCCTTTTCAACTGGCCATGAAAGACATTCATCAAAACACATTGTAATATTGCTGTCCAATAAATATTGGATTTCCACTGAACGTTCAGGTGTAAGCATATGTTTTTGACCACCATCTATATGTGATTGAAATTCAACTCCGTCTTCTGTGATTTTACGAAGCCCTTCTAAACTCATAACCTGAAAACCACCAGAATCAGTTAAAATTGGCTTATCCCAATTCATAAATTTATGAAGTCCACCCATTTTATGAACTAACTCTGCAGTTGGGCGAAGCATTAAATGGTATGTATTACCAAGCAAAATCTCCGCACCTGTGGCTGAAACATCTTCGGGACGAAGAGCCTTTACCGTTCCGCAAGTTCCAACTGGCATAAAGCAAGGTGTATGAATATCACCATGTTTTGTGTGTAAAATTCCAAGTCTTGATTTACCACAACTTCCTAAAACTTCATATTTTAAACTCATAATATTCTCCTGTTTTTATTTATAAAAAAACTATCATTATTAAGAAAAAATGCAACATTTATTTTATTGTAATTTCAAGTTTTCCCTATATAATCAAATCTGTTAAATAAAAAAGGGGAAAGTATTATGAATAAAAAGTATATTTTGGTTGATGGGTCTGGTTATATATTTCGTGCATTTTATGCTCTTCCCCCTATTTCACGAAGTGATAATTTGCCTGTGGGGGCTGTATATGGCTTTTGCAATATGCTTTTAAAACTCCTTATTGAAAGAGATGGCAAAGATGAAATAGTCGTTGTAATTTTTGATGCCGCACGAAAAAATTTTCGAAATGAAATATATCCAGAATATAAAACAAATCGTCAAGAAATTCCTGCTGAACTTGTCCCTCAATTCGCATATATAAGAAAGGCTGTTGAAGCATTTAATCTTCCATCTATTGAACAACTTGGATTTGAAGCAGATGATTTAATTGCAACCTATGCAGAACTTGCAAAACAAAATGGTGATAATGTAGTTATTTATTCTTCTGATAAAGATTTAATGCAACTCCTTGACACGAATGTTGCTATCTTTGACCCACTAAAACAAAAGGTTGTGGATAAAGATGTTGTGTTTAACAAATTTGGTGTAGAGCCAAGTAAGGTTGTTGATGTTCAAGCACTTATCGGAGATTCAACCGATAATATCCCTGGAGTAAAAGGTATTGGACCAAAGACCGCATCTGAGCTTATCAACAAATATGGCAACCTTGAAAACCTTTTATTAAATGCAAGAAATATAAAACAAGACAAGCGTCGTGAAACGATTGAAGCAAATGCCGAACTTTCAAAAATTTCAAAACAACTTGCAACACTTAAAAAAGATGTGCCTCTTTCTACTCCGATTGAGGAATTGAAAAAAACTCCTGTTGATGCAGAAAAACTTTTGAATTTCATAAATGAAATGGAGTTTAAATCCCTTATAAACAAAACAAATAAATTTATTGAGGAAGTTTCAAAAACTCCCGCTCAAAATAATACAAATAATAATATTGAACCTGTTATTATAAATAAACCAAAAATTAAACAAATTGAAAAACATTATGAATTGGTAAGAGATATTCCAACCCTTCAAAAATGGATTAAAAAATGTGAAGATAAAAAAATCTTTGCAGTAGATACAGAAACGACTGGACTTGACAGCCTTAGTGCCTCTATTGTAGGAATGTCAATTGCAACTGATGAAGGTGATGCTTGCTATATACCAATACATCATATAAAAAAGGTTTTTGATGGTGCGGATTTATTTAATGATGGAAAGGATACTTTGGTTGAAAATCAAATCCCAATAGATGACATTGTGAAAAATATTAAGCCTCTTCTTGAAAACAAAAACATTATAAAAATCGGACACAATATAAAATATGATATGCATATATTTAAGCAACTTGGCATAAATGTATATCCTGTGGAAGATACTATGGTAATGAGTTATGATTTGGATAATACCCGCAATCTTCACAATATGGACGATTTGGCATTAAACCACCTTAACTATACAACAATACATTTTTCTGATGTATGTGGAAGTGGTAAAGCTCAAATTACATTTGCAGAAGCTCCTCTTGAAAAGGCTCTTGATTATGCTGCCGAAGATGCGGACATTACTTTACGACTTTATAATGTTTTAAAATCACGACTTGATAGTGATGAAGAGTTAAAAAAAGTTTATTATGATATTGACCTTCCACTTGTAAATATACTTTTTTCTATGGAAGAATGGGGTATCAAAATTAACAGCACACACCTTTCTGAACTTAGCCTTGAATTTGAAAAAATTCTTTCATCTTTGGAGGGTGAAATTTTTTCAATCACAGGACAAACTTTCAACATTATGTCGCCAAAACAACTTGGGGAAATGTTGTTTGATACTATGGGACTTCCCTATCCTGCAAAGAAAAAATCAAATGATAATTACTCAACCGATATTGATGTATTAAAACAACTTAGCTATCAAGGTTTTGAAATCGCAGACAAGGTTTTAAAATATCGTGAAATTGCAAAACTTAAAAGCACCTATACAGATGCTCTTCCAAAACAAATTTTAAGTCGTGATGGACGTGTGCATACAAACTATTTTCAATGTGGCACATCAACAGGAAGACTTTCATCTAATGACCCAAATCTTCAAAACATACCTATCAGAACAGAACTTGGAAAGGATATAAGAAAGACTTTTATATCATCAAATGGATATAAAATTTTGGCAGCGGATTATTCTCAAATTGAACTTCGCATTATGGCAGATGTTGCAAATGTGAAAAATTTGAAACAGGCTTTTATTGATAATGTTGATATTCATACAAGGACTGCTTCTCAAGTTTTTGGCATACCTGAATCTGAAATGACTTCGGATATAAGACGAAAGGCAAAGGCTATCAATTTTGGAATTATTTATGGAATTTCTCCTTTTGGACTTGCAAACCAACTGGATATTCCACAATCCGAAGCAAAAGAATATATTGATAATTACTTTAAAAATTTCCCTGAAATAAAAGAATATATGGAAAAAACCAAAGAATTTGCTCATCAATATGGATATATCAAAACTTTGTATGGTAGAAAATGTTTTATCACAAATATCAATAATCCAAAGTTAAAATCCTATGCCGAACGTGCCGCAATTAACGCTCCTATTCAAGGAAGTGCCGCAGATATTATAAAAATGGCGATGATAAAAATTCAAAATGCCTTGGCACAAAATAACTTAATAAATGATATTCGTATGCTTCTTCAGGTGCACGATGAACTTGTATTTGAGGTAAAGGAAGATAAAATCGATTATGCAACAAAATTTATAAAGGAAACGATGGAAAATATTGTTAAACTTTCTATACCATTAGAGGTGGAAGTTGGAATTGCAGATAATTGGAAAGATGCACACTAAAGTTTAATAAAACTTTTTATAAAGGTATTGAACATTATCTCTGAAAGTGGTGGCGTATTCAACAATACAGCTTGTAATATTATTTTCGCAACGTTCATATTCGCGAAAAGCAAATGCAGTTATGCTGATTAAACCAATAAATAAAACTAAATAGATAATTTTAAACATCACTTTCTCCTTTTGCTATTTTCATATTATTTGCGTGGAAAGTCAACATTGTTTTGATGTAAAGGAAAAGTTTTTCCACCTATAAATAAAAGGAATTGTAAAAACTTCTTGATTTTTGGGAATTATATAATATAATTATATTCATCTTTTGCGCCATTAGCTCAATTGGATAGAGTATCTGACTACGGATCAGAAGGTTAGAGGTTCGACTCCTCTATGGCGCACCATTCTTTAAAATTTTCAATTTTTATCATAAGATCAAGTAGTTTGGTTATTGATAATACTAATTTTTTTGAATCCAACAAAAAGTTCGGAATTAAAATTTGCAGAATTTGTTTTTTTAATGAAAAGTCAGAACTTTCAAAATATTTACCTATATTGTTTGTGAAATCTACAACTACATTAACTATTTGATTTCAAACTAATGGTTAGATGTCCACGAATAAAGTAGAGCTCAATTTTATCTTCAAGCCTTATTCATAAAGCAAAATATATTCTTTAAATCGTCTTTGTATTCTATCAAGTTAGCTATTATAAGTATTTTACTTCTTTGTTGTTTTATAAAATCAATCATTTTATGAAACTTTTTCTTTCACCATGTAATGATGATTCAGTTATTTTATATTACTTATCTTCTAAAGCTCCTCTTTGAGCAGAAGCCAGTATACTTGCAAAATTTGATGCATCTTGTATTTTTTCTTCGAAATTACTATCTAATTTAGATAATTGTTCAACAACTTCTTTTTTCTATAAATCTATTCTTTCTTGCCAATTATCTTAAACAAAATCCTCAAAAAATTTACTAAAAGCTGATGCAATAGGAACTTGACTTAAGATAGCTAATGCTGCATTTTTACCTAATTTTTTTATTTTACTATTCATCAAATGATCTTCTATTTATTTTTTATTAACAATTTCATTAATTTGTTCAGTAACATTCATTCCGTCCTTATTTTTTTCAGCTATTAAAAATAAACCTTTTCCTTGGGATTTTGATTGCCACAATTCTCCAATTTGTTTTTTTTCTCTAGTATCTTCATTATCTACTAAATGATGTCCTTTATATTCAACAACCAAAATTCGATCATCATTTAATACAACAATAAAATCTGGATAGAATTTATCAGTTGATGTTGGCAACCAAAAAGAATTTGGATGTCTTGCGACATTTCTTATCCAATACTTTACATTAGGATTTACATCAATTGCTTTTGCACACTGAAATTCTTCTCCATCAACTCCTCCATCAAAATTAGGGACATTATTTGCTCCTAAATAATGTTTAGAGAATTTATACTGACCTCTATAACAAAGCACATCTCCATACATATTGTCATAAAACTCAAAACCATTATCAAAATTCAGTTTAACCCGTGCCTTAGGTGCAAATAACGATGTTTGGTATGACCTTTGACGAGCATTTAAATACGCTGTTTGAATTTTGGCTTTAAGTTTGTTTGCTAATGCATATTTAGCCAGCATTAACTCCGCTAATCTAAGTCCTCTATGCTCTATAAGGTAATTCACAACATCAGATAGCCATTTAACCATTGTAGCTTGTGAAAAATAGGAATCTCGAAGCTGTTTATCCAACCATCTCACTAAATTTTCAGCAGTCCAATTATCAACACTCATGAATGCCATTTCGTATTGATCTTCACCAGTCGGAGAATATTTCAAACAATGATTATCAATATCAATCATAAAACCATTACCTTGTTTAGTGATTGTAAATTCATTTTCATTAAGCTGAATAGGAGCATAATCATTTAAATTCCAATCAAAATATTCAAAAACAATTTCAGGATCGGCTAATTTCAATTCTCCTTGTAATTCTACCATTAACTTTGGAATTTTGAATCTTTCCCCATTTTTAGCTGGATATACTTCTTCCTGTTCTCTTTTATAATTTGCAAATTTATTATCTAGCTCAAATACTGCATTTTCATTATTTTTACCAAGAATTTGTTTTACTTTATCAATATCACTTTGCGTCGTTTGGTGAGTAAATGTAATGCTTTGGCATCCATCTTCTTCTCTTTGCAATTTTATTGTTGAAGGTAAATCTTGAGCTTTTATAAATGTATCAGACTTAAAAACTACTTTATTGGATTGAGAACTACTTATAAATAAATCATTAGAGGATAGAGTTGGTTCTACAACACTTAATGCTTCATCATCAGAAAATCCTTTATCTGTAAGTTTCTTAACAATACAATCAGTTGCTTCACCAAATTTTGATGACAATACATAAGCATATGCTTTATTTAAAGCAGATAATTTACGACTTTTTGCATAAGGCATACGCATAACACGTCCGAGTAATTGTTCAACAGCTGTATCACTTTTAACATTAGCTAAAGAACATAAAACATAAGCAAAAGAGCAATCCCAACCTTCTTTTAAGGCTTGAACAGTTATAATATAACGAACTGGACAATTTTTATCAAAAATATTTATACCATCAAGTTCTTTTTGATCTCCAGTTACAATCGCTATCTCTCTTTCTGCAATTTGTTGAACATTAATTAAATGTTCTTTTAATTTTTCTACTGTTATATCACCTTTAATATCTTGAGCTTGAAATAATAATATTGGACGAACATACTCTTTTTCATGTTGAGCTGCTTTTTCTAATTCTGAACGTTTAGCAATAGCTTCTGTAACAGCAGCTTCCCAATTATTATGTTCTGTCAAAACAATAGGAAGTTTTATCATTTCTTCTTCTTTAAGTTCAGAAGCATACACATTATAAAGAGTATTATTTTTTATTCTTGGAGTTGCTGTTAATTCAATAATAGCAGACGGATTTATACGACCTTGTGTTTCAGCACTCAAATTTGTAACTACATTATGAGCTTCATCAATAATCATTATAGGTCTTTGATTATATAATAAATTTGCAAATGAATATTTTATTTTACCACTTTCATCTTTTTCCATACCATCTTGTATAGTAATATGAGTAAAATGAGGTTCTAAATTTTCATTATGCTTATAAACATTATATTTTTCTGTATCTTTTTTACTAAAGGATTGTATAGTTGAAACAACAATACATAGATTTTGTTCAATATCAGATGGACGAATATTAAATTTCTCATCTATATCAAAAATTTTAACATGACCACCAAACTGCTCATCTAAAACTTCTCTATATAGATGTCTTGGATTTTTCAAGGCTTCAGCTGTTTGTTTTTTAATAGTATCTGATGGTGTGAACCATAAAACAACAGGAAATTCTCTTTCAATCCACATTTCACTAACAATTTTAATCGTATGAGCAGCAATAATTGTTTTGCCTCCACCTGTTGGAACTTTTAAACAAACACGTGGTGTATTAGGAATTGAATTCCAAATAGTATATTCACTTTTCAATGTTCCTAAGCGATAACTTATCTCTGGCTCTGATATAATGTTTTCAAAAGCTTGTTTATGACCACATATTCTGGCTTGTTCAAAAAATTTCCGTAAAACATTAAGCGTATTATTTTGATAGTTTTTTAGTTGCATATTAGACCTCTATTTATATTTGTTTTACCAAATCTCCAACTTTAGCACCGTCAAATGGCAATATCTCTGATTCCCCATATACCTCTTCTTTTGTTTCAATCCAGCTATTTCCAAGAGCAACCGTCCATAAATTTTTAGCAGGTTTCCTATAAATAACTTTTTTATCAGGTAGTACTGTCTTTGAAGATTTTAGGGTTGACATTTTTTCCTGAACGTGTTCAACAATAGCTCTTCCTCTAACTATTTCTAATCTACCTAAACTTTCTTCTGTTTCTGGATCAATTATTTCTTCACCAATAGCATAAACCAAAAAAGAATCCCCTTTTTTAACATTATCTTCAAATCCTCTATTAATTACTATTGTCTTTGAATCAATAACTTTAACAACTTTTGCTGGAAAATCTCTTTCTTCACTCATTAACGTTCTCCTGTAAAGTATTCTGTTGAATATTTGTTTGTATTAATTCATATGGACAATTCGGTTTTATCAATATATGACTTTTGTTTTTGTGCAAAAACTTCTCATCAAATCTTTCTTGAATTCCCAACACACGAACTTGTAAGCAATGATTATCTGATTTTACTGTTTCTACAAATCCATACCCTATTTGCCTTTCAAGCTCATCAATATAGAATAATGTAACTACACATTGTGTAGAAAATAAAGTAGATGCCTCAAATATCAATACATTGTCTATAATAGTTTTTAATTTAGGAAAAGAAACTTCTCTGTTTTCAGCTGTCCAATATTCTATTAATTGAGGTATTGCAACAGCAACACATAGCCCCAACGGGATAACAAAACACATAAATGTTGTTATAGAAATAGTATCATCAGGAGAAAAGTTCCAAAATAAAACACTAGATATAAAAACACCTATCAGGGCTATTGCATATTGTCCTATAAATTCTAAAATTTTCTTTCCCATAATCTACCTCGCTTTAATATCATATGGAGTTTGTTTAAATTCAATATTTAAGCTTTTAAGTCTTGTTTCTGAAATTCTGGAACTTTCACCATAAACAATAAGTTTATCATAAGGTTTATTTCCCATATCTTCTAAAATAACATTTAAAGTTTTGTTAGTTAAAACATTACCTCCATCAACTTTTTTATCTTTTAATATTCCATTGTATAGTAATGCATAATCTTTACCATCGTAATTACCCAAATAAGTTGATTTTGATTTAGGTTTATTAAATGGAGTTTTTGTTTCTGTAAACCATATATGAGAAGATAGATTTTCAAAACTAATCTTTTCATTGATACAACCTTCTGCATCAAATACTTCATCACCTAATTTATAAAACCGAAACCCACCACCACCTTGCCAATTAACTGCTTTTGATATACCACCTTGTTCACCATCAACAACAGCTTTCAAACGAGGTACACAATGTGTGATAGCATGATTTCCCATTTCAATTCCAATATATCGTCTTCCCATTTTATGTGCTACAGCAGCTGTAGTTCCTGAGCCTAGAAATGAATCAAGCACCAAATCTTTTTCATCTGTTGCTATTTCCAAAATTCTTTTAATCAGTCGTTCAGGTTTTTTACTATTCGGAAAATCAACACCTCCTTCTAATCCTAAAGATAGATAAGAAATATCTGTCCATATATTAGTCATTACATCCGTTGGAACACTAAGGCCATCAATGTTCCTTATTTTTTTCTTAAAAAAAGCAAGTGTTCTGCCATTGTACACATATATAGAATCCGCATTTTCTCTATTTATTACAAAGAACTTATTCCTTTCAATTTTAGATTTTTCAATAATTTTTTGAATTTCTTTTGAGGGCTTTTGCAGAGTATTAAGACTTACTATTCTCTCTGGATATTTAAGGGCTATTTTTTTCATTTTGTAAAAGCGAATAATTTTATAGTCATCACCATATAAATTTTTAAATTCTTTCCAATCATTAATGCCTTCGTTCTTGTATATAATATCACAAAGTTTAGAAAGTTTCCATTTATCAGGCGATTGTTCAAAATTTTCTATTATATAACCATAATCTTCTGAATAATCAGATTCCACATATTGCATATTTCTCTGATAATATGTCTTATTTTTTGCGTACATTAAAATATATTCAGATATAGTAACTGGGCATAAATTTATCGCTCTAAAACTGGCAGTAGACGCAGCTTTAACTGTTATTTTTTGTAAAAAATTATTTCTACCGAAAATTTCATCTAACATTACTTGCATATATGAAATTTGTATCATATTTAAATGAACAAAAATAACACCATTTTCAGCAAGAAATTCATGTAGCAGTTCCAAACGAGGAAACATTATTGATAACCATTTTGAATTTTCTATATTATCATCATAATATATATTTTGCATACTTTTAGTATTAAATGGCGGATCTATGTATATGCACTTTACCTGACCGGCATAAAATGGCAACAATGCCTTTAAAGCTTCCAGATTATCTCCTTGAACAATCATATTATCAGCACTTTTATCACCATAACCAAGCTCTGGCACTTCTTCTAATAACCGGTATGGTGTCTTAGCAGCAGTTTTCAGTGCTTCATCTCTTCCTAACCAATTCAAAATAGGCATTTTCATTTCCTTTGTTTATTTACTCAATTTTATAACAAAGAATAGATAAAGTCAAAGTAATATTAAGGAAAATAATCTTTAAAACTTGTGTTGATTCTTCAACCATTCCAAGAAACATTGGCACCCTTCATAAACATCCCAATAGGTTTCATCAAAGTTGCCAGTGTCCTATAGGTAGTTGATTTTTCTTGGGTGGGTTGTGTAGTTCAAAAGAAGGCTGATTGTTGAACACAAACCCCATCATAGGAGAACGGACGATATTACCAAGACAAATGAAGAGAACTTTAATTATTTAATATCTGATAAATCTCCACATTTAGCTGTTAATTTATCAATCATAATACTATCTAATTTAGTATTATCTATATTCTTATTTTTTTCTAATAATTCTATTATTTCAATAATATTATCTGCAACACAATCACATTTTTTTAAGTTTGTTTTATCATCTTTTTTACGGTATTTCAATTCGTTTTTGCACATAAACCTCACATCCTCTTTATGTTCTTCAATTCTTTTCAAAAACTCTTCGTCTGATTTAGGTTCATATTTATATCCTAGTTCTAATATAGGAACAGTTTTATCTAATCCACCTTTTGTTTCATATTTATACACGCCATTTTGGGTAAAGCATTTATCTTTAGGAAGAGAAATAAACATATCATCATAATAATCAACGTTTCTTTGAGGACTTACTAATACAGTAGTACCAAAGCAATAACGTTTGTCTGTATCTTCACATTCATTTGCTAAAGCATAACCATCTTGTATAACTTGAAGTACTTTAACTTTTGAAAAATTCATACAATTTTCATTAACTATTTCATCATCTCTGTTAATAGTTTCAGTTGTTTTTTGATTAACTAAAGTATTTACACATCCTACTAATAATGGTAATAAAAAATATATTTTTTTCATCTTAATGTCTCCTATATAATATATCTTTCCTATATTTTAAATCCTCTACAAGCCAGTTTCAAGGAAAAATAAATACAGATATTTGAATATTTTATGAAACACTAACATATAAAAATAAGCAAAATATATGAGTTATATAATTAAAGCCCATATATAGAAGCATAAAAACGAATCTCCTCCTTTTTTATCTCTAAATCACACCTTTTCACCCAATTCTGGCACCAAAGGTTTTTATTCTCACACCTTTGCTTTATCCCGTCTTTTCAATACATTAGGTCCATTTTCTCCTCTGTCTTTATCTTCCCTTTAAATATTTAACTTGCAATTATATCTATTTTCTAGTATAAGTTGTAATATATTGTATGAGATTGTCGTAAGAGAGAGTTATAATCAAAGGAGTTGTGTTATGGATACAGAACATTCTAAAATCTGGGGGACTATTGACAAGATTGCATACATAAACGGTATTTCTGTTTCTGCTTTGGCTAAAAAGGCAGGTCTTGATGCTACAGCATTTAATAAGAGTAAAAGGTTTTATCCTAGTGGCAAATTCAGATGGCCATCTACGGAAAGTATTTGTAAGGTTATGAGGGCTACCGGTCTTTCATGGGAGCAATTCTCTAAATATTTAGAGGGGTAGGAAGGAGGAGGCTCAACGCTATCTCTTTAATAAAAAACTGCCCCGGTTATTTGCTGGGGCAATTTAGTAGATATAAAAAAATTATTTACAATCTATTTTACCGAAATAAATGTTAATAATAATTTTTTTTCATTTTTACTCTTTCCTTTATTTTTCAACATTTTTTGATTTTATTCTTTTCAAAAGCTCTTTGTTTTTATTTGCAACGCCAATTTCAATATTGTCATCGTATTCTTCCCCAAGGAACTTTTCCCTTAACTTTCTGTTTGCAAGAATGTATTCGGCATCCTTAAACTTTTTATCATTTTTGGCACAGAATTTTTGTTTTTTCTTATTTTCTTGTTCTATTTTATTAAGGAATTCACCATAATAGTCATGAATGAAATAATCTGGCAAATCAAAATCCCTATAAAAACGTTGTTCATCAGGAGTATCAGGTGACAATGCAAAGCCCCCCCTATCTACAAGTTTAAAGCTTGGACGTTCAAGATAAACCTCTTTATCTATTTCATCGTAATTATCCTCACCTTTTTCAAAACGATTTTTGAAATTTTTCAAATTATTTTCAAAATTGTTTGCCAATTCCTCCGCCGATAATTTTGTTGCAAAATCTCGTGGATAGTCTAATTTTGTTATAGCATATTTTGGAGAAATATGAAGACCATATACACATCCAAGAGCCGCAATCATAGTCTTTTTTCTATCTTCTTTAAATTTAGTATATTTGTATTCTCCAGCAAAAGGTCTATCAAATTTTTCAAAATAAAAATCCACAAACTCAAAAATATTTTCCATTACACGTATTGGAAGTTTTGTTTCCATATCCTTTTTGCTGTATGGAATAAGTGCAAAAACCTTTTCTATTGCATTTGAAGATACAGGAAAAGGGTTGTCATCCCAGGCGTAAAGATTACTCCAATGATGTGCAAGTTTAATATAACATTCTGAAAGGTCTTTACAGTTGTCAAGATAACCACCATTTCCTTCATATAAAGGCAGTTTATTTTTTTGCATTTCTGTAATTATATTTCTTACATTTTCACTTAACTGAGACCTAATATCATTTATGTTATAGAATATATCATACAAAAAATCTTGAAATGAATAAAACCTTCTTGTCAGATCATATTTAATACCATCCAACACATCATTGCGTTTTTTTTCTTTCAGTTTTTTTATTTTTTTATAGGCTTTGTTTAATTCACCATGTAATTTGTCATTCTTACGTTCTTCTTGTTTTAACCAATCATATATTATACTCATAGTTTTCTCCTTTTTTATATTGATAAAAATTCAGATGACACACAAAATTTACCGGCATCAAATGGACCAATGCCAATTTGACCTTCCGTAAAATTATAATGATTTTGTGCAAAATAACGTATCGTCCGACGAATGAAAAACGGAGTTTTTTGAACGAAAAATTTCAACAAAATAACGGCGAAAGTGAAGACGTTTCCAATAGTTTGTGCAAAACTGCAACTACCAATGAAATCTATGCAAGCAAAAGCCCCCCCCCCAATTCGTCTATTTTGTCTAATCATTTTTCTTCTCCTTTATTCTTCATGGACACTCTCATAATATCATATTTGAGAATATATGTAAAGAACTTTATCCTATTTTAGAAAGGTATAAGAGAAAGATTCCGAAACAAGTTCGAAATGACACAAATGACAGAGTTTAGAATTGACTGGGCTGTAAAGACCTCAACACCCATCATCTAGACCGATACACAATAAAAAAAGCTCCCGAAGGAGCCTTTTGATAATGGTGGGAATGGATGGACTCGAACCAACGACCGACCCGTTATGAGCGGGTTGCTCTAACCAACTGAGCTACATTCCCTAACTATGTCGCATAGTATAAAGTATTTAGTTTCGAAAATCAAATAAAAAATTGAATATGTTATATATTAAACTATTTTTATATTTTAACATTTCTTTTTAAATTATAGTTTAACCTACACTTTTCCATTCTTTTTCAACCATTTTAAAAAGCATTGGCAACCATCGACTATATCCCAATAGGTTTCATCAAAGTTGCCTGTATACCATGGGTCTTTGATTTTCCTTGGGTGGGTTGTGTAATCCAAAAGCAAACTTACTTTATGCCCTTTGTCTGGACCAATAAGAGATTGTATATCCTCAACATTATTCTCGTCCATAGCAATAATATAATCATATTTTTCATAGTCTGATTTTCGGATTTGCTTTGAGTAATGTTCGGTAAATGGAACGTGCATTTGTGTCAAAATTTCTCTGGTTCCATAATGTATGCCTTCGTGATTGATTTCATTATAGCTTTCTGTCCCAGCGGAATTGATTTCAAACATATCGTGTAATCCCGCATTATCAACCATTTGTTGAAACACAAATTGAGCCATAGGGGAACGACAAATATTTCCAAGACAAACAAAAAGAACTTTTATCATTTTGTTATAGTTGTTTTTCTATATCTTTCAATTTGTTATAAATAGCTGTAGCATTTGAAGTTTGTGAAACATCAGATGTAAATAAATATGTTTTTCCACAACCTGCATTGATGCCAGCTTCTACATCTCGTTCTTTATCACCAACCATAATTGACTTAGTCATATCAAGATTGTATTTTTCCTTTGCCTTTAAAAGCATACCAGGATTTGGTTTGCGGTCAATATGACAATTATCCTTAAACGGACAAACGAAAATATCAGTTATACTTATGCCTTGTTTTAAAAATTCATTTTTCATATAGTCGTGCAAAATATTTACATCATTTTCTGTAAATCTTCCACGCTCTATGCCTGATTGATTTGTAACGATTATAATTTTATAGTTTTTGTCTTGAGCAGTTTTACATAAATCAAAAATTCCATCAATAAAGTCAAATTCTTCAATTTTATGAACGAAATCGTAATCTATGTTTATTGTGCCATCTCGGTCTAAAAATAATGCTTTGTTCAATTTTTTCTCCATGGTTTTGGAAAGTATTATATTTATAATCCTAGATATAATCAATATAAATTATAAAAGAAAAAAGCTTCCCCTCCTTTTTTAGGATAAAAGAAAGGGAAGATTTAAAGAAAAAAGATAGATTAGAAGAAAAATTGATTAGCATTCGCTTAGAAAATAATAAAGCTCCTCGACCCTTCGCTTTACAATACCTTTTAATCCACTTTTGAAACCAAAGTCCCATTGACGAACTATCTCTACATAATCTTTATTAAGGATTGCTGTGCGAAGTTTTGATTTCTTAAATGTTGGTCCTCCGATATTATAAATAAGAGAAGTTAAAGCCTCTGTTTGTCTTAATGACAAGGTTAAGTCTGCAATATATGGTAAAACCTCCTTTTTTATCCAAAAGTTAAGAAGCTCCTCCGCCCTATTCTTTGATATAGTCATACCTTTTGCAACAGGTTTTCCATTTATCAAAGTAGTCCCATAACCTATGGTCCATATACCAGCGGGGCAAAGATACGCAGTTGACCTAAAGCCTTCGTATTTTTTTATAAGGTTATTCATTGCATTCCAATTCATAAAGTTCATAGTAAATATTAAGATGTTGTTGTGTTTTTAACGTATCATTTTTACTTGGCAACAATGGTTCATAGATAAAACAAAAGCTGTCGCTAATCTCGTGTGAGCAACTTGGAAGAAGTAGAAGAAGAAGTAATACGTTTTTTAATTTTGGTTTTTGTGCTAACCTTTTTAAGAACTTTTTTAGATTGTTTTGCTTTTTGTTTGATTGTTCCATTTTTTTCTCCTTTGATATAGATAAAAAGACTTCCTAAAATACCAATAATAATTAGATATATTTTTTTCATTTTATACTCCTGTGAAAAGTAAAGTTAATATTGAAGCAGGATTTTCAAAGCAACCCTTGTAAATTGAAACTCCTATGTATGATAAAATAAGAAGTGTTGCCAATATTCGCTTAAGTGCGACACTTCCATCTGTTTTAATAAAACATTTTTTTAAACCTATTTTTAAAAATTCAATAAATTTAGTCATTTTACTCCTTTCATTAAAAATAAAAAAACCTCCGCAGAAACGCAGAGGCTTTAAAAAAATCAAAAACTAACAAAATAAAATGGAGAGAGTTATCCTATTAGTCATAATTTACTATACACTATTTTTAATTAAAAGTCAAGAACAATTTAAGAACACTTTATTTTATACCGATTACCATTCTTGGAACCTTGCGAAGCGGACTAAAAATTTTCCTACTATCCCCGTAGGAAAATTAAGTCCTTTTAACGCTCGGTTTCAAGCAACAAATTTAAGAACACTTTATTTTTATCGAGTATGTTCTTGAGAATTCAAAAACTCTTCATTTCGTTTTTTTATTACAGGAGCAATTCGTTTTTTAAGATACCTATGAAAATATTGAGGTGTATTGCTTCCCTTACATAAATTACAAATTTTGTGTGCGGGAGCAAAGTTTTTAGAATTTGACACTCCTCCCTTTGATTTTGGAATTATATGGTCTACACTTAAATCATCAGATGTAAGGATAAGTTCCCCACAAAGATAACAAGTTAAACTTTTACAGTTTATTTCATTTCGCCACATAGATAAACAAACTTTTTTATTCATATCCAAGCCTGTATTTGTTTTCTTTGATGCAAATATATAAACAAAAATCATTTTTGTCAATAAAATTTATAATATTTAAAAAAAATCCCCTTTTAAGGGGGATAATTTATTTTGACTTTTTTGTTTTTGGTTTCTTTATTTTTAATTTAAAGGTTGGATTAAATGTATATAAGTAAATTATACTCATATATGAAAAATAAAACATTGTTTCGGCTACTTCCTCAAACATTTCATTATGATATGTTGTTTCACCCAATGTGCCAAAAATAATTCCCAAAATAAAAAGTGTCATATCTATGGCTGGGAAATTTGCAAACTTTACATAATTCCATAATGTTTTGTAAAGTTTTTTCCAGAAGAAATATACAAGTGTAAAGCACATAAATATTCCATACAAAGTATTTGGAAGGTTTGGATAATTTGGAAGTATTTCTGACCATTGCTTAAAGGAATTTACTGAATCTTCACAAGGGAAGAAAACTCTTCCACAATTTATTTCTCGTAAAAACAAGATAAATGCCAACATTGCAAACCATCTGAACAATGGCTTGTCATCTTTGTTTTTCAATGCAATAAAAAAAGCACCAAGAAGAATAAATAATTGCAAGTTTTCAAAAAATGAATTTTCCCATGCATACTTTTCAGGAAGCCAAAGAATGCATGGGTATATAGCGATTAAGGTAATAAGACCTAAAAAAGTTGTTGAATATACTTTAAAGTTTAACCTTGAAAGTATATTTTGTATGGCTTGTCGTATTGTTAATATTATTTTCATTTCAACTCCTTTTTGATTTTTTACCTAATCACTATAATCTTTTATATCTCCTTTTACAAGAAGAAATTCTTTATAATAATGACAAAATTCAAATAAGTCGCAAATATAGTCCATATCAAATATGGATATAGCATTACATAAGAAATATAACTACATTTCTTATAAACCATCATCATTTTCCAAATCACAAATACATAAAATGCAATTTCAATAAATGATGTGATAGGGGCACGGATTCCAAAGAACAAAAATGTCCATAAAAAACCGAAAAATAATTGTAATATAAACATAAAAAGCACAGCATTTTTATTTCTTTTACTTGCTGATTTATAACTTAAACAAGTTGAAATTCCGATTATAACGAATAAAAAACTCCAAACTATGGGAAAAATATAATTCGGCGGTGTTAATTTTGATTTTACAAGTAAAGGATACCATGCTCGTAAGCTGGTTGTTTGAAAAAATGAACTTAAATATCCTACTAAATTACAAATCAAAACAAAAAAGGCACATCTTAACAAATCTGTTGTTGTTATTTTGTAAGAGCTTACCCTTTGTTTAGAACTTTTTAATACTTTCGCCATATTTACCTCCTTTGTGTATAGATATAACATACAAGAATAATTTTTGAAATGCAACCTAAAATTGTAAAAATTTATTTTTCTATAAAAAATAAGGTTTTAAATTCTGTTGTGTTAGATAATTTCTTATGTTATAATTATGAACTGTTTAACAAATAAGGAGTAATAATATGAATATAAAAAATCTTAATATAAACGTAGTATTTGTTGTTATTGTTGCAATATTAGGGGTATTTTTTATTAAACCAAATAACAATGATACTATAAATGTATATGGGACTTGCTCTAAAAAAGTAAATAAAGATAGAGTATCAATTATACTTAATGTAAAAAACCTTGATAAAGATGGAAGTATCGCATCACAAAAATCAAATAAAACTTATAATACCATTTCTCAATATGTTGCTGAATTAAAAAAACAATATCCAGAAATTGAAATGGAAACAACTGAATATAACACATACGAAAAGAAAGAATGGAATCAAAGCCTTAAGAAAAATGAAACTTTGGGAATTGAAACAATTATCGGGTTGGAAATTACTGCTCCAAAAATGGAAATAGTTTCAAATGTATTAAAGGAAGTTTCAAAATTAAAAGATGTTTATCCAAATGGATTTAGAACCTTTGTTTCAAAGGCAACAATCAAACAAGCTCAAGCAGAATGTCTTGACCAAGCTGTTAAAAATGCAAAGTTAAATGCAACTGATATTGCAAGTGCTGCCGGACAAAAAATTGGTAAAATGACTAATGCAAGTGTTTATAATGATGTTGAAAATGCAAATAGCAATATGGGACTTTTAAGAATGTCTGCAAATACAAAAATGTCTGTTATGGAAGATTTTGTTGCTCCATCATTATTTGCTGGTAATACTGATTTAACTGTAAATGTAAATGCTACATTTGAACTTAAATAATTATTAAAAAAAATGGCTTGTCGTAAAAGTGTTGGTGAAAATCAGCACTTTTTTTATTGCAAAAATGATTAAAAAATGTTATATATAAAATATAACTCAAGGAGGATAAAATTTTAGAAACTTTGTTTGTATATTGTGTTTATGGAGGTGTTGTATATGCTTCCTTGAAAATTATTAACTCAAAATATTTATAGGTGAAATTATGGCATTTAATTTGGAGTATGAATTAGATAATTATGTTAAGATTTTAAGGGACACTTATAAAAGACCAGAACAAGCAAATGTTAATGCAGATATGTATTTAGATTTCGGCCGTATTTTGATTTCTGAAAATAATGAAAAATTGATTAAAGGTATTTCAACTTGTTCTTCTTTTTTGAATAAAAGAAAATATGACAGTTTTTATATTCCATATGCTTTGTATATGAATTTTAAGGGTATAACTTTTGATTTGAATGACCCAGAATTTTCAAAATATTTTACAAAAGAAGAAAAAATCGAAAATCTTTCAAGTTCAATAGAATTTTTAAAAACAAAATTAGATAACAAAGAATTTATTGAAAAACTTTATCAGTTAATAAGAAGTGGTGATAATATTGATATTATCTATAATACAAATAAACTTCAAATATTGGAAAATGATATAAGTAAAACTAAACGAATGACTGATATGGTTTCAAAAATGTTTCAAAATTCAGCAAATAAATAAAAAGAGGTTTTTAAAACCTCTTTTTTTATACCTTTTTAATTTCGTATCCGTCCTTTTTATCTTCTATAACAAAACCAGAATCAATTATTTGTTTTTTAAGCTCATCTGCACGAGCATAATTTTTTTCCTGTTTTGCTTGCCAACGAAGTAAAGCAAGGTTTTTAATTTCATCTGGCACATTTATATCCAATAGCTTTTTTGCCTGTGAAATAAATTCTAAGCCCAAAATATCATCAAACAATTCAAACAATTTTAATTTTGTTGAATTGTCAACATCTGACTTTAAAAGCTCTTGTAATATAACAATAACACCAGCGGTATTTAAGTCATTATTTAATGTTTCAAGTATTCTTGATTTCCAAGCATTAAATACCTCTTCATTAAAAGATTCAGAAGATGTATTTTTAATAAATTCAGAAACCTTTCGGATAATATTTTCATAACTTTTCTTTGCCCCATCAAGAAGTTCATAAGAAAAATTAAGTTGAGTTCTGTAGCTTGCAAGAAGAAGGAAATATCTATAGACAAGTGCTGGATAGCCCTTTTCTTTTAATAAAGACAATGTTAAAAATTCGCCTTTTGACTTACTCATTTTACCACTTAGGTCATTTAAAAATTCCATATGAACCCAATAATTTACCCACTTATGACCTATTACTGGTTCAACCTGTGCAATTTCATTTGTATGATGCACCTTTATATGGTCAACACCACCAGAATGGATATCCAAGCGTTCACCAATTTCAGTCAAGCACATTGCGGAACATTCAATATGCCAACCTGGGAATCCTATACCCCAAGGGCTTTCCCATTCCATTTGGCGTTTTTCATTTTTTGGTGAAAATTTCCATAATGCAAAATCAGAAGCATTTCGTTTGCCAGATGCAAATTCAATTCTTGCCCCTGCTTTAAGTTCATCAAGATTTTGTCCGCCAAGTTTTCCATAATCTTTGAATTTAGAAGTATCGTAATAAATACCATCATCTTCAATTTTATAAGTATATCCTAAATCTTCCAATTTTTTAACAAGGTCTATTTGCTCCTGTATATATTGTGTAGCAGGTGTATATTTCGTTGGAGGAATAATATTTAAGTTTTTAACATCTTGCATAAAAACATCTGTGTAATATTTTGCAATATCCCATACAGATTTACCCTCACGACGAGAACCCTTTTCCATTTTATCTTCGCCTGTATCAGCATCACTTGTAAGATGACCAACATCTGTGATATTCATAATATGATGAACCTTATACCCATTTGCAAGGAACATTCTTTTCATAATATCTTGAGACACATAAGTGCGAAGATTTCCAATATGTGCAAAATGATAAACTGTTGGACCGCAAGTATAAATTGAAACCTCTCCATCCTTTAATGGTTTGAAAGTTTCTATACTTCTTGACATAGTATTATATAATTTTATATCCATAATAAACCTCTCTTTAAAAGAATAATAAAATATATTCTTTTTTAGTTCAATCAATTTATAAAAAAAAATAGGCGACAAAGCACCTATTTCATAAAATATTTAAAAATAAATTTACTCTAACCAATATTCAATAGTTGAAACAACACGAACCTTTTTTGAAATAAAGTTGCGTTCACTTTCGTTCATATCGTCTTGAGGCATAATTGAAAACACACCTTGTGAAGCCTTTCTGATTTTACCAACGGCTGAACCACTTGCCTTTGCAAATTGTTCGGCTGATTCCTTTGCATTTTTGGTTGCTTCTTCAAGCATTTTTGGCTTTACTTCGTTTAACTTTGTAAATAAATAACTTACAGGTGAGGAATATTCATTACCATCAAATAAAATACCATTTGATACAAGTTTTGAAATATCACTTGATGCTTTTTCAACCAAATTAACATCTGTTGATTTTACATTTACCTTTTGTGTTAAAATATAACGATATGGTGGAACAGAATCGCTTCCATAACGTTCTGCAAGTTTATCAACAACACTTAAACTTGGAACTGTGATATTATCTTCGGTAAAGCCAGATGATAAAAGGAACTTTTTTACATCATCAAGTTGTTTTTCAATTTTCTTTTGTGATGCAAGCATATCATTACCAGCAACAGTAAATTTGATTTTCCAAATGGCTAAATCTGCCTTTACGTCCATTTCAGCCAATCCCTTTACAACAACAGAATTATTTGTTTTGTATGTTTTAAAATAATAATACCCTGGGAAAAAACCTGCACACATTAAACCAAGACATAAAACAACACCATAAATTAACTTTGTTTTTCTTTTTTCTTCCATTTTGACCTCCTTGTTTAATTAAATAATAATATTAAAATAACACTTATAAAAATAAAAGGCAACTGTTAAAAAAATACTTTACTTTCATATAGGTATCAATTATCATAAAAAGACAAAAATCAAATAGATAAAGGTAGAAAAATGTCAGAGCAAAATATCAATACTTATTCAGCTAATTTATATAAATTTCAAGAAGATAATGGATACTTTATGGCAAAACCAGAAAGTAATAAACCTCGATTTTCAATTATGATTCCTCCTCCTAATGTAACAGGAAATCTTCACCTTGGTCATGCTTTTACTATGACTATGCAAGATATTATTATTCGTTATAAAAGAATGTGCGGTTTTGATACTCTTCTTTTACCAGGAACTGACCATGCAAGTATTGCTACACAAATGCTTGTTGAAAAGCATCTTAAAACTCAGGGCATTGACCGTCTTGAAATAGGAAGAGAACGTTTCCTTGAAAAAGCATGGGAATGGAAAAAAATGTATGCTGGAAACATTACTACACAATTAAGAAGTATTGGTTATTCCGCAGATTGGAGCCGTGAAAGATTTACTCTTGATGATGGGTTAAATAAGGCCGTTGTAGAAGCATTTGTTCGTATGTATGAAGATGGACTTATTTACAAGGATAAACGACTTGTTAATTGGGACCCAAATCTTTTAACTTCACTTAGCGATTTGGAAGTTGATATGGTTGAAACAAATGGTTCTATGTGGCATTTACGATATGATATTGATGGTTGTGATGAAAGTATTATCGTTGCAACAACTCGCCCTGAAACTATGCTTGGAGATACTGGTATTGCAGTAAATCCAAATGATGAAAGATTCAAACATTTAATTGGAAAGTTTGCGATACTTCCTATTGTTGGAAGAAAGATTGAAATAGTCGGTGATGATTATGCTGATATGACAAAGGGAACTGGTGCTGTGAAAATTACACCTGCACACGATTTCAATGATTTCGAAGTTGGAAAACGTCATAACCTTGGCATAATAAATATTTTGCATGCAGATGCAACTATTGATACATCAAAGATTGAAAATCCAAATGAATTTGTAAAATCTTTGGAAGGCAAAGACCGATTTGTTGCACGAAAGATTATTGTTGAAAAATTAAAAGAACTTGGCAACCTTGTAAAAATAGAACCATATACACATCAGGTTCCACACTCTCAACGTGGGGGTGCAATTGTTGAACCAAGAATTACAGAACAATGGTATCTTGACGTTTCTGAAATGGCAAAAAAATCTATTGATTTGGTTAAAAAAGGCGAACTAAACTTTGTTCCAAAAATGTGGGAAAACACTTTCTTTGCTTGGCTTGAAAATATACAACCTTGGTGTATTTCAAGACAACTTTGGTGGGGACATCAAATTCCTGCTTACTATAGCGAAGATGGAAAGGTCTATGTCGCTCGCTCTTTAGCAGAAGCTCAAAAACAAGCAGGTGAAGGTGTAAAACTTACACAAGATGATGATGTGCTTGATACTTGGTTTTCTTCTGGACTTTGGCCTATGTCAACACTTGGTTGGCCAGACGAAAATGCAATAGATTTCAAAACATATTTCCCAACATCAACTTTGATTACTGGGTTTGATATTATATTTTTCTGGGTCGCAAGAATGGTGATGTTCAGTGTCTACTTTACTGGTAAATCTCCTTTCAAAACTGTGGTTTGTCATGGACTTGTTCGCGATGAACATGGTGTAAAAATGAGTAAGACAAAGGGCAATGTCATAAATCCTCTTGAATTGATAGAAGAATTTGATGTGGATTCTGTTCGTTGGACCGTATGTTCTTTGTCTGGTCAGGGAAGAGATATAAACTTTGGTAAATCAGCAGTGGAAAATGGTCGAAAGTTTATAACAAAACTTAAAAATGCTATTAACTTTTGGGAACAAAAAGGTATAAAGGAAGCATCTGATTTCGATAATAACGAATCAAATGCAATTACAAATTGGATTTTAAATAAAATGAATGTTGCAATTAAAAATGCAAAAATTGCGTTGGATAATTACAGATATGATGAATATGCACAAAATATATACCATTTTGTTTGGGACGATTTCTGTGATAACTTTATTGAACTTTCAAAATCTGAACTTAATTCTGATAAGAAAGATTTGATTTTAAGTGTGGCAAAACTTGTTATCCAAAATGTCTTAAAAATGTTGCAAGTTGTAATTCCTGCAACAACAGCCCTACTTTGGTCAAAACTTGGTTTTGGTAAGGATACAGAATTTATGTTTGAAAGTTATCCAAATGAAATAAGTATTGATACATCAAACATTTCTGATATTGATTGGTTGTTAAATGTTATTACTGCAATTCGAAATATTCGTGCAGAAAATAAAATTGGATTTAAAGAAACTCTTCAATTTGCATTTAAAAATATTGATGAAGATAAAAAACAATATATCAAACTTATTGAAGAACATACAAACGTTGTTTTGGCAAATATCCAAGATGATATGGTTGACAATGTGATTGATAAAAATACAACTTTATCTATTCTTCTTCCTCAAACAAACAAAGACGAGGAAATAAAAAAGGCAAAGGAAGAGTTGGAAAACATTTCAAAACGAATCGAAAGTTTAAAAGCTCAGATTTCAAAAATGGAAGGCAAAGCTCCTGCTAATGTCATAGAAGACAGAAAGAAAAGTTTAAATGATGCAATAGAAAAGAAATCTCAATTAGAACAAATTATTGGATAAATAATGGCAGAATTACTTGATATTTATGATGAAAATAAAAATCATATTGGCACAGAAGACAGAAATATCGTTCACGAAAAAGGTTTGTGACATAAAACAATTCATTGTTGGATTGTAAAGGATAAGAAAAATATTATTTTTCAAAGACGTGCTTCTCACCTTGACGATAATCCATCTAAACTTTATACCACAGCAAGCGGACATTTAAAGGCTGGGGAAACTTTAGATAATGCTTTTAGGCGAGAAATTTCCGAAGAAATTGGGATTATGGTTGATAATCCAAAACGACTTTTTGAAGTGATTTACAAAACTGACTTTATCACTAAATCAAATAAGGAATTTCACGATAGAGTTTTTTGTAATATCTTTTTCGCAAACTATGATGCTCCACTTTCATCTTATAATATTCAAACTGATGAACTTGACGGTATAGTTGAGGTTGGTATAAATGACGCATTGGATTTATTTGATGGTAAAGTGGAAAAAATCAATGGAAAATCCTATTTAAAAGAAGGCAAAGAATTTGTATTAAAAGATATTGAGCTTTCAAAAAAAGATTTCTTAACAAATCCAAATGAAACGTGCAAGGAAAAGTATAGCTATATTTTAAAAGCTATTCTTGAAAAGTTATAATAGAAATTTTGACATGAAAAAATATGGTATTAAAAAACCCCTCAATCGAGGGGCATTTTTTTATTTTAAACAAGCCTTTACCAAAGCATCAAATATTGGTGATGGAGCAAATGGTCTTGATTTAAACTCTGGGTGGAATTGACCAGCAATAAAGAATTTATGTGATGGTATTTCAATTATTTCAGGAAGTTTTCCATCGGGTGAACGACCACTTATAATTACACCCTTTTCCTTTAATGCTTCTTCATAACCAATATTCATTTCATAACGATGACGATGGCGTTCTTCTATTTCAGTAGAGCCATAAATATGCTCTGCTAAAGTATTTGGAGTAATTTTACATTTATAGCTTCCAAGTCGCAATGTGCCACCCTTGTCTGTGTTTTCATCACGAATTTCCTTTACACCATTATTTTCCCATTCTGTAATAAGAGAAATTATTGGAGTGCAGTCCTTTGTAAATTCAGTTGAGTTTGCATCTTTTATGCCAAGCAAGTGTCTTGCCATTTCGATAACAGCAACTTGCATACCAAGACAAATTCCAAGATATGGAATATTATGAGTTCTTGCATATTCGGCTGTTTTAATCTTACCTTCGACACCACGATGACCGAAACCTCCTGGAACAATAATACCATTTACATCAGAAAATGTTTTATCAAGTTCAGCTTCGTTCATTTTTTCAACATCTTCGGCATTTATCCATTTTATATTGACCTTTGTTTTATTGCCAATACCAGCATGATAAATTGCTTCGTTTAATGATTTATAAGCATCAGGAAAACCACAATATTTTGCAACTATACCAATAGTAATATGGAAATCCCAATTGCCGATAATATTTTGAATTTTATTCCATTTATCAAAATTTGGTTTTGGTGATTTTTCAAGCATATCGAAATATGCCAAAATTCTGTCGTCTAAACCTTCTCTATGATAAATTGATGGAATTTTATAAATGCTGTCAACATCTGGGGCTGAAATAACATCTTCCTGTTTTACATTACAAAACATTGCTATTTTTCTTTTTTCACCCTCTGGAATTGGGTTATCACTTCTGCAAAGTATTACATTAGGAAAAAGCCCTAACTCTAACAATTTACGAACAGATTGTTGTGTAGGTTTAGTTTTTACTTCAGATGCAGTTTTAATATATGGAACAAGTGTTAAGTGAACAAGCATTGCGTTTTCACGACCAACTTGATTGATAAATTGGCGAACACCTTCCAAAAGCAAAAGACCTTCTATATCACCAACGGTTCCACCTATTTCATAAATAACAAAATCTTCACCATGCAAGTCAGATTCGATAAAGTGCTTTACCTCGTCTGTGATATGAGGAATTGCTTGGACGGTGGCACCAAGGTATTCACCTTGTCTTTCCTTTGTTAAGACATTCCAATAAATACGACCGCCTGAAATACTATCACTTTTGTGGCAAGAAGTTCCTGTAAATCTTTCATAATGTCCCAAATCCAAATCGGTTTCGGCACCATCATCTGTTACAAAAACTTCGCCGTGTTGAAATGGGCTCATTGTGCCAGGGTCCACATTCAAGTATGGGTCCATCTTTCTTTGGCGAACGGTATAACCTCTTGCTTGAAGTAATGCACCAATAGATGCGGAAGCAATTCCTTTTCCCAATGATGATACAACACCACCTGTGATAAATATAAATTTAGTCATATTCCTTCTCCGTTTATTTGTTATCTTGATTTATTTTTTTCGTTTGAATAGTATAAGTCAAAAGTATCATCATTTATGCAATTTTGCATTTTTTCAATAAGTATACGAGCCTCTTTTTTCTTTATTGAAATATCACCAACGACATTTACTCTGAACATAAAATTAGATGTGAAGATTTTTTTGTATTCCAAGGCAACTGATTTTGGAGCGACCTTATATTCCAATCCCTTTATAACATCAAAGTCATCTGATAAAACGATATATTCACCGTTGTCATTGATGGAAACACCATTTGTTGTTATTGATAAATCACTTTTTAAATCAAATACAGATGTGTTTATGTTAAGTTCTTTACAGATAGGTTTATTTGCTAAAACATTATCTATTTCGTTCGGAAAAATATAAATTTTGCTTGATTTTTTATATCTTTTATCTTTTGATGAAGATTTTGTTTTATTTTTTTGAATATTGCTTAAAAATTTAACACCCTGTAAAAAATCACGACTATTTTTAAGTCTATTATAATAAACAGGATTGCGATTTAAAATAACATCACCATAATCAGATAAATATTTGTTCACAATATCCAAAATATGAAATTTAAAACTTTTAATAATTTGGCTTGGTGGAGTAATTGCAGGTAAATCATCAAGAAGGACATAATCATCTTCCTTGCAAATATAAAGCATTATGTTTTCTTTCAACATATTCTTTTTATTATGAATATCAATTGTTTCCAAAACGACTGGAGGAAATGGTAATTGACTTTTAAACATATATGGTAAGGTATCAATCACCATAAGTTTGCAAATGTGTTCCGTTGATTTCTGATTTCCGAAATAAACTACTTGCCCAGGGTCAGAAGGATAAATATAGACGACAAAACGTTCAATACCTTTTGCTTTTTGTTTGTTGATATGTTGAATTTCTTCTTCGTTTAATATATTTCTACGCATCTTACACCCTTTTTTTACTATAGTTTTTTAAAGAATAAAGCCCCCAAAATGGGGGCGTTTAATTCTTATTGTCCGATAACTTTTCTGTGAGCTGTAGTTTTTGGAGTTGTTCCACTTGCTCCCTTCTTAGCTTTTACATCGGTTGCTTTTATATCTTTTGTTGTTTTAATGTTTTCTTTTTTTGAAGCTTTTTCTTTTGGCTCTGCTTCATTTTTTTCATTTTCCTTTTGTTTTGCAAGGAAATCTTTTTGTCTTAAACCTTTTGCTTTTACATCTCTATCAACAAATTCAATAATTGCCAAAGGAGCACAATCACCATAACGAAGACCTGCTTTTAATACACGAGTATAACCACCGTTTCTTGAAGCATAACGTTTACCAAGAACATCGAAAAGTTTTTTTACAACTTCTTCTGAACGAAGGAAAGCAAGAGCTTGTCTTCTTGCAGCTAAAGTATTCTTTTTTGCAAGTGTAATCATTTTATCAGCAAAAGAACGAAGGTCCTTTGCCTTTGGTAAAGTTGTTGAAATTTGTTCGTGTTCAATTAAAGAACCAGCAAGATTTGAAAATAATGCTTTTCTATGTGATTTTGTGCGGTTTAATTTTCTACCACTCATATTATGTCTCATTTTGACCTCTTTCTTTTGTTTGTAGTGTTGACAGGCAACACGGATTTTATATTTATATTATCGAATTTCTTCAAATAATATTATTTTTTAGAACCGTCCATTATTAAGTCAGCACCCAATGCGGTATGAACCATTTGTTCACTTTGCATTTTCGCACCTAATGTTTTAGTTCCTAAAAGAAAAGTACCACTTGCAATAGAAAGAATAAGTATTGAAGCAAATATCAATTTAAAAAGACATACCCAAAAACTTTGTTTTTTCTCTGCCATAGTGATACTTTCTAAAATTTACTATTTATATGGGTTTTCAAATTTCTTTGAAAGTTCCTCAATATTTTCTGGTGGCCAACCTTGAACGTCCATACCTAAATATAGACCCATAAGTCCAAGTTGTTCCTTAATTTCATTCAAAGACTTTCTACCAAAGTTTGGTGTCTTTAACATATCGTTTTCTGTCTTTTGAACAAGTTCACCAATATAAACAATATTGTCATTCTTTAAGCAGTTGTTTGCACGAACTGATAATTCAAGTTCATCAACTTTCTTAAGAAGGATTTTGTTAAATGGAAGCTCTTCTTCAACTTCTTCTTTTTGAACGATTTCAGGATCTTCAAAGTTAACAAATAAACCAAGTTGATCTATTAAAATACGTCCAGCAAGAGCAAGAGCATCTTCAGGTTTTACAGCACCATTTGTTTTAATTGTCATAATAAGTTTATCGTAATCAGTTTTTTGACCAACACGAGCTTGTTCAACATTTGATGCAACATTTAAAACTGGAGAGAAGATTGAGTCAACTGGAATATATCCGATTGGCATATCAGGTTTTTTGTTTTCTTCTGCAGTTCTATAACCTTTACCATTTTCAACAAAGAATTCAATATTTAAGTTTGCTGTGCTGTCAAGATGACAGATAACAAAATCTTTGTTTATAATTTCTGTTTCGCTTGATGTTTCAATCATACCAGCTGTAACAACTTGAGCTCCTTGAGCTTTTAAAGTCATTTTTTTTGGATGATCAGATTCTGATTTTAAAACAATTTGTTTAATATTCAAAATTAAATCAATAACATCTTCTTTTACACCAGGAATTGAACCAAATTCATGTAAAACACCATCAATTTTTACACCAACAACTGCTGTGCCTTGAAGAGATGATAATAAAACTCTACGAAGAGCAGTTCCAAGTGTTAATCCAAAACCTTTTTCAAGTGGTTCAGCGACGAGAACAGCCATATTTTTGTTTGTGTCTTCTTTTTCAACTATAACCTTTTCTGGCTTTATTAAATCTAACCAATTATTTTGTATCAATTTTGCCCCCGTTTGTTTTTTTATTAAATTATATTAGTATAAATAATTATACTCTTCTTGGTTTCTTTGCACGACAACCATTGTGAGGAATTTTTGTAATATCTGTAATTCCATTGATTGTAATACCCAAAGTTTGAAGTGTTCTTACTGCAGCTTCACGACCAGAACCAGGTCCTTCAAGTTTTACATCTAAATAACGGATACCATTTTCCATAGCTTTTCTTCCAGCATTTTCAGCTGTTACTTGTGCAGCATAAGGTGTTGATTTTTTTGCACCATTAAAGTTATTTGCACCCGCTGTAGACCAAGAAATTACATTACCTTGCATATCTGTAATTGTAATTCTTGTGTTATTAAAAGTAGCAAGAATATAAACGATACCGTTTGATACATTCTTTTTTTCTTTCTTTTTTGTTGAAAAAGCATTTACTTTATTATTAGCCATTTTTAATTGTTCCCTTTATTATTTTGTAACTTTTTTCTTGCCAGCTACAGGAATAGCTTTACCTTTTCTTGTTCTTGCATTAGTCTTTGTTCTTTGACCACGAACAGGAAGTTTCTTTGTATGACGAATACCTCTATAACATCTCATATCTTGGAGTTGTTTGATATCCATAGAAACTTCACGACGTTTATCACCTTCTACAGAAAAATTCTTATCAATATATTCACGAATTTTAAAGATTTGATCATCTGTTAATTCATGAACACGCATACTTGGTTTTAATTTCAAAGCAGTACAGATTTTTTCTGCTGTTTTTGGTCCAATACCATATATATAAGTTAATGCTATATTAACACATTTATCGGTGGGAATATTTACACCTGCTATACGAGCCAAATTAGTTCTCCTTAGTTTATTATTCTTTATTTTTATTCATTTTTATACATCAAAAGATGTATATATATTAAGCATATTTTTCAATATGTCAATAATTTTTTAAAATAAAAGCCCTTCCAACCTTTTTGTTACTTCTTCTACTGAAAGGTTAGTTGCTTCTAATTTTACCAACAAATTTTTTCCTTCGTAAAAATCAATCATAGGTTGAACTTCGGAAAAATATTGTTTTAATCTTGTTTTTACAATTTCAGGTTTATCATCGTTTCTTCTTGAAAATTCTGTTGAACCACAATTATCACAAACACCATCTACCTTTGGACGATTAAATTCATCATGATAATTTTTTCCACATTTTGCACATGTAAAACGACCTGAAATTCGACGAATTGTTTCTTCTTCGGTTACTGTTATCAAAACAGCCTTTGATAATTCAATATTAAAATATGATAATGTATCTTGAAGAGCATAAACTTGATTTATTGTTCTTGGATATCCATCAAGAATAAACCCCTTTGATAAATCAAGTGTTGATAATTTTTCCTTTACAATTTCATTTGTAATTGCATCAGGAACCAAGAATCCATTATCAATTAAATTTTTTACCTTAATACCAAGTTCTGTTTCTGATGAAATAGCATCACGAAAAATTTGACCAGTTGAAAGGTGATACATTCCATACTTTTCACAAAGTATTTGTGCTTGTGTGCCCTTTCCAGCTGCGATTGGTCCAATAAATGTAAAGAATTTGTTTTTCATAATTTTACCTTACAAATCTTCTTTTTACTTTGTTTGAATTTTTTATAATTCCCTGATATTGACCAGAAATTAAGTATGATTGCACTTGAGCAACTGTTTCTGTAATAACATTACATACAATCAACAAAGTTGTTCCGCCCAAATAAAATGGAACATTAAATTTATTGATTAAGAAATCAGGAAGCAAGCATAATACAACCAAATAAATAGAACCTACTACTGTTATTCTTGTCAATACATAATCAAGATATTCAGCAGTTGCCTTACCTGGACGAATACCAGGAATAAAACTTCCATAAGTTTTTAGGTTTTCCGCAGTTTCTTCTGGATTAAATTGTATTGCTGTATAGAAGAAAGAGAAGAATATTATCAATCCAGCATAAATAATAAAGTATACTGAAGATTGTCTATTCAAATGTGTAGCAATAAATTGCAACCATTCTGGTGATTTATCAGAAATAAATGAAGTTAACATTGCAGGAATTGCAAGAAGTGAACCCGCAAAGATAGGAGGAATTACTCCCGCTGTATTCAACTTTAATGGCAAATGAGAAGAATTAGATTGTCCACCCATACCCATTGTTTGTTTTGGATAATGGATTAAAATTCTTCTTTGTGCTTGTTCCATAAACACAACAAACAAAACAACAGCTACTAATAAAGCACCCAATATCAACATAACCAAAGGTTGTATTTGACCAACTTTACCAAGTTCTATTGTTTTTACTATTGCAGATGGAAGGTTAGCAATGATACCTATAAAGATTATAAGTGAAGAACCTTGACCAATACCATGTGATGTAATTTGTTCACCCATCCACATAACAAGCATAGTTCCGCCAAGAAGACTTACTATTGTTGAAAACTTAAAAAATGCACCTGGAATAATAACAGCAGAAACGCCATCAGTTCCAGCCAAATGTTCAAGTCCAACTGAAATACCATAAGCCTGAATTATACAAATCAAAACAGTTAAATAACGAGTATATTGGTTCATTTTTTCACGGCCACTTTCGCCTTCTTTTTTTAATTCCATCAAAGAAGGTGTAATTGTTGCCATCAAAGAAATGATAATAGAAGCTGAAATATATGGCATAATGTTTAATGCAAAAATTGTCATTCTTGATAAAGAACCACCTGTGAATACATCAAACATACTTAAAATACCACCATTTGATTGACTATCAAAAAAGCTCTTAACAATAGAAGCATCTACACCAGGAAGTGGAATAAATGACCCTAATCTATATAAAATAAGAATAAAAAGTGTAAATAAAATTCTACGCTTTAAATCTTTTGCCTTTTTAAAATCATCAAAAGTAATATTTGATGCTAATTTTTCAGCCAATGAAACCATAAGCTACCCCTTATTTTGCAGACTTTTTAGCTATCTTTTTTGCAATTCTTGTTTGTTTTTCTTTTGCTTCTTCTTTTGTTTTTTTAGCTTTTGGAGCTTCTTTTGCAAGAGAAACAACTGAACCACCAACTTTTTCAATAGCTTCTTTTGCCTTTGCAGAAAAAGCAACAGCTTCTACTTTGATTGATGATTTAAGTTCACCTTTAGCTAAAACTTTTAAGCCATCTTTTACATTGCTGATAACATTTAAAGATTTTAAAATTTCAGCATTAACTGTATCTTTTACAAGTTTAGCATCAATTAAAGATTGAATATCACCAAGGTTAATAACTGCATAAGTTTTTGTAAATACAGAGTTATTAAAACCACGTTTTGGCAATCTTCTGAAAATAGGTGTTTGTCCACCTTCAAATCCGATACCTTTAATTGAAACACCTGAACGAGATTTTTGACCTTTGTTTCCACGTCCAGCAGTTTTACCTTTACCTGAGCCAATACCACGACCAACTCTTGTTAAAGATTTTTTAGCACCTTTGTTATCTCTTATTGTATTTAGTTGCATTTTTCTTACCTATTATTCTTCTATTACTTTTACTAAATGTGATACTTTTTTAATCATACCCCTTACTTCTGGAGTATCCAATAAAACTTTTTCACGACCGATTTTGCCAAGTCCAAGTCCCTTTAATGTATCCATTTGGGATTTAACTCTACCAAAACCACTTGCGATTTGTTTTACAGTTATTGTTTTTTTTGTATTTGCCATTTAAATCACCCTTTTATTAGCCTTCTGCTTCTTCAGATACTTCTGTGTTAATATTTCCACCTACTTTTAAATCACGACGACCAACGATTTCGCCAATTTTAAGGCCTCTTCTGTTAGCTACCAATTTTGGTGAAGAAAGTTCTTCAAAAGCCTTGAAAGTAGCTTTTAACATATTATGAGGATTTGATGAACCTTGAGATTTAGAAACTATATCTTGAATACCTAAAACTTCAAATATAGCACGCATAGGACCACCAGCAATAATACCTGTACCAGATGGAGCTGAACGAAGAATAACTTTACCAGAACCAAATCTTGTAACAACATCGTGATGGATAGTTCTTCCTTCTTTTAAAGGAACACGAATCATATTACGTTTTGCTTGTTCTGTTGCTTTTCTTACAGCATCTGGAACTTCTTTTGCTTTACCTGTTCCATAACCGATACGACCTTTTCCATCACCAACAACAACGATTGCAGCGAGTGAGAAATTTTTACCACCCTTTACAACTTTTGTTACACGATTAACATGGATAAGTCTATCTACTAAACCTTCATCTTTTTCTTTTACTTTTGTTTTAGGATTTACCATTTTTATTTTTCCCTACATTTACAATTAAAAATTAAGTCCGCCTTTTCTTGCACCTTCTGCTAATGCTTTTACTCTACCATGATAATAATATTCACCACGATCGAATACAACATCTTTTATATTTTTAGCAAGTGCAAGTTTAGCAATTGTTTCACCAACTGTTGTTGCAGCTTCAATATTCCAAGTTTTTGAACCTGTAAAATCTTTACTTTTTGTTGAAAATGCACAAACAGTTTCACCTTTTATGTCATCAATAATTTGAGCATAAATATGGGTTGTTGAACGATAAACAGATAATCTTGGTCTGTTTGATTTATTGGTTTCTTTAAGATTCCATCTGTTTCTTTCTTTTCTTTTCAAAGATATTTTTGATAATCTATCCATTTTTTAACCCTTTTTATTTATTATTTCTTTTTACCTTCTTTTCTACGTACATATTCATCTTTGTACTTTACACCTTTACCCTTGTAAGGTTCTGGAACACGGAAAGCACGAATTTCAGAAGCTGTAAGGCCAAGTAATTCTTTGTTTGCAGAAGTCAATTTAATTTCTGTAGGTGATACGATTTCTGCTTTTACACCTGCAGGAACATTATATTCTACATTGTGAGAAAAACCAAGAACTAAATCTAATGTTGAACCTTTTAAAGCAGCTTTAAAACCAACACCTTTTAATTCTAATGATTTTGTAAAGCCAACACCTGCTCCAATAATTGCATTATTGATAAGAGCACGGATTGTTCCCCACATCATACGAGAATTTTTATCTTCTGTATTTTTTGCTGATACAACAACTTTATTATCTTCTACTTTTACATCAATAAGAGGTGAAAGATTAACTTTAACTTCGCCAACCTTACCTTTTGCTATAAGAGATGAATCTTTTAATTCTACAGAAACACCTTCTATTATTTCTACTGGATGTTTTCCAACTCTTGACATTTTAATTTCCTTTTTTCATTCTTTTATTATTATTAGAATACATAGCACAAAAGTTCGCCACCAACATTTCTTTTTCTTGCTTCGTAATCTGCAAGAACACCTTGAGATGTTGAAAGAATTGCGATACCTAATCCATTTTTAACCTTTGGAATGTCAGTTGCTTTTGAATAAGAACGACGTCCTGGAGTTGATACTCTTTTAATTTCTTTTATAGCACCAACACCTTCAAAATATTTAAGATCAATTCTTAATTCACGAACACCTGGTCTTATTTCTGAAGATTCAAAACCTTTGATAAAACCTTCGTTTTTAAGAACTTCTAAAACACCTTGTCTTAATAAAGAATCTGGACATTTTACAGAAGCAAGTCCTGCATTTTGACCATTTCTGATTCTTGTAATCATATCTCCAATTGTATCTGAAAAACTCATTTTTATACCTTTTCGTTTAGTTTTATATTACCAACTTGACTTTCTTACACCTGGAAGTTTTCCTTCGTTTGCAAGTTCACGAATTGCAATACGATTTAGGTCAAACTTTCTGTAATAACCTCTTGGACGTCCGCTTAGAGCGCATCTATTTCTAACGCGAACAGGTGCAGAATTTCTTGGAAGTTTTGCAAGTTTAAGAGTTGCTTCAAAAATATCTTCAGGATTAGCATTTCTATTTCTTGCAATATCAAGAAGTTTTTGTCTTTTATTAGATAAACTTTTTGACATTCTTATTCTTTTTTTATTTCTTTCAATTAAACTTACTTTTGACATTATACAATATCCTTTCTAGTTATAAAATGGGAAGTTAAAGGCTGCAAGTAAAGCCTTTGCTTCTTTATCAGTTTTTGCTGTTGTACATACTGTAATATCCATACCACGAATATTATCAATTTTATCAAAATCAATTTCTGGGAAAATGATTTGTTCTTTGATACCAAAAGAATAATTTCCTTTACCATCAAAAGATTTTCCATTTATACCACGGAAATCGCGAATTCTTGGCATAGCAACATTTATAAGTCTATCTAAGAAATCATACATTCTGTCTTTTCTTAAAGTTACTTTACAACCAATATGCATACCTTCTTTAAGTTTGAAGTTAGCAAGAGATTTTTTTGCCTTTGTTATAACAACTTTTTGACCTGCGATTGCTGTCATATCCTTTACAGCAGCTTCAAGTTTCTTTTTATCTGTTGCTGCTTCACCAACGCCCATATTTAAAACGATTTTTTCGAGCTTTGGAATTTCCATTTCATTTGTAAGACCAAGTTGTTTTTTTAACTCAGCTCTTATTTTTGTATCATATAATTCTTTTAATCTACTTGCCATTTTTTTAACCTTTTAGTTTATATAGTTTCACCACTTTTTTTTGCAAATCTTACTTTTTTTCCATCTTTTGTTGTTTTAAAGCCAACTTTTGTTGCCTTTCCAGATTTTGGATCAACAAGAGATACATTTGAAACATCTATTGGTAAATTTTTTGTTACAATACCAGCTTTATTACCCATAGCATCTGCCTTTTGATGTCTTTGAACTTGGTTAACACCAGTTACAACAACCTTATTTTCCTTTGGCATTGCTTTAATAACTTTACCAGTTTTACCCTTATCTTTACCAGCTATAACGATAACATCATCATTTTTCTTAATTTTCATTTTAGCCATAATAACACTCCTTATTTATAATACTTCTGGTGCAAGTGAAATAATTTTCATAAAATCTTTTGCACGTAATTCACGAGCTACTGGGCCAAAGATACGGGTTCCAATAGGTTCTTTGTTAGCATTTATAAGAACGGCTGCATTAGAATCAAATCTGATAATGCTACCATCTGCTCTTTTTATATCTTTTTTAGTTCTTACGATAACAGCTTTATAAACTTTACCTTTTTGAACTTTACCTTTTGGCATTGCTTCTTTTACTGAAACAACAATAATATCACCAACACTAGCAGTTCTGATGTGTGAGCCACCAAGCACTTTAATACATTGGACTTTTTTTGCTCCACTGTTGTCTGCTGCGTCAAGAATAGATTGCATTTGTATCATTTTAAAATTCCTTACACGTTATATTAATCTTTATTTTTTTCTGTGAAAACTTCCCAAGTTTTTGTTTTTGAAATTGGTTTAGTTTCACAAATTTTAACTGTATCACCCTCTTTAATAGAAGAATCTATATTATGAGCATGATATTTTTTTGTTGTTCTTATAAACTTTTTATATAGAGGATGCATATATTTTCTTTCAACCTCTACTACTATGGTTTTATCCATTTTAGTACTAACTACAGTTCCTTCAAGTATTCTTCTTGGCATAATTTCACCCTCTTATTTTTTTGTTTTAGTTTCAACATTATTAGTTAAAAAACCTTTTAATGTTGCTATTGCTTTTTTTGTTTTTTTCAATGATGATGAATCTTTTAAATTACCTGTATTATGAGAGAATCTTAAATTCATCAATTCCTTTTTCAAATCTAAAACTTTAGATGAAATTTCTTCCTTTGAAGCAGTTCTTAATTTTAAAATATCTTTAGTATCTTTCATAATTTCACCTTTATTCTACTTCTTTTCTAGTTACAAATTTTGTTTTTACAGGTAGTTTGAAAGCTGCAAGTGATAATGCTTCTCTTGCAATTTCCTCTGAAACACCGTCAAGTTCAAACATTATACGACCTGGTTTTACACGACATACCCAGTATTCAATAGCACCTTTACCTTTACCCATACGAACTTCAGCAGGTTTCTTTGAAACAGGAACATCAGGGAAAATTCTAATCCAAACACGACCTTGACGCTTCATAGCTCTTGTCATAGCACGACGAGCAGCTTCGATTTGTCTTGCTGTAACACGTTCTGGTGTTAAAGCTTTAAGGCCAAATGAACCGAAATCAAGTTCAGTTGCACCCTTTGATTCACCGTGGATTCTTCCTTTATGTGCTTTTTTAAATTTTGTTTTTTTAGGCATTAACATTTTAGTTCTTCCTTTACATTATTCTAACTAGTTAGCAGCAACTTTATCTGTTGCAGTTGCACTTATTTTTCTATCAGATGCTAGAAGTTCTTTATTTACAACATCCCCCTTGTAAATCCAAACTCTTACACCAATTACACCATAAGTAGTTTCTGCTCTTGCATAGCCGTAATCTATATTTGCTCTTAAAGTATGGAGAGGAACACGACCTTCACGATACCATTCTTCACGAGCAATTTCAGCACCATTAAGACGGCCAGAGCAACTTACTCTTATACCTTTTGCACCACTACGTAAAGCATTTTGAACAGCTTTTTTCATTGCTTTTTTGAAAGAAATACGTCTTTCAATTTGTGTTGCAATAGATTTTGCACAAATAACAGCGTCAACATCTGGTTTTCTTACTTCCATAATATTAACAGAAACTTCTGTTTTTGCAAGCTTTGTTAATGCTTTTTTTAAATTATCTATATCAGCACCCTTTTTACCAATAATCATACCAGGTTGTGAAGAGAAGATAATTACATTAACTTTTTTAGCAACTCTTTCAATAATTACTTTACTGATGCTTGCTTTTTTAAGTTCTTTTTCAACATATTCACGAATTTTTAAATCTTCAAGTAATTGTGCAGAATAATTTTTATCAGCAAACCATCTTGAATCCCAAGTTTTATTTACAGTTAATCTTAAACCTACTGGATTTACCTTTTGTCCCATTTATTTTGCCTCTTTTTTTTCTGTTTTTGACTTTTTTTCAACTTTTGCAGGTGCAATTCTTTCTGCAACTATAACAGTCATATTTGAAAAAGGTTTCAAAATAGCAGCACCACGACCACGAGCACGTGCATGGAAACGTTTCATAACTAAAGCCTTTCCAACATATGCTTCTTTAATAAACAATTTATCAATGTCTAACTTATAGTTATGTTCTGCATTGCTTACAGCTGAAATAACTAATTTTTTAACTTCACCAGCAACTCTTTTTTTAGAAAAAGTAAGTTGTTCAATAGCTTTATTAGCAGAAAGACCACGTATTGATTCAGCCACAAGATTTAATTTTTGTGGTGAAGTTTTTACCATTCTTAAAAATGCTCTAGCTTCGTTTTCTTTTATTCCGTATCTTTTTTCAACCATTTTTTATCCTCTTATTTGTCTGCCTTTTTATCAGCTTCTTTTTTATGACCCTTGTATGTTCTAGTTAAAGAAAATTCACCAAGTTTATGACCAATCATTTCTTCTGATACAAGAACAGGAACAAACTTGTTGCCGTTATGAACAGCGAAAGTAAGACCAACCATTTGAGGTAGGATTGTTGAAGATCTTGACCAAGTTTTTATTGGTTTTCTATCATTTTTTTCATTAGCCAATTCTACTTTTTTAAGTAGAGAAGGATGTATATATGGGCCTTTCCAAACAGATCTTGTCATTTTTAATTATCCTTATTTCTTTTTATTTACATATCTACTTTTTACAATAAATTTATCTGTAAATTTATTCTTTCTTGTTCTATAACCCTTAGCTGGAACACCTGTAGGTGAAACTGGGTGTTTACCGAAGTTTCTACCTTCACCACCACCATGTGGGTGATCAACTGGGTTCATAGCAGTTCCACGAACATGTGGACGACGGCCTAACCAAGAAGTTCTACCAGCTTTACCAAGATTTACGTTTCTTTGATCAGGATTTGAAATAGCACCAATTGTTGCATAACATTCTGCACTTACAAGTCTTAATTCACCTGAGTTAAGTTTGATTTGTGCAAATCCTGCATCTTTACCAGCAAGTTGAGCATAACAACCAGCAGATCTTGCAAGTTGTCCACCACGACCAGCTTTTATTTCAACATTGTGAATAATTGTACCCATTGGAATATTTTTTAAAGGAAGAGCATTTCCAACTTGGATATCTACATTTTCACCAGCTATAACTTTTGCACCAACTGCTAATCTTTGAGGAGCTAAGATATAAGCCTTTTCACCATCTTCATAAGTGATAAGAGCAATAAATGCAGTTCTGTTTGGATCATATTCGATTCTATCAACAGTTGCAAACATATCTCTTTTATCACGTTTGAAATCAACAAATCTATATCTTTGTTTGTGTCCACCACCGATATTGCGATTTGTTTGATGACCGATGTTGTTTCTTCCACCAGTTTTTCTTTTACCTTCTGTTAATTTTTTAAAAGGTTTTCCTTTATATAACTCACTTTTATCAACCAAAGTTAATTGTCTTTGAGAAGGAGTTGTTGGATTAAATAATTTTAAAGCCATTTTTTCTTATCCTTTTATTTTGCACCTGCCATAATATCAATATTATGACCTTCTTCTAATGTTATATAAGCTTTCTTTACACTGCTTGTTGAACCCATAATACCTTTAAATCTTTTTGTTTTACCAGGTTTTTTAGTAATATTTACGGATTTAACAACAACATTATAAACTTTTTCAACAGCATTTTTAATATCTGTTTTTGTTGCGTCAGGACGAACTGAGAAAACAATTTTACCTTGTTCAGCAACTAATGTTGTTTTTTCTGTAATGATAGGTTTTAAAAGTATATCATACATTTTTTCATTTAATTTTATGTCTTTTTTCTTTTCTACCATTTTCGTTCCTTTACTTTACAAATCTTTTTGTTAAAGTTTCAACAGCATCTTTTGTAAGAACAAGAGTTTCATGATTTAAAATATCATAAACATTTGCACCACAAGAAGGAAGAGCATCAACTTTGATTAGATTTTTACAAGCAAGTGCAAAATTTGCATCAACATTTTCACCAGCTATAAATAAAACTTTTTTCCAACCAAAAGCATCTAATTTTGCTTTTAATTCTTTTGTTTTTGCGTTTGCTAATTTTTCTGTATCAATAACAACCAATTTTTTATCAGCTAATTTTGAAGACAAAGCCATTTTTAAACCCAAAGCTCTTACTTTTTTAAGTAAAGAAAAACCATGATCACGAACAACTGGTCCAAAAATTGTAGCACCACCACGCATTTGTGGAGAACGAAGTGAACCTTGTCTTGCACGACCAGTTCCCTTTTGAGCAAAAGGTTTTTTAGTTGTTCCGCTTACTTCTGAAATAACTTTTGTTGAATGTGTACCTGCTCTTCTTTTAGCAAGTTGCCAATTTACAACACGTGATAATATATCACCTCTTGGAGCTATTTCAAAAACATCTTTTGAAAGTTCTATTGAACCTTGCACTTTATTATCTAATGAATAAACATCAACTTTCATTTTTTACTCCTTAATTTCTGATACATTATCAGTATTTTCAACTTTTTCTTCTTTTACTGAAGATACAGATGATTTTACAACTGCTGGCATTGGAGCTTCTGCTGGTAATTTTGATTTTACAGCATCAGAAACATACACAACTGAACCAATTGAACCAGGAACAGCACCACGAACTAAAATATATCCGTTTTCGTCATCAGCTTCTACAACAAGAAGATTTTGAACTGTTACATTTACATCACCAAGATGTCCAGGCATTTTTTTACCTTTGAAAACTTTACCTGGGTCTTGTCTTTGACCAGTACCACCAAGTGAACGATGAGAAACTGAAACACCGTGAGATGCTTCCAAACCTCTAAAGTTCCATCTTTTCATACCACCAGCAAAACCTTTACCAATAGTTCTGCCAGAAACATCAACATATTGACCTTTTACAAAAGTTGATGGAAGAATTTCATCACCAACATTTAATAAACAATCTTCTGATACACGGAATTCATGTATATCTTTTGATACTGCACCAGATTTTGCCAAATGTCCCTTTAATGGTTTTGATATTTTATTTTCTTTTGCAATACCTGCACCTAATTGAACAGATGTATATCCGTTTTTAGCTACAGTTTTAACATCGATAACTTTACAATTATCAATTTTAAGCACAGTTACAGGAACATGCTTATTATTTTCATCAAATACGTGGGTCATACCCATTTTATATGCAATTACGCCAGTTCTCATGATACCACCTATAACTCAACCTTTACATCAACACCAACAGACAAATTAAGATTCATCAAAGCATCAACTGTTTGTGGAGTTGGATTTATAATATCTAAAACTCTTTTATGAGTTCTTATTTCAAATTGTTCACGTGATTTTTTGTTAACGTGTGTTGAACGGTTAACAGTAAATCTTTCTATTTTTGTAGGCAATGGTATTGGGCCAATAACCTCAGCACCTGTTCTTTTTGCAGTGCTTACAATTTCATGTACTGATTCATCTAAAACTTGATGATCAAACGCTTTTAATCTAATTCTTATATTAGAATTTATCATTTTTACTTTCCTTATTAACTTTTATAAATAGCACAAAAGTGTTTTAAGATACTAAATGAAAACAAATAGAAAATCAAGCATTATTTTCAATAATTTTCATTTTTATTTATTTGCAAAGTAAAACACTATAAACTTTGCTGTGTAAGTTATGCCTTTTTAGCTTTAATTTCTTCAGCTACATTAGATGGAACATCAGCATAGTGATCAAATACCATTGTATATTGAGCACGACCTTGTGACATAGATCTTAATGTATTAACATAACCAAACATATTTGCAAGTGGAACCATAGCAGTAATAACACGAGCATTACCTTCTGTTCCCATATTTCCAACTTGACCACGACGAGAATTGATATCACCAATAATATCACCCATATATTCTTCAGGTGTAACGATTTCAACCTTCATAACAGGTTCAAGTAATTTTGGTTTTGCCTGTGGAATACCTTCACGGAATGCAGCACGAGCAGCAATTTCGAAAGCAAGTACAGAAGAGTCAACATCATGGTATGCACCATCAATCAAAGTTGCCTTAAAGTCTGTACATGGGTAACCAGCAACAACACCAGTTTCTTTTGCAATATTAAATCCTTTTTCAACACCTGGAATATATTCTTTTGGAACATTACCACCAACGATTTGACTTTCAAATTTAAAGCCTTCACCAGGTTTTAATGGTTCAAGTAATACTTTAATTTTAGCGAATTGACCAGAACCACCAGATTGTTTTTTATGAGTATATTCAACTGTATATGGTTGAGAAATTGTTTCACGATAAGCAACTTGTGGAGCACCAATATTTGCTTCAACCTTAAATTCACGTTTCATTCTGTCAACAATAATATCAAGATGTAGTTCACCCATACCAGCGATAATTGTTTGACCAGATTCTTGATCAGTTGTAACTTTAAAAGAAGGATCTTCTACAGCAAGTTTTTGAAGTGCAAGACCCATTTTTTCAACATCAGCCTTTGTTTTTGGTTCAACCGCAACTTGAATAACAGGATCTGGGAAATCCATTTTTTCAAGAATTATTGGTTTTGATTCATCACAAAGTGTATCACCTGTTGTTGTATCCTTTAAACCAACAAGAGCAATAATATCACCAGCAAATGCTTCTTTTATTTCTTGTCTGTTATTTGAGTGCATTAAAATCATACGACCAATACGTTCCTTTTTATCCTTTACAGAATTATAAACGTATGAACCAGCTTCTAATTTACCAGAATAAACACGAGTAAATGTAAGAGAACCAACAAATGGGTCATTCATAATTTTAAATGCAAGAGCAGAGAATGGAGCATCATCAGATGGATGTCTTTCATCTTCTGTATCAGTTTTTGGATTGATACCTTTAATAGCTGGAATATCAGCAGGTGAAGGTAAGTAATCAACAACACAATCAAGTAAGTATTGAACACCTTTGTTTTTAAATGATGAACCACAGAAAACAGGGAAAATTTTCATTGCAAGAGTTCCCTTTCTGATACACTTTTTAAGAGTTTCCAAATCAGGTTCTTTACCTTCAAGATAATCTTCCATAGCTTTGTCGTCAAATTCAACAACAGCATCAAGAAGTTCAGTTCTTGCCTTTTCAGCTTTTTCTTTTAATTCTGCTGGAATATCCAAAATATCATAAGAAGCACCCATATCTTCAGAATGCCAAACCAAAGCCTTCATAGTTACCAAATCAACAATACCTTTGAAATCAGCTTCTGCACCGATAGCTAAACACAAAGAAACAGCATTAGCACCAAGTCTATCACGAATTGTTCCAACACAATATTCATAATTTGCACCAATACGGTCCATTTTGTTAATGAAGCAAATACGAGGAACTTTATATTTATCAGCTTGTCTCCAAACTGTTTCTGATTGAGGTTGAACACCTGCAACACCTTCGAAAACAGCTACTGCACCGTCCAAAACACGAAGTGAACGTTCAACTTCAACTGTGAAATCAACGTGCCCCGGTGTGTCGATAAGATTAATTCTGTGATTTTTCCAATAGCAAGTTGTTGCTGCTGAAGTAATAGTGATACCACGTTCTTGTTCTTGTTCCATCCAGTCCATAGTTGCGCCACCTTCGTGAACTTCACCTATTTTATGAGTTTTACCTGTATAGAACAAAATACGTTCTGATGTTGTTGTTTTACCAGCATCAATATGAGCCATGATACCGATATTTCTATAATTTTCTAAAGCAGTAGTCCTTGCCATAATAGTTTCCTTATTCCTTTTATAAAATTACCATCTAAAGTGTGAGAAAGCTTTGTTAGCTTCAGCCATTTTATGAACATCAGCTTTTTTCTTTAATGAAGCACCATTTCCAGCAAGAATATCCATAAATTCACCAGAAAGTCTTTCAGCCATTGTTTTTTCACCACGTTTTCTTGCAGCTTCAATAATCCAACGAATAGCAAGAGCTTCACGTCTTGCAGGACGAACTTCTGTTGGAACTTGGTATGTTGCACCACCAACACGACGAGAACGAACTTCAAGAGCAGGTTTTACTTTGTCAACCAATTCAATAAATTGTTCAAGTTCATCTTTTTTTGTTTTTGATTTAACTGTATCTAAAGCCTTATACATAATGCCACTAGCAACAGTTCTTTTACCATCAACCATTAAATAGTTCATAAATTTAGAAATTAAAAGATTTCCATATTTTGGATCTGGATTGATAATGCGTTTATCAGCTTTTTTTCTTCTTGACATATTAACTCCTTAAATTTTATTTAGGTCTTTTAGCACCGTATAATGAACGACCTTGTTTTCTGTTTGCAACACCTTGAGTATCAAGAACACCACGAATAATGTGATATCTAACACCAGGTAAGTCCTTTACTCTTCCACCACGAATCATAACAACAGAGTGTTCTTGTAAGTTATGACCAACACCAGGAATGTATGCTGTTACTTCGTAACCATTAACTAATTTAACACGTGCAACTTTACGTAAAGCAGAGTTAGGTTTTTTTGGAGTTGTTGTATAAACTCTTGTGCAAACGCCACGTTTTTGTGGGTTTTGTTGCATTGCTGGGACCTTTGATTTTTTAACTTTATCAGTCCTTGGATGTTTAATCAACTGATTTATAGTTGGCATATTTATATCCTTTTTTTTGTTTTTACAATAATTTAACTTATAGATTCAAGAATCTATCTTATAAAGTGAAAGTATCGTAATACTTATATTAGAAAGAGTCAACAAAATTTTGATTTTTTTATTTTATTTTTTTTCTAAATTTAAAAAATTTTCTTAAAAAACCCTTATTTTTTTACTTGACTAAATTTTATTTTCGTATATAAAACTATTATAATATATAAATAAAATGTATGGAGTTAAAAAATGCACTATTTAGACAAAGGTATAAAATTCGAAATGAAAAGAAGAAAAAAAGCTGACAGAAAAGAAAAACATCAACAAAAAGTAAAACGTTTTTGGGAACTTTATTCTGAAACTTTAAAACTAATAGAAAAAATAAATCAAGTTTCACAAAATATTGATAATTACAATATTCTTATTGACGATTATTTAACAGCTCCTCACAGATATCAAAATCTAAATTTTCCTCAAGTAGAATTTGACCTTCAAGTTGAAAAGGATAAATATAAAAGTCTTTTAAAAGAACTTAAAAAATCTCCAAATATATTTGATGCTTTTTACAGAGCTTTTATAAAGACTAAATAATTTATTTACTTCTTTGCAATGTGTGTTATATTTAGTCATTATGTTTAATGTTAACGAGTTTAAGTTTATTCATCTTGAAAGTATAACCAGCACAAATGATTATGCAAAGGAATTGTTCTTTTCTGAAAAAGTAAGCAATTTTGTTGTTATTGCAGATACTCAAACAAATGGGAAAACGACAAAAAATTCTTCCCCATGGCAAAGTCCAGTGGGAAATTTGTATATGAGTATGACTATAAAACTAATTCCTGAAATTGAAAGATTTACACATTTGCTTTCATTTATAACTGCCCTATCCCTTACCGAAGTGGTAAAGGACATTTCACCAAATGCAAATATAAAAATAAAATGGCCTAATGATGTTTTACTTAATGTAAAAAAACTTTCTGGAATTTTAATTGAAAAGGAAAATGATATTATCGTTATTGGTATTGGTGTAAATATATTATCTTCACCAAAAACAAATAATATCAAATATCCAACAACTTCATTAAAAGAAGCTGGTATAGATATTGATAAAATTAAATTTGCAAAACTTTTAACAAAAAAGATTATTGAAAACCTTAATAATGCTATAAAAACAAAATTTTCAAGTTTGATTGATGATATAAAGCCTTATATGTATAAAATAAATGATACTATATATGTAGACTTTAACAATGAAATCATTGTTGGAAAGTTTGAAAATCTTGATATAAACGGCGGTATTATCATAAAAACAGACCGCGAAACAAAAACTTTACTTTCTGGAACACTGACAAAGGAAAACTTTATTTAGCCTTCTTTATTTTGGAATCAGTAAATCCGCTTATAAAATTTTTAAATTTATAATCAAATGTATTTTGTTCATAAATTTTGCAATAGCTAATCAATGTATTTGAGATAAATTCCTTCATATCATCAGGAATTATGTTTTGTGCCTCGTCATCATTTATCCATTCATTTAATAATGCCAAAAAATCCTTAAACAATCTTGAATTAGATTTATTTGATTGTGTAAGATTTTCAATCTTTGTTATATATTTATTAACAAAGGGTGATGACTTTTCATAAACATTTTCTTTTTTTACTTTTTTCATAATATCTTCCTTAACGCTGATTTTTTAATTCAAATAAATATTTAATATTGTTTTCATCAAATTCATTTTCGACAAGACATATATATTTTTTAAATTCATTTAAAATTTCTATTATTCCCAAAAGTTTTAGTTGATGTCTTGCAAAACTATCTGAAAGAAATTCCTTACGCTTTACCTGTAATAATTCGTATTTAACAGATGATAAATTTGACATTTCATATATTTGTTTCATTTGATTGAGATAATATTCTTTTACCAATGTTTTGGTTTTCATTTTTGTGTTGTTTTTATCAACTATGTTCATTATTCATCTCCTATTTTCAAGGCTTGGATAAATGCTTCTTGAGGAATTTCCACAGAACCAAACATACGCATTTTCTTTTTACCCTTCTTTTGTTTATCAAGAAGTTTTCTTTTACGACTTATATCTCCACCATAACATTTTGCAAGAACATCTTTTCGATATGCAGATATTGTTTCACGAGCAATAACCTTTGCACCGATTGCTGCTTGAATTGGAATTTTAAACATATGGCGAGGGATTAAATCCTTTAACTTTGCACATATTGCCCTACCTCGCTTTTCTACTTCGGTTTTATGAGCAATGAATGATAAAGCCTCTACCGGTTCTTCGTTTATAAGGATTGATACCTTTGCAAGTTCGGCTTCTTGATACTCACAAAGTTCATAATCAAAACTTGCATAACCAGAGCTGATAGATTTTAATCTGTCATAAAAATCAAATACGATTTCGTTAAGAGGTAATTTATAAACCAACATAGCACGAGAACCTACATAAGTAAGATTTTCTTGAACACCACGTCTGTCTGTGCAAAGTTTTAAAATTGAACCCAAATATTCATCTGGGGTCATAATTGTTGCACGGACAAGAGGCTCCTCCATATACTTTATTTTACTTGGGTCAGGCATATCCGCAGGATTCATCAAAGTCAATTCTTCACCATTTGTAAGATAAATTTTATATGCAACTGATGGGGCAGTATTGATTATATCCAAATTAAATTCACGACTTATACGTTCTTGGATAATTTCCATGTGAAGAAGTCCCAAAAATCCACAACGGAAACCAAAACCCAAAGCAGTAGAGTTTTCAATTTCGTGTGTAAAACTTGCATCATTTAAAGATAACTTTGCGATTGCTTCTTTTAATGCAGGATAATCACTTGCATCAACTGGAAACATTGATGAAAACACAACTGGCACAGATGGTTTGAACCCCTCTAATGGTTTATCTGTTGGATTTTTTTCATCGGTTATTGTATCACCAACTTTGCAATCAGAAAGTTGTTTAATGCCACTTATGATATACCCTACTTCACCAGAATAAAGTTCATCAACCTGTTGCATTTTTGGTGTAAAGACACCGATTTGTTCGGCTTTGTAAATAGATTTATTGGACATCATCTTAATAGATTGTCCCTTTTTAATTGTGCCTTCCTTTATACGGACAAGCATAACGACACCCAAAAAAGTATCATACCAGCTGTCAACAAGAAGTGCCTTTAGTGGAGCATCATCTTTGTCCTCTGGAGCAGGAAGTCGTTCAACTATCGCTTCAAGCACATTATCAATGCCAAGTCCAGTTTTTGCAGAAATAAGCAAAGCATTTGAGGCATCAATACCAATCACATCTTCAATTTGTTGCTTTACCCTTTCTGGGTCAGCAGCAGGAAGGTCAATTTTATTTAATACAACTTCGATTTGAAGGTTTGCGTCTATTGCCTTATATACATTTGCCAAAGTTTGAGCCTCTACCCCTTGACTTGCATCAACAACAAGTAATGCACCTTCGCAAGCAGAAAGAGAACGAGAAACTTCGTAGGAAAAATCAACGTGCCCCGGTGTATCAATAATATTTAATTGATACATTTGACCATTTTTTGCCTTATAATTCAAACGAACAGTTTGTGCCTTTATAGTAATTCCACGTTCACGTTCAATATCCATATTATCAAGAAGTTGTTCCTTCATTTCACGTTCACTTATAGCCCCACATGCTTGGATAAGACGGTCTGCAAGTGTAGATTTACCATGGTCGATATGTGCAACGATAGAAAAATTTCGAATATTTGATTTTGGTGTTTTCATATCTGTCGTCCTTAAATCATCTTATACTTTAAAAAGATTGAAACTATTTTTTCATTTCGTGTGAAATTTTATCCAATACTGCATTTACCAAAGCTGTTTTTGTTGATGGATAAAATTCATTTGCAATCTTTGTATATTCAGCAATAATCACACCTGATGGAGTATTTTCACGGAACAACAATTCAAATGCACCAACACGAATTATTGAAATAACAAGTTGGTCATTTTTCTTTATATCTATTTTAAGGTTTTTATTTATTACATTATCAATTTCTTCTTGATTACGAATAACACCCTTTACAAGATAAGAAAATAATTTTGAATTTATTTGTGCAGGTTTGTTATCATCAGTATCTTCTTCTGATAAAAATGATTTGTTTTTAAAATAACGCATCATCTTTCCACTTAACTTTTCACCCATAAAAATAACTGAATATATACATTGGATTGCTGCTACTCGAGTATTTGTTGTAATATTTTCTATAACTTTGTCTGACATAATAACCTTCCTATATTTAATTTCTGTAATATATAATATAATATTTAAAAAATAAAGGCAAAAATTTACTTTACAAATATATTTTTTTTGTTTTATAGTCTTTTATAAGATAAAAGGAGTATATTATGGTAGAAGATTTTCTTGATTATAACAAAATGCTTGATAATGCCTTGATTGGTATTGTTAAAAATTCGCTTATGCTTGTGGCTGATAATGGACTTCCTGGAAATCACTTCTTTTATATTACATTTAAAACTTCTATTAAGGGAGTTATTCTTCCTGATTTCCTTTATAAACAATATCCTGATTCCCTTACAATCATAATTCAACACGAATTTTCAAATCTTTCTGTGAATGACCGCGAATTTGGTATTACTTTATCATTTAACAATCAAAATTATCATATTGTTGTGCCATTTAATGCTTTGATGGTATTTTATGATAAATCTGTTGATTTTTCATTGACTTTCACTCCTTATGAAATAAAGGACGAAGTAAAGGAAGTTGAACCAGAATTATCATTTACCGATGACGACAGTGGCAATATCATTTCAATTTCAAATTTTATAAAAAGAAATACTTCACCAAGTGGTGATGATGTAGCCTAAAGATTTCTTATTTTATCAAGAATATAAAGTATAAACAAAGCATAAATACTTAAAAGCAGTATTGATTTTGTTATCCATTTTTTTGATTTATTTATAAAAATAAACATAACAAGTAATATTAAAGCTATGCTTAAAAATTTAAGATTATGGATACAATCCAATGATGATACACTCAAAAATATTTCTGTTTTATAGATTATATTATAAAGCATAACAGGAAAACCGACACAAAAACTTATATTAAAAATATTGGAACCAAACGCATTTGTGATTGCATCATTGAATTTATTTATTCTTGCTTCCTTTATTGATATAATTGTATCAGGCACAGAAGTTGCAATCGCTGTAATTGTCATTGCAATCAAATAACTTGGGATATGTAAAATTTCACCTATTACATAACTGTTTGATACCAAAATTTTACAGGCAAAATACAAAAGACAAATACTTATTCCCAAAACAATTAGCGAATTTTTGTAATTTATTTTTTTTGAATATGGGAAAAATAATCTAAATAAATCTATATCCAATATAGCATTTAAAAGACTTTTCTTTTTTGGTAAATTAAAATTACTTTTTACGTTGTTATTGTTTTTTGCATTGAAAATAATTACCAAATATAAAAAATATATTAGGACAAGAAATATTGATGAAAGCAATGATATTTTACCGACTGAAAGAATTGTCATCAATGAAATTTGTGTAAAAATTAAAAATAAACTATCACGAATTAAAATTCTTCTTTCAAACCTTAATTTTGAAAGATTATCAAAAAAATAGCACGCAAGTATCACAAAAAATGGGATTACAGTAATGTTATAAATTACCGTGCCAGTTGTATTTGCAATACCAAACATTACTCCATCATTATGTGTATAATGGAAAATTGCAATAAATGAAGTCATAAATTCTGGGAATGAACTTCCTATTGCATTTATACTTGCACCTCTGGTTCCTGTTGGCATTTTTTGTCCCAAAAACAATGATGCAGTTTGAAAAGAGTTGCAAACTTTCCATATTACAAATGACGAAAATATTATCAAAAATAAATGATACAAAAGCATCATATTCACCCTATTTATATTTTATAACTATAAAGAAATATATGTGTATTGCCAATAGGTTTAAAATCAAATAATTAAAAGCGTTGAGTCATTGTAAATTCGATGGCGGATTTAGTATATTCATTTTGCCATACATTAGAATTTTTATCTGTATATGAGTAAGTAATTGTTGGTGAAAATCCGTATATATCAATTTTTTTATTTGCCAATGAAATTGAATATTTTCGTATTATTGATTTTTCCTTTATATTCGTAAATGTAAAATCCTTTACAAATGACCTTTCGTTATCATAATTTATATATTGGATAGATGGTTCAACATAAATATTGAATCCATAAGGAAGCTCTCCTCCAATACCAAGAGCATAATTTGACTTTGTATTTGTATAAATTTCATCTTGTGTATTTTCGTTTTCTATACCAATTTTGAACCTTAAATATGATGAAGAATTTAAAATATATGAAAGTATGATATTTGAATTTATAATTTCACCATCAAGCATTTTATATTCGTCATAATGTGTTGGAATATAATTAAAACCAAAAAGCATTGAAAACCTTCGTGAAAAATCATAACTGGTTTGTAATTTAAAACCCAAAGTATCATTATACGATTTATGACCTAACCATCGTTTTGACATAGTAAGGGCTGTCCAAATATCTCCTTTTGAATAAACATATTTTGGACCAGTTGAAAAAGAAACGTAAAGGTCGTCATATTTCTTTTTATCATACAAGGAACCAAATACGGCAAAATCATTTCTAAGTCGGAAATTATCACTTAATCTTGCTTCGTAATCTCCACCAAATGAAAGATTAAATCCAACTGATTTTTCAGGTTCTGGAAGCTCATTACATAAGATACCAAAAATTGTTGAAATACATTGACTTCCTGCTTGTGCATTATTGATATTATTATCTGGGGCGATACCCATATTAAACCAAAAATTATAGTTTTTGTTTTGCCTTATGATAAACAACATTCTTTTAATGTTTTCATTTACGACTTCTGGAATATCCTCGGAAGATGCAAGGCGAAGATTATAATCTGCTTTTAACCAAGAGTGATTAAGCATATATGTTGTTGCAAGTTCCATTCTTACCCTTGCAAGATTTGGGTAATCATTTAAAATTGAGCGAAAATATTTTATTGCTGTATCAAAATCGTCTTCATATTTGGCAATTTGTCCTAATAAAAATAAACGTTCTATTTCAAATTCTTTTTCATCAAAAGTAATGTTTTGAAGAAGAAGTTTTGCCTCATCTATTTTACCACTTTCAAAAAAACTCCTTGTAAGTTTGATTATTTCAGGAGGGCTTAGTTTTACTTCTGTTTGCAAAGAAGTATCATTTGTATTTGATGCAAATGTCGGAAATGATAGCAAACAAAATAATATTATAAAAAATTTATACATCTCACCCTCTTGTTTAGGATTATATACATATAAATTTTATTTTTCTATATTTTATTTACAGATACAGGTATTGACAAAATTAAACCTAACATTATAATAAAAATATACAAATAAAAGGATAACAATATGGATAAAATGACAAAAAAGTTATTGATTCAAACATTAAAGGAAAAAGAAATTGCACTTAGCAAATCTATTGTTCCTCTTGAAAGAACAAGGTTAAGAGTTCAAATTGAAGAATTGAAAAATAAAATTGCAACACTTTCAAATGCCTCTGAAAAACAAAGATAATCGACTTTTATAAATGGGAAAAGAAAATAAGAATATCTTCCTCTTGTATTTCTTCTTATTTTCTAGTATAAGTTGTAATATATTGTATGAGATTGTCGTAAGAGAGAGTTATAATCAAAGGAGTTGTGTTATGGATACAGAACATTCTAAAATCTGGGGGACTATTGACAAGATTGCATACATAAACGGTATTTCTGTTTCTGCTTTGGCTAAAAAGGCAGGTCTTGATGCTACAGCATTTAATAAGAGTAAGAGGTTTTATCCTAGTGGCAAGTTCAGATGGCCATCTACGGAGAGTATTTGTAAGGTTATGAGGGCTACCGGTCTTTCTTGGGAGCAATTCTCTAAGTATTTAGAGGGGTAGAAATAGAAAGAACCAATTATGTAGAATTACCACAAGAGGATATAACTCCTCTTGTGTTTTTTAGCGATTGTTTGAGTTAACTTTTGAAAGAGCTATTTGAGCTTGTTCTTCATTATATTTTTTCTGTGCATAGTCGTAATACTTTGTTAAAACATCTCCATATTTTTCAAAAAAATATGAAAACTCTTCTGTTGCTTTTAATTCTTCTAAGCTATGACCATCTTTTATCCAATAGTAAAATTCTGTTGTATATGCAACTTGCTCTAATGCTTGGGTTGGATATGGTTGCAAAGACATAAGTGTTTTTGTATTTAATTTTGCAATTTGAGTTAAATAAGCATGGCATTTTTCGTGAATTACATTATATGTTGGATCGTTTTCAATGTCATATCCTGGTCGAATATGTATTGTATTTGTTTTGGCATCATACTCACTGTTTTTTGTAACTAATGGATCATTCCAAGTTGGGTGATTGGGGTCTTGAACTATTTTAGGGTGAGCTTCTTCAAGTTGTTGTAAAGTTAGGATTGCATTGTCTGCATTTATTCCCCATTTTTTTTCATCAATAAAATCTTTTGCTGTATTATATAGTTTTTCTAATATAGATGTCATTTATGTTCTCCTTTTATTTATTATATACTAAACCCCGCCGATTTCAGCGATTTTGCATCTACAAAAAGGATGGTTTATATGATATAGAGATTAGAGGTAAAGAGGGAGGATATAAGTGTATAAATTTATTGACATTTTGGGATATTATTCATAATATGAATACATATTAAATCTAGACGATCGTTTTTGTAGAGCGAACTTTCAATAAAATATTTAATAGTAAAATCAAAGCATTAAAAACTCTACTGATATTTGTTTATCCAATAGATACACATACTAACAAAAACTAAATTTTCATTGATAATAAAAAAGCTCCCGAAGGAGCATTTTTGATTTTTGGTGGCGCCCCCCAGACTCGAACTGGGGACCTGCGGATTATGATTCCGTCGCTCTAACCAACTGAGCTAGGGCGCCAAAGATTGTTCTATAATATATTAAAACTTTTAAATTGTCAATATACTTTTATTAAAAAAATCCCCCTATCAGGGGGTGGTTATTTTTCATCTTTGTTTATCATAATTTTCTTTAATACTCGTTCCTTTGGTAAGGTCTTTGTGCATAAAAACCAATCATAACAATTTTTATCATCACTTTCCAAAGCTGTTTTTGCTCCAAGACAAGTATTTTCAGTTGGAATTATAACATTATCCCCTATTTCCCAATTTGCAGGTGTTGAGACCTTAAATCCATCTGATGTTTGAAGTGCCATCACAGTTCTTTTTATTTCCTCTAAATTTCTTCCTATTGAAGATGGATAATAAAAAATTGCTCGGACTTTGGAATCTGGATCAATTATAAAAACTGCTCTTATTGTCTTTGTATCATTTGAAGTTTCATGTATCATTCCATACTTTTTTGCAATATCCATTTTTAAATCTGAAATAAGTGGGAACTTTACACAAACTCCTTTTAACCCTTTGTATTCAATTTTTTCCTTTATAGTTCTTAACCATGCAATATGACTTGGAACTCCATCAATAGAAAGACCTATCAATTCAGTATTTATCTGTTTAAATTCATCCATCATATTTGCAAACATTATAAATTCTGTTGTGCAAACTGGTGTAAAATCTCCTGGATGAGAAAAAAGTATTACCCATTTACCCTTATAATCATTTGGAAAATTTATTTTGCCCTGAGTTGTATCTGCTTCAAAAGATGGTGCCAAACTTCCAATAATAGGAAATGTAAAATTTTGCATTGTTTCGTCCATTGTATCAAATCCTTTCATTAAAACATAAATGTTGTTCTTATACTTGCAACTGTTGCTGTGTTTTGATTTCTATCAAGTGCTGGTTTTATATAAAACTGTATATCTGGTGTTATAGTTAAGTAATTACCGATACCCCAAGCCCAATATGTTTCCAACACTGTTTCATATTTACGAGCAGTATCCCCAACAACATCTTTGTTTGCCTTGTTTAATGCAGTTGCAAAACCGATTTGGTCAAGTGCATTTCTTCCCAGCGGGTTATTTACAACTCCACCTAAAACATAAGTTTGATTTATTTGTTCCGGTGAATTTTTTACACCTGAGATTCTTCCAAATATAGCATAGGTATCACCCAAAGATTGTTCCCAATTAAATGAAAATCCATTTGAAGTTTGTGGTTGTTCCACAACAGATGGTTGATTAAAAATAAGTAATGAGTATTGGGCATCTCCTAAATTAAGAAAAGTTGGGGTATAAGAAAGACTTACAAAACTTGTATATTTCCCCTTTCCAAAATCAGAAGAACTTATTGAAGTGCCGTTCACATTATGTGCATCTTGCATACCAAGTGTAAGTTGCCATTCTGGATTCATTGTAAAAGTAAAATAGGCTCCTAAACTTGCAGTAGGATAACTTGATGTCGCATTTTGTGAAAGAGCATAATTTATAAAGTTAATTTGTTGATTTGATAAATATTCTGAACCATCAAAATTATATATTGGGAATTGTCCAACTGTAAATGAAAGCCAACTTAAATTGCCCGCAAATTGATGAGTATAACTTAATTCATCAAAAGTATTTGATTTGCTTGTATAATCATTTATTTCAGAAAGCACATTTATATTGTTTGTAATATCTTGTGCAGAAGTTGAACTCCAATATCTGGTAGGTGTATATGCAGAATTTATTGTGCCAGTTCCATATTCTCCATTATAAATTTCCCATGAAATACTTGGATAAAATTGAAATTGCCATGATGTTCCCTTACCATTAGGAGCTCCTCTTTGCCCTAAAATAGAAGCATCAAGAGAATAAGATATTCCCGTATTTTTTTGAAAATCAGATTTGAACTGAGAATATCGATCATACCATGTTTCTTTTTGAACTTTCCTTTTCTTTTTATGATTAGATTGTTTTGGCTTAACATTTGCATCTGTATCATATTCATATACATCAATCTCAACATCCTCTTCCTCTATATTTTGTGCAAATGTGATATTTGGGCATAATAGAAAAGATAACAATAGCAATAAACTTTTATTTTTTTTACCTAATAACATTTTGAAAACTCCTTTTGAAAGGGGGTGAAAATCCCCCCCCCATTTTTTATTACATCTTGATTATTCCACGAGCAAATATATATATTGCAACAACAGAGATTATTAAAATCACCCCAACAAGACATTTTTCATTTTTGGTAAAGACTGGATTTTTAAATGAAATCTCTTTTTTTGCCCACATATAAACTGGGATACCAATCGCAATAAATACAACTGCCATAAGAAGATATTTTAAACCTGCTGCATAAATCAACCATAAGGCATATATTGTGCCAATTATAGAAGTGAAAAGTGCAAAGGCTCTTCCTATACCTGACTTGTTATCAAATTCACCATCTTCACAGATTTTCCATAAATAACAAGTAGAAGCAAGATAAGCTGGTAAAACCATAACTCCTGTAATACTTAACATTGTATTCCAAGCATTATTTGAAAAATAAACAAGGAACATAGCAAGTTGCATTATTGCACTTGTTACCCAAAGTGAAACACTTGGTGCATCGTTTTTATTTGATGTTGCAAAAACCTTTGGAAAAGTTCCGTTTTGTGCCATTGCAAAAGGCATTTCAGTAACAATCATTGTCCATGCCAACCAGCTTGCAAGAACTGCTATCAATAAACCTATATTCATAAGCCATGCTCCCCATGGACCTACTACGGCTCTAAGAATGCCTGCTGTTGATGGATTTGGTATTGTAGCAAGTTGTGCTTGGGATAAAAAGCCAAATGGGACAATAGAAAGTAATATATATATTATTAAACAACCCAAGAAACCTAATAATGTTGCTTTTGATACATCGGCTTGGCTTTTCGCACGATTAGAAAGAACAACTGCTCCTTCAATACCAATAAAGGCCCAAAGAGTTACAAGCATTGTGCTTTTAAGTTGTGCTCCTATAGAACCCAAACTTTGTGTTTTTCCCATAATAGCTTCACCCCAGAAATCAAAATCAAACGTATCCATTTTGAATACAAATAATAAGATTATAATAAATAAAATAAGTGGAACGATTTTAAAAACTGTTGCTATTAAGTTGATAAATGTTGCCTGTTTTACCCCTTTTAATACAAGGTAGTTAAAACCCCATATTAAAATTGAACCACCGATAATTGAGTAAATATTATTTCCTCCTGTAAATACACCTGGGAAAAAATAATCAAGTGCGTCCATTGTTATAACCGCATAACCAACATTTCCAAAAATCTGGCAAAGCCAATAGCTCCACCCAATATTAAATCCCATATAGCTACCAAAACCTTCACGGCTATACATATAAACTCCAGATGTAAGTTTTGGTTTCACAACTGATAAAACACGAAAAGTATTTGCAATGAAATACATACCTATACCTGTGATAATCCACGCAAGAATTACGGCACCTACAGATGCACTTTGCGCCATATTTTGAGGAAGGCTGTAAATTCCGCCTCCTATCATTGAACTTATAACTATACCAGCAAGCCCAGCAACTCCTAAGACTCCTGCTGTGGCTTTTGTATTTGATTTTGATTTAAACATATTTCCTCCTTATAAAAATTGGGGAAGGCTTTTGGCATCACTTCCCCTTGTTTGCCCCGTTGTTTTTATCTTGGCATTGCAGGATTTGCATATTCGAAATTTAAAAAGCCCAATGCAGTTAAGCAATAACCAAAATTTTGTGTAATATTTAGGTAGTTGTGGAAGAATTGGAATTCGCTGTGCTTTTCAACACCACGTAATTCCAATTCGTGGTTTAATGACTTTGTAAGCCACATTTCAGCATGTGCTTTTGCGATGTCATCGTTGATGTATGTGTCAAAATATTCGACATATTCAGCGGCCCAACCACCGATGAAATTTCCTTGTTTATCCTTTCCCCAAACTATACCTATACCTGTTGCAATAGCTTTGTGTTCTTCGATTTTTGCACCATTTCCAGCAATAATAACTTCAAGAACTGCACCATGTTTAAATTGGTCTTTTACTTGGTCAACATGAACAATATTATTAAAAAGTTCTGGTGGCAAAACTGATGTGTATGGTATCACATTGAAGTTTTCAATTTTTGCTTGTTGCAATGCACTATCATAACAAAAAGTTTCAAATGGTTGTGGTGGAATACCATCGTCTGCTTGACCTGCACCACCTGTGTAAAAAGCTAATGTTGGATAACGTGTTCCGACTGTCATTTTTCATCTCCTTTTTTTATGTTTATATTTAATAGAATTTTATAATTCTACAACTTTAACTAGAATAATTGAAAAACTAAACCTTAGCAATAATAATAAATTCCTTGGAAAATATCTCATTGACAAAAGTGTTTTAAAGTATAGTATTTTATAAATATAAAAACGGAGGCATAAATGCTTGAAGAAATAAAATATTATTTTTATAGTCAATATAATAAATATATAATTAAAATAAAAAACAAAGACGAAGCTATTGAATTTGCTTTTTATGATTTAAAAAATAAATATGGTGAAAATCTTGAATTAAAATTAATATTTTTAATTCCTGAATTAAGAGACTGGCTTAAAAAAAATCCAAAGGGAGAAAAATCTTTCTTCCACTTTGGAAAAGATAATAGTGAACTTTCACAAATAAATGCTGCTTTAACACAAAAATATATTTAGTTATATTTCTTTCTCATAATTGTATAAATTGGGAAAAGTTTCAATACTTCTTCTTTTGACATATCAAAGTCAGTAAATGGAAGAAGTATTCTTTTTGTGGCAACAGTTGCCTTTTCCAATTTTTCATTATTTTTCATATTTATAATATTTTTGACTGTATGATGATATACTTCAAATTTTGATGGTGGAAGCATTTCCAATACATCATTTACTTCAAATGAATTTTTTACATCAACAACAAGTCCGTCCGCAGTTGTATCAACTACTTGACCTGTAAATCTATAGTTTCCATCTGAACGAGTTGTTTCATAATTCATTGCATGATGAGTTAAATGTCCATCAAAAAATCCATAAGTATAACCACGATTTTGCAATGTATTAAGCTCACTCATATAGGGTTCATAATTCCAACTTTCTGGATTTTCATAATATGATTTCATGGCATTGCTGTATGCACGGGCTGTAATACCTGCATAATATTCTGACTTATTACGGCCTTCAACCTTAAGGGAATCTATACCAATAGATAAAAGTTTATCAAGTTTTGGCATTAAACATAAATCACGGGAGTTCATTATATATGCACCCTTATCATCTTCACAAACTTCCATAAATTCGCCCTTGCGTTCTGCCTCTTCCAAATAAAAATCAAAAAGTTTCATTGTATCTGAATTTATATCAATACCAAGTTTTTTTGCCTCTTGTTTTATTTCACCTGTTTCAAGCAATTCTTCACGAGGACGAACATACATTTTATAATTCCATCTGCAACAATGTGCACAGTTGCCTTGATTTGAGCTTCGTTCAGTTAAAAAATTTGAAATAAGGCAACGACCTGAATAGCTCATACACATACTTCCATGAATAAAGGTTTCCAATCGCAAATCAGGAGCAACTCTTTCACGAATTTCTTTTAATTCTTCGTAGGAAACTTCACGACCAAGGACACAAAGTTTTGCACCTATATCATACCAAAACATTGCTGTTTCAAATGAACATACATTTGCTTGGGTTGAAACGTGAAGTGGAATTTCTGGAATTTCATTTCTCATATATCTAAAAACACCAGCATCTGCAATAATAACACCATCTGGTTTTAAATTTTTAAGTGTTTTTGCAAATGCAGGAAGTCTATCTATATCCTTATTATGTGTATAAAGATTTACTGCAAGATAAATTTTTTTGCCAATAGAATGTGCATATTTAATACATTCTTCCATTTCATCAAGTGAAACTTTTGCCTTTACACGAAGACTCATATCAGGAGTGCCAGCATATACAACATCTGCCCCATAAAGGAACGCTGTTTTAATTCTGTTATATGAACCTCCTGGGATTAAAAGTTCGGACTTTTTGTTTATTTTTGACATAATTCACCTCTAATTTTTTTATTTTATTCTATCAAAACATATTTTAAGTCAAAAGTAAAATAAATTTTAAAATATGCTTGCAAGCCTTAGTTTTATGTTATAAATTATTTTTGCTATCGTTAATAAAAAAAGGAGTTAAAAATGTATTCTAATTTTAGAGCTTTATTACTTAATGCAATTCCAGGAAGTTGTTTTTCTGATTTCATTTATTTAGGTATGCTTGTATTTATAATTGCAGGTTTCTTTTCAAACAAAAAATGGGGTCCATTTATTACAACTGTTATCTTTGCATTTGTATTTAAGGGTCTTGATTTATTATTCTTAAGACAAGCAAGCGGTCTTGTTATTGAACAATTCTTACATATTGTTTTACTTCCTTTAGTAATTTCATTTTTGTATGCAAGAAGATAATTTTAAAATAAACAATATGGCAATTTAAGTTTTTTAAGTTGCCATTTTACTTTTTATAATGAGAAGATTTTTTTTCAAATTTTTTAATAATTTTTGTATTGTCATAACATTTATGTTTATGGCTGAAAATTCTTCTTTTGCAAAATTACCAACTGTTATTTATGACAGCGATGTTAAAAATTATAAAAAGATTTTAGAACTTCAAGAAAAGGGACGTTGGAAGGACGCCGATAAGGTTATAAAGGATATTAAAAACGATACTCTTATGGGATATGTTTTGTATCAAAGATATATGAGTCCTTACTATAAAACTCCATTTAACGAAGTAAAAGAATGGTTAAATAAATATTCTGATTATCCAAATGCTATTGATATTTACAATCTTGGTCTTAAAAAGGGTGCAAAAAAGGAGCTTAAACGACCTTTGCGTGAAGCATGGCGAACACAATATTTCAATGATGATTATAAAAACTCCTATCAAATGATTCAAAACTCATATAAGAAGCTTCCTAAAAAAAATAAAGATGAAGTCGCATATATGATAAAGATTTTTAACCGCCGATTAAAACAAGGTTATACAAAAAATGCACGTCAAATTTTGGAAAATCCTCATGCTGTAAAATTTTTTGCACGAAAAGATTATTTGCGAATGGAGGCTTATCTTGCATTTACTTACTTTTTAAATGGTGAAGATGATATGGCTATTCTTTGGGCAAGAGAACCTGCTGAAGAAATAAATTTTTATCTGGCGAATTGGACTTTGGGATTGGTTTATTGGCGTCAGGGAGATTATGTAAAATCCCGTGATTATTTTAAAAATATTGCATTCACAAAGCAAATACCTGCTGAAAATTTATCGGCGGGAGCATATTGGGCATGGCGTGCAAATGAACGAATTGAAAATGACGATGACAAAGATGATGGTGAATTATTTTTGGAAACCGCAAGTAATTATCCAAAAACTTTTTATGGAATACTTGCAAATAAAAAGTTAAACAAAAAACTTGAAATAAATTGGGAAGAACCTACCCTAACACTTCAAAATGCACGTGAAATAATTTCATGGCAAGGTGGTGTTCGTGCACTTGCCCTTTTACAAATGGATATGAAAGAAGAAGCAGGCAAGGAATTAAAATTCCTTATCCATACAGCAAGTGATGACTTTTCAAATGAACTTATTAACGCGGTGCTTGCAATTTCTGAAACTGCAAATATGCCTCAACTTTCAATGAACATTGCAAATTATAAAAAGGAGTATGCTGATTATACTACATTTGCAAGTTGCACTTATCCAACTATTGATATTGAACTTAAAGACGGATGGCAAGTTGATAAGGCTTTGGTCAATGCATTGATACGACAGGAATCTCGTTTTAATCCAAAGGCAAAATCTGCTGTGGGAGCAAGAGGTTTAATGCAAATTATGCCTGCAACTGCATCTTTTATTACTCGTGATTTATCATTAAGGAAAAAGCAAAAATCAAAACTTTATGAAGAAGAATTAAATTTGAAAATCGGACAAATGTATATTGAACATTTGCTTGCTTTTACAAATATAAATGGAAACTTGTTTAAATTCCTTCTTGCATACAATGCTGGCCCTGGAAATCTTAAACGCCAAGAAGAAAGAATTATAAATCCAAACAATGACCCATTGTTTTTTATAGAAGCAATTAACCTTAAAGAATCTCGAATTTATATTGAACGAGTTATGGCAAACTTTTGGATTTATCGAAACAAACTTAACCAAGAATCTGAGTCTTTGGAAGCTGTTGTAAATGATGAGTGGCCTTTGTATATAAGCAAAGGGGATATTCCTGTAAATAATTACACAGAGGAAGATATTGAATACCTTGAAGAATATCTTGAGAAAACAGAAAAACAAACTGAAGAAGAAAACAAATTAGATGAAAAGGAACAGGATGAAGCTGAAAAAGATGGTAAATTGAATCCATCTGAAGCTGAGCAAATTTTAGATAATAGCGAAAATCTAAATCCTGAAATTTAAAATGAGTAAAATTATTTCTTTTGATATTGAAAACAGTTTCGGTGAAAATTCTATTTGCTTTGGAATTGATGAAGCTGGTCGTGGTTGTTTGGCTGGCCCTGTGGTGGCTGGGTGTGTATGGATAAACAGACATACTTTTCCAAAGGAACTTTTATCAAAAATAAATGATTCAAAAAAAATATCTGAAAAAAAACGTGAAGAAATTTATGAAGAATTGGTAAACCTTCCACAAGATGTATTTATGTATGCATGGTGTGATATTGATAACAAAATCATTGATGAAATAAATATTTTACAGGCAACTCTTCTTGCAATGAAAAATGCATATTTCAAACTTCAAGAAAAACTTTCATTAAACCCTGATATTATTTTGATTGATGGGAATAAGGCTCCTAATATATCTCCATGTAAAACAGTGATAAGTGGTGATGCACTTTCTTACTCTATTGCTACGGCGTCAATTATTGCAAAGGTTAACAAGGACAGATTGTTAAATAAAATTGGTGAAGAATATCCTCAATATCAATTTTGTAAAAACAAAGGATATGGGACAAAGGCACACTTAAATGCACTTGAAGAATTTGGAATTTGTCCTTATCACAGAAAAAGTTATGCACCAATTAAAAAATTTGTTAAATAATTTCCATAAGCTCGGCATTTTCAAACCAAAGGATAAAAGTTTTCACATTACAATTTGGATAAATTGTTTCAATTATTTTTTTATAAACTGATAATTGTTTTTTATACTTTTGTGGAACATTATCAATATTTGGAACAGAAATATCGGTTTTATAATCAATGATTGAAATTTCATTATTTGTAATTACCAGCTTATCAATACGATAGGTTTTATTATTGTTTGCGACCTCTACCTCTGCAAAAGTATTATCACCAAAAATGAAATCAAAATCGTGATTTAATAAAATATTTTCAATTTGTGAAATGATTTTTTCCTTATTATCAATATTTTCTTTTTCAAGAAGTTTTAATGCAGATAATTTGAAATTTTCCAATGATGTATTATGAAAACTTTCCAAAAGTTTATGAATAATTTTTCCCTTTTGCAAAGATTTATTTTCTTCATCTATATCATAATTAAGTGGTGAAGTTACGACTTCATTTTCAGGTAAAGGAATTGTATTTGCAGATTTTTCAAACATATATAATGGAATATGTTTTGCAACCTTTGTTTCAATAATATTTTCAACCACAACATCAGCATCAATTTTTTCTGAACCAATATATAAAACTTTGTTATCAATAATATCTGAGCCAACCTTTGTTAAAACTTCGTCTTCCTTTTCCAAAGCATAAGATTGCATAATTTGTTTAATGCAAGAATACCATGTTTTTTCATTACTTCCTTCGGATGAGCCCCAACCTGTGATATAAAGTTTATCCCTTGCACGGGTCATTGCAACATACAAAAGTCGATAAAATTCTTCCTCAGATGAATCCTTTGTATCAAGATATATTTTTTTCAAACAAGAGGATTTTAAATTAGTATCTTTAAATATTGGAAAGTTATCGGTCCATAAAATTTTATCCGTTAAACTTGAATTTCTGATATTCGCATCAAATAAAAATACGATAGGTGCTTCCAATCCCTTTGACCCATGCACAGTCATAATGCGAACAACATTATTAACTTGTTCCATATCACGCTTTACTGAAATTTCACTTGATGAAAACCAAGAATAAAAATCAAATAAAGATTTTCCCATTTTTTCCTTATCATAATAAAGGCATTTTTGCATAAACTCGTTTAAAATATCGTTTATTATATCACCAAAACGAGAAATGAAATTTTTGCGTTTATCCTTTACCTTTAAAATATAATCAAAAAATAAAAATGGCGTTTTTATTCGTGATAATGAAATGTATTCTGAAAGTTCCGCATAAATATCCTTATACTCATCATATTTATTTAATTGTTCATATAAAGTGCCATTACGTTCATAACAAAGTTTAAACAAATCATCATCATTAAGATTGAAAATTGGAGATTTTAAAACCTCTGCCAAACTTAAATCATCATAAGGAGAAAGTGTAAATTTGACAAGTGAAATCAAATCTTCAACAACTATATTATTAGATAAAATCAACTTATCTTGACCTGAAACAGGAATATTATATTCATTAAATTTTTGAACAAGGTATTTTGCATTTTCTCGTTTTTGCACAAGTATCATTATGTCCCTTGGTTCAACCTTTCGCCTCAAAGATTTTTCCGTTTTATTATTGTCATCAAATGGTAAAAAATCATTTTGCAAAATGTGTTTAATTTTTTTTGCAACTATGTCTGATAAATCGGCAACGGAATTTGAAATATGCACAACTTCAAAAGGTGGTTTTAAATAATTTGTTTCATCATTTTCATTTTTATTGATAAGGGGAAGAAGTTCAACATAACCATCATAATCTTTTCTGTGTGGGATATGTTCAATTACTTCGTTTTGTAAAAGAACACCCTTTACAATATCAGATTCATTTAAAATTTTATCGACAAGATTTAAAATATTTTTACATGAACGGAATGAACGATTAAGTGGTAATTCCTTAAATACAAAATTTCCATTTTCCACACGATTTTTAAAATGTTTTTTATATTTTTCAAATAATGAAACATCAGCACCTTGGAATCCAAAAATTGATTGTTTTTTATCACCAACTGAAAATATACTTTTGATATTTTTTTCGGTTTTACCAGATGTAAAAAACTCCTCGGTCAAAACATCAACTATATTCCATTGCAAAGGCGAAGTATCCTGTGCCTCATCAATCAAGATATGAGATATTCCACCATCCATTTTGTAAAGTATCCATTCTGAAATATTTGGTTCATGGAAAAGATGATTCACCGTTTCAATTAAATCAGAAAAATCCATCACATTATTTTTGTTTTTTAATGACTTATAAATATTGATAAATTCAAATGCAATATCAAGTATTGCCTCAGTTGCCCTATAAATCTTAAGACAATATACAAAATTATTTTCATATTCAATTCTGTCTGCTTCACGAACAAGATTTTCAGAAAGTTGAGGATACTTTAGTGATATACTTTTATTAAGAATTGATTTTCTTTTTTCGTTTGTCTTTGTAAGAAAAAAATATTTATACATATCAAAATTTTCAACTTGCAAATCAATATTATCAAAAGATAAAAATTTTAAAATGTTTTCATATTCTTTTGTTTTTGTATTATAACCATCTAAAATTGAAACCATTTCTTTTAAAGTTGCAAATGGTATTTTTGATATGATATTTTTTATATACTCATTTTCATCAGCATTTACATCAACATTGTCAAAATTAGAAAAGATTTTTTTCTGAAGTTGTGTTTTGACTTCTTCAGCTGTTTTATATATCTCCAAAAGTGTGTTAAAATCTTCACGTTTTTTAATTATTTCTGAAATTAATTTTTCAAAAGTATATTGTGTCAAAATGCTTGTTAGATAATCAAATTGATTTGAAATATGGACTGCATTTTCATCTTTTGAATAACGAATTTTACACAAAAAATCCTTGTATGCTTCATCAAGTAATTTATCAGCATCAATATCATCAATCACAGAAAAGTGTGGTGAAACCTTTGCTTCAATCGGGAAACGTTTCAACACAGATTGGCAAAATGCATGGATTGTATAAATTTTAAGTGGTATTGGATTATCAATAAGTTTTGAAAAAAGTTTTCGTGCCTTTGTTTTAAGTGATAGCATTTCACTTTCATCAAAATCACACTTTTCAATATCAACGAAAAAAAGTTTTTTTATTTCAATTTCTAAATCAAAATCATTTATAACTGCCCAACTTCTTGCACGTTTAAAAATTCTGTCTTGCATTTCAATAGCACCAGCATTTGTATAAGTAAGACAAAGTATTTTTGTTGGGTCAACATCAGATAAAAATAAACGCAATAATCGAGAAACAAGAACCGTTGTTTTTCCGGTTCCAGCACTTGCCGATACCCAAACGGAATAGTTTGGATTTGCGGCTTCCTTTTGATTTTGAAAAGAATTATCTTCCATAAAAACTTATAAACCTCTTCCTGTATCCTTGGAAAATTTAGGTTGTGTATCTTCATACAATTTCTTTTTTAAAATATTGCATGCTTGTTCGAAATTTTTTGCCTCACCAACTGCAACCAATTCATCAGCACGTTCTGAAATAAGATCCAATGCTTGTTTATCAAATGTGAATATTTTATTAAGTATTTTTTCTTTTCTTTTTTCCTTTAGGTTTTCAAACATAAAAAATCCCCTAATACTTTGTTATTTTTGAAAATAATTATAGCATAAAGTTTTTAAATATGCTATAGTATTTTTATTCAAATAAGAGGGGGAAAATCAATGAATAAAGAATTACAAAATTTAAAATATGTAAAGGAAAGATTAACTTATTACCTTTCTAAAATCACAAAAAAAACTATAAAAAAAGCAACAAATAAAGATTGGTATGATGCTTTTGTTGCAATGATAAATAATGAACTTTTATCAGATGCGAATGAAACCGAAAGCAAAATTTTAAACAGAAAGAATAAATTTGTTGCATATCTTTCTATGGAATACTTGCTTGGAACTTTGGGTAATCAAACCCTTCTTAATTTAAAAGCAAAAGAAATTTTCAGACGTGCATTTGACAGTTTTGGTGTAAAACTTGATGACATACTTGCTCTTGAAAATGAAACACAACTTGGTAATGGCGGACTTGGAAGATTAGCAGCGTGTTTTTTTGAATCTCTTGCAACTCTTGACTATCCTGCATTTGGCTATGGTTTATTTTATCGTTGTGGAATTTATAAACAAATTATTCAAAAGGGTATGCAAGTTGAAAAGCCTGACCTTTGGATAAAAAAACAAAACCTTTGTGTAGATAAAAGAAAAGACATTTCTTATGATGTAAATTTCGGTGGAAAAATTGTAAGTGGCAATACCATTGAAACAACAAAATGGGTTCCATCTGAAACTGTGAAATGTATGGCTAATGATATTTTGCTTGCTGGATACGAAGATAAGGCGACATTAAGAGTTCGACTTTGGGAAGCAGAAAGAAAAGATAAAACTACTCCTGATATAAAAAAGACAATTACAAACATCACCGATTTTCTTTACCCACCTGATACAACAAATGAAGGAAAAAGATTGCGTCTTCGTCAGGAATATGTTTTGGTATCAGCATCTGTTCAAGATTTATTTGTAAGATTCCGTTCAACTGGACTTTCAATAAATAAAATTGATGAGTTTATGGCAGTGCAATTAAATGATACTCACCCTACTCTTGCAATTCCTGAAATAATAAGAATTTTGATGAATGATTATTGTTTTTCATTTGATGAAGCATATAAGAAAATGTATAAAATTTGTGCCTATACAAATCATACTTTGATGGCGGAAGCATTAGAAAAAATTGGCATAGATTTATTCAAATCAGAGCTTCCATATCATTATATGATTATTGAAAAAATCAATTCTGATTTTATGAATATGGCAAAACAAAAAATCGCCGATTGGAAATTAAATCGTGTTGAAATTATCAATTATAAAAAAGGTTATGTAAATATGGGAAACCTTTGTATGGTGGCAACACACAAGGTTAATGGAGTTGCAGAACTTCATTCAAAACTTTTAAAGAAAAAAGAGTTCCCTCTTATATCACAACTTTTCCCACGAAAATTTATCAATGAAACAAATGGAATTACTCAACGTAAATGGCTTTTGGAATCAAATCCAGAACTTTCAAATTTGATAAACAAAACTATTGGTGATGATTGGATAAATAATTCGTTTAAACTTAAGGGACTTTTGAAATATAAAAATGATGAAGCCTTTTTGGAAAAATTTGCAAAAGTAAAAAAGAAAAATAAAGAAAGACTTTTTGCAATGATAAAAGATGAAGTTGGTATTACTCTTTCATCTGATTTCATTTTAGATTCACAAATAAAAAGAATACACGAATATAAACGTCAATTCTTAAATATTCTTCAAGTTATTGACAGATACAATCGTATTTGTGATGGTGATATTGAAGGATTAGAACCAAAGATTTGCTTGTTTGCTGGAAAGGCTCCTCCTACTTATGATACAGCAAAGGATATTGTATCTCTTATTAACGATGTTGCAAATGTCGTAAATAATGATAAAAGATGTAAGGATTTATTAAAGGTTGTTTTCGTTCCAAATTACAATATTGGAAAGGCTCAACTTATTATTCCTGCAACAAATATAAGTGAACAAATTTCAACTGCGGGAAAGGAAGCAAGTGGAACTGGAAATATGAAATTTGCACTTAACGGAGCTTTGACAATTGGAACATTAGATGGTGCAAATGTTGAAATCCGTAAAAATGTTGGTACAAAAAATATCTTTATTTTCGGTCTTAAGGCAAGACAAGTTTATAGATTAAAAGAAAAGGGATATGATGCTCAAAACCTTTATAATACTAACCCTCGAATGATAAGAATCATTGAACAAATTAAGGGTGGTGTATTTTCAAAGGGTGATAAAAATAAACACGATACTGTATTAAATGCATTCTTCAACAATAATGACGAGTATATGGTTTTGGCTGATTTTAATAGTTATGTTGACACTCAATTAAAACTTGATAAACTTTATACAAATCAAAAATTGTGGTGGAAAAAAGCCGTTATCAATGTTGCAAATTGTGGTTTCTTTTCATCTGACAGAACGATTGAAAATTATGCAAAAGATATTTGGAAAATAAAGGAAATAAAAGAATAAATATGAGTAAAAAAGACACTATATATGCATTAAGTTCAGCTTATGGCAAGGCTGGGGTTTCTGTGTTCAGAATATCTGGGCCTATGGCTTTGCCTATAATTGAAAAACTTACAAAAGGTAAAAAAATTATACCAAACAAAATGTTTTATTCCGGATTTTATAATCCAAAAAATAATGAACTTTTGGATACTGGTATGGCTGTATTTTTTAAGGGACCAACTTCTTATACTGGAGAAGATACTGTTGAACTTTTTACCCATGGAAGTATTGCTATTGTTGATGTATTGTATAGTGTCCTTAATACCTTTAAAGATACACGATTAGCAGAACCCGGTGAATTTACAAAGCAAGCCTTTTTAAATGGCAGACTTGATTTAACACAGGTTGAATCTATTGCTGATTTGATTGAGGCACAAACAGAATCTCAACGCAAACTTGCCCTTAAAAATGCAAATGGTGAGGAAGCAAAACTTTATAAATCTTGGCGTGATGCTCTTGTAAAAATACTTGCATGGTATGAGGCAAGTATCGATTTTTCCGAAGATGAAATGCCAAAAGATGTAATTGAAAAATCTGATAAAAAACTTGTTGAACTTGTATCTGAAATGAACAAGCATATCAATACAGTTAATGTGGCAACACGAATCAAAAATGGTTTGAATGTAGCAATTATTGGAAAACCAAATGTCGGCAAATCATCTTTGTTTAATAAAATTATTGGCGAAAACAAGGCGATTGTATCTTCGATTGCAGGCACAACTCGTGATGTTGTTGATGCAAGTATTGATATTGACGGGTTTAAAATAAACCTTTCTGATACAGCTGGACTTAATGAAAAAACATCAGATAAGATTGAAAAAAAAGGTATTAAAAAAGCAAACCAAATTGCAAAACTTGCCGATATAAAAATTTATGTTGTTGATAATATCAAATCCATTGATGAAAAGAAAATTGATAAGGACACAATCGTAATTTTAAATAAGATTGATAAGAAAAAAAATATTGATGATAATAAAAATATAATTCCTATATCCGTAAAAAGTGGTGAAAATTTTGATAAATTTTGGAAAGTATTTACAAAAAAAATCAAAGAAAAAATGTCATTTTCAAATGATATAACTATGTCACAACAACGATATAAAATTGCTCTTTCAAATTGTATGAGTGAACTTAATCAGGCAATCAAAGAACAACAAATCGATTTGAAAGCTGAACATATAAGACTTGCGACTGAAAATATTGGAAATATTACTGGTGAAGTTTATTTTAATGAACTTCTTGATGAAATATTTTCAAGTTTTTGTTTAGGTAAATAAAATTTATCCCCTAGCTTTTGGCTGGGGGATTTTTTTTACTTGATAAAAATATCAATTTACAAATAATCACTTTTCGAACTTATCAACATATCGCTGTGAATATAACAACATTCGATTAGTCCAAATCCAAAAAACAATGTTAACATTGCTGTGCCACCATAAGACAAAAGTGGTGATGGAACACCAACAACTGGTAATAATCCCATAACCATTGCTGTGTTTATAAAGAAATAAACAAAAAAGTTTGCACCCAATCCCAAGGCAAGCAATTTTCCAAATGTATTTCGGCTTACAAATGCAACCCTATAACATTGCCAAAGTATTGCAATAATAAGTGCAAATAACATAAGACAACCAAACATACCAAATTCTTCTGCAAACATTGTAAAAATAAAATCCGTTTGTTTTTCAGGCAAAAAGTTCAAATGACTTTGGGTGCCCTGTAAATATCCCTTTCCCCAAAAACCACCTGAACCAAGTGAAATTTTGGATTGTGTAATGTGATAACCTGAACCCATAATATCCTTTTCTGGATTCATAAAAATAACAATTCTTTGTTTTTGGTAATCGTGAAGTCCATATTGCCATATCACAGGAAATGCCACCAATAAAAGCATAAATATTGCACCAAATTTCCACCATTGAACTCCTGCAATAAAAAAGACTATACCTGAAACAAAAACAAGCATCATTGCAGTTCCCAAATCAGGTTGTAATAATACCAAAAGAACTGGAAGTCCAACTAAACCCAATGGAAATACAAGGTAATAGTTGCTTCGTATTTCATTTATACTTAGGGCAGCGAAATATTTTGATAATGCAAGCACCAACGCAATTTTCATAAATTCAGATGGTTGAAAACGTATAAAACCTAAATTAAGCCAACGTTGTGCACCCATTCCAACATGACCAACTATATTCACCAAAATCAATGAAACAACGCCTATACCATATATCCAATAAGCATATTTCACCCAAATTTTTAAATCAAAAACAGAAATAACAAATAAAATAAAAAAGCCAATTATAATTTTTGGAAGTTGTGAAATTGCCCATGGAGTCCATGAACCATAACTTAAAAGACAGGTTAATTTGTCGGTGCATTCTGCCTTTCCTGCACTATATAAAATAGCAAGCCCAACAGAAGACAAAAGTCCAATTAAAAAAACAAGTTTCCAATTAAGGCATAGGAATTTTGAAAGTATACTCATACGCCCACTTTTTTTCATACTTAAAGAATAATTTAACATTTTATTTTTCCTTTATGAATATAGTTCCAATGTTTTTATCATTAAATCCCTTGCAATAGGACCAGCGGCACTTGAACCTGACATACCATGTTCTATGACAACAGAAACGGCAAAGCGTGGATTTTTAAATGGGGCATATCCAACAAATAACGCATGGTTTCTGTATTTCCATGGTAAATTTTCTTGCTTTATAACACCATGAAGTCGTTCTTCACGAGTAATTCGTTTAACCTGTGTTGTTCCAGTTTTTCCAGCCATTTGTTTACCATTATAAATAAATGCTGCTGTTTTTCCTGTTCCATTTGGTTTATTGACAACAGAAAACATTCCTCGTTTTACAAGATTCAAATATCGTGTATCAACATTGATTTGTGGGAAAAATAAATTCTCGTATTCTCCCCTTAAAATTCTTGGTTTCACAGCAAAGCCACCATTTGCAATACGAGAAGTCATAACGGCAAGTTGTAATGGAGTTACCAAAGTATAGCCTTGACCAATAGAGGCTGTGATAGTATCACCTGTATACCAATTATCACTTTTGTAATTGCGTTTCCAACTTACACTTGGAACTTGCCCCTTCTTTTCATTTGCAAGTTCAATACCTGTATAATCACCAAGTCCAAATTTATATGCCATTTCTTGGATAGAATCCATATTGATTTTCGTTGCAATATTATAGTAGAAAATATCACAAGAATGTTGCAAAGATTGTTCCAAATCCAACAAACCATGACCTGAGGTTTTCCAACAATGGTATCGACCATCACCATAATCCATATGACCTGTGCAATTTATTTTTGTGTTAGGAGTAATTTTACCATCTTGAAGTGCTGCCAATGCAGTAATCATTTTGAATGTGGACCCTGGGGCATATAGTCCTTCGATAGCCTTATTCATAAATGGATGACGAGGATTGGTAATAAGTTTTTTAAAGTCATCTGCGGAGGCATCTTCTGATAAAAAAATGTTCGGATTATATGTTGGCACAGATATCATCATAAGGATATCTCCGTTGTAAATATCCATAATGATTGCGCTGGCACTTTCTTCCTTTATTCGTTCAAGGGCATATTCTTGTAATCGTTTATCAATAGTTAAAACTATATTTTGCCCTGGTGTAGCACGTTTTTTCTTATCATCAAGAGTTTCAATTACACGGCCTGTGGCATTAACGACTTGCATTGTTTCACCAGCAGAACCGCGAAGTTCCTTATCCATCAACTTTTCAACGCCAGCCTTTCCCGTTTTAAAATCGGGAAGTTGTAATACAGGGTCAGAATCCTCTTTTAACTCTTGTTCACTTACATCAGAAACATAACCAATTACGTGTGCAGCAACTTCGTTAAATGGATAAAAACGACGTTTTCCTTCTTCGACATATACACCTGTGAAATCAAGGTTTTTTACTTGCAATTTTGCCATTTCGTCCCAACCAAGATTATTTTTGATAAAGACTGGGAAAAAAGCCTTTTTCTTTTTTATGTTGTTTAGGACCTTTTCTTTTTCCTTTTCAGATAATGGAATAAGCTCTGAAATGCGATTTAAAATTTCTTCCACTGAAAAGCCACGTGCGGTTACTTCCTCTGGTATCATTTGAACGCCATAGCTGTTCTTATTGATTGCCATTTCAACACCGAATCGGTCCTTTATCAATCCACGAGCAGGAGCAATAAGTTTTATTCGAACACTGTTTTTTTCAGATAGCTTTTTATATTTTGCACCATCGATAATTTGAAGTTGGTAAAGTCGTCCAGCAAGAATTGAAAATAAAAACAATTCTCCACCTGCGACAAGAAGTGCTCTTCGATTAAAAATTTTGATTAACTCTGCATCTCTCATTGATACTTACCCACCAATCTTGTATAAAGCCAACCTAATATCCAATAAAATATTGGGTAAAAAAGAATAAGTATTGCCCAACTTAGCAAAATATTAAAGAAAGCTATATTATAAACAAATAATATTGAAATTATAAAATATTTTATAAGCATTAAAACAAATGAAACAATGCTGAATGCCAAATATGAAAAGACAAATGAGGAATCAATGGAAAAAAACTTTTGATAATAAATCATAAAATAAAGACTTAAAAATATAAATATGTTAAGTCCAAATGGTGTGCCATCAAGGAAATCTTGAACAAAACCAAATAATAATACAGATATAAAATCAAATGATTTGACCTTCATCATACCCCAAAAGAAAATTGGTATTAAAACAAAAAGTGGCTTTGCCTCGTAAAAACCAAAATTAACAAATGATAAAAGTAATATCAAAAAGCTACTTAAAAATGGAATTTTAGTAGATATAAAAGTCAATAGCCATTTATATTTTTTTGAATACTTTACCATCAAAATTTTAATCCAATATTGGATTTTCCTTTAAAAATTTCTTTATATCTTCGGTATGTGAAGTTTTAATAACCTTTACATAGTCAATATGTGAATTATCAACATAAGGTTGAAGGACTATACCATCTTCCTCACTGATACTTCCGATAATACCAACTGGAATACCATAAGGAAGATTACCCCCCATACCAGAAGTTATTACACGATCACCAATTTGCACTGGGTCCTGATTTTCAAAATGTATAAGTTTTGGATACTTTGTATTATCACCATTTAAAAATGCACGTGTGCCTGTGCGTTCTATTTGCACAGGAATTTTAAGTGTTGCATCGGTAATTAAAAGCATACGAGAATAATTTCTTCCAACAGAAATAATTTGTCCAACCAAACAACCATCAACAAGAACGCCATGATATTTTTCAATACCATCTTTTGAACCAGCATCTAAAATAAAGGAATGTGAAAATGCACCACCAGATGAACCCAAAACCTTTGTTGAAAGCATATAATTTGTTCCGCCTGAAACAAAATTTGTTATACGTCTTAATTGAATATTTTCGGCTTCTATCTTTTTATAATAATTTATTTCTTCGTTAAGATTGGAAATTTCCCTTTTAAGTTCAAGGTTTTGTTTATTAACCTTGCGGAAATTACTTATATCATTTGCAAAGGAACCAACCGCATATATTGGATAAGAAATAAGGGATATAATTGGAGACATAACCTGAACCACAATACCACTTGTTTTATTTATGATAAAGCTGTCTGGTTTTCCAACAAAAATAAGTATGAAAGAAAACAAAATAAAGATGATTAAGAAAGACTTTCTTACCATTTGCTTTATTATTTGTATTTTCACATTTTTTGACTGATTTAGCTTATTCAAAATAGCCCCCATTTTTTTCAATAGTTATTTATAGCACCCATAAAAAAAATAGTCATCATTTTTTTTCAATTTTTTAATAAAAATTATACTTTACAAGTGGCAAAAAAATTTTTATTATTCCTTTAAGCTAAAAAAATGATAAAACAAATACTTACTAATTTTAAAAATTTACCTTTGGCAATCAAAAACAGATTATATATTCTTTTTGATAATATTTTTTATAAACTTAAGGTCCTTTTTAATTTTTATTACAGAAAATTTATAAAACGTGAGTATATTCCTGTATATATAGCAATTTTAATATTCGTAATTATGTCTGTGATTTCTGGAATTATTGTTGTATATGATACAAATTCTCACATAACTTCTTATCGAAAAATGGAACAACTTTTTTTGGAAAATGATTATGATTTGGAAAAAATCAGAAACAAGGAAAAAGATGTGCCTCGAATTTTTATAAAAACTCTTCCCTCTGATTTCAATATGATAGAATCACCAAAGGAAAAGAAAGATTTGTTTATTAAGTTCCTTTTACCTCTTATTTTGAAAAAAAATGAAGAAATTATGAAGGACCGTTTGAAACTTCAGGCAATAGAGGTAAAAATCGAATCAAAAATTCCTCTTCTTGAGGAGGAAGAAAAGTTCCTTAATTTAATAAAGGATACATATAAAACTGAAACTGGCGATATAAAGGATATTTTAGTTAAACTTGATGAAGTATCTGTATCAATGGCTTTGGGGCAAGCAATCCAAGAAACTGGCTGGGGAGAATCTCGCTTCCTTATTCAAGGAAATTCTATATTCGCAGAATGGACTTGGGGTGGCGATGGTATGCTTCCACGTGCAAGAAAAGATGGACTTATCCACCGAATTAAAACATTTCCAACACTTTATGATTCCGTTGACAGCTATGCAAACAACCTTAATAGAACACGATATTATGCAGGGTTCAGAAGAATGCGTGCAACCTTAAGGGCTCAAGACAAACCTTTGTATGGAAGATGGCTTATGAGTTCTATGGTAAGATATTCAACACAAAAAGATGTTTATATTTTAGAAGTTAAAAAAATTATTCGTGATAACAATTTAGATGATTTTAACACAGTCAAACTTGAACCTGAAGTTAACACTTAATCTTTATATATTTAACTGCATTATAACCAAAATATTGATTCACACGGTCAATAATAAGTGGGTATTGATATTGTATAACAGATGAAAAAGCCATATTTTTTATTTTAATATACAATGTGCCTTCTGACTTTTTACCAAATGGAAATGAAAGTTTGACTGGCACAGTTTTAAGGGCAACATCTTTGCCTGCAATAATGCTCCAATTAGTAATAATATCAGAATTTACAAAACCATATTTGGGTGAAAACCTTTTAATGACACTTGCTAATGTGTTTGCAAAACTGTTGGGGCCATAGGCAAATCGTTCCGAAATTGGAGTTATCGGCTTTTCCAAATAATCTTCGGACATTTCATCAATGCCTTTGTTTTGTTTTTTCAAAAGTTCTTTTTCATTCATATATATAGTATAATTCTTTTAAACAAAAAAAGCAATTTCTTTACAATAAAAAATGAAAATTTTCTTTACAAGATAAGAAAAAATCTTTATAATATTTTTTGTTCATAATAACTTAATAAGGAAAGGAAAAAATATGAATACTTTAATGCTTATTTTATCCCTTATATGGGTAATAACTTTTGTAATCTATAACAAATTAGTTGTAAAAGATGGCAAAACATATAAAAACAATGCAACAAAGGTTCTTGCTACTGTAGTTGCTCCTATTGTTATTTTATTTTTTGCAATTTATACAACTGCTTCTTGGGTTGTAAGTTTCAAAACAAGAGATGCTATCTTGGCAAATCCAATGGTTTTAGTTGAAGCATCTGAAAGACTTCAAGAAATTGAACAAGAAAAAGCTATGGAAGAATCAAGACAAGCTGTTAAAAATATTAAAGAAGAAGATTCTGCACATGCTCCTGTTATTGGAAATGCAGATGGTAAAGTTGTAATTTATGAATTCTTTGACTATAACTGTGGATATTGCAAACGTGGTAATCTTGCTTTGACAGATGTTTTATCAACAGAAAAAGATGTTAAAGTTGTTCTTAAAAACTTGCCTATCTTCCCTATTTCACAAATTCCTGCAAAAGCTGTAATTGCTGCTAAAGAACAAGGTAAATCTGCTGAATTACATGCTCTTTTATTTGAAAATCATTTAGTTCCAGAAGCAAATGAAAAGGCAACTGAACAAGATATGAATGATAAAATCAAAGCTATCGTTTTCGGTTTAGCTGAAAAAGCTGGTATTGATGTTGAAAAATTAAAGAAAGATATGGAAGCTCCTGCTGTTGAAGAAGAACTTTTAAGAACTCGTCAACTTGCAGAAAAACTTCAAATCCAAGGAACACCTGCTTTCGTTGTTGGTGATCAATTATTCCGTGGATATATTGATGCAAATCAAATGAGAAATGCAATTCAACAATCAAGATAATTTAAAAAATTATTCAGATTAAAGTCCCTCAGTTTTGAGGGATTTTTTTTATTTACTTTTTCATTATTTATGTTATATTGATTTTTAGATGCAATGAATAATTGCATTTAGTATCAGAGATGATACGGGGCCTTAAACAGCTCTTGAAACTGAACGGTGTATTTTTAACAATAGCATCGTTATGTTGCTATTTTTTTATGCTTAAAATGTAAAAAAAATAGGAACAACTATTGTCCCAACCTTTGCGGGTTGGGAAGTCGTAGGAATGCAATAGGAGTATAATCTTTATACTTTAAATACTACGAGATCATTGTTCAGTTTTGATTGTTTAACTTCCCGACCACTTATCTTTGATACGTGGGATTATTTTTATAAAGGGAGTAAGTTCTTCGCAATAGCAAGTTTAAAAATGCTACTGCAAGACCTTCAAACCTTTAAATAAAAAAGGGGAAGAAAACCATGAAAAACTTATCTAAAATACTTTGTATTTGTGCGGGGGCTATCTCGGCAAATCCTATTAACCTTCAGGCTAAAACTTTGCTTGAAACCTTGACTCAATACTGTGTTCCGACGGTTGGCAACTGCGACAAAAAGGCTACCTACAATACCTCTGGCAACTATTGCGATTGTGCCAACATCAACAAATTCTATAACTCTTCGAATCGTTCTTGCGAGAACTGTATCCTCGGCTCTTTCGCAACCTCAGACTATAAAACTTGTGAGCCTATTCATTGCCCTGACGGCTATGTTGCGACTTTGATTTCCAAAGGGGCGTGTCCAGATGGCTATACTTTGCAACAAATCAATGTGGCTTCGGGTTGTGGCGAGGGTTATGCGTTGAAGAAGTATAATCCGGCGACGAAGAGTTTTAATTAAAGATATGGGCGGGAGTTTTTTATCATAGTCTTGCTTCCGCCCTCCCAGATTGGCACTTTTGAAGAGGGGGAGGTGTCAAGGAAGAAACACCCTCGAAGGAGAAAAAAATGAAAACCATGAAGAAAAAGAAATTAGCGGTGATAGGGATAGCGGGATTAGCGGGAATGCTTTACTCTGCGACACCTGCCTCCGCTCAAACATTTTATCAATGTATGCCTTTGAAGTGTAAAGCAGGAGAGTATGTAAGTGAAGGAGGAGAGTGTAAACGTTGCACGGGAGGTTATCGTTGCCCAGGAGATAATAAAAGGTATGCATGCACAGGAGAATGGGAATATGCGTTTCCAGGAAGTTCAAGATGTTCAACCTTTGGCCCAAGTGATATTGAAAATATGAAATTGTTGGTTGGAGCTGGAGGTTGTTCACCGGGTAATTTCGCATCAATATATGTAAGGTTAAAGAATCTAAAAGTAGCAAATAATAGATATTACTATTTCGCTGTTAATATACCTCACTATAAAACCCCTGCAATCCCTGAATATGTTATATATACACACTGTAACGCTGTACAAAATGATTATGAAGACCAAATATTATGTAAAGATATACAAAAAGTTATAGTAAAAAGTAGAGGTGTTGGCGGTGGTGGCTGTTTCTCTCTTACACAAGGTAGTAAAGAGTTTCCTAATGTAGTGTTTGTTTCTGATAGCGGAAAATGTATGTCTTATTGGAAAGATGAACATGGAAGACAAAGGTTTGATACGTTGGACAAATGTAAATATTAATAAAAAATCCCCCAGTAATCTGAGGGATTTTTTTTAACTCTTGTAAAGTTATTACTGACGAGAGTAGAATTCCACAACCAAATTTGGTTCCATCTTTACTGGATATGGAACTTCTTCTATTGATGGGATTCTTACATAAGTTGCTTCGAACTTTTTATCATCAACTGTTAAATAATCAGGAACTTCACGTTCTTTGTTATTTTGAGCTTGGATAACCATAGGTATAGTTCTTGCACCTTCCTTTAATGTAATAACATCACCAACACGAACTTGATATGATGGAATATTTACAGGTTTTCCATTTACAAGAATGTGTCCGTGGCTTACGATTTGTCTAGCAGCAAACACTGTTGGAACAAAATTTGCACGATAAACGATTGCATCAAGTCTTGATTCAAGTTGTGCAATAATTTCACTTGCTGTATCACCACGACGGCGCATAGCTTCATCATAATATGAACGGAATTTCTTTTCAGAAACGTTTCCATAATATCCTTTAAGAAGTTGCTTTGCAGCTAATTGTGTTCCATAGTCAGTTCTTTTTGAATGACCAACTGGACCATGTTGTCCTGGTTTATATTTTCTTTTGTTCACAGGTGATTTAGCACGTCCCCAAGTGTTAACACCATAACGACGGTCTAATTTATGTTTAGTTTCTAAACGTTTACTCATAAGAGCTCCTTTTGTTATGCCAAAATGGCGGTTATTTTACAAGGTTTTTGAGTTTAAACCTTGGGTTTGTCCGATAGTCCATATCTAAATGGCGAGGACGTTATCAGATGAGGAGTCATCTTACTCAGCCCTACTTTCTCGGTATGAGGGAATATACATCTTTGGATTTAATTTGTCAAGGATTTGTTTTTATTGATAATTTTAGCTGTGCTTTGAATTTTTAAAGCTATACACACAACCACAATAATTTTGTTCATAGATTTGTTGTTCCTTTATTATATTATGTGTGCGTTCTTGGATACCACATTTTCGCCAATTTATATCAAGGTATGGAACATTTGTAAAATGTTCAACAAGTCGCCCTACCTTATCAACTTGGGATAAATCTTTCCAGCGGGAAAAACCAAGTGTTGATGTGAAATAATCAAATTTATGTTGGCGGGCATACAATGCTGTTTTTGTTAGACGAAGTGAAAAGCAGGCTTCGCATCTTGCCCCACGTTCAGGACAATCCCCTAACCCTTTTGTTATTTTAAAATAATCATTTGGGGTGTAGTCAGTATCAATAAAAGGAACATTATATAAATTCGCAATGCGGATAACTTCACCCTTTCGTTTGATATATTCTTCCTGTGGATAAATATTTGGATTATAAAAAAATAAAGTTGCATCGATTTTGTTTTCTGCCAAAAACTCAACTACTCCACAACAACAAGGAGCACAACACACAAGAACAAGCATTTTACCCTTTATATCAAGAATATCACTACTTAACATTTGACAGATTCCTTTTTATATAATATGTTAGCTTTTAGTATATGTGAATAAAGGGAATTTTTCCATGAAAAAATTATTTTTATTTTTGGGTTTTATACTTGCATCTCAACAATGTTTTGCAAACGATATTACTTTGTATGAAGATAGCCAAAATTCTGTTGTAATTGATGGATATTTGGCTGGGTATGCAGTATATAACGATATAAAAAGAATAGAAAAGGCAAACAAACTTGATTTTGTTGGATACGGGGAAATTCATTTCACAGCAGAAAAAAGAGTTGATGAAAATAACTCCTTTGGTGCATATATAGAGCTTGAAACAAATCCATATCATGAAAAAAAGGACCGTGTATTTGAAGAAACTTATATCTATGGCGAAGGTTTATATGGTAGATTTGAACTTGGTAGAGCAAAAAATATTTCACGAAAAATTCATATTTCTGCACCTGATGTTGGTCTTTTGGATATCGATGGGTCCTATAGTCTTGATTACCTTTCTGTGCCAAACAATTTTACATATATAAGTTCAACTGCAATTACAACGGATAAGGAATCAAATAAAATTAACTATATTTCACCAAAATTTTATGGATTTCAAATTGCAGGAAGTTATATTGCTGGGGCATCTGATTTAAATGGAGATAATACCTTGGAATATGACAAGTTTAAAAATGGTTATACTGTATCACTTAAATATTCCGATGATAATTTAGGAATTTCAACTGGATATGCTCAATTTAATGATACAAATATGCCTGTTTCACAATCAGATAAGCGAAACGAATACTCTGTGGGTGCAAAATATTACACAAGAGGTTTTCAAATTTCCGCATCTTATAAAAAAATTGATGAAGAAAATATAATGGGTGCAAGGACTCAAGATGGATATGCCTTGAATTATGGCATTGCTTATGAATTTGGACCAATAGAATTTTCACTTTCACATCATAAATCAAATGTAATGGGAGATGTGTTAAATCCGTTTGATGATACACTTAATCTTACAATACTTTCTACAAACTTTAATATATATAAGGGTGTAGATTTTGCAACTTCATTTGGAAGAATTTCTTATGATGCACAAAAAGAAATTTCCTCTACTGGCTTTCTTAGTGCAATCGGATTTATGATTACTTTTTAAAAAAATTCGCTATTTACTCATTATTTTTCTTGCAAAATCATATTTTTAAATATAATCTTATTAAGTAGGAAAGAAATTTTATAAAAAAATTGGAGAGTTTAATGAAAATATCTAATTTATCAATAGCAGTTATTGCATTGTCTGCTTTGTTGTTTTCTGGCAAAACTTATGCAGATTGGGGTGTGGAAGCATACGAGGAAGAAATCGTTGATGACAGCCCTGTTTGGCCTATGCCTTATACTGACTCATATACAAATATAGATGAGTTGGCTGAAAATCCTGACTATACAACACAAAATGCAGAAAATGCAAACAAAGTATCTTCAAAAACTCCTGAAACTGGTTGGACAGGTGGCCCAAGTTATACTCCACCTGCTGGAAATCCTCCTGTGGTTGAAAATATTATTCCGCCAGCAGATTCAAATATGCCTTTGGCAAATAAAGATTTAATCGTTGATGATGGTGTAAGAGTGCTTTCTGCTTCTATGCCTCCTGGATACCCTCTTGTTGAATATGTTGAAACAAAGGAAGTTGTGATGGAAGACGAAGTTAATAAAATTCTTCAAGATTCTATTCGTGATTGGGTTGCAAAGGAAGGTCAAACTCTTCGCGAAGTATTACAACAATGGGCTGATATTGAAGGTTGGGAACTTGTTTGGAATACAAAACGTGAGTATCCTTTAAAGGCATCTGCAATATTCAGAGGAAGATTTAAAGATGTTTCTTCTGCTATTATTAGAACATTTTCAAGAGCTACACCTCAACCTTTGGCTAAATATTACTTAGGAAATAGAGTGTTAGTTGTAAAAACTTTGGAGGAAAATGATGGTTAGTAAAAAAGTTCTTCTCACATCAGTAATGCTTTCTTATGCATTAAGTGGTTGTGTGTATAATCATGAAATGGCAAGTTCTGTGAAAAATAAGGTATCTGTGGATTTTGATGAAACACAAGATGCACTTGACAGAGCAAAGGTTCCTGGTCGTCCAATATCAAAGGATATTATTTCTGTAAGTGATGATATTTGGCTTGGTGAAACAAGTATTGTGGCAGAACATAACGACCCATTGCCAAACAGATTTGAATCTGATGAAGGTATTACTTTGATGACAGATTCAGCAGTTACCTTTGATGAAATAACAAATCAAATTTATTATTTGACTGGAATTTCTGTTCAAATTGAAGATAGTATCAAAAAAGAAGATTTAAAGGATTTAAGTATTTCTTATACTGGTCCATTATCTGGTCTTTTGAATATGCTTGCATTAAAGGCAAACATCAATTGGAGTTATGAAGGTGGAAAGATTATTTTCTATAAATATAAGACAAGAACATTTATTCTTCATACACTTGCAACAGAATCAACTTATTCAGCAAACATTTCTTCTGGAAGTGATGGTTCAGCAACTTTGCAAACATCATCTAATTTAAAAGAATGGACTGAAATTGGTGATGTTTTAAAAACTATTGTAAAAGATGGTGAAGTTCAACTTTCTCCTTCTACAAATTCTATTACCGTTACTGCTACACCAAAAACATTACAAAAGGTTGAAGCATACATAAAAGAACAAAACAGAAGATTTGCAAAGCAAGTTGCTGTTACTGTTAGAGTTATGCAAGTATCTCTTTCAAAAAGCAACAATTTTGGTCTTAACCTTACTGCTTTGTTTAACAATACTTATAATTTAGTAACAAGCACATCAAATGCAAGCTCTGATGGATTGTCATTCGCAATTTTGAAAGATTCAAATGATAAAATGGCTGGTTCATCTGCTGCTATAAAGGCATTGTCAGCACAAGGAAAAACTTCTTTGTTGACATCTGCTGTTATTACTGCAAGAAATAATCGAGTTGTGCCAATTAACAATATTCAAACTTTCAAGTATGTAAGTTCTATTTCTACTTTGACTGAAAATACAAATTCAACAACTGAAGTAACTCCACAAGAAGAATCTGTTGGTTTCAGTATGCAAATTATGCCTAACATTCTTGAAAATGGTAAATTGATGTTGTTGTTCAATATGTCATTAAAGGAACTTATCACTATTGACACAATGCAAGTTGGTTCAACTGTGGTTCAACTTCCAAAGATTGAACAAAGAAACTTTATGCAAGAACTTGTTATGGAATCAGGTCAAACTGCGGTTCTTACTGGATTTGAAAAAATCAGAAATGAAAATGGCAGTGAAGGTCTTGGAAAGAGTGAATTTACATACCTTGGTGGTTCACAAAGCACAGAAACAACTCGCGATGTATTGGTTGTTATGTTGACACCTCAAGTTATTACTTCACCACTTGAAATTGAAGATAACTCTAATAATGATTGGGGTATGCCATCTTACTAACATTTATTTAAGAGGGGAAAAAGTTGGTAGCAAGCAAAGATATTAAAACTGTTGATATAGCAGGAAAAACCTATGCAGTAGGTCTTTTCTGGCAACCTGTTCAAAATGAAAAAGAATATTTGAAAGAGGTAAAAGCTGCTGTTCAAACAGTTGTGGTTGGTGCAAACCTTTATTGCTTGAAAAAGGGAACTGCCTCTCAATATGGTTTAGGTTTTACAAGCTCTGGTCAAAAAAAGGGTATGCCTGCGGGTGCATCAGGAATTGCGAACGCACTTCGTGATAAATCATCTGCGGTTTGTGTTTTTAAGGTCAATGAAGGTTGGTGGTTCATCACCATAAGAAATAACCTTATTCTTTCCGAAGAAGATACTATCTATACCGATGAAAATGAAGCAAGAGAAGCATTTAATTCTATGTTATCAATCCCAGATTGGGGATATAAGATTGCTCCTGCAGAATGGGGAATCGAAGATACAAAAGAAATAAGTGCCGTTGAATTATTATCAAAGGGTCAATCTGTTGAATTAAAATCTATTGAAACAAACAATGCAAAAAATATTATTTTAATTCTTTTGATGGTCGGAGCTGGTTGGTATTATTACCATTCTGAACAAGTTAAAAAAGCTGAACAAGAAAGAATTGCAAGAGAAAGAAGAATTGCTGCGGCAAAGAAAAAAATGCTACAGGAGGTTGCTCCTCCACCTCCTCCACCTGCTCCTTTTGAAAGTTTGACTGATATAAAGGATATGGCAAAGAAATGCACTATTTTAATTGTAAATTCAACTGCAACTGTGCCAGGTTGGGAATTGGATAAATCAATTTGTATAGAAAAGGCTATGACTTCAAATTGGAAGCGTGGTTATGGAACTGCGGGTTGGATTTTCGAAGCTCAACGATATGGAAATCTTCCAAAGGAAATGGAATTGTCTGCGGATAATAGCTCTTATAATTCTGTAAGTGGAACTATCAATATTCCATTTATAAAGCATACCAACCAAGCACCTGTTATGGAAAAAAATGAAATTCAAAAAAAGTTAAGTGATATTTTTCAATCTTTGAAACTTTCTACATTCAAACTTCATGATGGAAAGACAACTATAAAGGATAAAAATAATCCTAACTATATAATGGATTATCCATACACAAATTTTTCATTTACTGATGCGGCTTATCGTCTTCCTTTGGATTGGGTGAAATTGCTTAGCGAAATAAATTCTATTGAATTTACTTCAATAACGTGGGATAATAAGAACAGACGTTGGTCTTATGAGGGAAGAATTTATGAAAATACTCCTGCTTTGATAAAACAAGCAGAACAAAAGAAATTAGAGGAAGAAAAAAAGTTGAAAGAAGAAGAGGCAAAGAAAAAGCAACAAGAAGCTCAAAATTCTGCAACTTTAGAAAATTCTGATAAAACAAATACAGAAGGAAAAAAAGAGGGGAATACCGATGGCAATTCTAAACAATCTAAATAAAAAAAATTATATTTTATTTTTATTTATGTTAATTTTATCATTTACCTTTAATGTTGCAAATGTAAAGGCTCAAGCAAATGATAATCAAGACGAATATTATGAAGATGACGAAGAATATGATGAGTCAGAAGAAGATGTTGCCAATGATGAAGATTTAGGTAATGAATACGATGAAGGTTCTGATTTATATGAAAATACAGTGGATATTGATGACCCAAATGGTATGTATAAACTTGACGATTTAACTGCTTCTACATTCAAACAAATTACATCTATGGAAAGACAAAATGCCATTATGAAACTTAAAATTGAACAAGGCAAATTGAAACTTGATTTGGAAAAACAAGAAGCTGAAAAGAAAAAACTTGCTCTTAACCTTGCTGATGAAGAAAAGGCTCGTGAATTAAAACGTGAAGAACAAGAAAGAAAGATTGAAGAAACTCGTAAAAAGGCTCGTGAATTAGAAGAAAAAGAGCAAGAAGAACGTAAAAAGAAACAACAAGAAGAAGAATTAAACAGAAAAATTATGGATAAAATCAATTCAGCAGATTTAACAAATCCTGATGATGTGCAAGCATTAAGTCAACTTTTAAGTTTGGCTGGTGGTAATACTGCAAGTCTTCAAAATAAAAATGTTAGAAAAGCTGATAATATAGAAGATAAATATGTGATTAAATCCATTGCTGGCGCTGGTGGTAATTTGGTTGCCAATATTGAAAATATTGAAAAAAAATCTACTTTTAAAGTAAGAAATGGTAGTGTGCTTGATGGCTGGCTTGTTGAAAGTGTAAAAAGCTCAAGTATCTTACTTAAAAAAGGTGGTATTGCTAAAGTAATGTATCTTAATCAATAGGATTTTAAATGGAGGGGAATAACAACATTGATGTGGAATTAGCATCTCAACCTGCTAATCCGTTCGAGGGTTTATCTTTAAAAGATGCAACTGCAAAACTTTTTGCCAATGGGAATACATTGGAATCTGGACCAAAGGGAAAATTTCCTGTGGGTGCGGATACACAAAGTTTGCTTGCTTTGTTTGCTGATGGAACCTTTCTTGTTTCTGGAACACATAAATTTGATGGTAGAGTTTTAAGTTTCCAATCTTTGGTAAGAAAAAAGGGTGGAAAAATTGCCAGACCTATTTATGTTTCTATGAGTTTATTGAACTCTATTTATTCATCTAATGAAAAGGCGACAAGTGTAAAATCCTCCTCTGATGACAATTCATCAAACCAAATGCAAAAGGATTTTGTTGATATTGTTTATAGAGCCGCAGATTTAAAAGTTTCTGATATTCACGTTATCGTTTCTGACCATACAACTGTGTTGTTCAGAGTTTCAGGAAGTATGCAAACTATACTTGAATATGATAAAAACTGGGGTGAGGCATTTGTGCGTTCTGTGTTCGCGTCTGCGGATATTTCTGATTCAAACTATGCACAAAACGAATTCCAAGCTGGTCAAAAACTGGGTTCAACACCTCTTCGTGGTGAAAGAGATTTGTATTTGCCAGAAAATATACTTTCTATTCGTTTGCAATTTAATCCTATTGCGTTTGGTTCACGATATTTGGTTATGCGTTTGTTGTATGCAAATTCTTCTGCCTCAAATGACGATAATTTAAAAGAATTAGGATTTTCAGATTACGAAGATTCAAAACTTTATAAAATGAGAAGTTTTCCAACTGGGCTTTGTATTATTGCTGGTCCAACAGGTTCTGGTAAGTCAACAACTCTTCAACGTAATATGATTAAGATGCTTAAGGAAAAAAATTATGAACTTAACCTTATTACGGTGGAAGATCCTCCTGAATACCCTATTCCAGGTGCAAGACAATTACCTGTGACAAATGCGACAACAGAAGAAGAAAAGGAAGAGGCTTTCAACCTTGCTTTGGCGGCGGCACTTCGTTCTGACCCTGATGCAATGATGGTCGGTGAAATTCGAACACTTTCTTCTGCGGAATTGACATTCAAGGCCGCATTATCAGGACACAATGTGTGGTCAACACTTCACGCAAATTCTGCCCCTGCTATTGTGAACAGACTTTTGGATATGGGAATTGATGCGTTTAAATTAAAAGATGCAGAATTAATTCGTGGTCTTCTTTCACAAAGACTTTTTAAAAAACTATGCCCAAAATGTAGAGAAGCAATTAAAAATCACCCTGATCACCCATCTTATGAAAGATTGGAAAAGGCATTGGGCAAATATGGCATTGAACAAACTTATATAAAGGGAAAAGGTTGTCCATTTTGTGGTGGAAAGGGAATTGTCGGCCGTATTGTTGCATCTGAAATTATTATTCCTGATTCAACTTTCCTTGAAAAACTAACAAGTGGTAAAAAAAGTGATGCTGTTCATTATTGGACTAATGAACTTAGTGGTAGAACATTAAAAGAAGATGCGATTGAAAAAATGTTAAAGGGTATCATTTCCATTGATGAAGTAGAAAGATGGTGTGGTATGATTGATACAGACGCCGTTTATTAAAGGAGAATATTATGGCTATTCAAAAAGTAATTCCTTCAAATGCAACGATATTAAAATTATCTCAACTTATGGTTTTGTTGAATAATGAAAAAAGGCTTAAAATTTATTATAAATTGGCAGCCCTTCTTCGCAATAAATTTACTTTGATGGATGCCTTAGACAGAATTTGGATGATTGAATCAAAGGACGGACAAAGTCCAGAAGAACCTATGGCTATTGCGGTGGCTTGGTGGTTAAAGGAATTGGAAAAAGGTTTGTCTTTTTCAACTGCTATAAATGGTTGGGCTCCTGTGCGTGAAAAATTGATGCTTTCTGTTGGTGATGTGTCAAAACTTGAAAAGGCTTTACTTAATGTTATAAAGGTTTCAGAAGGTTCAAATAAAATTATTAAACCATTGATAAATGCGGTTACTTATCCGTTATTGATGATTGGACTTTCACTTCTTATTATTGTGGGTGTTGGTGTGTATATGGTTCCTCCACTTATGGAATTTGCAAAAAATGCACAATGGACAGGAAGTGCAAAATCCTTGGTTGCACTATCTAATTTTGTGAAAGTTTATTGGTGGACCTTCCCGGCTGTGCTATTTGGGATTATTTTAGTTATATATGTATCATTTGCAAACTTTACTGGACCTTTGCGTGTATCATTTGATAAATGTCCACCTTGGTCATTATACAGAATGTTCACTGGTGTGAGCTGGCTTATGAGTTTGGCTGCATTGGTAGAATCTGGAACTCCTATTTCAAAAGCTATGCAATCATTACGTCAAAATGCTTCACCTTATTTAAGGGAACGTATTGATAAGGCATTGATGTTTATGAAAAATGGTGATAACTTAGGAACTTCACTTAAAAAATCAGGAACTCATTTCCCAGAAGACGAACTTATCGGCGATTTGGAAATTTATTCTGAACTTGATGGATTTGAAGACTCTTTAAATGCTGTTGCTTCAGATTATCTTAATACCAGTATTGAAAATATTCAAAAGCAAGCGTCTATGTTAAATTCGTTTGCATTGCTACTTGTTTCAGGTATTATTGCATGGGTTCTTCTTGGTGTGTTTGATATGCAAAACCAAGTTCAAAATGCGATGTAAAAACAATATAAAAGAAAATGCTTGAAAAAGTTATAAATAATTGCTTTAATATGCCTAACAACTGTTAAATGAAAGAGAAAAATGACAAGAAGTGATATTATAAAAAAAATATATCAACACAAATCAAACCTTTTGATTCGTGATATTGAAAAAATTGTTGATATATTAACAAATACTATATCTTCATCTTTGGCTGAAGGTCATAGAATTGAACTTCGTGGGTTTGGAGTATTTGCTCCTAAAAAGCTCGCATCAAAAGTTGCATCAAACCCAAAGGGTGGTGCAAAAATAAATCTTCCTGAAAGAGTTTCTGTTAAATTTAAGGCAGGAAAACTTCTTTCAAGCAAAATTAACGATAAAATTTAAGCATTATACAAATTATGATTAAAACTACATTAAATTGGATAGCTTTTTTTATCTTATTTTTTATAATAGTATTATTTTCTATTGAAAATGATAATTTGATGATATTAAGTTTATTTCCGTTCAAAGTTGGTATTGAAATGCCCGTGTATCTTTATACTATTACACTTGCTTTCATTTCATTTTTTACTGGAATAATCTTTTCAAAATTATTTTACAAATCTAAAAAAACTTATAAATAAAGGAGTTTAAAGTGGTAAATTGGATTAAAGATATTATAAGACCTAAAATTAAAACTATGTTTTCAAAAATAAAAGATGTGCCTGAAAATATGTGGGTGCCATGTCCTAAATGTTCAACTCTTATGTATAGAAAGGATTTACATAATCACCTTAACGTTTGCCCAAAATGTGATTATCATTTATTCCTTCAAGTAAATGACAGATTTGACAGTCTTTTTGATGATGCAAAGTATCAAATAATTGATGCTCCAAAGGTAAAAGAAGATCCTATTAACTTTAAAGATTTAAAGAAATATAAGGATAGATTGGAAACCTATAGAGCAAAAACAAAAGCTCAAGATGCGATTTCTGTTGCATTTGGTAAAATTGGTAAAATTGATACTGTTGTATGTGCTTTTAATTTTGAATTTATGGGCGGAAGTATGGGAACTTTCGTTGGTGAATATATTTTAAAGGGTGCAGAATATGCAGTAAAAAAGAATGCCGCATTTATTGTTATCCCTGCTTCTGGTGGTGCAAGAATGCAAGAAAGTATGTTATCATTGATGCAAATGGCAAGAACTACACTTGCAGTTAACAAAGTCCGTGATGCTGGACTTCCTTATATCGTTGTATTTGCAAACCCAACAATGGGTGGTGTATCTGCTTCTTTTGCAATGCTTGGCGATATTCATATTGCTGAAAAAGGTGCATTGATTGGTTTTGCTGGAAAGCGTGTTATCGAACAAACAATTAAACAAAAATTACCTCCTGAATTCCAAACTGCTGAATATTTAAAGGATCAAGGTATGGTTGATATTGTTGTTCACAGAAAAGATTTGAAAAATACTTTGGTAAATATCTTAAAAATGCTTATGCACAATAAATAATTTGAAAATAAGGAATTTAAAATGATTTATTTAGATTTTGAAAAAAATATTAAAGAATTAGATGTCAAAATTCAAGAACTTGAAGAAGCAAAGGAAACTGCTTCTCGTAAATCAAAACTTGAAAAATTGATTGCTAAACGTGAAGAAGAATTAAAGAAAATTTATTCAAATCTTTCTTCTTGGGACAGAGTGCAAGTTGCAAGACATGCAAATCGTCCACATGCTATTGACTACATCAATACTATGATTACAGATTTTGTTGAACTTTGTGGTGATAGAGCATTCGCAAATGATGATGCAATTATCGGTGGTATGGGATACCTTGACGATATGCCTGTTATGGTTATTGCCCAAGAAAAAGGTAGTGATACAGAATCTCGTATTAAACACAATTTCGGTATGCCAAAACCAGAAGGTTATAGAAAAGCAATAAGACTTATGGACCTTGCAAACAGATTTGGTCTTCCTGTAATTTTCTTGGTTGATACTGCTGGTGCTTTCCCAGGGGCCGATGCCGAAGCAAGAGGTCAAGCCGAAGCTATTGCTCGTTCAATACAAAAATGTTTGGATATGGAAGTTCCAACCGTTTGTGTTGTAATTGGGGAAGGTGGTTCTGGTGGTGCAATTGCTATTGCCGTTGCAAATACTATCTTTATGCTTGAAAATTCAGTTTATTCTGTGATTTCACCAGAAGGTTGTGCTTCTATTCTTTGGAGAAGTCAAGAACACAAACAAGAAGCAACAAAGGCATTGAAAATGACTGCTGATGACCTTCTTGAACTTGGCATTATTGATAATATTATCAAGGAACCTGTTGGTGGTGCACATAGAAACAAAGAAGAAGCTATTGCAAATGTTAAATCTGCTTTGAAAGATGAACTTAAAAAACTTTCTAAATTAAGCAAAAAACAAGTAAAAGAAAAAAGACTTCAAAAATTTGAAAATATGACAAGAATATAATAATGCAACTTTTCATTGTTAGACATGGTGAAACGGAACTTAATGGTCGCGGTATCATTCAATGTCAAGTGGATACCTACTCTATCAATGAAAATGGGGTGAAAGATGCCAACTATTTAGGGCAAAATCTTCCAAAAGATGTTGATATTATTGTTTCTTCACCATTGAAAAGAACTGTTGCAACAGCGTCTATTATTTCATCATATACAAATACTTCTATTGTCCTTATTGATGGATTGGAAGAAATGTTTGGTGGAAACATAAATCAAATGACAGTTTCTCAATTCGAAGCAATGAAATTCAATCCTCCACTTTTATATAAGGGATTTATTTCTGGTAAAGATTTTATTGTGGGCGAAGGAAAAACAATAAGAGATTGTATGTTTTCAAATAATTTGGAATATCAAAATTTTGGTTATCCAAATGGTGAAACAAAAAATGATGCAAAAATACGTTTTGAAAAGGCACTTATAAATTTTGCAAATAAAAACCCTCAATACAAAAAAATTATCGTTGTTTCACATGGTTTTACAATAAAATCATTTATTGCAGGCATTCCTGAACTTAACGATTTTCAAATGATGCATCACAGGGATATTTTGGAATTTGAACTTTCCAATAACAAATTTATCTTTAAAAACTATATACAGCCAAAAGAATAAACTATTCTACCTCTATCCACAAAGGTGTGTGATCAGATGGTTTATCATTTCCACGTGGGGAAATATCGATACCGGCATTGGTAATAAGCTCTTTTGCCTTTTCATTTGTTAAGAAATAATCAAGCAAGATACCATATCCCTTTTGAAAGCAACCTCCCCTGTATCCAAAGTAAGTATAAGCCTTTTCATTATTTGGATAAAAAAGTCTGTAGGTATCAAAAAAGCCTAAATCAAAAACTTCGTTCATAGCTTTACGAGATTGAGGTTGTGCAATGGCATCATTTTCAAATGCCTTTGGGTTATAAATTTCTTTGTCGGTAAGGGCAACATTAAAATCACCACCAATAAATAAAGGCTCATCATTTTTAAGGAGTGTATTCAAATATTCCTTAAATTTTTCCATCCAATAAAGTTTATATTCAAATTTTTCTGATGGAACAGGATTGCCATTTGGTGCATAAACACTTGCAACACGAAAACGTCCGTCAATCAAGGCTTCTATATATCTTGCAGAAGTATCTTCGCTATAGGTAGGAAGCCCAATGATTACATCTTCGATTGAAAAACGAGAAAGAATTGCAACTCCATTATAGGATTTTTGACCAAAAACCTTTACATTATATCCTTTGTCTTCAAAAAATTCGTATGGAAATTGTTCGTTGATACATTTTATTTCTTGCATTAAAATAACATCTGGACTTTCACTATCAATCCAATTTAAAATGTTTTCAAGATGTGCACGAACAGAGTTCACATTAAATGTTGCGATAATCATTTATTTCCCCTTTTTGTTATGCTTATATAATAACTAAATTGATGAAAAATTCAAGATTTACTTCTTTAAATTTCCACTATAATCAAATGAAAGACTTTTATCAATAAAATCAGGAATAAGTTTATAAATTGATTGCCCTATTTTATTTTCAAAATATTTTTTTAAATTAAAAATATCATCAAAATAATCAATAAAATATTCGGCATTACCTCTTCGCTTAATAATGTCGATTATGCGTTGTTCCAAAAATACATAACCTTCCTTTACCGCCAAATTATCAGAAAGTTGGATTATTTTATCGTATTCATTAAATGTCATTTGTGAAAGAGTTGTTATAAAAAATTCAACATCAGATTTTTTAAATTTATCCTTATTAGTCCTATAATAATTCAAAATTTTTTCTTTGTTTATAGATGTGTGAGTAAGACAAAATCTTGCAAGTTCAGGATACCCATGTTCCATCATAAACTTATATCCATAAACTTCGTGAAACAAATTTGGTTCACAATTTGATGATTGAAGACATCGTCCAACATCATGGAAAAGTCCACCTGTGTATGCAAGATTTGTATCAAGATTTACTTTTGTGGCAATCGCACGGGCAATATTTGCGACATAAAAAGAATGAGTAAGCCAACCTAAATTGATATTATTTTTTGCACAATTATTCTTTATTTCAACTAATAATAAATCAATTTCTTTGTCGGTAGGCAAACTCATTTCACCCCTTTATTCAATACAGCAATTAACTGCTTTTTTTATAGTTTCTTTTAACTTTGACATTGTGCCCTTTTTTGCAGGTTTATCATTTTTATGTAATGGACAAGCTGGTTCCTTTAGTGTTGGATTTGCAACAGTTTTCATATTCGCAATATGATTTTCAATGTCCTTTACATCTATACCAACATCTTTTACCCATTTAACATCAGCAAGGTTAATTGCATTCATATTTAATCCCCAGAAAAGGCAATAAAGTTCATAAGATTTATCAAATAAATCATAGGCATCTTTGGCATTACCCATTGAAAGTTGCTTTGTTCCAACTTCCATCAAACGCATAGATGCAGAAAGCAAATGTTTAGAAATACACCATACTTCACCTTCATAAGCCTTTATAATTTTTTGGAGAAGATTTTTTCGCATTTCACGAATTTCATTTATTAAATCATAGAAATTTGTTTTACCTGTTTTGGCTCCTGAAAAAACAAGATGTTCTTCAATAGAAATCAAATTCATAATTGCAATAGATAAATCTTGGTCAGAAGATAAATCCTTTGGATTAACCTTTTTCATATTATCGATTTTTTCAACAAATTCTTTGATACTTTCTTCACGTGTTTTTTTAATTGTTTTTTCTTTTTTTGCCATTTATTTCTCCTTTTGTTTCATAATAACATTATAACATAAAAATTTAAGTTCTTAAAGAAGTTAATATAGGAATAAATTTATAAATAATTGAAAATTATTGACATTATCAAAAGTGAAACTATCGCAAAAACAACTTTTTCAAATGGAAAATGTGCGTGTCCATTGTTTTTTGCCTTTAATCTTTGATATATGCGTTGAGAAATTTCAAATGTTAATGCTCCAACAGTCATTGAAATAAGAAAACTATCAATTCCAAAGAAGGTATTTAGTTTGTATGGAACAAGTGTATACATCGCAGGAACAAGAAGTAATGTTAATAATCCCCAAACAAGATGATAAAATTTAAAGGTCCACTTTTTCATTTCAACAAATTTAATTGTGAAATAATAAGTCATTAAAATAAGAGCCCCTATCCAAATACCAGTTGCATTATCGGAAACACCAAGTTGTCTTGAAATTCCAAGAAAGGCACCCATCGCAACTGTGCAAACTGCACAAGCTGGATTTGCAAAAACTGACTTTGATAAAAATAATGTAAATAAAAATACTAATTTATTCATAACACTCTCCTTTATTTAAAATTTTTGATATATATCATATACTATCAAGTATTTTTTAACACTTTTAATATTTTATATGAATATTAGAGATTATCAATATTTTATTTAATATTATTTTTAAAAACTATTGCCACATTTAAGATTTTTGCATCAACCTTTTGTTCCTTTTTATATAGAGCAAGTTTTTTTGGTTGTTCTATAGGCTTTGTTTTAGGCCTTTTCAAAGCAATATCAAAATTTTTAATATTTGCAATAATTGTATCCAACATATTTATAATATTCTTTATAAACTTAGGGTGAAGTTTTATATCAACTTCTTCTATATTTGCAAGGATTTCGTTTATTTCCTCTTGGATTTCATTTTCGGTTTGAATATGTTCAGAATGCCTTCTTGATTCAGAAATCTTTTTAAGTAAGATTTCAAATTCTGTATCATGTTTAACTGTATCATGTTTAAAATTCATTTTTCCCTCTTTCTCAAAGTAGTATAATACCACTTTTTTGACATTTTCACAAGTTTAAATACAAAAATTGAAAAAAAATATTGCAAGTCTTTATTTTTAGGTGTATTTTAGCAAAATATTTAATAAAAAATGAAAGTTTAATTATGGAAATAAGAAATATTGCTATTATAGCTCACGTTGACCATGGTAAAACAACTTTGGTTGACGCAATGTTAAGACAAAGCGGAACTTTCCGTGATAATGAAAAAGTTGCTGAACGTGTTATGGATAGTGGAGATATCGAACGTGAACGTGGTATTACCATTCTTGCAAAATGCACTTCACTTGAATATGACGGATACAGAATCAATATTGTTGACACACCAGGGCATGCTGACTTTGGTGGTGAAGTTGAACGAATCCTTAATATGGTTGATGGTGTTGTTTTGTTGGTTGATAGCTCTGAAGGTCCTCTTCCACAAACAAAATTCGTTCTTGGAAAGGCTTTGGGACTTGGCCTTAAACCTATTGTTGTTATCAATAAAATTGATAGAGCTGATGCAAGACCAGATGAAGTTTTAAACGAAATATTTGACTTGTTTGATAAAATGGGTGCTACTGATGAACAACTTGATTTCCCTACTCTTTATGCAGTTGGTCGTGAAGGTTGGGCAGTTGAAAATCTTGAAGATATAAATAAACCAAACAAGGATTTAAAACCTTTGTTCGATTTGATTATTAAGCATGTGCCTGCTCCTCAAGTTGATGTAAATAAGCCATTTTCTATGCTTGCAACAACTTTGTCAGGTGATAACTTCTTGGGTCGTATCTTGACAGGTAAAATTATGTCAGGTAAAGCAAAAATGAATATGCCAGTAAAGGCAATTTCTCTTGATGGAAAAACTATTGAACAAGCAAAAATTACCAAAATACTTGCTTTCCGTGGTATCAATAGAACTCCATTAGAAGAAGCAGAAGCTGGTGATATTGTTTCAATCGCTGGATTTTCAAAGGCAACTGTAGGTGAAACACTTTGTGATTTAAGTGTTAATGAAGCTATTCATGCTCAACCTATTGACCCACCTACTTTGACAATGACTTTCTCTGTTAATACTTCTCCTCTTGCTGGTAAAGATGGCGACAGAGCAAAACTTACATCTCGTGTTATTTGGGACAGACTTCAAAAAGAAGCAGAATCAAATATCGCACTTAGAATTGAAAGAAGTGAAACAAACGAATCATTCGAAGTTTCTGGTCGTGGCGAATTGCAACTTGGTATTTTGATTGAAGAAATGAGACGTGAAGGTTTTGAATTTTCTGTTTCTCGCCCTCGTGTTGTATTCAAAGAAGAAAACGGCGTAAAGATGGAACCATTTGAAGATGTTATCGTTGATGTTGATGAAGAATTTTCTGGTGTAGTTGTTGAAAAACTTTCAAAACGTAAAGGCGTTATGACTGAAATGAAACCAAGTGGTTCAAACAAAGTTAGATTGGTTTTCAAGGTGCCTTCTCGTGGTATGATTGGATATTTATCTGAGTTCAGAACTGATACTCGTGGAACTGGTATTCTTAATCGTGTATTCAATGATTATGAACCTTATGCTGGTCCAATTGAAAGATATAGAAATGGTGTGCTTGTTTCTATGGAAAATGGTCCAACAACTGCTTACTCTTTATATGCATTGGAAGCAAGAGGTCAACTTTTCGTTGGTGCAGGTGTTGAAGTTTATTCAGGTATGATTATTGGTGAACACGCAAAAGAAAATGATTTGGAAGTGAACCCAGTAAAGGGAAAGGCTTTGACAAATATGCGTGCTGCTGGTCATGATGAAGCAACTATATTGTCTCCTGCAAGATATATGACCTTGGAAGAAATGCTTTCATATATCGCAGATGATGAACTTCTTGAAATTACTCCTAAAAATATACGTATGAGAAAGAAAGAGCTTGATGCTTCTATACGTCATAAAAATTTGGGACGAAAAAAAGAAATGTAAAAATAAAGCCTCCGTTTGGAGGTTTTATTTTATCCTTAAAAAAAACTCCCATAACGGGAGTATTTTTATTTTTTACGCTTTTTCAAATCACCTATATAAGTGCCAAGTTTTTCAGCTGTTTTTACAATAGGTGAGTTTAAATCAAGCCCACGTGTTTCCTTTTTGCAAACATTTTTAAGTGGAATACGATTTGGCTTTCCGTCCTTCATTCCTGCAATAACGGCGGTATTGCCTTCTGCCATAAGGTCCACTGCCATCACACCAAGTTCGGCTGCAAGCATTCTGTCGTATCCATTTGGAAGTCCACCACGTTGCAAATATCCCAAAACATCAGAGCGAGCTTCGATACCAGCGGCAGCCAATTTTTCAGCAATATATTCTGAAACATTTCTGTAATTTTTTGGTAATGGCTTACCCTTTTCTGCTCCTGCACCTTCGGCAACAACAACCAAGAAATAATCTCTTTCTTCTGTTTTCATTATATTTTTTAATTTCTTTATAACTTCAGAAATTGAGTATGGAATTTCAGGAACCAAAATAACATCAGCACAGGCACCAACACCAGAGTGCATTGCAAGATGACCTGTATTTCGCCCCATAACCTCTACACAAATTGCACGATGATGTGATTTTGCAGTCCAAAAAATGCTATCCATTGTATTAACGCAAGCATCAACGGCTGATGAAAAACCAATAGAAATTTCTGTCCCTGGAGTATCATTATCTATGGTCTTTGGAATACCGACAAAAGGAATTTTTGCCTTTTCACAAAGATAATTTAACATAAACATTGAACCATCGCCACCAGTTGCGATAATTCCATCAATATTTAATTCCTTTATATTCTTTTTAAATTGTGGAAGCATAACACTTACCAAATCTTCATCATTTTTAACTTTTGAATATGATTTTTTACGAATTTTTCTGTATGAACCAAGGAAAGAACCACCTTGACGAACAAAAGAATTAAATGGAAAATCAACATTCATTTCAACAAGTTCGGAATTTTTTGTAATAATTGTATTATCACCAATAACACCATTAAGTGCATTTTTTACACCAATGACTTCCCAACCATAATGTTCCATTGCATATTGAGATATGGCCTTTATCGCCATATTAAGCCCTGGGCAATCGCCACCGCCAGTAAGAACGGCTATTCTTTTTTTAGGTTGTTTTTTCGCAAACATTTTTCCCTCTCTTTCTTATTTAATACAATTTTTAATTATATCTAAATTATCAATTTAAGTCAAAGATATTTTAATCCTTTATTTTTTTTTAAATATATTTATAATTTATGTATAAATGAAAGGGTTGAAAATGAAAATTTATGATAAAAAAGATTTTGAAGGCCTTAGAGTTGTAGGTGAACTTGCCGCTGACACATTGGATTATATTACTGACTTTGTTGTTGCAGGTGTTTCAACATACGATTTGGATAAACTTGTTGCTGAATTTACAAAAAAGCATGGTGCAATATGTGCTCCGTTAGGTTATATGGGTTATCCAAAAAATTGTTGCATTTCAATAAATGATGTTATTTGTCATGGTATCCCAAACAAACACGAATATCTTAATGATGGAGATATTGTCAATATTGATGTAACAAGTATTTTAAATGGTTATTATGGTGATACAAGCAGAATGTATTGTGTTGGAAATGTTTCTGATAAAGCACGTGAGCTTGTTGATATAACTTATAATTCTATGATGAATGCAATTTCAATTTGCCGTCCAGGAGTGAAACTTTCTGAAATTGGAAAGGTTATTCAAACTATGTGTGAAAAACAAGGCTTTTCTGTTGTGCGTGATTTTTGTGGTCATGGCACAGGTCAAATTTTTCATGATGAACCTCAAGTTCTTCACTATTATGCAAAGGAAAATGATAATGTTATCTTAAAGGAAGGTATGGTATTTACTATTGAACCTATGATTAACACAGGAACTTATGACCTTTATGTTGAAGATAATGATTGGACTGCAAGAACTGCTGATGGTGGATTATCTGCACAATTTGAACACACTATTGGTATTACAAAAAATGGTGTGGAAATATTTACTAAATCAAAAAAGGGATTAAATAAACCTCCATACAATAAAAAATAACAAGGAGTAAAAATGATCGAAATCACAAATATACATTTAACAGACGAAGCCTTTGATAAAATATTAAAAAATCTTCAAAGTGGTGGTATATTTATTTCAAATAAAACGGAAAATACCGAACCAAAATTGGAAAATGATAATCCAACAACCGATGAACTTCAATCAAGGGTAAGGTCTTTGTACGAACGTTTTTTGAAGTTTAAGGAAGATGAAAAACAACTTGGTATAAAAAAAATAGAATTTGAATACCCAAATTTTGAAAACCAAATCAAACAATTATTTTCTCCACAACCTAATTACAAAACATTGGTTACAGATGCAGAAAATACAATGGCAAAACTTGAAAACTCAATTGCATTTGTAAAATCTGCAACGGATACAAAAACAAATGTTGATAATGCGAAAATGAGGAAACATCTTTTGGATGTAATTTCAAAACTTGATTCAAATATGAAACAACAGTTAATCGCAGATTTAAAACAATTACAAAAATAAACTAAATAAACGAAAGGAAAAAACTAAATGACAATATATGTTATGGGACATAAAAATCCAGATACAGATACAATAGTTGCAAGTATTGCTTGTGCTGAACTTTTAAAGGCTCGTGGACTTGATGTAAAGGCTTGCAAACAAGGCGAACTTAATCCAGAATCTCAATTCGTGATTGATACTTTCAAACTTAATGACCTTGAAATGATTGAAAGTGTTGAAGGCAAAGATATTGCGATTGTTGATACAACTGAACCTACACAACTTCCTGATGATATTGAAAAAGCAAACATTATGTTTGTTGCAGACCACCACAAACTTAGTGGCATTAAAACTACTACTCCTCTTGAAATGTATGTGCAACCTGTGGGTTCTGCTTGCACTGTGCTTTCAAATATTTTTGAGTTTGAAGGAGCAAAAATTCCATCTGGTGTGGCTGGTGCAATGATGTGTGCTATTTTATCAGACACCGTTTTATTCAAATCTCCAACAACAACAGAATGGGATAAAAAGGCAGTTGAAAAATTAGCAAAGATTGCAGGCATAGAAAAACCTTTGGAACTTGGACTTGAAATGTTAAAGGTTAAATCATCTATTGAAAATGATAGTGCAAATGATTTAATCAATCGAGATTTCAAAGAATTTAATATTAAAGGTAAAAAATTTGGTATCGGTCAAATTGAACTTATTGATGGTTCTATGGCAAAAACAAAAAAGCCTCTTATCCTTGAAGAAATGAAAAAAATTCAACAAGAAAAGGGTTTCAATTCTATCCTTATTTTGATTACAGATATTATGAAGGAAGGTTCTGAAATGTTGGTTGTTTCTGATGATATAGAATCAATCGAAAAAGTATTTGGAATCAAATGTGATGAAGAACATTGTGCTTGGATTGATGGAATGATGAGCCGAAAGAAACAAGTTATTCCACCACTTGAAACAAAACTTTAATCAAAAAAAGAAAACTCACCATTTGGTGAGTTTTTTTATACATAAAAAATTTCTTGATAATTATTCAAAAAGAATATATCATAAAATTATGTTTAGGAATTTTTCTTAAACTAGCGTCCATAAATGGATGTGGGACTGTCGAAAGTCTTTTATACAGCTAGTGCATCGATGCACTTTAAGGTCATATCCCTGTTGTCGGGGAACCCTTGACGTATGTCCAGAGGATATGTTCGCATATTCTTAAAGGTCATGTGGAATTATCTAGCTGTATATAATTTTCGAACTTCCCCGTCATTTATCTGATGCGAATGGGAAAAATAAATCTTGCAATTTATTGTAAGGTTAACAGGGGAAAGACTATGAAAAAATCGATAATTTTATCGTGTGTTTTTTGCACGATTTTATCCGTAAGTAATCATACCTATGCAGGAAATTCGTCTGCTTTATCCGAAGTATTATCAAAATATTGTGTGCCAAAAGATAGCTCTATTTGTGGGTCAAAAAATATTGCCACATACAATACTCGTTTAAGTGCGTGTGAATGTGCTGTATTAGGTATGTATTACGATGTCAAAGAACGTAAATGTTTAAATTGTCCGATTGGCACTGTTGCATTTACAAAAACATCTACCAAATGTTCGAATATTCAATGTAAACCTGGATATGTTGGCAAACTTATTACAAATAATTGTCCAGCAGGATATATTAAAAAGGAAATTACAAAGAATAGCTGTCCTCGTGGCACAACATTATGGAGCTTTCCAAAATAATTGATTTATGGGGGAAAATTTTAACATAGTTTTATTTTCTCCCTCCCTTAAAATAACAAGCTAAAAACTTGTAGCGGTTCATTATGATGGTAAGTGAACCAAAAGTTAACACCATCAAAAAAGGAGTAAAAATATGGGAAATAAAAAGGCTATGAACCTTGCTTTTGCTATTGTAGGGGCAAGTTTATTTAATGTAGGCGAAGTTTCTGCGCAAACATTTTTCCAATGTATTGCTTGTGAAGCAGGAACATACGAATCAAATGGAAATTGTGCAAAATGCCCAAGTGGAACATTTTCTTCTGTAAGTGGAGCAAGCTCATCTTTGGTATGTCAACCTTGTCAAGCAGGACATTATTGTCCAGAAGGTGCACAAATTGAATATTCTTGTCCAAAGGGCACCTATTCAGATAAAAACTATGCAACATCTTGTAAAAAATGTTCTAAAGGTTATTACAATGATAAAGTAGGTCAAACAGCATGTCAACAATGCTTTGGAAATTACTATTCTAATGCAGAAGGAAGTGAAAGATGTCAATATTGGGATCCTAATGATTTTGGAATATTTTATGGAAAAGAAGATGGAAAGTATATAAGAGATAATAAAGGCTCAATTATTTATTCTGCTGAAATTCCTGAAGTAGATTGTGCAGGAATCTTTTGTAGAGATAAATACGATAGTGGAATATGGTGCAAAAACGACTTTTTTGAGATAGACCCAGCATCACATGTAAGAAAAGTTTGTGGATTATCAATAGGTGGAGGTTCAGCTTGTAAGGTTAGGGCTGATAATAGTACTGCTGGTGGTTGTTGTCATAATATAGAATATGTAGTTGCAACTGAAGATACTCAAATACATATTGATGATGGATTTGCTTCACATTTATATGGATATAAAAAAATATGGGGAGATAGAGGAACATATTATATATATCCAGATGGACATATTGAAAAAAGAGATAAATATGCTGATGAAGCAAACGCAAATGCAAAATAAAAAAAAAATCCCTCAGTCAAAACTGGGGGATAATTTTTATAAAAAATAACTTATTTGTTATCTTCTGAAATTGCAGATACAGGACAATTTTCAGCACATGTTCCACAATTTACACATTTTTCAGGATCGATTTCATATCCGCCATCTTTGAATGATACAGCAGATTGTGGGCAAATTGCTTCACATTGACCACATGAAATACAAATACTTTTATCTATTTTATAAGCCATTTTTTACTCCTTAGCTTGTTAATACATTTCAAAAGTTTATCATAACTTTTTATTCTTGCAAGTAATTTTTCCTTAATCTCGATTGTTTCCCATAATCCTTAAAATCGCAATGAAAACGTTTAAGAAATCAAGATATAAATTCAATGCACAAAAGGCTGCTATTTTATCAGCATTTTCACCCTTGCCTTCTGTTAATGTATAAATATCCTTTATTTGTTGAACTTCGTATGCAATAAGACCAGTGAAAATAATTACTGTTAAATATGAAAACCAGATACCAACTCCACCTGTGAAAAGGCTGAAAATTGATACGATAACCAATCCCCAAAGTCCCATTGTCAAAATGCTTCCCATTTTAAGCAAATCTCGATTTGTTGTATAGCCATATAATGACATAGTTCCAAAAATTATACCTGTAAGTAAGAATGCTTGGAAAGCATTTCCAATTCCAGCACCAAGGACAATCAATGATAATGATGCTCCTTCTAAACCTGCGATACTAAACAATGCAATTTTTGTTCCTCTTGCAGATAAATTTTTTGAAAAACTCATAAATAAAATTATTGCAAGTGGAGCCCACATAACGATAAGTCCAAGTGGAGAATAACCATACATTCCATTTTCCTTAACGGTTAAAAATAATCTTAATAAATCAGTTCTTATCATTAAATATGATACAAGTGCAGTAATACCCAAACTTGTCATCATATAATTGAAAACTTTTCGTGTGTATGCCTTTAACCCCTCGGTATATTGTGATGAGATATTGACTGTTTGTGAGTATTCAAAATTTTTTGCTTTAGTCATTTCTGTCCCTTTCATTGTTAGTCTATATATAAATATATATGTATATTTTTTTTGAAAATCAAGTTAAAATGATTTAACTGTTTGAAAAGAGTCTATTTTTTAAAAATCAAGGAAAAAATTTTTAAAAATTCCTATTTTGCCCCTTTTTTTCAATCCTTTTTTATGATATAATGACAACGAAGAAGAGAAAAGGACTAAGGGAATGACTAAGGAATTAAACTTAATCAATAAAATTATTCATGGGGACAGCTTAACAGAACTTAAAAAAATACCAGATAAATCTGTGGATATGGTATTTGCAGACCCTCCTTATAATTTGCAACTTAATAATCCTCTTATCCGTCCTGATAATACATCTGTAGATGCAGTTGATGATTATTGGGATAAATTCGAAAGTATGAGTGCTTATGACGATTTTTGTTTTAAATGGTTAAGTGAAGTTAGGCGTGTTTTAAAAGATGATGGAACAATGTGGGTTATTGGCTCCTATCACAATATTTTCCGTGTTGGAACTATACTTCAAAACCTTGGTTTTTGGATTTTAAATGACATTTGTTGGGTTAAAAATAATCCTATGCCAAATTTTAAGGGAACTAGATTTACAAATGCACATGAAACTTTGATTTGGTGTTCAAAATCAACAAAGTCAAAATATACTTTTAATTATGAGGCTATGAAAGCCCTTAACGACGATTTGCAAATGCGTTCTGATTGGAATTTGCCTATTTGCACAGGAAGTGAACGTGTAAAAGATGAAAAGGGTGAAAAACTTCACTCTACACAAAAACCTGAATCACTTCTTTATCGTGTGATACTTTCATCTACAAAACAAGGTGATGTAATTTTGGACCCATTTTTTGGAACTGGGACAACTGGTGCAGTGGCAAAAAAACTTGGGCGAAAATTTATTGGTATTGAACGCGACATTAAATATGTTAATGGTGCAAAAAAGCGTATTGATGCAATAAAGCCAATGGATAAAGTTGAAATTACAGAAAAGAAAAAAATTGTTCGTGTGCCATTTGGCAACCTTGTTGAATGCGGAAAAATCAAATGCGGAGATGTGCTTGTCGATGCAAATAAAAAGTTTGTGGCAAAAATTCTTGCTGATGGAAGTGTAAAGGTCAATGATGATATTCAAGGTTCTATACACCAAGTTGGGGCGAAACTTCAAAATCTTCCATCTTGTAATGGTTGGAAATTTTGGTATGTGGAAAAGAAAAATACTTTGGAGCTTATTGACGATATACGACAAGAATTTATAAAAGAAACTGGTATTTCTTAGGAGAGCACTATGAGTGATAAAATAAAACTTACAAAAGAAGAAACTTTAAATCTTACTTTTATAAAACACAATGATATTATCAAAATAATAAAAGATGCTCAATACTTATGTGATAAATTTTATTACGATAAAGAAATTGCAACTTTACAACCTGTTTTACCCCCTATGTCTAATCCTATTGAAGAAGTAAATCAATTACAAGACACCATTGATTTTGTTTTAAATAAATATGGTGAAAATAAATGGCAAGTTTCTTCTGAACTTTCAGATGATGCAAAAAATAAAAATTACTATCTATATAATATGTTGTTTGGAATTAGGCAAGCTCTTCACAATGCAAAAGGATATGCCCTATCCAACTCTAAATTCAAAGATAAGTATCAACGTTGGGAACAAGCATATTATAAAAATCGAGAAGAACGACCTTTCTTTTATGCAAAACAAAAACTTGAAAACAAGATAAAGGAAGATGCTGGCTGGGTGCCAATGTATTATAATGGAAAACTAGAATATGAATATTATACAAATTATAATGGACATTATATTTCCTTAGATAAAATAGAACAAGCAGATGATAAGGAAGCCCTTTCTATAAAAGCAGTAAAAGAAAAAATTGCTCGTGCATATTAAAAAATCCCCCAATTTGGGGGACTTTTTTTAGTTTAAACAAGTTTTAGATTTTCAGCAGCTTCTTTGCCATTTTTGGCAACTACTTCAAATTCAACTCTTGACCCTTCGTTCAAATAAATGCCTGCTTCTTTCACGGCTGTAATGTGAACAAATACATCCTTTGAACCATCATCAGGTTCAATAAAGCCATAACCTTTTTTTGAATTAAACCATTTAACTGTACCTTTACTCATAGAAATATCCTTTTATTTTATTGTTTATATTTATTGAAAATATGATGGAAGTGAAAAGCAAATAAGGCATTTTGTTAGTTCTTAACAAAGGATTTAAAAACCTTTACCTGAACCATATTAACGTTTTTATTATAATTGATTAAACATAATAACTCAAGATATATTTAGCAGAAGAAAATCCTATAAAAAAATGGTTGATATATATTCAATTTTCAAGCATAATATCCTTATTATGGAACAAAATTTATGTAAATATTTCAATATTTGTGGTGGATGTCAAATTCAGGGACTTAGGGTTGAAGAATATAAAAATAAAAAACTTTCAACACTTAAATCTATATTTGAAAAGGCAAATCTTTCCATCGAAAAAATAAATGACATTATAACTTTGCCTGTTGGAATAAGACGCCGTGCAAACCTTAAAATTGATTTTGGGTGCAATGTCGGTTTTTATAAACACGCTTCAAACGATGTTGTTTCAATAAAATATTGTCAAATGCTTTGCGATGAAATCAATAATGTGTTGAAATATCTTCCTATTATATTTAAAACTTTTGTAAAACGAAGTGATGGAAGTATTTTTATTACAAAGGTTGAAAATGGATTAACATTTCATTTTGAAAATATAAATATTACTCCTTTGGATTTGCCTAAATTAAAAGCATTTGCACAAAAATTCAATATTATTCAAATTTCTAGTGGAAAAGAAATATTATATGAAAGCGAAGTTCCATTTATTATATTTAATAATGTAAAAATTACCTATCCTATCAACACATTCCTTCAACCAAGTAAAAATGGTGAAGAGTGTATTGTAAATATGTTAAAGCAATTTGTCGGAACAACAAACATAACCAAAGTTGCAGATATTTTTTGTGGGTTGGGATTATTTTCTTTTTACCTTAAGGATATTGCAAATGAAATTTTTGCCGTTGATTGTAATGAAGAGGCAATAAAACAAATAAATAAAATTGCAAGACAACACAATTTTAATATAAAGGCAAAAAATGCTGATTTGTTTTCTCATCCAATACGAAGTGAAAAATTAAATGATTTTGATTTGTTGGTATTGGACCCTCCTCGTGATGGTGCAGAAAAACAAGTAAAGGAAATTGCATCATCAGATGTAAAACATATTATTTATGTATCCTGCAATCCAATTACATTCGCAAGAGATGCAAAAATTTTAATTGATGCAGGATTTAAAATCAAAAATATACAACCAATAGACCAATTTACATATACAAACCATCTTGAACTTATCGCTGATATATATAAGTAATTATTCCTTATGTACTTTTATCAAACGGTTAATACGTTTCATTTGGAAGTATAACAAACTTACCGCCAAAACCATTGCCAAGAAATCTGTTAATGGACTTACATAAAGGACACCTTTTAATCCCCAAATTTTAGGCAAAAAGTATATGGCAGGAATAAAGAATACTGTGAATTTTGCCAATGCAGATATTGTTGCAAGCCATGGTTTTCCCATCGCACGGAAAAAGTTTGTTATCACAATTTGTATTGAAAGGAATATTGCTGATGATATTGTTATACGCAATGTAAAGTTTGCAAAGTCGTTATAAAGGACATCACTTTCCTTTCCAAACATATTTATAAATATTTCTGGATAACTTTCCATAATTGCAAAAGTTATACATGCAAATGTAAATGCAATTCCCACAGAATAGATAAATGCTTGCTTTACTCGTTTATATAAACCTGCTCCACAATTAAAACCAACTATTGGTTGAAGTCCAATTCCTATACCAAACAAAATTGACATAAAGATTTGATTGATTTTTGATGCAATACCTTGGGCTGCCAATGGAATTTCACTTCCATAAATTGAATTTGCACCATAATATCTTAGGTTATTGTTATAGGCAATTACGACAAATGTAATTGCAGATTGAATTATAAAATTTGAAATACCAAAAGTAATAATTTTTTTTGCAACAGATGCCTTATATTTCAAAAGTCGCATACGGAATTTGATACATCTAAACCTTGGAATATAAGCAACAGAAATTAAAAATGCAACCATTTCACCAATGATTGTTGCCCATGCGGCACCTTCCATTCCCCAATTCAATGGATATATAAAAATATAATCCAAAACTATATTTAAAAAGGCACCAACTAACATTGAAATCATTGCATACTTTGGACTTCCATCAGCACGAATAAGTGAGTTTATTCCCATACCAATAAGTGTAAATGGCATACCAATTAAAAGTATTCCTGTATATGCTTTTGCATAAGGATAAAGTGTATCTGTAGCACCAACAAAATACAAAATAGGTTTGAAAAATATCAATGTGATAGCGGTCAAAACCAATGAAGATACAACCAAAAGGTAAATCACATTTCCGATAATTCGTTCGGCTTGTTTGTTATGACCTGCTCCTAATTTAATACTTAAATATGCGGCACCACCTTCGGCAATACAACTTGCTATTGCCATACCCAAAATCACTATTGGAAATATTATTGAGGTTGCGGCATTGCCAAGCATACCAACCTTTTGCCCAATAAAAATTTGGTCAACAATGTTATACAAAGAATTTACAATTAACGCAATGATTGATGGTAATGCAAATTTTAAAATTAAACTAGGGATACTCTTTGTTCCAAGAATATTTTTTTCTACAGTCATTTATCTATACTCCATTTCTTAAGTGTTAATGAATTGTAGTGAGATTCTTTTTTAATTCAAGGGAAAAATATAAAAAAAATACCTATATACAAGTATATAAGTATTTATATTGTATGAAAAATTTTTTATTTTTTTACACCAAAAGCACCATTTATTTTTACAAAATCTGTGGTGTTAATATCAAAAATTCCAACGGCCTCTTCTGGCTTACCAGCCTCTACTCCATAAAGTTTTCCTGAAAGATTTCCTGTAATACCACTTGATGGTGCAGTAATAAGAATATCTGAAGATTTTAGTGTATTATCAACAGACACAGTTGAACCAGTCAAAGAAAATCCAGATGTATTTTCAAGGTTTATGTCTGAAAAACTAAAGGTATACCATTTATCAAAATTAAGTGTTAACTTACCTTTTGCCTCTTGATTTAAAACTGATAAAGTTGCAGTTCCGGATAAATCCTTTCTTACATCACCCTTTGTTGCAGAACCAAAAGTCTTTCCCTTAAATACAGTAGTTGTATTTATACCAGCGGTTGTTTGTTTTGTAAAATTTGTTTCAAATTGGTTAAAGCCAGTAAAGAAAGGTGTGTCAAAATAATAGTAATTGTTTTTAGCTTCGGTATCCTTTTTCGCAAGCAATAAATCCTTATCTCCTGTAAATGTAGTTGCACCCTTTATTGTCCATAAGCCAAAGTCAGAATAAGATAGTCCCAATGCTCTTCCACCAATTTTTACAATATCTGTAATGGTGTTTTCCTTTGTAATATCAAAATTTGCAGATACCTTTGATAAAATAGATAAAGCTGTTTTGATATCATTTGTATTTGTAATTTTATCACCAATAGCATAGCTTGTGCCAAACCAATTATTAAATAAATTCATTTCTTCTTGGGTTGGAGAAACGTTATATTGAATATTTTTAATTAAATTTTCTGCATACTTTCTTCGGGTTTGAACATCAAAACTTCCCCCTGCATTCAAATATGATTTAAGGTTTGGCAAAAATGTATATGATACTTGTGAAGATGTATAGTTTCCATCTTTCTTTTCCGCCATATAATAATTTGTGCCTATTTTAAAATCAGATGCCTTAAAAGCAACAGTTCGATTTTTTATATGATTTGTATCACTACTTAAATCTTTTAATGTAAGAATATAGTCTTTATTCACACTGTCATAAGAAAAGACAACAGCCTTATCTGAAGATGTGTCAGAAAATGATTTTGCCGTATATGAATTATCACTTAATGTTGGAATTTTAACATAACCTTCAAGATTTTCAATCGCACTTAAAATATTTTTTTCAAGCAAATAATATTTCATTAAGGTTTCTATTGTTAATGGAAAATCTGTAATAGAACTATCCACAACTTTTATTTTTGCAAGAAGGTCTGCTTTCTTTGATGTTAAATTTGAAGATGCCGTTGAAATTGCAGTTGAAAGTTCAGAATATAATGTATTAAATTGTGCTTCTATATTTGTAGTTGAAAGAGTATCTGTTTTCCCTAATGCCTTTTGAATAGCAGTTGCCCAACCAAGAAGAGTTTGTTCAACATATTCTTTACGTGATAATTTAGAAAAATCAGCATACGTATTTGCGACAATAGAATTTAATCTTACCGCAAAACCATTTATATCTTCAGTTGCACTATCTCTGTTTGTATATTTGCCATTATATTTCAATGGGACATAAGTGTCTTTAGACTTATTATACTTGGTTAATACAGGAAGATAGTTATTATTATATTCGTTAAGAGCATTTTGTAAATTTGTCTTTCGTGTTGCAATGGTTGATTTATCATCCAATACCTTTGATGCAATAGAAAAGTTTGAATCACTTATTGTAATTTTATTTTCAGATGTTGCTTTTGCATTATATTTTTCAAACGCACTTTTTATTTTTGCTTTATTTGCTGTTTTTAAATTTGTGGCAAATTTATTTGTATCAATAAATGTTTTAGACACCGAAGATGATGAAGAGGAACCTGAAGAACCTGATGAACCAGAAGGTCTTGGGGTATGTGTAGCAGATGGAGAAGAACTTCCATTACCACTTGAACAATTTGCCAAACAAAGAATTGCATTTAATAATGTAATGTATTTAAAAGTGTTGTTCATTTTACTCTCCCCAAAGATTAAATTCTCATTTTCTTATATTATTAAATAAATACGAAATGTCAACAGGTTATAGGATTATAAGGAAATATTATAGAAATCCGTAGAAAGCCTTAACTATCCTGTTTTGGTATATTTAATAATAAATTGTAGCCTTTATATGTAAATTAACTTAGGGGGCTGTGATGACAAAATCAATCTTTACAAATAATTATCAACTGCTATTACAACTTTTAGTTACAGCAAGGAAAAAATCTGGAATTACTCAACAACAACTTGCTAAAAAATTAGGGAAAAACCAATCATATATTTCAAAATATGAAAATGCTGAAAGAAGACTTGATATAATTGAAGTAATTGCAATTTCAAAGGCTATCAATTTTAATCCTGTGGAACTTATGAATGATATTTTAAAGGGTTGGAAAGAATAACACAATTTTTATTTAAAATTTAACCCATAGCAAATGTTATGGGTTATTTTATTTTTGGTGAACCCGGGCGGAATTGAACCGCCGACCTACAGCTTAGGAGGCTGTCGCTCTATCCTGCTGAGCTACGAGTTCATATTTATATAAAATATCAAAAATCAACTTTTTTTCAATAAAAAAATCCTCAATCGAGGATTTTATTTATACATATTGTTTTGAGTTGGTTGTTATTATTAACTTTACTATATCAACCTTTGTATCCGCATCTTTTATTAAAAGTATTTTTATTAGGTTGTCATACAAAGTTTTACTGCCTTTAAATTTTTCAATATTTCCCTTCAATGAAGTGTCATCAATAATAAAACTATCTTCGTTTAATATTGTTCCAGTTGTTATAAAGTTTTTGACATTTATACCTGAAATATTTGTGCCACCTGTTGCTTCAGTTCCCAATGTTATATCAGCAGGTGTATATTTAACAATAGTTGCATTGTTTAACTTCACATTATCTGCGGTTAAAAATTTCATTGATAAAGGCAATGCCCCATCAAAAGTCAAATTACCTGTAGATGTAATATTATCAAAATTTATATCTGTTAAATCTGTATCCTTTTGAAAATGAACATTGTTTAGTTTTGCAAAATTAAAGCTAAGTGGCTTAGTTGCATCTTGGATAAAATCATTTGCATAAATATTGGCATTTGAAATATTCATTTTAAAGCCACGAAGTTGACGTTGTCTTAGCTCTTCCAATGAAAGATTATCGACTTTGTCATTTGGTGCCAAAGAATATGCCTCTGATGTAAATGAAATATTTTTATCTTCGTTTTCACGAGAATACAAAGCCTCTATTCCACTTATATTGCCTGATAATTGAACCTTATCAATAGTTGCATTTGCAAAAAGATTATTGTTTAGTAAATATGTAAGTTTTTCATAATCTGTAGTTAATTTGTCAGACAAATATTCATCATCAATACCAAGCAACATTTTATTTGTTGGAGTTTGTGTAGTAATACCCTTAATTGTAAATTCAGATTTTGAAATTCTTTCATAAAACTTATTTATATCAAAGACTTCGTTATTTTTACCACTGGAAATTTTTATGTATTCAAAACTTCCATTACTTTTGTTTGTTGATGTGATGTTTACAACAGTCAATCTTTTATAGATATCATTTAAAACTGATGGAGTAATATCATCAAATGAAACTTCGTCTTTGGAAGGATAAACATCAAAGAAAATTTCCAAGTCATTAGATGTATATCGCCTTTCAAAATTTTCTGGGAAATAAATTGTTGATGCAAAAAATTTTTTTAATTCTGAATAATTTGCATATCCTTTAAATCCAGTAATTTCATTTATATTGTCAACGGATTTTGAAAAATCAATACCAGCTTTTTCCTTAAAATCAGACCAAGTGGCAATACCATTTTCTTCCACAACTTCGATTTTAGTTTCATTTGAATTGTTATCAGAATCTACTGCTTGGTCGCATGAAATTAACATAGTGCCAAGAAGTAATAATGATAAAATTTTTGCTGTTATTTTCTTTTTCATTTTATGCCTCTTATCTTGATTTTGCTAAATAAGTCATAAATATATTTTCAGAAGGGTATTCTGTATCCTTTTTATTATCAACTGATTCTGGTTCAATTTCTGGTGCTGGAATTTCAATTGGTGCAACCTCTTCTGGTTCATCAATTTCAAATACTGGGTCAACAGAATCTGTTGTATCGTTATCATTGAAACCATCATCTTCGATTGGTTGGTCTTCGATTGGTTTATCAGCCCATGATTGCATAATTTCAACTTTTTTATCTTCCTCAATTATATCTTCTGATGGAATTTCATAATTATTGTTGTCAAGGATTATAGGCTCTACATCATCAATAATTTCTGTATCAGTATAAGGTTCAACTTCAGTTTCAAGAACTGTTGGTTCAACGAATTCTTTTACACTTTGTTCTGGTTCTGAAACAACTTCCTTAACTGGTTCATCAAAAACTTTTACTTCTTCAACTTTTGTTTCTGAAGTCTTGTCATCACTTACTGATTGTGGTTCAGATGGTTTTGAAAGGTTTGAAATTAAGTTTAAAACTTCGTCCTTTGAAATTTTATTTTCCTTAACATCATTTAATGCGTTTTCAATAGAAACTAGCTTGCTATAAATTTCATCGAATTTTGCATTTTGTGAATTAAAGTCATTTTCAAGTGATGAAATTTGTGAATGGATTGTATCAATTTCAGTTTGTGAAAATGATGGTGCAATTTGTTCAGCATCGATATTAGAAGTTTTTTCTTGTTTTACTTCGTTAATTTCATTTTTCAAAGATGCAACATCTTTTTTGATTTCTAAAATATCTGTTTTATTTTCAGAAATTGTTTCATTTATTTGTGAAATGTTAGCTTTGTTTTCAGAAACAGCAGTATTTGTTGCTTCTGTTTTTTCTGATAATGTTTGTATATCAGATTTATTTTGTGAAACATCATTTGCAATTTCGTTTGTTTGAGATTTTACAACCTCAATTTCATTTGTATTGTTTTTTACATTTTCCTTTAGTGAAGAAAATTCTTTTGTATCAAATGTGTTTATTTGTTGAGCAAGATTTTTTGCAGGGCGATTTTGTTCCCTTATATTATAACTCAATGCAATTTCATTTAATTCATCAACAGATGGAAGAGAGATAACTTCACCTGAAACAATTTTATCAACATTTTGAATGTTATTGTATTTTGCAAGAGACATTAAAAGTTTGTAATCATATTTGCCATATTTAGAATGAACGATTTCAGATAATGTATCCCCACTTTTTATAACATATTGCATAGAAGTAAGTTCATTTATTTTTTGCATAATTGCATCTGCATCATCTTCTAAATAATCATTTTTTGTATTTTGAGATTTAACATTGTTATATAAAGAAGTAATTTGTGCTTGTAAGTCTTTGTTTTGCTTAGATACTTTATATAAACCATAACCTGTTATAGAATTTGATGTTAATAATGCCCCTAAAATAATCGCAAAAATAATATTTTTTCTTTTTTCTTTTTGAGCTTTAGTTATTCTTTTAACCATATTTATACCTCTTGTATTAAAATTTTCTTCATTATAAACAAATTATTTCTGTTTTGTCAATAATTATTTGTCAAAAAATAATGCTAGAAAATTTTTACAATATAATATAAATTATTTTATTATTAAAATGAAAGGTCAAATTATGTCTCAAGATAAGAAAATTAAAACTATTTTGATAGCTATCGTCCTTGTTTTGGTAGCTGTATTTATTTCTATAAGCAAAACTGCTCGTGGTAATGATAAGGCTGAAATGCTTTTATTTTATGCTCCTACTTGCCCTCATTGTCATAAAGCGATGGAATTTTTGGATAAAATAGAATCAAAATACCCAAATTTGAAAATTACAAAATATAATACTTCTACACGAACAGGTGCAAACTATTATATGTATTATAAGAAAAAATTAAATTTTGAAGGCAACGGTGTGCCTGTGGCTGTGTTCGGTGATAAATATGAACTTGGCTTTGGAAGTGAAGAAAATTCTGGAAAAATATATACACAATATATTGAAGAATTATTAAAATCTTCTGAAAAATAAAATTATTCTCCTAGAAATAGGAGATTTTTTTATAACATTATTATAAACAGGATAAATTTATGAAAAAAACATTGATAAACATTTTATGTGCCTTTATTCCAGTAAAGAAATATAGGAAAAAAGCAAGAATATACCTTATAAACCATCTTATAACATTTTCAACAAAACAATATATACTTAATATTGACTATTTCTTAAAAACTTATTTCCAGCAAAATAAAATTACTGCATCTGGAAATCTTCGTGAATTTCAACTTGCAACATTAAAGATTTTGAAGGAAGTTGATAGAGTTTGCAAGGAAGCAAACATCACATATTGGATTGATTATGGAACTTTGCTTGGTGCAATAAGAAATGGCGGTTTTATCCCTTGGGATGACGATATTGATATTTCTATGATGCGAGAAGATTACAAAACATTCAAAGAAGTATTTCAAAAGCATTGTAAAAATGGTTATTATGCTGAATTTATAACGACAAAGGGGAAATGCCATTTTTTGAAAATAAAACATCATGATGTGCCATCTATATCACTTGATATATTCCCCTATGATACATTGCCAGCAAAATTATCATTAGATGAAAATATAAGATTTTCACATTCTTTGGATAAGTTATCCAGATATTTGAAAAAGAAAAATTTGGTTAGTGATAAGGACGAATACACAGATGTTTTTGAAAAATATCAAAGTAAAATGTTAATCAAAAATATTCAACCAAATAATGGGAAAAGTGTATTTATTGGAAGTGATTATCGTCAGGGAACTCCTTTCCTTGTATTCGATTACGAATCAATGTTTCCACTTACAACAGTGGAATTTGAAGGTGAAAAATTCCCTGCTCCTTGTGATTGGGATAAGCATTTAACATTTCTTTACAGGGACTATATGGTATATCCTCAAACTTTAGATGTGCATACAAATATTGCCTCCTTAAGTTTAGCAGATATTTTAAGTATCAAAGACTTTATAAACAAAAAACCTTAAAAAAATCGGTTTTAACATATTGTTTATTTGATATAAATTTTATTTATTTTATGTATTGACAAAAATATATTATTGTTTATAATACCTTATAAAAAAGAATTTAGGCAATAAAAAATGAATAAAAATTTAAAGAATAAACAACATAAAAACAATAAGATACTTTTTGCAATTCTATTTTCTACTATATTAGTTAGTGGTGCAAAGGCAAGTATTCTAACAAATACAAATAACTTTTCACATATCGAAAAGCAAAATATTACTTCAACTTCATTTTATGATTTTGCAATCAAAGATAAGGTTAAGGATATTTTTGATAATATTGAAGATAAGAAAATTGATTTATCAAATTATACTCCATCACCATTTGAAATACAGGGAAGATTTGAAACAAATTGGAATGTAAATAATTATTGGAACGGAAATGACAATGGTGGTGTGGCCGTTGGTCCATTTCAAATACATTCTCGATATATGCTTGTTCCTTTTTTTGAATATCTAAAGGAAAATAACACCTATTATTTTGATTTATTAAATGCAAATGGTGGTGTAAAAGCTATACGTCATAATGATGCAAATATGAAAAAATTCTTTTGTGAGCTTTGTCAAAAAGATAAGGAATTTGTTAAACTTCAAGCCCAATTTATTGATAAAAATAACTTTCAACCAAGACTTAAGGTTTTGAAAAATCAATATGGACTTGATATTTCAAAAAGAAGTAAATCTATTGAGGGATTATTCAGAACTATGTCTGCAAACATAGGTTGGAAAACAAATTATGTTGTTGAAGAAATGATAAGGGAAATTGGTGCCGAACAATTAAACCATATCTCGGATAAGGAATTTATTGAAGTTCTTCATAACTCTCTTACAAAAGTTTTAAATGAAAAAATTCAAAAAAGGTTTAGAGCTCATTTGCTTTCTGCTTATGATGCAACAATCAAAAATGATGTTATACCAAACCTTTATAAACCTATGTTAACAAAAACTGAAAAATCATATCAAGAATATCAAAACAGAAATCAAAAGGCAAAAAGTGTTATAGCATCTTTGCAAATGTTTTTTGATGCAGATTTTATAAAAATGGAACAAAATAATTTTATAAAAATCATTTCAGAAGATACATCTGCTAACTTTGTGAAATCAAAAAAGATTATTATGCAATCAATTACAAAGCATATGACTCAAAATTACAAATTTGATATTGCAAAAAATAAAACTGTTGCAGAAAAGAAAAAGCAATCTGTAAAAATCGTTAAACAAGATATATTTGTAAAAAATGATGACGATGTAAATACAGATACTCCTATTTTCGAACAAAAAAAGGAAGCTCTTCCACCAAAGAAAAATGATATAATCACAGTTGAAAGTGTTATTGCGAAAAACCAAAACCCAAGACCTTCTTTGCTTAGAAAAGCTGAAATTATTCGTATGAATGAACTTCTTGAAAATGCGGTAAATATTATGAACGGCAAAAATGAAAAGATTTCAAAAAAGACTATTGAAACAACAAATCATACATCAACAATACATCAAACAAAAAAATCTTTGTATGCCGAAAAACGTGCAAATGAACTTAATGTCGAAAATATAATTACAAAGGCGAAATCAAGAAAAGATAATGGGGCAATAAAACCTCAAAATGACTTTTCTGCTTTATTAAAAGAAGCCTCAAGTTATATTATTTAAGTTCGGTTTTATCAAGAAGACATTTTGAATTTGGGTGATTACAAATGTTTATCAATGGATATGCCTTTGTATCACCTATTTTTTGATAATGCCACCATTCGCGTTTAATGCCACGAAATCCAGCTTCTGTCATAATGGATTTAAGAAGGTCCCTATTTTTGCACTTATATTCTTCATCTTTTTTGCATTGATAATTACTTGCGGATTCTGGAACAAAGCTATCAACAGCTGATACAAATTCTAACTTTTTACCATTTTCATCAGCAAGTCCAATATCCAAAGCCAACCCCTTTGAATGGAGAGAACCTGATTTAAAGGGATTTGAAAGAAATAATGGATTTGGGTCAAGTTTCCACATATACATTTGTGCTTCGTGTGGACGAAAACAATCATACATCACTGCACGTAATCTTTTTTGTTTTAAAATTTGCTCTAATTTTTGCATATTTGGATATATGTCCTTATGAACATAACAATCATTTATACCAAACTTATAATAAAAGGCATGATGCAAAAAATTATTATCACGATTATATGACAAATCATTTATAAAATATGGTGAGGTTATTTTGACCAAAGAAAATGATTTTTCAATAAAATCAATGGGTAAAGTTGCTTGCATTTCATTTTGTGCAGAAATTTTATTTTTTATACCAAAGATAGTTAAAAACATTATAAAAAAACAGAAAAATGAGATAAAAAAAGTTTTTTTCATTTATATTTTCCTATTGTAATTAGTGCATTGTTGTAATATAATATTCTCAATAAAAAATTAAACAAATGGAGGATAAAATGCAAGTTGTTTTTTGTGATGTTGATGAAAAAACAAGTAATTTTTTAAAAAACGTTGAAAAAATTGATGGTGTCGAATTTATTACTTTTGAAAAAAGTCTTAATGATATGAGTGAAGAAGAATTAAAACCTTATTTCGGTGCTGAAATTATCTCAACTTTTGTTTATTCAAGATTAACTCGCGATTTGCTTTCAAAATTCACAAACTTAAAAATGATTTCTACTCGTTCAACTGGATATAACAATGTTGATTTGGACTATTGCCGTGAAAAGGGTATAAAGGTTGCAAATGTTGTTGGTTATGGTGAAATTACTGTGGCCGAATTTGCTGTGGGTGTGCTTTTGAATTTAACAAGAAAAATCAGAACTGCACAAAGAAAACTTAAACATGGTATTGTTAATGTTGCAGAAGACCTTGGCACAGATTTGTATGGTAAAACTGTTGGTGTTATCGGAACTGGTGCTATTGGAAGACATTTTGCAAGACTTGTAAAGGCTTTTGGTTGTCATGTGCTTGCATACGATTTATATCCAAATCAAGCTCTTGTTGACGAAGGAACTTGCGAATATACAGATTTAGAAACAATTTACAAAAAGTCTGATATTATTGGACTTAACTGTCCTGCAACAAAAGAAAATTATCATATGATAAATGCAGAAAGTATCAATAAAATGAAAGATGGTATTTATATTGTAAATACTGCTCGTGGTGAATTGATTGATACTGCTGCTCTTTATGATGCTCTTGTTTCTGGAAAGGTAGCTGGTGCTGGTCTTGATGTGCTTGATTACGAAGATGTTATCCTTAAAAATGATATTGATATTGTTAAAAATAAGGACAAAGATTTTGCATTCTACTCACTTGTAAATCAAAAATTGGTTCAACTTGAAAATGCTATTATTACTCCACATATTGCATTTAATTCTATTGAAGCAAATTTAAGAATTTTAAATACAAGTATGACAAATGTTGTTGATTTTATTAACGGAAAAGAAATCAGATCTGTTGTTTAAAATCATTTAATATAAAAAATTAAAAGAGAGTTTTTTAACTCTCTTTTTTATTTAGGGCTTCAAGTTTTGGAGCCTTTTGTTTTGATTTACGTTTTTTATAATTTTTAATTTCTTGTTGAACGAAATCTTCTATGGTATCGGAATCATATTCATCAATACTTTCGAAATCCTTTCTTATTTTACGTAATTTTTTATTTAACATAGAAAGTTTTCTGCGGTCCATAAAAATAACATCTTTGTTCATTTCATTTTCAATTTCAGAAGTAAGACTTTCAACTTCGTTATTCTTTAAAATCAAATATAAATCCTTCGCATTGATTTCATTTTTGTGATATTTTTGAAGATTTTCACGGAATGCGACATAAGACTTCATTCCCTCAAGACGCTTTTGTTCCTTATAGTTTTTAGATTTTACTTCGGCTTCAACTTCGTTTAAAAGTTTTCTGTGCTCTGGTATAATTTTACCACCTTGATTTATATATTTTATCAAAGCACGTTTTTGATTACGTCCTATGGTATCACTGTTCCTTATATAATTTTCCATTTCTTGTTTAAATATATCAGATTTAACCTTTGCAAATGGATTATCATTTTGTGGATTTTGAGAATCATTTTTGACATCACTAACAACTTTTTTAAGATGTTCATTGTTATTTACCAAATCTTGATTTTCCATATAATCATCAGAAAGAACGATATCTTGAAGCATTGTTTTTTCTGTATCATCAAGCTGTTTATAGCTTTCATATTTTTCAAGTGCGGTATCAATTTTTTCATTTTGACGTTGACGAGTTTCATTATACTTTTTTGAACGTTCTTCGTATTCCTTTTTAACCTCGTCTGTGGATTTTGTTTTATATGGACCTTCATTATCTGTTTCAGGAGCGAATTCAGAATCATCAAGATTTTTTCCATTTTCATAAAGGTCTACTGCCTCATCAATAGGAATATCAAAAACAGTAATATCTTCGTTATTACGTTGTTTTTCTTTAAGTTTTCTTTTTGCTTCGAATTCATTATTAAATTTGTCTTTTAAAGCTTCTGATTTAAGATAACTGTTGGCTTCTCTTGAAACACCATTTTTAACATATCGAATTGTGCTTATTGTAATATTTTTAAGTCCGTTTAAAATAGTATCCTCACCTACACCACTTCCAATGGCAGAGCTGAACTTTCCAGCCATAGAATTGCTTTCTGATAACAAATAATATGAAATAAGACATACAAACATAGATGAAATTATAATTGTTGGATTAAGCAATATTGTTGCAAGAATTTGATTTGTATCACTGAATAAATTGACACCATTAAATATTGATGAAGCAGTTACAATTTTTCCGTCATTACCAAGCGAATCCAATAATGATTTTAAAGTTATATCAAATGGTCCAGCATTAAAATTTGTAGTTAAAAGTTCGTTTAATAAATAAGTTGATATGGTCATAGCAACCGATAAAAATGCTATTCTGAAAGTGCATTGGACGACATTAAAGAATAATGGCTTTGATAATTGTCCTCGGGTATTTTTAAATGTCCACGCACCTATTGTGATTGGCATCATAACACCAACCATTGCAAGTTTAACAACTATATCTAAAAGAATAAGTAAATATGTAAAGGCTATATATAAAAATGCAACTGCGATACAAAGTCCAATAAAAAATGTTAAAACATTCGCAAGAAATGTTATTACCAAATATATTTTTATAAAAAACATTATTATGGTATAAAGAATACCCCAGCCACCAAGTTTTGATAAAACCAAATTTTCAATCGTTTGCACGGCTGTTGTATTATATACAAAATCCAAAAGTTTAAATTCACCCATACCTATGCCTGCACGAGCCATTATTTTCAAACCTAATTGACTTCCTGCATTATACGTATTTTCATATTCACGAGTAATGCACATAAGATTACGTAAAGTTTCTTCGTTTGCACTCATTTCATCAACAGATAAATTTGTTTTTTGATAATGGTTTAATACCTTTGTAGCATAACTTGATAATTTAACATCATCACAAGAAAAATTTTGAACCTTAAAGCCACCTAAAAAACTATCAGTAGAAACATTAAATAATTCGGTATCGGCCCTTGCCTCTGTTAAAACCCATTTTGCAAAATTGGGTCCCATATTCATAATTGGGTCAATGGTATAGCTGAAAATTTCCTTTGCAGGAAGTGAAAGAAATGAAAGCACAAATGTATAAGCCAATAATTTTACAAAAACTTCTTTTAAAAAAGAAAATGTATTACCCTTTTGCTCCTTTATCGCATTAGTCCAAATATACCAAATAAACCAAAATGCCATTGCGATAATAAGAATTTTTTGAAGTATTGGAACAAACTTATCATACAATTTATATACAAAATTAAAGACATATACATATATACCCTCAAGTATATTACAGCCCCAACAATTTTGTAGTTGTTGTGAAGAAGTATCACTTGCAAATAAAACATTGCTGGACAACAAAAACAATAATGAAAACCACAATAATAATTTTTTCTTCATTTTATGTATTATCCTTTATTTGTTCGTCCAAATCATTTGCATCTTCACGAAGAGCTTCGAATTTCTTTATTATATCAGATGTATCTTTTTTTAACAACTTTGTTGTTATTTCACGACCAAATGATTTTGCCCAAGTGCGAGTTGAATTAACAAGTTTTAAGAAGGTTCCGCCAACTTTAAACATATAACCACTTACTATTCCTGAATAAGTATCAAGATTTCCCATAATCATCAATGAAAGTAAGCCAAGTGTGAATATAGGGAAAAAACTTCCTCCTGGGTTTTGAAGACTTGGCATTTCAAAAAGTATATCCTTTGATACTAAACAAGATTGTATTTTTGAAACATTCCCATTCGCAAGGTTAAAGCAATTTGCAAAGGCTTCGCTTTTCATTAAGGTATCTGTTTGACTTGCAACCAAATCATTATAAATAAAATCAGGAAACAAGTATGTGAAATTATCAAGTGGCCCTGGGTAATACATATCACCAATAAAAATAAATGATGAATATATAATGCCTAAAAATATACAATACATAATGATTTTAAATGCCATACCAAACAAAGACTTAAATCCAGTTGATGAAAACTTTTTTGTTTCGTCATAGGCATAACCCGCCAACATCACAGGAACAAATGCAATTAAAATTCCGATTGTAAAAACTATATCAATCAAAGTAAAAGGAATGACTAAATACATTAAAAAGAATATTACAGTTATCGCCATACCGCCAATAATATCCAATAAAATCACAGGATTTTTATATTCAAGAAAACCCTTTAGTGAAAAATCAATCATATTCGCACCTGCGGTTGTCGCACTTAAATACACAACATTTACAGAATTTACCAAACAAAGCAAATCATTTTTTAATTCTTTGGAAAGGATACCATCAACTTCACTTTGTGGATAAGTTAAATGCTCACACACAGGAGATTTTACAATTTCCGTTCCAACACCAACCCCCATTTCCAACACGGGAATTGCCGTATTTTCAAAAATTAAATTTGCCATAGATTTCAATCTTGATGGTGTGGAATAACCGATTGCAACACCAATTATTGCAATTATGAAAAGTTTTTTTGCAAGTTCTTTTATTACATCATTAAAATTGATTTTTTGTTCGTCCTTTATATAACTATAAACTTTTGAAAGCAACCATATTGCAATTCCAAATAAAACCAAGGTCCAAACTATATCAGAAATAAATGTAAAAACTTCTAAACCTACAACACTCATCAAATCAAATACTTTTGCGAAAATGCCACAGCTCCAACATCCATTAAAATTATCGGCAGGAAACATTCCATTTACTGGTTCAATTCCAGAAACGCTTTGATACCAATCAACAAAACTTGTGCCAACAGTAAAATCGCCCTTGATTGCAAAAATTGACATTGCAACAAAAATTCCCATTGAAAACAATCCTGACCATAAAAATATTTTTAATGGAGCAAGAAAAAATGCCTTCATCAAACGATTTTTATTTTTAAATAAGTTATCAAGCATTTTTATCCTCTTTGTTATCTTCTTGTTTTTGTTTTTTTCGTTCATCTGCCATTTTTAGAATTTCTTTCTTTTCTTTGATTTTATCCTTCATATCCTTTGCAAGGACACTTGTATCAAATTTTAACTTAATTGCTTCACGACCAACTGTTGTTGTAAGTTTTACAATGTTTTGAGTCCATTTAAAGAATGTATTTGCAATCTTTTTTTCTGAAGAAATACCCTTAAATGAATTTGCGATTGATAAAGCCTTTCCCAATAAAAACCAAGATATAAAACCTGTGTAAAAAACCTCAAGTAAAGAATTTGGTGAAAATGAAATCATATATAAAACTTCTGATGTGATTTCTTGGATATCAAGTTTTTCCAACGCATCTTGGAAATTATAAAAATCCAAACCAGAAATATATAGCATTAACACAGATATAACTGAACACATCAATGTAAGTGATATTATTTGAAATATAGCAGATAAAAAAGTATCAAATGATTGCTTTACAAATTGTTTTTTATCAAGTGCATAGGCAACCAAAATAAGTGGGAATAAAAACACAACTATGGCAATCATAAAAAATGCCTCAACAAAATAAAATGGCACCATTATATTTATGTAAAAGAATATCGCCATAATACAAAAACCGATAATAAGTTTGGTAAAGCCAGAACCATCAAAGTTTATAAGTTGTCGCCAACCAGTTTGTAAGTTATATTTTCCTATATCAAAATTCATATTATTAAATGCAGATATTCGTTCAATAGTGCAGACAATATTTTCTTTTATCTCCTTTGAAAAAATAACCTTATTATCACTTATATTTTTTGTTTTATATTTACAAGTAAATTGTTGATTATTGTTTTCTATACCACTTGTTAATACACTGTTATACCCCACCATAAAATCAGTTAATGGTCGAATAGTATAATTTAAAATATTATGCTTATCAGTTATGGAAATTGTTAATGCTACACCAACAATAAATACCCATACAGATTTTGTGAAAAATGTTTTTATAAATCCCATACCATCTTGTTTTTTAATGACATTATCAAAAAACGCAAACAGCATCCAAAATAAAAATAATCCAACCATCAAATCAATCGCATAACGTGAAAGATTATCATATAATACATAACCTATTCTTGAAACTGTATTAAATGTAATTTCAAATATATGACAAGAGATACAGGATTTTGAAGTTTTGAAATCATACGGAAGACTTTTTAATTTGCAAGATGAACTGTTCCAACTTCCAACCTTTATATCCGTATCAAAAATATAAATACCAGCAGTACCAATATTTAAAAATGGTATAGTTATACCTTTTGATTCCTTGTTTTTAACCTCGGCTACAACCTCGCCAAACATATTTATAAATGTTGTGCCAAGAACTCCTATTGGTGCCAAGGCCTTTGGATAAGTTTGATTTACAAATTTTTCAAATGATATATTTGAAATTGTTGGAATACAATCGTTAAAAGCAAAAACCTTAAATATAGGAGAATAAGTTGTCTTTTTTGCAAAAATATTAAAATTCATAAGTCCACCAAGTTTACCCAATGGAATACCTATACGATAAGGAAGCAAAGATTTAAGATGTTTTTCAGCACGATTTAAGGCCGTATCCAAAATTTTTTTATCACTTAAATTTTCCGGAATTGGTGTATCAATAAAATAACGATAAAGATATTCTGCCTTTTCAGGGGTAATACCTGCTTGACGTAAAATATTTATATCCTTTACAAAAAGAGGTTGTGGGTAAAGTGCGAGATAAGAATTCATATCAAAAGATAACCTTTTTTGATATTCCTTAAGATACTTAATTTCCCAACAATAAAACTCTTTGTTTGAAACATTTATTTCATCATTTAACAAACCATAATACTTTGGATTTTGACAAAGATGTGGTGTTGATTGTGCAAAAGAAATATTTGGCATATTAAACATTATACCAAAGACAAAGCTATAAATTAAAAATATTTTTTTAAGCATCTGTTATTTTATTTTCCTCTTTTACATCAACGATGGTTTCGTCATTTTCTTTTGTATTCTGTTTTATTTTATCATCTTTTTTCTTAATTGCATCTTGTTTTACAAATTCTGGATTTTCACGAGAAACTTTTAAACCTAAAATAGATTTGAAAGTTTTTCTTAGGTTTTCACCTAATGAAAGTTGACCTGCTGAACCGCCATAACTTTGTGCGAACTCTGACAATCTAGAATATACATAATACATTGCATAAATAATAAAAATAAATTGTGAAACGCTTATTATATCTGTTGGAATTGAATCCAAAATTATATTTGGATTATTTGTTTCAATGGCATTATCAATGATTGAAAGTATATCCTTGTTCGCATTTTTAAAATAAAAACCATAAATAAGTGTGCGATTAAATAATGAAAATATTGCAAGAGTTATCATAGTAAATCCAAAATTTTTTGCCGTATTTATTATTGAGGTTATATTAAAACCTATCCAATTAAAGGCATAACCAAACACCATAAATGGCCAAAGAATTGCAATTTTTAAAATATCAAGAAGTCCATCTAAAATATAAAATGAAATCATAAAGTTCATTATGAAAAATAATCCCCAAATTAATAATCCGATAAAGAAACTTAATACCTTTGTATCAGAAGAAAAATTAAATAAGTTTTTCATTAAAACTTTACCCATAGTCATTTGTTTTGCATTCGTTTGTAATGTATCGGTCAAAAAGCAAACTATATTCCCCATAGTATCCTTTGATAAAACATAACTATCAGTTAAAATTTTATTTGATTGTATTTGTTTATTTTTAACAACAGGTGGAATAATTTGGTCGTCTGTTTTTACAACCTTTCTTTGATTTATTTCATCAATTACAGTATCTGGATTACATGTTGATGGAATATTTTGTGTTGATAAAACTTTGCTGGAGACACCCAAAGTTAAATCAATAATTGGTTGAAATGTAAATGAAAATAATACATTCACAGGAGTAAGAAGCACAACTGAGACAATAAATATTAACCTTAGTTTTTCAGCAATCTTGCTATAATAATCACTTAAATCAACTGAAAATGGAGCATTCTTAAAACCACTTAAAAATGTTGTTGCAAAATAAAAACAACCAAATAAAACCAAAAATGAAATTATATATTTGCTAAATGTTTTATACATAAAATCGAACAAGAAAGATATTTCATTAAATATCATCACAATATAAGGACACATAAAACATACTGAACTTTTTGCAACTTCTGCTTTTAAGTTATCAGCCTTACACTTGTTTTCATTCCAATTTACATTAACAGAAACATTTTGTGAAAAAACTTTGTTATTAAAAGTAATTCGTTTAACACTTGATTTGCCAAGTCCCTGTGAAAGAACATTTCCACCAACAGATGTGTTATATTCGATTGTGGCAACCGTTTCATCAAAAATATTTACAAAGTTTGTGCCCTTTATTGCAACTGGACGAAGTGCCAATGGAATTGCTGAAATTACATCAAAATATGTCAAAGTTGATGCAGGAGTATAAAGTGCATTATCAGAAGAATAATTGATACGTTTATCAGTAATGCAATTTCGCCCTTTTTTATTAACTATACTTCCAATAAATTCGTCCGAATTATCAAAGTCCGTTGTGTTTGTAGTAAAATTTTTTGATGGAGTTATTGTAAAGTCCGCACCTATTTGTTCGCTTACAATAGATGTTTTTATAAAATCGTTTAAAAGTTCTTGTGTTGAAAGATATGTTTCATTTTCATCATCAGAATTTATAAAATAATCTTGAATAATATTTGGGGTAATGCCAAGACTTCTTAAATAATTAAAATTGTTTTTATAATTTCCATACATATTTTTATATTGTGCAACCGAAATCGCACCTATACCATTTCGTTCAAGGTATAAAATATCACTGCAAAAGAAATCCTTTGAATATTTTTCAAGTATTGGCGTTGGATTTGCAAAATAAATTGATGCTTCCTTATAACTGCATTTTTCATTTGAAGATTGTGCCATAACATCAAAAGCGTTTGAAAAAATTAAGGCAAAAAGCAATGAAATGATTTTAAGATTTAGTTTCATTTGATGCCTCACTTTTATCTTTGGCATTGGATTGAATTTTATCCTTTATCAATCCAGTTGCAGATGATGTATTCTTTGCAAAGCCCACAACATTTCGTGTTGTAGATTTGGTCCAGTTCACAAAACTTTTTGATGTATTCCAAATGCTTCGTCCAAGATTTGACTCAGATATATTGCCACCAAACCAACCAGCAAACTTGTTTGTTTCAGTAATAATTTTAAAATTTAAAACCAAAGCAAAAATTATATAAAGGAAATACCAAAAACCAACAAGATTGTTAAACTCCTTGATATTACCCTCTTGAAGAAGTTTCAAAGCATATTTTGCAGATGACATACGGCTCATTCCATCAAAGGAAAACATTCCACCTAAAACCCAATCATTTAATTCATTGCAAATTATTATCGCAACACACATAAAAACTAATCCCTTTGCAAAGCCAAATAATTTTGATAATCCCGCCGTTGCATAAGAACGTGTTTGTTCAAACACATAACAAACGGCAAGAAATGGGAAAATTAAAAGAGCGACACCCATAAACAAAACATTTTCGATTATGATAAATGCAAAAAGCATATTTACCAAAAACAATCCTATTACAATAGCAATACCACATAATCCCATACGAATATTATCATTCGTAATAAACGCAACTATTGATGTAATATTTGCAAAACGTGAAGCATTATTAGAAATTACTTTACCGGTTTTTTGTGTTCGTTTTATATTTTTACCACCATTACCAGAAACGTCCTGTAAAACTTCGTCCAACTTGTCCTTTAATTTTTTAAGGCTTTCTTCGGTTTTTTTAGTATCCTTTCCACCATCTTTTTGTTTTTGAATTTTAACTTCGACTTTGCCAATCTTTTTTTGCATATTTTTAAGCCACTTTTCACTTCCAAAATGTTGTAAAGCTCTTCCACCAAAAAAGCCCGCCAAACGAATAGAAACATTTACAACTCCTGCAATTATAATTTGTGGCATACCATATTCAAAAAGTTCAATTCCTATATTCATATAGGTTTGACGAAGAAGGTCAACTTCCTTAAAAAGGCATACCATATTTTCCTTTGTATTTTCGGATAGTGCCATACCTTCTTTATAAATAAGTTTTGTATTATCCTTATCACATTCGGGTGGAACGGTTAATTGAAGATTATCAATCTTTTTTCGCAAAACACCTCTTCCAATACCACTTCCAAAATCAAGAACAAGTTCATAAGTATTTGAAAAAATATTTCGTGGAGAATTTAAAAGCAATGCCCCTATTACAAATGTTGCAAGAAAAAGTTTGCGATAGATTTTTTTTAAATACCCACTGTCTATATCAATTTTTGGATTTATACTTACACCCTTTATAAAAATTTTATATGTTTCAAATACAATCCATAATGCAAGACATACCGATAAAATTTTCAAAGAATCATTTTGGAAAAGGTAAAATGTTTGATATGAAACCTTTGAAAAAGTATCGTAAATATTTTCAAAAACTCCACATACCCAACAATCGGTTAAAAGTATGTAAACTCCTGTTGAAATATTATATGTTGCATAAGCAATCAAAAGAACAGCAATAACAAAAAGCACCCAGCCTTTGATATCTGAGAATATAGAACCTGCTTTTGATAAAACGCTATTCAATCTTATTTACTTCCTTTTTTCAAAGAATTTATTTTTTAACTTTATCAAAGTAGTAAAAAACTTTGACCTTAAAAACCTTGTCAACCAATCACTTACAACTTGGTTTAGCTTTCGGTTTTCAGGATGTGCCTTTGCATAAAGGATACACAAACACACAAATATAATTCCCCAAGAAAGTATCAATATAAAAAACTTTAGCTTTGATATAATATAAAGTCCCAATAAAATTGATAAAACGGTTAAAAGTAATTTCATATTGCCTGAAAACATTTCTTGCGTCCTCCCTCTTTTTATTATATAATATATAATAATTAAAAAATAATCAAATAAAATAAAGGGTTTTTATGGAAAATTATAATTCATTTTTACCAGACGAGATGTTAAACAAACTTAACAGAAGTTTGGATACATTTTATTTGAAAATTAGGGAAATTATAGAAAACAAATCTTTGGCTTCTCAACAAAAGGAAGCTGAGATAAAAAAACTTTATGATAGCTCATTTGAAAATATTGACGGAATTGAAAAATCAGATGATTATATTAAGGATTTATTACAAAATATAAATGATTATTCCAATGGTAAAATTGACGATAAAGAATTGTTCTTTAATTTGGAAAAACATAAGGAAGATACAAGGTCTGCTATCTTAATAAATTATGAAAATACTTTCCTTGCAACACAAAGAAAGGAAGAAACAGAAAAGACAAAACAAACCTTAAAAGAATTGTTTCCAAATAGTAATGTTGACAATTTGAATCAGGCTCAATTAACAGAAATTACAAATGATTTGGAAAATCCTTATACTGCTACATTATCAGAAAAAACACTGGAAGACTTAAATCTTCCTCGAAAAGATGCTGAAAAAATAAAGGTGCAATATAAATATAAAGTCGAAGGCAAAATAACATCTGGAATTGGTGATTTAGATACATTTTTGGGTATTATACAGCCTGGACTTAATTTAATACTTAAAACTGGTGCAAAACTTGTTTATGAAGGTATTATTGACCCAGCAGAAAAGGTATTCTTTGGAAACGAAGAACTTGGAATAAAAAGTTTTTATCAATCATGGGCTGAACAAACTGGAAATTTAAAAAAGGATTATGATTTCCTTCATAAATTCGGTGATATGCCAGCAGATGATACCTTTAAATATGCTCAAAGTGTGAAAAAAACTGAAAACCACGTTGCAACATATTGGCAAAATAAAATCATTGAACAAATAAATAAAAATCGTGAAACAACTTATAAAAATAATATTTCTCAATATAATCAAAACTACAATCGTATTGTTTCAAATTTGCTAAATGATGAAAATACTTCTCAAGCATTAAAGGACAGCATAAAAAATACTGATGATATAACAAAGTTAAAGGTATTTCCTTTGCTTGACTCTATATCAAAAGAGGATAAAGATTTGTTGATGAATAAACCTGAAGAAGTTCAAAAATTTACTGGAAATCCATTTGATAAAACAAAGGATATAACCGAAACTCAACAGGCTTTGCAAGAAATTATAAAGCAAGTTATTTCAGAAACTCGTGAAAAAGATAGTGAAGGAAAACCCGTTGCAAAGGCAACTGATGCTGGAAAATCTGCACTTAATAGTATTATGCACTTAACTGATTTATTTAATAAAGAAGATAGTCCTGAATTCAAAGGTAAGTTTTCTGATTTAATAGAGTATTATAAAAATGGATACCTTAAAAATTATGGAAAACTTATTGAAAACAGTGATTACTTTGAATATCAATCCAGTGAAGAAGCAAAAAATGCTGAATTTATGGATCAATTAAAGGCAATGGTAGGAAACAGTAAATAATATGAAAAAAAAGCTATCATACATATTTCTTATTACCTTGATTTTGGTTTTGCCTATTATTTATTGGCTTAATTTTAAATGGGGTATTAAATTTTCTGCTATTGATATAAAAAAATTAAGATTTGCATTTATGCGTGATAAGTTTTTGCTTTTTGCAACTTTGTGTAATTCTGGGCTTTATGTTTTTGTTGTATATAAAATTATAAACTCTAATGTTATTGAAAATAATGGAAACAACAATACAAAAATTCCTGAAAAACAAATAAATACTGTGCCAAATGGTATAATGTTATCTGCCTCTACTGGAAGTGGTCAAATAAACCCAAATGATAAAAAATGGCAAGATATGTATAAGGGAAATGGTGAAGATGAAGAAGTTGTTGTAAAGGAAGCTCCTCAAACTCCTATCACTAAAGAAAATATTTCAAAGCCAGAAGATAATAAAATTAGCACGGAAGAAATTCCTCAACCACAACAACCTGTTCTTGAAGAAAATCAAGATAATATTATCAATATTCCACCACTTGAATCCGAAGATGTTATCAATGTTCAAGTGGAAAGAGCTCTTGCCGAAATTGGATATGAAAATATGGGTGATATTTACATCAATGGTGTGTATGTTGACTTTGTATCTATCGCAGAAAGTGATACTTTAGTAATTGGAAAAATCAATGCAAAGGGTGGAAATATTATTGCAAATGAAACGCCAACAACTCCAAATACTCCACCATCTTGGTTCACAAATGAAGAAAAGTATCCATCACCTGTATGGGAAATAAAAAATGCCTCTAATGAATTTGTTAAAATGATTAACGAAGTTTTACCAGAAGACAATGGTATAATTGTTAAATCTGTTGTTGTAATACCATCTGCAACTGTTGTTAATCAAGACGACATTGAACCAAAGTGGAAAGAATTAGATGTCGATGTTGTAAAATTGTCTGGAAAATCAAATCTTCCAAATATAGTTTCCGTGCTTCCTGATAGAAAGGATACCGAAGTTTTGGAAAGTTATAAAAAATTTGTTCAAACCTTGATGAAATATTTTTCACAAAAATATAAACGTCCAAATATAAAAAAGGCAGGATAGCCAATGTTATTTACTGAAAATTATTATCGCGATTTGATTGCAAAGCTGGGAATTCCAGAAATGCCAATAAAAAAAGTTTTGTTCAAAAAAGATTATCTTTCAAATTGTCCTAAACTTTATAATGACTTTTTCAAAATATCAAAAAAACTTATGCAATTTGTTTATTACAATAATATTGAGGATTTGATTGGTGCAAATTTTTCACACGAAAGTATTATGAAAATGCGTGATGGAATACTTCCTGAAAATATTGATATATATTTAAAGGTTCCATTTGAATATGGTGGGACAATCGAATTTTCAAATATGTTTTTGATAAAAAAAAGACCATTCAAGGATTTGATTGATAGTTTTATTGATGAGCAAGTCTTAACCTTTAATCGTTCCAATGGAAATTTTAATCGTGAAAGTGGTTATCAATATCCAACTGAACTTTATATCCCAAATCCAAAGGGTATTATATTTTTGCCTGCATTAAAGGGATTTGCTGGAGCTGGCGGTAATACATCTGCAGATATTATGACCGAAATAGGAAGCACTATGTTTTCAAAATCAGGAGGCTTTTAATGAACGACATTTTTAAAAAATTAAAGCTCTGTATAAATAATATAATATATTTGCCACCTGCAAAAGATGCTCAAATTGATTTTGTAAGTGCAATGCTTAAAAATGATGGATTTGCTCCTGTGCCACAAGATTATATAGACTTTTTAAAATTAACAAATGGAATTTGTTCTGGGATTTTAGAATTTTTTGGAACCGAAAAAATTAAACGTGCAGACTATAACTATAATTTTCCAAATTTAATAGATGCAAATGAAATTTTTAAAAAATCAGAAAATCCTCTTATGAAAAATTCTGTGCTATTAGGATATAATCTTTTAAATGCAATTATTTATGATAATGATGAAAAACTTTATAAAATTGTAAATAGAAATTTTTTCACTCCTGTAAAATCTTTTATTACTTTCAAAGATGTTTTAAATGAAATAATTAAAAATCTAAGGGACTAAAATGCTTGAAAAACATTCAATTACATTGATGGGTCATCAAACAAGTATTTCTATGGAACCAGAATTTTGGATTGAACTTAAAGCTATTGCAAACAAACAAAATAAATCCATCAATGAAATTATTTCGTCTATTGATATAAGTCAACATAATGGCAATTTATCAAGTTGCATTCGTGTGTTTATTCTTAAAAACCTTAAAAATAATTAGTTAAAAATTTCTTTCTTTTTCTTTTGAAGATATGAAGTATTGATTTTGGACATTATCGCAGATGTATCAACTTCTCCTCCAAGATTATTAATAAAGCCTTTGATATTATAAATCAAATTTAGTGTTTCACTTGAAAGATTTTTAATTTCAAACAAACTTTCAATATTCAAGGATTTTTTTATCAAATTACCAGAAACAAATCCTGTTACAAACATATTTTTTGATGAAAGTGTAAATGCAGATTTCACAATTTCTGCCATATCAATCTTTCCTTCGATTACAAGGTTTGTAAAATTAAGCATACCTGATTTAAAACTATTTTCCAAAGCATAAAGAATATTGTTTGTTGTAATATTTGAAAGCTCAACTACATTATGAAGAATTGTATCGTAATCACTTATCCCCTTTATAGTTCCGTTTTTAATGTTGGCTTTAAAACTTCCTGATAAATTTGAGGTTAGTTGATAAATGTTCATTCCATCTGTTCTGAAATCAAGATTAAGGTTCATAAGTCCAGATGTAAGATTCATAAGTTCGTTATTCATCAAATCATTTGGAATTACAAAATTTTCTACACTTAACTTTCCTGTGAAAATTCGATTATTTAAAATTTCAGATGAAAGTTTTAAAAGTCGCCCTGCCTTTTGAATATTAAATTCAAGTGAACCTGGGTTTTTAGAATTAACAAGGTTTAAATATAAATCCTTATACACATTACCATTGTATTCAACGATATTTTTTGCATTCAATTTTATGTTATATGGAACCGTTCTGATAATTTTTAATAAAAAGTCAACATAAGCATCAGTATCCTTTAAACGTTTTATAATTGCCTTTACATCAAAATTGTCGATTGATAAATCAACATTTGTTTCATAGGTTGGATTTTTTTGGCTTCGTGAAATATTTTTTCTTAAAATATCTCCTGTAAATAAATTATTTTTTATTTTAAGTTTGATGTCTTTTATATTATTGCCATCAACTTCTGCCTTTAATGAAAAAGGTATATCATCATAAAAATAATTCATTAAAGTATCATCAATAAAGCCCCATGAGAATAAAAATCCCTTTAATTCAGTATGTGATAAATCAAGAGAGTATTTTTCACTTCCTTCTAATAAACGACCATTAACTCTTACGCTTATATTATTTAAAACCGCATATACATCAGACACAGGGTTTGAGGCACTTCCATTTAATTTTATGTTTATTGTTTTTACTCCGTTTGCAATAATTTTATCAATAAAGCTGTTGCGGATAAACGGTAAAGTAAGACCTCGTAAATTATCAGAATTTATTACATAATTGAAATTTTTAAATGAACCATTATCCTGTGTAATTCCGACTAAATCTCCACTTATGGTTGAAGAATAATCACTTTCTTTAAATGTAAGTTTTTTCACAGATAATGTATCATTTTTAAATGAGGTATCAAGTTTTAATAAATCATATTTATTTGATGGAGTTTTTAATGACTTTATCATTGCATTTAATTTAAAGGAACTTTTCTTTATCAATGAAAGATTATGTATAATATATGCTAAATCAATTTTTGATTTGGTAAATTTTGTTGTATCAAGTTCATCAGATTTTAATACAATGTTATAATCATTTCCATTTGGTGAAAGGGTTGTATCAACACTTCCAAACAATTTATTACCATCAATGTTTAAGTTTAAATCAGATACAGAAATTGTATTATTCTCCTTTATAATACGGGCATCAAAGGAATTTATCCTTGTCATTTTGAAAAAGATATTTGGAAAATACACAGGTATTTTATTTTTTATTACTAAATCAGTTTTAATATCAGAAAAAATATCAAAAAGTTTTCCCGTTATTTGTATTGGATTTTTACCAAGTGAGTAATTGAGCTTTTTTATATCAATTCCCATATAGTTATTATTTTGATAAATTGGTGCTGAATTTAATTCAAAATTTGTTATCAAATCATTTTCCAAAAGCAAATTTTTTACAAAAATGTTTAATGTCGGATATGCAAAAACTTTAAGTAATTCTTTGATTTCATCTTTATTTGTATTTGATAACCTAAAAATATTATCAGGCATAGTTAAAATTTTTGAAAGTTTTAAATTTTTAAAATCAACATTAAAAGAAATGTTATTTTTTACCAAAGAGATTTTATTATCATCTGAACGAGTAAATGGAATAATACTTGAAAAATTCGCAAACGCGTCATTTGATGTAAATGTTCCATTTGAAAGAATAATTGCTTCTGATGTTGTTTGAATTGTCGTTTTAATATTAAGTTTATCATTGAATAAAGGTATATTTGGAACTTCGACACTTCCATCAATCAGTGGTATAAATTTATACAAATTGTCTGTTGTTAAATCAACTGTGCCATTTACAACTGGGGTATTTTCCTTTACAACTATATTAAAACGATTTTTAATTATGTTTTTACCATTTATATAATCAAAATTCGCATCAAGGTTATAATTTTCATTATTTACATAACGAAGATAAAAAACTATATCATCAATCTTGTTTGAAAGATATTCAAAAGAACCAGTTCCCTGTAGTTCAGAATTTAATATGTTTTTAAAATGAATGTTAATGTTATAAATTCTTCGAACTTTATTTAATCCGTCTTTGTTATTTTGAGATATAACAGTTGAATTTTTTATAATTAAGTCATTGAAACTTTTCCCCTTTAATATTAAATCTAGGTTTTCAAAACCACTTTCCTTATAATGGGTATAATTAAGATATCCTCCATCAATAATAATTTTGTTAATATGCAAATCACCACTCATTAAATTTAACAAATCCATACTTACAAAAATTTGTTTTGCATTTAAAAATGTTGATGTATTAGGCTCATTTTGTTTTCTAAAATTTTTGATATCAACGTTTTTCATTATAATTGCAGGATATGGAAGTATTCTGAATGTAATTTTACCATGAATTTCTATATCAAACTTTATTAAATTTTCTATTTGCTGTTCAATATAAACCTTTCTTTCGTTATCCAAAGAAACAAAATTTGGAAATATATAAAGTCCTGTGAATAAAAATACAATAACTGCAGATATTTGCAAAAAACGCTTTAACATATTTCTCCCCTTTTTTACTATGCTAGGCATTTATTTCCTTTGACAACTCCTTATAAGAAATATACTATAATTTATAGTTTAATAAGACAAGCAAAAAATTTAGATTTTAAGGTTTTATTATGATTAAAAATCCGATTTTATCATCAAAGTTTAATAAATTATCATCTGATGAACCTGCTGGGTTTAAAATGAAAACAAATTTTACACCAAGTGGAGATCAGCCAACTGCAATTAACGAACTTGTTCAGGGATTAAAAGATGGTAAAAGGAATCAAGTTTTGTTGGGTATTACAGGAAGTGGTAAAACCTTTACCATGGCAAATGTTATTCAAAAAATGCAAGTGCCTGCTTTGATTATGGCACCGAATAAAATTTTGGCTGCTCAACTTTATCAAGAAATGCTTGAACTTTTTCCAGAAAATCATGTGGAATACTTTGTGTCATATTATGATTACTATCAACCAGAAGCATATATTCCAAAAACCGATACCTATATTGAAAAAGATAGTGCAATCAATGAACAAATAGACCGATTACGCCATAGTGCGACCCGTTCATTATTGGAATTTAGAGATGTTATTATAGTTGCATCTGTATCTTGTATTTATGGTTTGGGTTCTCCTGAATCTTATTCTTCTATGAGTTTAACATTAGAGGAAGACCAAGAAATTTCTTTGGAAAGTGTTATCAAAAGTTTGACCGCAATGCAATATGAAAGAAATGATATTGCCCTTGATAGAGGAACTTTTCGTGTGCGTGGTGATAGTCTTGAGGTATTTCCTGTGCATTTGGAAGATAGAGCTTGGCGATATTCTTTCTTTGGTGATTTGATTGAAACAATTTCCGAATTTGATACCCTAACTGGGAAAAGGACTTTGGGACTTCACTCCACAACTATTTATCCATCAAGCCATTATGTAACTCCTGGACCTGCACTTTCAAATGCGATTGTTGGGATAAAGGAGGAATTGACTGAACGACTTTCTTATTTTAAATCTGTTAACAAATTGCTTGAAGAACAAAGATTAAGAGAAAGAACAAATTTTGATATTGAAATGCTGGAATCAACAGGATATTGCAAAAGCATTGAAAATTATTCAAGGTATTTGACGGGACGACCTGCTGGGGCTCCGCCTCCTACATTATTTGAATATTTACCAGATGATGCCATAGTTTTTATTGATGAATCGCACGTTTCTGTTCCACAAATTGGAGGAATGTATAATGGCGATAGGGCAAGAAAAACAAACCTTTCCGAATATGGATTCCGACTTCCTTCTTGTTTGGATAACAGACCTTTGAAATTCGAAGAATGGAATGCGTTTCGTGGAAGAACTGTTTATATATCTGCTACTCCTGGGGATTGGGAATTGGAACAAACAGGTGGTAAATTTACTGAACAGTTAATAAGACCAACTGGACTTTTGGATCCAGAAGTTGAAGTGCGACCTTTGGAAAATCAAGTTGATGATTTAATGCACGAATGCAGAAAAGTGGCAAAAGCTGGTGGCCGTGTGCTTTGCACTACACTTACAAAAAAAATGGCTGAACAACTTACGGAATATCTTGCCGAATATGGAATAAAAGTTCGATACCTTCATTCGGATATTGATACTTTGGAACGTATTGAAATTATTCGTGATTTACGAATGGGAAAGTTTGACGTGCTTGTTGGAATAAACTTACTTCGTGAAGGACTTGATATTCCAGAATGTCAGCTTGTCGCAATACTTGATGCGGACAAGGAAGGTTTCCTTCGTTCTGAACGTTCTCTTATCCAAACAATCGGTCGTGCGGCACGAAATGCAAATGGTCGTGTGATACTTTATGCTGATAAAATGACTAAGTCTATGAGTTTTGCACTAAGTGAAACTGCAAGACGAAGAAAGCGTCAAATGGAGTATAATCAAGAACATAATATAACTCCAAAAACTATTATTAAAAAGATTGCTTCTAATATTGCAGATATGGACTATGTCGATATTGAAAAAAATCCAGTGGCAAATAAAAAGAAGTTCAAGTTTAAAAATAAAGATGATATTTCTAAACTTATAAAATCAAAGGAAAAGGAGATGTTAAGGCTTGCCGATAACCTTGAATTTGAAAAGGCAACGATTATTCGTGATGAAATAAAGGAGCTTGAAAATATTTATCTTGAATTAGAATGAATTTTATAATATTATATAAATAATAAAGGAGGCCGTTATGAGAAAATTTTTATATATACTTGGTTCTATTGCATTTGTTTTGCTTGTTCTTGTTTTAGTAAAATATTTGACTGTATCAAAAATCGACACTTCAAAACTCGAATATGTTCAAACTGACACTTCTGTAAATTTAAGACGTGTAAAACAAAATGGAAAGTGGGCTTTGGTTGATTTATCAAACAGACCTATAACCGATTTTGAATATGATTCAATAAGTCCATTTATTGAAAAAAAATCTGTAATTGTTAAAAATGGCAAGTATGGTTTTATTGATGACAAGGTTAATGTTGTGGCTCCTGCTAAATATGATTTAGCTTTTGACTTTTTAGATGGTGTTGCAAAAGTTTCTGTTAATGGTAAATGGGGTTTAATTGATGAAAATGGTAATGAACTTATTAAACCTGACTATTATGATTATATTTCTTCTTTTGATTACAAAGGTATCGCAAGAGCAGAAAATTATAAGGATAATGTAGTTGTTTTCATTGATAAAACTGGTAAAAAAATAAAATAACTATTTTTAATTATCAAAATTGGAGGTTTTAGACCTCCTTTTTTTTGCTTTAAAAACTTTTCATTATGTGATATATTTGTTTGTATGAGAGAAAAGAAAATGTTTTATAAATTCAAATTTGTTTTAGTTCCTTTGTGTGTATTATCTGCTTGTTCTATACCAACAAGGGGTGAAATTGAAAATGCAACTGTGTATCATTGGGAAAATAATAATGTCGTAATGGCAAAGTTTATTCAGGACCATAAGGCTTGTCTTGGGGTGAAATACACAAAACCAAAATCAAGAATACAAAATTTGCTTGACCCTATGACTCCATATACTATTCCAAAGTGGGACGGAATGTGGGCAACATTTGAATCTCGTGGACACAGAGAAGTTGGGCAAAGAATTGCCTTTTCTATACCTTCAAATTCATCTTCTGGATTGGAAAGCCAATATAAAAAATGTATGATGAACCTTGGATACAGATTGACTTATAAACGATAAGTTATAATGCCTTTCGTCTGAATGATAAAGCCATAGAAATATCAGATGGAATTACAATATCTCGTTGTTCCATATCAGCAATAGTTCGTGCAACACGCATAGTTTTATAATAACCACGAGCAGAAAGTTTTAATTTTTCAGCGGATTTTGTTAAAAGCTCCATAGCCTCTGGAATAATGTTTGCACTTTCTTCTATTTGTTTGCCTGATAAATTAGAATTCAAAAGATTATCTATATTATACAATTTTTTAAGACGGGCACTTTGAAATAATCGTGCCTCTATCACACGTTGTCGTATAGTTTTACTGTCATCAGAAACCTTAATTTTATCCAAATCCCATGGATTGATATTTTCAACTTCAACAGTTAAATCAATTCTGTCATACAATGGTCCGCTTATTCTGTTTTGATATTTCAATGCACATAAAGGTGCAGAACTACATGCATGATTTGGATCACCAAAATGTCCGCATTTGCAAGGATTCATTGCAGCAATAAGTTGGAATTTTGCAGGATATGTGATATGTCCGTTTGCTCGGGCTATACTTACAACTCCTGTTTCAAGAGGTTGTCGCAAGCTGTCAAGAGCAGAAGAAGAAAATTCAGGAAGTTCGTCCAAAAACAAAATACCATTATGGGCAAGTGAAACTTCACCTGGTTTTGCATGAATACCACCACCAGTCAAGGCAACTTGTGATGCAGTATGGTGAGGAGCACGAAAAGGTCGTGTTATACAAAGCCCCTTATCCCCTAAAAGTCCAGCCACAGAATTTATTGTAGAAATTTCAAGTGCTTCCTTTGCTGTCATAGGAGGCAGTATAGTTGGAAGACGTGATGCAAGCATAGATTTACCAACACCAGGGGGGCCAATCATTAACATATGATGTCCACCAACAGCGGCAATTTCCAAAGCCTTTCTTGCCATTTCCTGTCCTTTTATTTCAATCATATCTACATTATATTTTTCATCAAAGACAGGCGGAGTCATTTCATTTACAATTATTTGTGTCCCTTTAAAATGATTTATCAAAGAAATAAGTGAAGATGCACCAAGGACATCTTTGTTTCCTGCCCATAAAGCCTGTGATACCTGAGATTCAGGGCAAATAATACCCAAATCCATTGCATTTGCATTGACAGCAGCAGGCAAAATTCCATTTACAGGTTTTACCATACCATCAAGACCAAGTTCACCAAGAATCATATATCTTATAATTTCTTCGTTTGGAATAACACCAAGGGCAGTTAAAATTGCCATTGCAATAGGTAAATCAAAGTGAGACCCCTCCTTTACCACATCAGCAGGAGCAAGATTTACAATAATTCGTTTTGCAGGTAAAGAAAATCCCATAGCAGAAAAAGCGGATTGGATACGTTCCTTTGCCTCACTTACAGCCTTGTCTGGTAATCCAACGATTAAAAATTTTGGAAGCCCAGAGGAAATCATAACCTCAACAGAAACCTTTATTACATCAATACCACTAAATGCTGGTGTGAAAATTTTTGCTATCATAAAAAACGACCTCCAATACAAGAACAAAAATAGCACATACATATTTAATTGTAAAGTATTTTTTCCTATTTCATTAAATATAATTTTATTATTGACAAAAATATTTTTATGTTATATATTTTAAACAAAATAAAAAATAAGGATAAAAATATGAATAAATCTTTTGTTGCATTGGCAGTTATTTCTTTGACAAGTCTTATTAACCCAGCTTGTGCAAAAATCCCTTCTAATCTTAAAAAAGAAGATATTGAAAATATTTATATTAAAACCTATGATAATAAAGATTACAAATTCGATGATAACGACGAAGAAATCAATGAAACTCCATCTCTTCAAAAAGATATTAAAAAAGATACTCTTCCACGATTAAAAAGAATTTATATTGCTGGATATGGTGGTTATTTTTATACAAAAGAAAATAATTTTGAATTTGCTCCAAGTGATAATTGCAAGGTTTCTTATAACTTTATTTGTAATAATGATAAATCAATTAACCCAATTAAAACAGAAGCAAAAGATGAATATTTTTTAACAGGAGCTTTTGGTATTAACTCGGAAAATCCTCTTCGTTTAGAATTAAGTTATTATAAAATGGGTAAGGCTCTTGAACTTGATGGCAATAATCAAGTCAACCTTAACACTATCAATTATAAAAGCAAACTTGATTTAGATGGTGGTTCTGCAAATATATATTTCGACTTTGTCCTTAACAGAAGAAAGCCAAGTTTTATCTTTACTCCTTATGCAATGGCTGGTATAGGTATTTCAAATATAAACTTGTCTGATATAACATTTAAGGGACAAAATAATCACGACATTACTATAAAGGGTAAAGAACAAAGAAATAAAACTGTTATATACGGGGCTGGTTTAACTGCAGGTATCAATAACTATATTTCTTTGGATATTGGATACAGATATTATGATTTTGGAACTATCAAAACCTCAAACAAAATGATTGATAGCGTTGTTGATAATTCCGACCCATTAAATCCGATTACAACAAACACAGAATACGATTTGGAACTTCAAAGTGATTTTGATGCACATATTGCAGTTATTGGTTTGAAGATTCAAATATAAGAATATAACTCTCTTTTCTATTTTCTCCTCCTCCTTATTAAGAGAGTTAAAAAAAGTCCCCCGAAATGGGGGATTTTTTATTTACGTTTGAAAATCACAGATGATGATAATTTCAAATCAATTTCCTTTTCCTTTGAGTGATATTTTTCAAATCCATTTTGGATTATTATATTGGTCAAGTCCGTATAATTTATAGCATATTTCGAATTTTGCCACAAATAGAATGCAAATGAACCTGGAATTGGATTTACTTCATTTAACCAAATTTCACCAGTTTTTTCATTTGAAAGAAAATCAATTCGTGGATTTCCAGTTGCACCCATTGCAGAAAATAAAGTTTTCGCACTATCACAAATAAACTTTGTTTGCTTTTCTGTTAAATTAGGAGCAAACTTTCTTCGTGATTCAATAAGTTCTTCTGATGGCATAGCAGAAAGATTTGTGCCCTTTTTCTTTGCCCCATTTTCGGACAAATATTTATCAGAAAATGATAAAAATGTATTTTCGTTATTTGGCTTTTCAATTACAGATGTAATTATTTCACCATCAAGATTTTTCATTACCGCGACATTATATTCGACAAGGTTTTCAACAAATGGTTCAAGGATTGCTTCGGTATCCATTTTGAATATATCAAGCAAAGCTGAAGATAATTCCTCTTTGTTATTAACTTTGAATACACCTATTGAACTTCCTAAATTTGCAGGTTTTGCACAAATAGGATAATCAACATTTATATTCTTAATTACCTTTTGAATATCAATAAAGTTTTCACCAGTTGGCTTTTGCACAACAACTTCGGATAAAACATTTATACCAAGAGTTTTGCAAATACGCTTTGTTGCAACTTTGCTCATATAAACACTTGATGAAAGAATATCTGCACCAGTGTAAGGAAGATTTGCAGTTTCAAATAAACCTTGCATACCACCACTTTCACCAACATCACCATGAAAAGCAAAAAATGCAATATCAAATTTAATTCTTCGCTTTCCAAATAATGATGGATTCATAACTTTTAATGATGGAGTAATTGTTGCTTCACCAACGTGCAATGATACATTTAAAAGTTTTGCCTTTGTTGCATCGGTAAGTGGATAAACTTTTGTATCAAGTAGCAAATCCCCAGTCCACCATGTGCCATCACTTGCAACATAAACTGGAAATGACTCATATTTTGTGCTATCCATTGCTTGGATAACTTGAAGACCTGTTAAAATACTAACGTCGTGTTCAAAGGATTTTCCACCAAAGAAAACTGCTACTTTTATTTTATCCATTTTACACCTTTAACCTTTTATTTTGTTTTCAATTTCAATCAAAGCATCGTTTGCCTTTGTTTTATCGACACCACCTGCTTGAGCCAAATCAGGACGTCCACCACCGCCCTTTCCACCCATAATGATAGATGCGGTTTTTACTAAGTCAACAGCATTGATTTTTTCTTTTAAATCTGATGAAACTGACACAATTACAGATACCTTATTATCAACTGTTGCAATAATTGTCATAACAGAATTTTTTGTATGTAAATCACGTAATTTATCCATCGCAGGTTTTAAATTCTTTGGATTTACATTTTCAAAAATTCCAGAAACAAAATTGATACCTGAAACATCGTGTTGTGAAATTCCATTTACAACGGTTTCAATATCCTTTTGTGTTTGAAGTTCTTCTGCCTTTTTCTTTTCTTCAAATTCTTGGGCAAGTTTATCTTGCTCTGCTTGTCTTTCCATCTTTAATTTTTCATTAAGAGATTTTAAGATTTCGGTTGGTTTTTGATTTATATCAACACCACGAGAACTTGCAAAATCAAGTGCGTCAACATTTGTAATGGCTTCTATTCTTCGGATACCAGCGGAAATTGATTCTTCCTTTAATATCTTAAAAAATTTGATTTCTGATGTATTTGAACAATGTGTTCCACCACAAAATTCAACAGAAACATTACTCATATTTACAACACGAACTATGTCGCCATATTTTTCACCGAAAAGAGCAATCGCGCCTGTGGATTTTGCCTCTTCAATTGGCATTTCATTTACACAAATACAAAGTTCATCTTCAATATATTTATTTACAAGAGTTTCGATTTTTATAAGTTCATCAGAGGTCAAAGCCTTTGGATTTGAAAAATCAAATCTAAGTCCATTTTCACCGACATAAGAACCCTTTTGTGCAATATGATTACCAATTACTTCACGAAGTGCCTTTTGTAAAAGATGTGTTGCTGAATGGTTTGCCATAATTCTTTTTCTTATTGGAGCATCAACCTTTAATTCAACACTTTCACCAATGGAAAGAGTTTCACCAACGGATAAATCAATTTTATGGAAATAAAGGTTTTCCAAAGCTCTTTTTACATCAGATACAGCATAAGTTTTGCCATTCGCAATCATAACACCTGTATCAGAAATTTGACCACCACATTCTGCATAAAATGGAGTTTTATCAACGATAATATATATTTCATCATCTGGTGTTGCAGTCGCAGATGAAACGATTTCACCATTTTTAATGATTGATTTTATTGTTGCAACTTCGTCCAATTTTTCATAACCGACAAATTTTGTGCCACCAACTTCTGCCTTAAGGTCATAGAAAATCTTTTTTGTTCCTGCTTCACCCTTAAATTGTGATGCTTTCTTTGATTTTGAACGTTGTTCTTCCATAGCTTTATCAAAAGCCTTTGTATCAACAGTCATATTTTTTGTGCGGAGAATATCTGCTGTTAAGTCAAGAGGGAAACCATAAGTATCATAAAGTTTGAAAGCACTTTCACCACTTAAAACCTTGCCACTTGTTTTTGAAATTTCATCTTCCAAAATCTTAAGTCCAGCATCAAGGGTTGTGCTGAAATTTTCTTCTTCGGTTTTAATTGTTTGGGTAATTAAATTTTCTGCATCAATAAGTTCGTAGTATGTATCACCCATTTGTTCCTTTACATTTTCGAACATTTTATAAAATGCAGGTTTCTTTACACCAAGCATATTGATATGACGTAAAGCTCGTCTCATAATACGGCGAAGAACATATCCTCTTCCTTCGTTTGATGGAATAACACCATCGGCAATTAAAAATGATGTTGCACGGATATGATCAGCAATAACATTAAATGAAGTCATATTTTCAGGTGTAATTTTTACACCAAGGACATCACTTATATAAGATTTTAAATTTCTGAATAAATCTATTTCAAAATTGCTGTTCACACCTTGAAGCACAGCAGCAACTCGTTCTGCTCCCATACCTGTATCAATATTTTTATTTTTAAGTTCAACTTTTGAACCATCTGGAAGTGTTTCAAATTGCATAAATACATTGTTCCAAATTTCAACATATCTATCACCATCTTCATCAGGTGTTCCAGGAAGACCACCAGCAACTTCTGGTCCCTTATCATAGAAAATTTCAGTATCAAAACCACATGGACCAGTATCACCCATAGCCCAAATATTATCTTCGATATTTAAAATACGACTTTCTGGAAGTCCAGATATTTTTTTCCAAAGCTCTCTTGCTTCTGTATCATTTGGATATACGGTTGTATAAAGTTTATCCTTATCCAAACCCAATACATTTGTTGTAAAATCCCAAGCGAAAGTGATTGCTTGTTCCTTAAAATAATCACCAAAAGAGAAATTTCCAAGCATTTCAAAGAATGTATGGTGTCTTGTTGTGTATCCTACATTATCCAAATCGTTATGTTTTCCACCTGCACGAACACATTTTTGTGCAGTTGTGGCACGTGTATATTCACGTTTTTCTTTTCCTGTAAAAACATCTTTAAATTGAACCATACCTGCATTTGTAAAAAGCAATGTTGGGTCATTTTGTGGAATAAGTGAACTTGAACGAACAAGTTTATGTCCTTTACTTACGAAATAATCAGTGTAAGTTTTTCTTAAATCATTAAGTTTCATAATAATACGCCTTTGTTATGTTCGATTTTTTGTATTTTGCTATTATAATGCCGTTTCAAATGAATTGTCATTAAAAAAAATAAAAATATTTAATTCTGTTATTTATAACTTGCAAGAAAGCCAAAAAAAGTGTAAAATTAAGCATAAATATATGTAAAAGGAGAAAAGTATGAAGTTGTCATCTAGATTGTTTATGTGTTTGTTGGCTTTTTATTCAATTCCAACAAATAATTCTTTTGCCGCGAGGGGGTCTTCTACAAAAAAAAGAACAACAACAACAACTTCTACAAACACAACTGAACAAACAAAACAGGATTGTATCACAAAATACATCTCTGCTTTGGATAAAGAGTGTTATAATGCCAATAATACAAATAAAGGTGGAGTATATTCTGATTGCAGTGATAAAACAATCACTGAACTTTATGATGTGATGGATATGCAACTTGCAAGAATTGTCGGCAATAGTGAACTTTCAAAATTTTTGAAAAATTGCTCTTCTTACAAGGGTGAAGCCGTTTCAAAATGGCTTGGAGCAAAAAATGTTATTGAAAAAAGTGCTGTAAAATCATCAAGTGAATGTATTTATGCAACCGAAAAATTAAGTGCTGCAAAAAAATGTTATTCTGCAGCTTTGGCTCATGATGGAAACTTTTTTGACTTTGATAAATTAATGAAGGCAAATTGTGGAAGCTATCCTGAAGTTGCACAAAAGTTTTCAAAGGCTGGCGATTTAGGTTTATCAAATATTCCTAAAATGCTTGAAAATTACTCTACTGGACAATTTACAAATAAGGCTGATAATTGGAGAAATGCAGTTGAAGCAACTTTGGCTGGCTATATTTATGAAGCAAAAGATGCTTGTGGTGAGGAAAATTACGAAATAATCGAACTTAATACATTTGAAAAGGATAGCCGTGAAAACTTACTTACAAAGGCAAACGAAAGTTTTGTTTCACAAATTGGTGAACAATTAGGAAGCAGAACCGAAAACCTTCTTTCAACTGGAAAACCTACTGTTGGCAAACCTACTCAAGCTGTAAATAACAATACTTTAATTGGGCAAACTGTTTCAACTTTCTATGAAAATATGGGTTGGAAAAATAATATTGCAACTGGAAACGTTAAAAAACGTGTTGATAATTCAAAATTTGGAACAACATCTTCACAAAAAATCAATTACAAAGTAAAAGATGTATATATTATCGACAGAGTTTCAAACCTTAATAATGCAAAGGCAAGACTTTCAAATATTATTAAAACTGGTGATATTGGAACATCATACAATCAAGATGCCCTTGATATATCAATTTTGAATGCTCTTGGAGCAAGAGTTGATGACTCCTCTGTTTATAATATTCTTGCAGATTTAGAAGATGGAGATACATTCATTGTAAAACAAAATAATGGTATGTGTATGGCATTGTATTTGAAAAATAATGAACTTATCAAACTTACAAACTCTGATGTTGATTATTTAACTGATTTACATAGCTATATGAATGGTTGTCAAGATTTGGCTGAATAGGACAGAAATGCAAGAAAATCTTATTTCTCAAATAAAACAGGTTATTTCTGAAATAAGGGGGTGTCTTTGACATAACCCGTCTTGAAGATATTCAAAAAAATTTGGATAAAGAAGCAAATGAGCCAAACTTATGGAATGACAAGGACAAGGCTCAAAAAATCCTTACACAAAAGGCTGAAATAGATGGCAAAATTAAATTCCTTAGAAACATTGATACTGAATTTGAGGATTTGATTGAACTTCACAATATTGCAATTTCAGAAAATGACGAACAAAGCAAAGTTGAAATTGAAAATTCACTTGAAATCTTTTTAAAAAAACTTTCAAAAGAAAAATTGGATTTAATGCTAAATGGTGAAGCGGATAGCAATTCTGCATATCTTGAAATTCACAGTGGAGCTGGTGGCACAGAGGCTTGCGATTGGGCAGAAATGCTTCTTCGTATGTATTTAAGATGGGCAGAAAAACATAATTTTAAAGTTTCTTTGATTGAAGAACACAGCGGTGATGAAGCTGGTATAAAATCTGCAACTTTGGAAATTGATGGAAGAAATGTTTATGGCTGGTTAAAAGGAGAAAGCGGTATTCACAGACTTGTCCGCATATCTCCATTTGATAGTGGGGCAAGACGTCATACAAGTTTTGCATCTGTTTGGGTTTATCCTGTTGTTGATGATAAAATAAATATTGAAATCAACGAAAAGGATTTGAAAATTGATACTTATCGTGCAAGTGGTGCTGGTGGTCAACATGTTAATAAAACAGATAGTGCCGTTCGAATTACTCATTTACCGACTGGGGTTGTTGTTCAATGCCAAAATGAACGTTCACAATTTAAAAACAAAGAAATTGCTATGAGTATGCTTAAATCTCGACTTTATAATTTGGAACTTCAAAAACGACAAGAAGAGGCAGATAAAATCAATTCAACAAAATCTGAAATCGGTTGGGGTTCACAAATTCGTTCCTATGTTATGCAACCTTATCAAATGGTAAAGGATTTGCGAACCAATCATGAAACATCAAATGTTAGTGCGGTGTTAGATGGGGACATTGATGACTTTTTATCATCAACTCTTTTGTTTAACAATACAAAAAGGGTATAGTCGCCCTTTCCCATTAAAGATTATGAAAAACGTGTTTTTTGATTGAACGATATGGCTTTACAAAAAGTCTTCGTAATAAAATATTATATACACAAGTGTAAAGATTTAAAATTATATATAATGGATATTTTAAAACCCTTAAATATGATGGAAGAATAAAATCAATACCAGCCATAGTTTTATAGTTAGAAGATTTTAAAATGCTTTTCCTTATCACCTTATCAAGATTTACCTTCTTTCTTTTTAAATGATTAAGGATAAGGTTAAAATCGTATTGCGGATATTTCTTCTTTAACTTTGGAAAAAGATTTGTAATATCCTCCTTTGACATATATTGTGTGAAAATACTTACCTTTAAAAGAAAACCATCTTGGTTTAAAATTTGATTTGGGAAATAGCAATCATAATTTTTGATAAAGGTATCGGATTTGAAACCCAAAGAATAAAGAAGGTTTGAAAAACCCTTTTCATATAATTTGATTATATCACCCTTGTTGGAAAGTTCCTTTATATCATCAAAAAATCTTTGAACCTTTTTATTTACAAAGACATTATGTTTCATCATAATAAAGTATGATTGTATATGATATGAATGTCGTTTCGGATTTGGTGTAAAGCCATAAAAATCAGCATTACTTTTATAAAAATTATCTATAACCTTTTTTATATCATAAAATGGACCATAAACAGAATCATTTATAAGTATTAAGTTATCATATTTACAGATAGTATCCCACCCAATGTTTTTGATAAGTTCTGACCAAGAACCGAAATCATATTTTTTGTGGCGATAGGTCCACATACCCTTTACAAATGGGGCAAGTTCAGATTTAGAGTTATTGTTCATCTTACAATCTGAAAGATAGTAGACATCACATATTTTTGAAAATTGTTTAATGCTGTAAAGGACGTAATTATCAATAATCCCGTCCTTATCATAGCCAGCAAAAAGACATAATGTTTTCATTTTATTTTTCAATTGGTGTTTTTACTTTTGGCTTTGTGAAATTTTTATTTTCATATACTGCCAAACCCTTTACCATATCAATAGCACGAAGAAGTTGATAATCATTTGCATCTCGTTCTTCTTCTGCTTTTTCCTTATCTGACTTTTTATTTAATTTATCAGATTTTTTTGTATCATTTTTAAGGGCATTAGTCAAAGTTTCTTCGGCAAACATTCTGTTTTCTTTAAATTCTTCAAGTTTTGCACGATTTACTTCAACATCTGGAGTAATACCTTCTGCCTGTATTGAACGACCACTTGGAGTATAATATCTTGCAGTTGTAATTTTAAGGGCTGTGTCAGCCATAGGTATCAATGTTTGAACAGAACCCTTTCCATAAGATTTTGTTCCAATCAAAACTGCACGTCTGTGGTCTTGAAGTGCACCAGCAACAATTTCAGATGCAGATGCAGATGCTCCGTTTATAATTACAACCAGCGGTTTATTATCCAAAATATCACCTTCTGAGGCAAAGAAAACCCTATTGCCATTTTCCTGTCTTGACATAATAGATACGATTTCACCTTCTTCAAGGAAAGCATCTGAAACCTTTACTGCTTGGTCAAGAAGTCCACCTGTGTTGTTTCGTAAATCCAAAACATAACCTATAATTTTATCGTTATTCATTTTATCAACTACTTTTTTAAGCTCGTTATATGAATTTTCATTAAATGTTGAAAGACGGATATAACCAACTGTGCCATCTGCCTTTAATTTTGATTTTACGGCATCAACTTTTATTATCGCACGAGTAAGGGTTAAATCAAATGGCTCCTTTCCTTCACGGAAAACTTTAAGTTTTACTTTTGAACCTGGGGTTCCCTTCATTTTTTTAACTGCTTCTTGAAGAGTCAAACCTTGAACTTGTTCATCATCAATGTGTGTAATTAAATCACCTGGTTCAATGCCTGCTTTGAATGCAGGTGTATCGTCAATAGGAGAAATAACCTTGATTGCACCATTATCCATTGTTACTTCAATACCAAGTCCGCCAAAGGCACCAGAAGTTTGTTCATTCATATCCTTGAAATCATCTTCGTTTAAAAATGATGAGTGAGGGTCAAGTTTTGATAACATACCATCAATGGCAGCTTCAATTAACTTTTTGTTGCTTACTTCATCAACATATCTTGCCTTTGTTATTTCAAAAGCCTTTCCAAACATTTCAAGATATTCATAGACATCATCATCTTTGTTTTTTGTATTAGATGTTTTTTCTTTTTCCTTTGCCCCACTTATATTTGAACTTGAAATTTCAAACATAACAATTGAACTTATAAAAAAGAAAAACGCAAGTATTGTAAAAATACGTGTTGTAGATGATTTTTGTTTTGACATCAATTTGCTCCCTTTTGTTTTTTATTTAGTTTAGTATATTTTTAATAAAAGTCAAAAATTTTTACCCCTTAAAATAAACAAGTGGGTTTATTGGAGTTTCTTTATCGCGAAGCTCTATATAAAATTCGGCATTACCCATTTGTCCTACTGGTTCACCAGCAAGCAAACTTTGACCTTCACTTGCAAATACTTCATTCATACCACCCATAATGATATAGTAATCATCATTGCTGTGTAATATAAGTAAATTTTTATATCCGTAAAAGGCACCTGCAAACACAACTTCGGCATCGGTTGGTGAAATTACCTGTGCATCATTTCGGGTTTTTATGTAAAGTCCCTTTGATTTAACACCACCAATTTTTTTATCACCAAAGTATGTTTCAATTTTTCCATCAACAGGAAGAGCAACTTTGCCAACGGAAAGTCGTCTTAAACTTTGTGATTTTTTAAGACCTGCAAGACGTTTTGCCTCCTCCTTTTGCTTACGAAGTCGTTCCGCCTTTTTCAAAAATTCTTCGATTGTTTTTGATTCTGATACAAGTTTTTTTATTTCCTTTTGCTTTTGCAAATTTTCGTTTGTTAATTTTTTATATGAAGATTGTTTTGATTTTATAAGGCTTGCAATTTTATCCTTTTCTCCCTTAACCTTATTATTCAAAGAGTAAATTGAAAGTTTTGCCCTTATAATATCATTTTTCAATTTTACAAGGTCATCTAAATCACGGGAAAATTCTGCACGAGATTTATTAAGGTTTTCAACAACTGTTTTAAGAAGAATTGAAGTATTAAACATTGTATCAATTTTCGATGGTGATACAACCAAATATCCCTTTGGTGTAAGAGATATATTTTCAAATATTGCAATTATTTTAACAAGTTCATCGTTATTGTTTTCGATTTTACGATTAAGGCTTCGTTCTTTGTCATAAAGTTTTACCAAATCCCTATCATATCCATTTAATTTACGTTCATATTTTTTAACATTGTTGGCAATTTCAACCATTTTATTTTGGGTTTGTTTTATTTCAGATTGAAGTTTTTTTGTTTGCTCCTCAAGAACCTTTGATTCCTTTTTTTTGGCTTCTATCTGTTTATTGATTTTTGCAAGATTTTTAGCAGATTTTTTTTGCGCAAAAGATGGTGTAATAAACATTACACAACCAAGAAATAATAGGATTATTTTTTTTATATCTTTTTTTAACAAAATCATTTTATTAACCTTTTGTTTATGTTATACTAGAATCAAAAAAAGTGCAAGGGTGAAGTATTGGAATTTAATTTTTTACAAAATCCATCTGTGATAAAATTGTTTGACTTGTTTGAACAAGAAGATTGTCGATTATATGTTGTTGGTGGAGCTGTTAGAGATGCTTTTTTAGGAATAAAAACTAATGATATTGATTTTGCCACACCTGTGAAACCGGAAAAGGTTTTGGAAATGCTTCAATCACATAATATTGAAGTTGATTTAAAGGGAATTAAGTTTGGAACAATTTCCGCAAATATTGATGGGGAAAAGTTTGATATAACTACATTCAGAAAAGATAATTATGCAAGAGGTTCTCGGTTCCCAGAAATTGTTTGTTCAAAGAAAATTCGTGATGATTTTATAAGACGAGATTTTACAATCAATGCTATTTACGTTGACCGAATTGGAAGAATCATTGACTTTGGCAATGGGGTTGAAGATTTAAAAAATGGTATTGTAAAGTTTATTATTTCACCACGAAAAAGTATTTTTTTTGACCCATTAAGAATACTTCGATATTTCAGATTTTGCAGTCTTTATTTTTATAAAAATTTTGATGAAGCAAGTCTTAAGGCTTGCATTGATAAATTTTTCCGAATAAAAAAGGCCTTACCAAAAAAGAAAATAAAGTATGAAATGAAAAAAATTCTTGAAGGTGATGGTGCAAAAATAATACTTGATATTTGGGAAAAAAATAATATTTTACCTGATATGTTAGAATATATGGAAGATGAAAATGACAAATAAAAAAACAAAATGTGGTTTTGTTGCCCTTATCGGAGCAACTAATAGTGGTAAATCAACTCTTATGAATACAATACTTCTTACAAAAGTATCAATTACTTCACATAAGGTTCAGACAACACGTAATCAAATAAAGGGTATCAAAGATGATGGTGATACACAAATGATTTTCATTGATACACCAGGAATTTTTAATCCAAAGGGAAAGTTTGATAAGGCAATGGTTTCTTCCGCATGGAGTGCAATGAATGATAGCGATGCTGTGATATTTTTACTTGATTCAACAAAGGGCATTACCAAAACTTTTGATAGCATTGTTGCAAAACTTAAAACTATAAATGCTCCTGTGGCACTCGCACTTAACAAAGTTGATTTAATTGATAAAAAAGATTTATTAAAACTTACATCTCAAATTATGAAAAGTGCACCTAATTTATTTGAAGAAATTTTTATGATTTCTGCACTTGAAAATGATGGAGTTGATGATTTGATAAAATGGGTAAAGGGCAAAATGCCTGAATCTCCTTGGTTCTTTGATAAAGATATGACAACAGATTTGCCATTATCTTTGCATTTAGCAGAAATTACACGTGAAAAAATTTACGAATATTTGCATCAGGAACTTCCATATTCTATTGCTGTAAAAACTGATAGTATCGAAGAAGAAAATAATGCCTTTACAATAAAACAAACTATTTATACAAGCGAAGAAAATCACAAATCAATTATACTTGGTGAAAAGGGGTCAAAAATAAAATTGATTGGAACAAAAGCCCGTGAAGAAATGGCTGTAATCCTTAATAAAAAAGTCAATTTGTTTTTGTATGTAAAGGTAAAAGAAAATTGGCGTGATACACCAGAATTTTTTACAGATATAGGTTTGGATTTTAAAAAGTAATTTATCCTTGCAAAGTTTTTTCCTTATTATATAATAAATTTAGATCTTAGCAATAAGATTTGGGATAAAAATAAAAAGGAAGAAAAATGGACAAACTCTCTTATTTTGTATGGGGGGGGGTAATGCTACTATCAATAGGAGCTCAAGCACGTTCCTATAGCTGTCAACAATGTCCTCCTGGGACATATTCTGGCGTCAACGATAAATCTTGCATACCTTGCCCTTATGGCACATATAACAATGTGTATGCTCAAGCATCTTGTCGTTCTTGCGAAACAAAAGATTCTCACGCAAAAAATTGTAATAAAGCAACGGGAAAAATAACTGACTGTAAATCTGGATACAGACTAAACAGCCTTGGCAATTGTGCAATAATTGCTTCTGTTGGTGGAGGTTGTGCTGGTGGTTGCTCATATACATTGACAATAGATAAAAAAGCTACTTCAAAAACAAAAACTTATTATGGAGGTTGCTCATCATCTGGCGGTGGATGTTCTCGCTCATCATCTGGCGGTTGTTCTTCAAGCAGTAGAGGGTCTTCTGGTGGCTGTTCTTCATCATCAAGAAGTTATTCTTCAAGTAGCCGAGGTTCCTCTGGTGGTGGTGGCGGTTGTTCATCAGGAAGCCGTAGCTCTTCAAGTTCTTCTCGCTCTTCTGGAAGCAGAAGTGGCGGAGGTGGCGGCGGCGGAGGTTGCGGACGATAGACACCCTAAAATAGAGACTAATTTATAAAAATGCCAATGTTATGTTGGCATTTTTTGTATTAAAAAAAGCCCCTTGTTATGGGACCTTTTTATTAAAATTTTAATTGTTTAGAAGCCTCAATTTTTGCATTGTATTCTTCTATGTTATTCGAAATTTTTGTTTTAAGTCCGATTATAAAAGTTTCTGCTTCCTTCTTTGCTTTGCTTCGTTTATCAATCAAGAAAGTTTCATAATCTTGACAGCTTTTTGATATACTATTAGATGAAAGAGTTTTCCAATTATCGCCTATACTTTTCTTTAGTTTTGGACAACCTTCTAACTCTTCATTTTTTGTTGGATCCATACAATAGTTTTTGATTTCTTCAAAATTTACATTTTGATTAAGTGTTGTAAATTTATATGAAACTTCCGGTATTCTTTGTGATTGCATACCTGTTGGAGTAATTGTAATTCCAGCGATTGTAAGCACTTCTGGTAAAACCATATTTACCGCAATTTTTTTAGATGCTACATCATTTGCATTTTGCTTTATAAACTTATAATATTCAATAGAGTTTTTTCTTATTTTTGCGGGATTTGAACTTGGTTCCAAATTTGTTTGACCATAATAATATTCACTATATAAATCCTTTACATCAGAGTCATAAATACATTTAAAAGCTGGATTTGTCATACCTCCATAAATATCGGTCAACATATCGTTATAGTCATCATAATAAACTTCGTTTTGCATAACAAATTCATCTGCTTTGCTATCCATACATTCATAAACAAGTTGTTCGCAAACTTCCTTTGTTTTTTCTTCTTCCTCTTCAGTTGAGGTTGTAGTTGTTGAGGTATTTATAGGAGCAACTGTGCGGTTCATAACACGCATACCTTTTCTTGAGCTTGCTACTCTTGATGAAGTTTTTGCCTCTGCTTGCATAGATAATGCCAATAGTAATGATATAGTCAAAATACTTGATTTCATACGAATTCTCCCTTTCTTATAAATTAACTATAACATAAAATTGGTTTAAATACAAATAAAAAACCCCTCGATTGAGGGGGCTTTTAATTATTAACGAATAACAATTAGTCCTTGTTTTCAAGTCTGTCTGCATATTCGATAAGAAGTTCACCAGATTCTCTAACATGATTGATGTTAACCATACCTTGAGAATGATAACCACAATCAACGTGATGGATTTCACCACTTACACCGCTTGACATATCAGAAAGCAAGTATAATCCAGTTTTTGAAACATCTTCCATTGTCATATTTCTTCCAAGGAATGAGTTAAATTCGTTCCATTTCATCATAAGTTTGAAATCATCAATACCTGATGAAGCAAGTGTTTTGATTGGACCTGCTGAAATAGCATTTACACGAATACCCTTGTGTCCCAAATCAGATGCAAGATAACGAACAGATGCATCAAGAGCAGATTTTGCAACACCCATAACGTTATAATTTGGAATATATGTTTCACCACCAAGATATGTAAGTGTTACACATGAACCACCTTCGTTCATAATTTTTGAAGCACGACGGCAAAGATCAGTGAAAGAATATACTGAAATATCCATTGTGTTTTTGAAATTTTCTCTTGTTGTGTTTTCTACATAAAGACCTGAAAGTTCAGCTTTGTTTGAAAATGCAACAGCATGGAGCAAGAAATCGATTTTACCGAATTTCTTTTCAACTTCTGCGAAAAATGCGTCCAATGATGCATCATCTTGAACATTTGCAGGCATAATAATAGGAGCGTTAATGCTTTCACCAAGTGGGCGAACACGTTTTTCCATAATATCACCCATATAGTTAAGTGCAACTTCAGCCCCAGCATCGTGAACAGCCTTTGCAATTCCCCATGCCATAGACATATTATTTGCAACTCCAAAAATTATACCTTTTTTACCTTCCATTATACCAGCCATTTTAAAAAACCTCCGTTGTAATTATTTGTTAAACTGTATTAATGTATAAATATTTGTCTGTATTTTATTATAGCTATACATTAAAATCAAGATAATTTTAATATTTCTTATTTTGCCAAAATTTAAAAAATATATAGAAAGACATAAAATTTTGTGATATAATACTACCTGAGGAAAAAGGAATAATATTATGGAAAAGAGTTTTAAAATTACAAAATTTATATGTTCAAGCCTTATCTTTGGGCTTGGATTTTTGCAATCTTCTGTTGGCTTTGCAGAGGGGGCACCTATTTATTATGATACATTTTACAATGATTATTATAAGTCTTTTCCAGATACAAAACCAAAGAAAAAGGAAACAAAGACTGTAAAAACTCAACCTATCCAACCTATGCAAGTTGTTGGACAACCAACATATTACAATGGTTATGATCCATATATGCAATATCAAACAAGTGCAGTATATAATCAATCATACAATCCTTATGCCTCTTTTTATCAAAAAGTTGACCACGACCCCAAAAGATGGGAATTTGATATAAAGTATAAAAAGGGTGAAGGTCAGTTTATGTTTAAAAGTGATGTCGGCTCTATACTTAATTGGGACGAACTTCAAACAAATGAAACTGTTTTCACGGTTTCTCGTGATTTTATGATAAGAAATAGACAATATGTTTTCAGTGCAAGTTATGGAACTGGAAAATATACTACTGACAGAACTTCTGATGATGACGTATTTAATGAAGCTCACATTATTTCACTTGGTAAAGGTAATGCAAACCTTACTGATTTGTCTTTTTCATTTGGTGCACGAAATCTTTATAACTGGGCTGGATTTGATGTAACTCCTGTAATTGGTTATAAGAGAAAGAAACAAGAATTTGAAATGTCAGACCATGCAACCCCTGCTCCTTTTTATTTAGAGTATTTTTGTGATGGAGCAACTGAATCTGACCCAACTTGTGTTAATGGTATAAATCTTGTTGACCATGGTTTAACTGTTGATGATATATATACTCCTAATGGTTCTGCGGTAGATACAAGTGATTTGTTTATCCCAGGTGTTGGTATAGATGCAAATGGGAATAGCTCTACAAACCTTTCTTATGGTATGCAAATTTATGATGAAGATTTTTGTTTCCTAACACAAACAGGAAAAGAAGTTTGTATTTATTCCGAAGCAACAAATGGCTCAAACAATATACTTAAAACATTTGGTGGTGTATCTTCTGTTAATATAACTGAAGGTGTCACACATATGTATCATGTTACATGGGAAGGCCCATTTATTGGTGTGAATTTAGAAAGAATGATAAGTCCTCGTGAAACATTGCTTGTATATGGTGAATTGTTTAAACCATCTTATAAAGTATGGGGAAACTGGCCAAACAGAGATGATTGGGCTCATGACCCTTCATTTTATGATAAGGGTGGTTCTGCTTGGGGTGCTTCTTTTGATGCAACTTATAAATACAGAATTAAAAACAGCACCGAATTTACTATTGGTTTTAACTATGAATATATAAAAGAAAAGAATGCTGATACTCATCAATTCTTTGCTGATGGCACATCAGAAGTTTATAAAAATTCTATTTTGCTTGCAAGATGGAAACATTATGGTATTGCTATTGGCTTAGCATTCAAATTATAAGGAGCTAAAATGAAAAATTTATTTACAAAATTACTATTAACATCTGGTATGATTTTATCTTCTAATCTTGTATTGGCTCAAGAATATAACAACTATTATGTTGATTATATGTATAATAATTATTTAAAAGATAAGTCAAAAAAAACTCCTAAAATAGTTTTTGAAGATGTCAATGTTGATACAAATACAACATCTGTAATTCAAACAGATATGAACAAGGAACACAAAATAACTCAACCTCAACAACAAAAAAAGGAACCAGTAAAACAAGCCAAAAAAGAAGTAAAAGTTGAAGAAAAAAATGCTACACCTTTTTACTTTGAACTTGGATTAGGAATAAGTAAATTCCGCAATTACGAAGTTATTCAACCTCAATATTCTCCTGATGCTGCAACTATGGAACCTCAAGATACAGCAAATATGTTTGTAAAATTTGGTATGACTGATTTTTTAACAAAACTTATGAATCTTGAATTTGAACTTGGCTATGTAAATAATAATAAAATTACAACAGAACAAGAAAATAAAGTTTATCTTATGGACTATAATCAAAAGGTTAAAACATATACTCTTGGTGCGAATATTTCTTATAACTTCCTTGGTATCGATAATATGTTTGTTCCATTTATAAACTTTGGTGGTGGTGTTGCAAGATTTGAACTTAGCGATTATGGTAAAACAAAAGATTCAAACGGCTATCTTTATAATTTTGAAAGTGGAAAAAATACAAAAAATACAATATATGGAAAAATTGGTGCTGGTTTAATGTATAAGATGGATGCAACTACTCGATTTACAATTGGTGCTGATTACTTTGTTTATAAAGATTATGACTTAAAGAATCTTAATCTTCAAGACCTTTCACGAATAAATATTCAAGCAGGTTTAAGATTTTATTTCTAAAAAATTTACTCCCACATATTGGGGGTATTTTTTTAATCTTTTTAGATATTCAAAGAAATTATTATCAACAACTTTTTTTTGAAAAGACGAAGCGTGTCTTATAATAAGTTCATTATCCTTTGGCAAAATAAAACCAATATGTGATGTATCAAGTTGTGTTCCAATTTTTTTTATTAACTTTGGATTATTGATAACTATATTTATCACCATAGGCTTTTTAATTATAGATAAAAGTTCATCTTTTTTTAAAAGCAAAGTGTCAATATCTATATAGTTTAATGAAACATTTTCCAAATCATAATCAACCTTTAGATTATAATTTTTTTTGAACCAATTACTTCTATCAAGTGTAATAAAAGAAATTGATGGAACAATGTTTAATTTTGTTGCAATATTGTTTGTAATATCACTTACATATTTACGATTATTTCGTATCCAATCAGGATTTGTAAAATGGTTGCGTGTTTCAAATGAAACTTTACCATTTGAATATCTTATATTGTTAATAATTGTTTCAAATTCGTCTTTATTTTTTGCAAAATGCAAAGCAAGAACCGTTTCAACATAAGTAAGGCAATCAAATTTATCAAAACGATAAAGTGGGTCATTATCAATTCCAAAATTTTCACCAAGAGGATTTAAAGAATACTCAATTTCCTTAAATGAAGATGAAATTTTATCTATGCTATTACGCCCATCATACTTGCAACCGAATAAAAATAATAAAACTATTAAAAACTTTTTCATTTTTTTCCTTTTATTTCATCAAAATCATAAACAAAAAAATATATAAATTCAAGATGTAAAAAATTTATGGCTAAGACTGTATTCTTATATTAAAAAAAATATAAATTTTTAATGACATTTTAAGAATAAAAAAGTATTATAGAGTCAAGTTTGTTAAAGAAGGGTCGTAAATGTTGAAAAATAAAAATATTCTTATTATTACATCATCTTTGGAAAGTGGAGTTATTGATAAATCTGTTATTGATATTGCAACAATTCTTTGTGAAAAAAATTTTAACATCACTGTGATTTCTGCTGGTGGTAAAATGGTAAAGGAATTAAAAAAGTATGGCATTGAGCATATACAACTTCCTGTGAACTCAAATGACTTTTTTGTAATAAGAAGAAATATGAAAAAAATTTCTGAAATTGCAAATGAAAAGCATATTTCTATGATTCACACATTTACTCCTCAATCTTCTTTTTATGGATTCAAAGTTTCAAAGATGCTTAATATTCCATATATAACTTCTTTTTTAAAAATTTATAAAAAATCATTTTGGCATTTAACAAACAATCGTATCAATTATTTAACAAAGGGGGATATTGTTATTGCTCCTAGTGATTATATGGCTTCATATATTCAAATTACTTATAGAGTGCCAAGTGAAAAAATTGTAATTATACCTCAATGGATTGATACAGATATTCATAATGCAAACAATGTTAGTGCTGAACGAATTATTTCTACGGCTTCGGATTTACGTATTCCAGAGGACCATTTTATTATAAGCACTATTGCAAAATTGGAAAAAACTCGTGGTCAAGCAAACCTTATTACTGCAATTTCAATGTTGCCAACAAATGTAAAAAAGAAAGTGCGTTGTCTTATTATCGGTTCATATAAGGAACACAAAAGATATAAAAATGAACTTATAAAACTTGCTCAAAAACTTGGGGTTGATGGCTTAATTCACATTGTTGGAGATTGCAATGATACACCTGCTCTTTTAATGTTAAGTGATGTTTATGTTGCAACGAATATTGAACCAAAGGCTTCTCAAATAACATTGCTTGAAGCACAAAGCCTTGGTCGACCTATTATTGCATCTAATATAGGTTCAACACCAGAATATATTCTTGATGACGAATGTTGCAAAATGTATGACCCTAAAAATATAGATGAACTTGTAAAAGCTATATTATGGTCTATGGAAATTGATGAAAACAAACGTGAAGAAATTTCGAAAAAACTATCTGCAAATGCGAGATTAAATTTTTCAAAAAATTTATTACCACAAAAGGTTGGCAATATATATGATTATGTGTTAGAAAATAAATAAAGGAGGGGAAAATTGAAAACACTTTTTGTAACATCAGAATTATTTCCATTTAATAAAACTGGTGGCTTGGGTGATGTTTGTGCTTGGCTTCCACGTTCACTTAAAAAGGCTGGTATAGATATAAGATATTTAATGCCTGCGTTTCCATCTATTTTACAAAACTTTACTGAATTAACACAGGTCGCAAAATTTGATAATAAATTTAAAGCAAAAGAAATAAATGTTTATCAGGGAACAATGAAGGGGAATTCAATTAAATTTTATTTGGTTGATGCTCCTGAACTTTTCCTTCGTGCAGGAAGCCCTTACTCTGATGTATGTGGTAATCCATGGGGTGATAATCATATAAGATATGCTTGCTTTTCTTGGGTTGCATCACAATTTGCAACTGGGGAAATTGATAATTGGACACCAGATGTAATTCATGTAAATGATTGGATGACTGCTCTTACTCCTGCTTACTTAGAAGTTTTAAAACGAAAAGATGCAAATATAAAAACTGCATCTATACTTACAATTCATAATCTTGCATTCCAAGGAATTTACCCATTTTCTGTATATGAAGATTTGGATTTGCCAAATTATATGTTCAATGAAGATGGTATCGAATTTTACCGACAAATATCTTTTTTAAAGGCTGGAATTTCTTTTGCAGATAAAATTACTGCGGTAAGTCCAAGCTATGCAATGGAAATTCAAACAAATGAATATGGTTGCGGTCTTCAATCATCTCTTATAAAACGAAAAGATGCCATTACAGGAATTTTAAATGGTATTGATTATTCCGTTTGGAATCCTGAAACAGATAAACTTATAAAGGCAAACTATTCAAAAAATACTTTGGCAAATAAAAAAATCAATAAGGAATATTTACAACAAAAGGCTGGAATACTTAAAAATGGCAAACTTCCTTTGTTTGGTGTATTAAACAGATTTACTGAACAAAAGGGTATGGATATTTTGATTGAGGCAATCCCTGCTATTATGATGAATAATATTCAACTTGTTGTTATGGGAACAGACCAAGGTAATTATTTACCACGACTTCAAAATATTGCAAAACAATATCCTGAACAATTTGCGGTCCTTGATTTTGATGAAGATTTTTCACACCAACTTATTGCTGGTATTGATGTCCTTATCAACCCATCAAGATTTGAACCTTGTGGTCTTACTCAAATGTTTGCAATGAAGTATGGAACTATTCCATTTGCACGAAGAACTGGCGGTCTTGCAGATACAATTATTGATGCAAATTTCCAAAATACTATTGTCAATAATATTGCAACAGGTTTCCTTTTTGATAACTATTCTGTTCACGATTTTATTTATGGTATAAACAGAGTATTAAACACTTTCAAAAATGAAAAAAAGATTTGGGAAAATATAAAGAAGCAAGCTATGAATCAAAACTTTTCTTGGGATAAATCGGCTGCGGAATATATTGACCTTTATAATACCCAACTTAATTTGATTAAATAGTAGAAAACATTCTTGACTAAACAAGGACTTAAGTATATTATACCTCTATGAAAAATTTATAGAGGTATTAAAATGTCTGATAATCAAAAACAAAGTTTTCATTGGGCTGACATCACAGCCGATAAAGTTATCCGTGAAAAGGGTGATAAGGAACTTTACACCGTTGCAAGTGGTATTACTCCTTCTGGTGTAGTTCATTTCGGTAATTTCCGCGAAGTTATTACTGTGGATTTGGTGGCTCGCGCTTTGATGCAAAAGGGTAAAAAAGTGCGTTTTATTTATTCTTGGGACGATTATGATACTTTCAGAAAAGTGCCTGCAAATATGCCTAAACAAGAGGAACTAAAGGAACTTTTATACCAACCTATTGTTGATGTATTTGACCCATTTGGTGAATATTCTTCCTATGCAGAACATAATGAAAAGGTTTTTGAAAAGGATTTGCCTCGTGTTGGAATTGATTATGTAGAATTTATTTATCAAAATAAAAAATATCGTTCAAAAACATATAATAAGGAAATTGTAAAAGTAATGGATAACAAGGATACCATTGCTTCTATATTACAAGAATTTAAAACATCTGAATTGGGTGAAAATTGGGCTCCTTTGTCAACATATTGTGAAAAATGTAATCGCGACAGAATTACAATCACAGGATATGACAAAGAAACAAAAACTATTACCTATAAATGTGATTTATGTGGATTTGAAGGTAAAGAATCTCTTGAAGATTCAAATAGATTGAAACTTCCATGGAGAGTTGATTGGCCTATGCGTTGGGCATTTGAAAATGTCGACTTTGAACCAGGTGGAAGAGACCACTCCTCTGCTGGTGGAAGTAGAGATACCGCATCTATTATAATAAGAAAAGTATTTAATAAGGAACCTCCTGTATATATTCCTTATGATAATATTGGTATAAAGGGATTTAATGGTAAAATTTCTTCTTCAAAAGGTAATGTTATTACATTAAAGGAAATTTTGGACGTGTATGAACCAGAAATGGTAAGATGGATTTTCGCATCATACAAACCTAATGCTGCATTCGATTTGGCATTTGATTTAGATGTCCTTAAAAATTACGAAGATTTTGACAGACTTGAAAGAACTGTTTATGGATTGGAAAATGTAAAGGAAGAAAAACGATTAAATGCAAAACGTATTTACGAACTTTCTCAACTTAATCCAGAAGGTAAAATTCCTGATGTTATGCCTATGCAACCAAGTTTCAGACATCTTTGCAATATTTTGCAAATAAATGATTTTGATATTGCAAAGGCAAGAAAATATTACGAAGCAGACATAAAAAATGAACGTGATGAAAGAAGATTCAATGAACGTGCTGAACGTGCAGTATTTTGGATTCAAAACCATGCTCCTGAAGATTTTAAATTTATTATCAATAAGGAAAAGCGTTCTGATATTGAACTTAGCGATAATGAAAGGGCATTTATTTCTGCTTTGAAAAAAGAGCTTTCACAAAATTGGGATAATTATCAAACCGATAAAGAACTTCAAAACAAAATCGGTAATATGGTTTCTGAATTCGAATTAACAACTGATATTTATAAAAAACTTTATCAAATTTTGATAAATCGTGATTTGGGGCCAAAACTTGCTGGATTTATAAGAAGCATTGGTAAAGATAAAATCTTAAATCTATTATAAAAAAATTGCTCCTTCGGGAGCTTTTTTAATACAAAAAAAATACCCCATAAATATGAGGTATTTTTTACTTTGATAATTTTTATTTATCGCGAAGTTCACCACCAAGAGTTAAAACTTTGTCAATCGCACCTTTGAAGATAACATTGATTTCTTCTTCGGTCAAAGTTTTATCCTTTTGTTCAATAGTTAAATGAACTGCAACTGATTTTTTACCAGATGGAAGATTGTCCCCCTTGTAAATATCAAAGATTTTTGCATCACTAATGTATTCTTTATTTGAGTTTTTAACTGCAGTTAAAATATCATTACCCAAAACAGAATCATCAATAATCACAGCAAATTCACGAGAAATGGCTTGTAAATCAGAAATAATCAATTTCTTTTTTGCTGGACTTTTCTTTGATTTTGCAGGTGGCAATAAATCAAGATTAAGTTCAAATGCAACTATATTTGTATGCTTTATACCAAACTTTTTAAGTGTTAATGGGTGTATTTCACCAAAGTATCCAATTACTTTGTTTGCAAAGATAACCCCTGCACTTTTATATGGATTCAAATAGCTTGGTAAATTCTTTGTATCAAATTTAATGCTGTTTGCACTAACTCCAAAAAGTTTTAAAATTGCAAATATATCATTTTTAACATCATATACATCTGGAAGAATGATATTGTTGCTCCAATCCTTTGAAATTTGTGGGCCTTGTCTTACACCTGAAACATACAAGTATTGTTCAGTTGGTTTATTACCATAAAAGACTGGACCTACCTCAAATAAATTAGATGTATTTACAGAATGTGAAAGATTTAGATAAACTCTATCAAGAAGATTTGGAATTATACTTTTTCTTAACACATTCAAATCTGAGGCAATAGGATTTACTATTTTTATTGGTGAAGAAGTATCAAATTCCTTTTTATCACTCATAAATGACCAAGAATAAATTTCAGTCAAACCTCGGCTTGCAAGAATATGTGGTAATTTCAATTTATGGATTGTATCGCTGTCAATTACCAAATTTTCATTTTCCGATTTCACAGAAACAGATGGTAATTTATCAAAACCATAAATACGAACAAGTTCTTCGGTTATATCATGTGGACCTTCTATATCTTCTCTGTATGAAGGAGGAATAACCTCTAATATTTCACCATTATCCTTTACTTCACAACCAAGTTTTGTAAGAATTTCAACCATTGTTGATTTTTCAATATCAAAGCCAACACGTGTTTTGAAATATGATACAGGGAAAGAAATTATTCGTTTTTCAAAACAACATTTTCCAGTTTTACAAATTTGTGATGGTGTTCCACCGCAAATATCCAAAATTAAATTTGTTGCATTTTCCAATCCCCAAATTGTTGAGCAAGGGTCAATTCCTCGTTCAAAACGGAATTTAGAATCGGATTCAATTTTTAATTGCTTTGCTGTTTTTCTTATCACAACAGGATTAAAATATGCACATTCCAAAAGAACATTTGTTGTTTCCATTGTGCAAGATGTGTTAAGTCCACCCATAACGCCAGCCAAACTTTGGATACCATTATCATCTTTTATAACAATATCGCCTTTGTTTAAAATGTATGTGTTTCCATCAAGTGCGACAAATTCTTCTCCTCCAACTGCATAATCGACAACTAAATTACCCTTTATTTTGTCAGCATCAAAGACATGCAATGGGCGGTTTAAATTATGCAAAGAATAGTTTGTAATATCAACCAAAGCAGAAATAGAATTCATATCAACTGATGAAAGATAATCCTTTAACCACTTTGGACTTTCACAATTTTTTACACCCTTTATATATCTTGTGTTAAATTCTTTTGCATCATTGGTTGCATTATTGATTACGGCAATTGGACTTTGTAAATCACATTTTACTTCTTTGATTTCAGATGTGATAAGTTCACCAAAACCACCTGCAGCCAAATCACGAGCAATTCCCAAAACTCCCAAATAATCAGGGTGATTTGGAAGAACATTTCCTTCGTAGACAACATCAAGATTGTAAATTGTTTCAAGTGCAGAAATTGCATCTTGACCTGCGGATACAGATGATGGAAGTTCAATAATACCATCGTGCTCTGTGCCAAGTGATAATTCACGAGCAGAACACATCATACCATTTGATTCTTTGCCACGAACAACACCTTTTTTAAGTTTTGTGCCATCGTGAGGAATTATATTTCCTGGGCGAGCAAGAATACCCTTTAATCCCTTTCGTGCATTAGGAGCCCCACAAACAACATCAAGAATTTCTTTGCCTGTATTTACCTTTAAAAGATGTAAATGGTCGCTGTCAGGATGATTTTCACATTCAATAATTTCTCCGACAATAAAGTCCTTAAGCGGAGTTTTTTTATCCTCTATATCTTCAATTTCAAGTCCTATCATAGTTAAGGCATTTGCAATTTCGATAGGTGATAAATTTGTTTTTAAATATTGTTTTAATTGATTATATGTAAAACGCATTTTATTTTCTCCTTAACTATTTACTACTTAAACCTGTGATAATATTTGGTGTATCATCTGCCTCAAAACCATAGTGAGATAACCAACGGGTATCTGCTTCGAAACATTTACGCATATCTGAAATACCATATTTTAGCATAGTAAGTCTTTCAATACCCATACCAAATGCGAATCCTTGATATTCATCTGGATTTACACCAACAGATTTTAAAACATTTGGATGAACCATACCACAACCAAGAATTTCAAGCCAACGTTTACCATTTGCACCAATTTTAAGTTCACCATTTTCAATAGTGCAACGAATATCCATTTCTGCAGAAGGCTCTGTAAATGGGAAATAACTTGGTCGGAATTGTATAGGAACATCATCGGTTTCAAAAAAGATTTTTAAGAAATCCAAAAGACAACCTTTTAAATGAGCCATTGTAATATTTTTTGCGACATACAAACCTTCAATTTGATGAAACATAGGTGTATGTGTTGCATCCCAATCACTTCGATAAACACGACCCATTGTTATAACTTTTACTGGCACACCTGTTTTTTCCATTTCGCGAATTTGCACAGATGAAGTTTGTGTGCGAAGGATATTGCCTCCCTCAACAAAAAAAGTATCTTGCATAGAACGTGCAGGGTGGAAAGCTGGAACATTCAAAGCTGTAAAGTTATGAAAGTCATCTTCCAAATCTGGACCATTTGCAATTTTAAAACCAAGAGATGCAAAGATTTGGACAAGTTCTTCCTTTACCTTTGAAAGAGGATGGACATAACCTTTGAATGGTTCGGATTTATTAAGTGTTATATCAATTTTTTCACTTTCAAGTTTTGCATTTATTTCTGAAAGTTCAAGTATAGATTTTTTGTCTTCTATAGATGAAAGGATTTCGTTCTTTATAACATTTAATTCTGCACCACGAGATTTTTTTTCATCAGGAGATAGCTTACCAAGTTCCTTAAATTCCGCAGTCAAAGTTCCATTTTTACCAAGGACTGCTACCTTTATATTTTCAAGCTCTTCTGATGTCTTTGCATTAGAAATATTATTTAAAATTAAATTTTTATCTATCATTTACATTTCCTATATTTATATGATTATTTAATTTATTTTCTATTATATTATTTGATTTTTCAAATTCCAGTGATTTTACTATTTTTACAGGATTTATAAAGGAATTTTTACCATTTCTTATTAAAACATTATCACCTGTAGACAAAGCTAAATCATAAAATTTTTTTGGGGTCATAGATTTATCAATATTTTTTGCAAGAGCATAAATACCTGCAAAATAAGGAACAGCCCAACTCATTCCACCTTGAGTATCATAAAAATAATCATTATCACCAGTAGGAGAAGCCAATGTAATCCTGTCTTGAGGGACACATATTGCATCTTCAACGACTATATTTTTACGTTCAGAAAAGAAGATACATTCTTTATAATTTTGTGTATCATTTAAGTCAGAATCTATTATTCTATCTGTTCCAACAAATGGAATATTATAAAATGTTCTTATCCCTGTAAAAGCAATAAAAATATCATTATCACGACAAACAGAAATAGCTTCTTTGAGTTTTTCCTCTGTTGTTGTTTTTCCATCACAAAGACCTGAACTTATTGAAATGACTTTTATTTTATTTTCTTTTGGTAAAGTCTTATTATATTCAATAACTTGATAAATAGCTTTTATTTTATCATCTACACTAAAATTTTTACCAGAAGGAGTTGCAAAATATGCAAGTTTTGCATCTGGCAAGATACCATTTTTACCACATAAAATAGATGATACAGCAGAACCATGCATTTCTAGTTCAGGTGGCATTTTACCAATTTCCTCATAATGGATAATGTTGTTTTTTATATCATTATGTGTTGTGCGAAGTTTTTGATCAATAATTGCAATGGTAATCCCCTTGCCAGTATAACCTTTGTTATGAAGTTCAGCGATATAAGGACCTCGAGTTTTTGCATTTTCTAAACGAGTTTGAAATTGTTTTTTTACAGAATTTGGAAATATAGTTTTAGAATCAAACATTAAGTTTTTATTTTCTTGAGAAAGAATACTCTGCCAATCTAAAAAATCATATTTAGAAACATCAAGACCTCTAAAATCATTTTTATCTATTTTGTTAAGTATTAGCTTTTCATCTATCATTTACATTTCCTATCACATTAAAAAATTAAAAGAGGCTTTGGTTGAAAGCCTCTTTATTATAACACTTTTTTATTAAATCACAAATTGATTTACGCAGAGGCTTATTTTGCTTCGCTTATAAATCGTTTTGCAGATTCAACAACAGCTTGGAATGCAGTTTTATCATTTGTAGCCATTTCTGAAAGAACTTTTCTATCAAGAATGATACCTGCCTTGTTAAGACCAAAAATAAATTCAGAATATGTGATTCCAAATTCACGAACACCAGCATTGATACGTGCAATCCAAAGTGAACGGAAATTTGATTTATTTTTACGTCTGTCACGGTAAGCATATTGCAAACCTTTTTCAACTTTTTCATGTGCAATACGATAACATGTAGAATTACGTCCACGGTATCCCTTTGCCATATTTAATATTTTTTTATGTCTTTGTTTTTTTGTAAGACCTCTTTTAACACGTGCCATTTTTTGCTCCTTTATTTCATACCGTAAGGCATTAATCTTTCAACGATTTTTTTATCGCAACCATCCAAATATTGTCCATGAACAGCTTCTGTTAATGAACGAGAAGATTTACGACGCATAAAGTGATTATGACCAGCACGGCTTGTTTTAACCTTACCATTTGCTGACATACGGAACCTTAATTTAAAGGCACTTTTTGTTTTAAGTTTTGGCATTTTAACTCCTTGTTTTTTTTAAGTTATTATAGCAGGTAGGCAGCCAATTGATAGCCCACGTTGCCGTTGATTTCATTGAATATATCACATTTAAAATAAAAATCAAGAAAATATTAGTGTTTTAATCTTAACCAGTCTGGAACAGGAGGTGCAGATGGGATTTTTGATTTTGCAAGAAGTTTTTCATCCTTGTAATAACGTGGAGAATCGGCCTCTATCGGATAACGAGCATAACCTTGCATAATGACGATTTGTTTTTCGGCTGGCAACATCATAATTTTTGCGGTTGAATACAATGCGGACTTTCCAACCTTTACTTCGGATTCACGCTTAAATGCACTTGTTACTGTTCCATTTTTATATGTAACATCTGCCGTTCCTGCATCACCCATAATTTTAGAGAATCGTTCTGCCGTGTGTTCATTGTTTTGTGTAAGAATAATTTTTGCCGCAGTCGTTGACATCAATGTTTCAACATGCTCGCGACCATAACCTGCCTCGATTTGTCCCAAATCTTGTGCAATAAGAAGGTATGATACCTTTTGACCACGACCAACAGCTGGACCATCAATGACGGCATTTAGTTTTGGCATTTGTGGGAATTCGTCAAGCACAAATAACACAGGATATGGACCTACCTTATCACCTGCTTTATTTATAACTTTATTAGGTGGGTTGGAAATAAAGTAGTTTGACATCAATTCAACAAAAACACCCGTGATAACATTTAATGCACGAGCATCTGTTTGATTAACAGATAGGTAAACCGTTACTGGTTTAATCTTACCATCACGAGGGTCAACCATACCACGAATATCTTTGAATGAAAAATCACTATGTGAAGTTCGTTGACGAACAGCTTGGTTTTTAAAAATACTTATACCACTTAATGCAGTTGAAAGAATAGAACCTCGTTCCTTATCAGGAGTATTTGCAAGTTGTGTCATTTCAAGTGAGGCACGATGAGCATAGCCATATCGACGAGCCTCCACCACCGCAGTTTCTAACATTTCCTTCATTGGGTCAGCCAAAGCGGCCATTTGGTCCCCCTCTTCCTTTCGTTTGCGGATTGCTTCGGAAATTTGGACTTGGGATTCACTTAACCAATCAAGGAGCATTGGGATACAGGCTTCGTGTCCTATCCATTCCTTTGGAATATCATTCCATGTGCCAACTGGGACATAATTATCCTTTGTTAATTTGCCCTCACGAAGAATTGTTAAGGCTCCCATTGCATAACTGTCATTCATATCCATATAATATCCCTCAAGCATATATGCATCTTGGGCATTAAAGGTTTTTGTTAAAAGTTTGTTGTAAAAATAATCACTGGCATTTGCACGTTCACATTTTGAAACAATATAATTTATAAGTCCAGAAAGTGCATTTCGACCAGTTTTTGACCAGTGTGGGTCGGCAGATGAACCAGCGGGGTCCTGAACAAAAACATTTACCATACTGTCAACATACATATCCCTGTCTGGTCCCTGTTGTGGGATAATTCCAGGTGAAAGAGGATTCCAACTTGGGTAATACACACCATTTTCTGGGTCATCTTCCTTTCCCCAATTCATAATGAAAACGGGACCTATTTGTGCACGATAGCCACTTGTCATATAACAAAGTTCTGGTTTTGGGTCGTTCACAATCATACTAACTGTATCACATTCAAAAATGGTTGGAACAACAACACCAACTGTTTTACCAGTTCCAGGAGGAGCACATACAAGAACTGAAAGTGTTTCACTTAACTTTAAAAAATGTTTTTTAAATCGACCAAGGACAACTATAAATCCGTCCCAAACCTTCATTTTCTTCATTAAAGGTTCGTCAGCCTTTCTTGACCATGCAGTTGGGGTTGATGTAATGTCGTGCGGATTTTTACCTTCTAAAATAACCAAAAGCACAGGTATTGCCATAAGAGGAACAGCAGGTATCAATGTTGTTGTATGTCCCGCGACAAATGCCATTATCCATTCATAGTATGCAAGAATGACATAAAACCCCTTTGTATTAGCTATTTTTTTGAAATAGCTTCGCATTGCAGGTGAGTTAAAAACACTAAAATCAAAACCATTATTTATCCAGTTTGAAATAGGAAATATCATTATCAAAACGCCCCACATAAGTAGGCCAAAAAGGATATATGCAATCATAAGCCAACGGGCGGCCTTCTGATGCTCCCCTTCATTTTTATCTTCAAAAACTTTTTTAAAAAGTGCCATTATTTTCTCTTTCCTATGACAAAAAGTATAGCATAATTTTTATAATTAGAAAAGTATTATTTTATTTGGCTGTTTTCAATATGAATAAATAGAGATTTCTTATTTTCAAAGAATTTAAAATCGTCCTTTATAATGCCTGTAAAGAAAATTTGTGTTGGCATTGCCTCCAACTCTTCAAACAATCTTGCCAACTTTAAATCATCAAGATGTGCAGGAGCTTCGTCAATCAAAATTATCGGATATTTATCAAAGTAAAGATAAAGCAAATTTGCATAGGCAAGTATTATTGAAATGACCGTGCATTTTTGTTCACCAGTCGAAGTTTGATCGGCAGATATATTTTTATCAATGTTATATGCTGTAAAATCTGAACGATGAACCCCATCAACAGGAGGAGAAAATGTATATTTAAAAAGTTCACGATTTTCAAGAAGTTTTTGTTTGAAAAATTCCTCTACCTCAACAGCCTTATGCATGCGAAGTTCATCTTCTATGATACCTGTAATTGTAATTTGAATATGTGGGAAATTTGTTTTTCGCTCACTTAAAATCCTATTAAGTTTTTCTTCAAATTCCAACCTTAATGCACCAATGCTTATCCCTAAGGAAACAATTTCTTCTTCTATACTTGAAAGCCAATTAAAATCTGGGTTATGACCCTTTAGGATTTTTGAACGTTGCTTAAGCAAGTTATTATACTGATTAAGTGATGTGCCATAAAATGGATAAAAGTTTGATATAAGATTATCAAGAAACTTTCTTCGTTCGCCTGTGGCTTCTGAAAAAAGTCGGTCCATAAATGGTGTTATCCAAATAAGTTTTATATAGTTTTGTAAATCTTGAGCTGAGATATTATTTTCATCGGCAATAATCAACCTTTTTTCAACAATATCATCTTGCGAATCGTATGAAGTTGCATCTTTATTTTTATAATTATAGGAAATTCCCAATGTGTGAAGTTCATCATCTGTGGTAATTTGTGATGAAACGGTAAAAACTTTATGCTCGCTATTGATTCTACCAAGTTGTGAAAGTTTTGCCTTTCGAAATGGACCTGAAATAGAAAGCATTGAAATAGCCTCTAAGATATTAGTTTTTCCAGCTCCATTTTCACCAGTAATGATAATATTTTTTATACCTTCGCAATCCAATTTCAATTTATCATAGGAGCGAAAGTTTGTTAAAATCAATCGTTTTATTTCATAAGAATTCATCATTATATTTTATGTGTTTGTGATAATATTCCACCTATACGCACAGGTTCAATACTTACTGCTAAACCTGTTTTATCATCTGTTTCAACAATGACACCACAAATGGTTGCCTCACCTTCCGCAGGACAAAGATGGCTTCGTTCTTCGGACCCCAAAAATCTGGAAATAGAAGTTTCTGTTTTCATACCTATTGACGAATTAAAATCTCCACACATACCTGCATCGGCTTGGAAAGCGGTTCCATTTTGCAATATATGATTATCTGATGTTGGAATATGTGTATGTGTTCCAATTACTGCACTTACACGGCCATCAAGATAGTGAGCAAGAGACATTTTTTCAGATGTGGTTTCGGCGTGAAAATCAACAAATATTGCATCAACATTTTGACCTAATTTAAAATTTTTTAATAAATCGTCCATAGTATGGAAAGGATTTTCTATACCTTCTCGTGCCATAAATAAAGTGCCAAGTAAATCCACAACTAAAACTTTTTTATTATTTTTAGATGTATAAACCTTATACCCATTACCATCATTATATTTTGTATAATTAAGTGGTCGAATAATTCGGCTTTCTTCTTGAAGATATGACTTTATTGTCATTTGGTCCCAAATGTGGTCGCCAGTTGTAAGAACATCTATATTGTGCATAAAAAACTTTTCTGCAATAGTTGGATTTATACCAAACCCGTGTGCAGAATTTTCAGCATTTACTATTGTAAAATCTATTTTCAACTTAGATACTATTTTATCAATAAGGGAAAGCAATTTCTTTCTTCCGCTTTTTCCAACAACATCACCAAAAAATATAATTCTCATAAATCTATACCTTTTTTATACTTAAATTAGATTTAGTATAATAATTATAGTTTAAAATAACAATATAAAAAATAATTCTTTTAATAGTAGCTTTATTGTTGAGAATCACATATAATATTTTCAAAACAAGGAGAACCTTATGAAAAAAGAAGAATTATTAAAAGTAGAAAAATATTTTCAAACAAAATTTTCAAATGATAATATCAAACTTTCCGCATCAAAATCTGATGATGATATGGCTGAAGTTTATATAGGTTCTGAATTTATTGGGACTTTGTATCGTGATGAAGACGAAGGTGAACTTTCTTATGATTTCAATATGTCAATTATTGATATAGACCTTAATTAAAAAAAATGAGGTTATGACGACCCGACACTATTTTTATGGGCTGCTTTCTTCCGAACCTGACCCAGTATAAAAACAATATCGTCCGTCAAACCTCAGTAAAGAATATATATACTTTTTTTCGAAAAATCAAGTCGTTTAGATTTTCTTTGTATTTTTTATGAAAATATTATATAATTTTTGATAAATTATGAGGCAAATATGATTTATGAAAATTTGAATTTTGAATATATCAAGGGTAAAAAACAATCAAATGTTAAATTTGTTCTTTTACATGGTTGGGGACATTGTATTGAAAATTTAAAACCTATTGCAAAAATGCTTTGTGATTATGATTGTTATTTGGTTGATTTACCTGGATTTGGCAAAAGCCCTATTCCCACAGATGTTTTAAGCATAAGTGAGTATTCTTCGATAGTTGCTGATTTTATAAAGGGATTTAAAAACAAAGATGACAAAGTTGTTGTGATTGGTCATTCATTTGGGGGACGTATATCCCTTGATTTGGCATCAAATTATCCTTCTTTGGTAAATAAAATAATTATTATTGCAGGAGCAGGACTTAAAAAGAAAACAAAAATTCATAAAAAACTTTCCGTATGGGGATTACAAAAAATAAATAAAATTTGCCATATTGTTTATAATGTCTTTGGTAAAAATTTTTCAAATACAAAACTTTATGATAAATTGTTTAATAAACTTGCAAGTAATGATTATAAAAATGCACATCAAATGATGCGAAAAATTTTAAAGAAAACAATTAAAACTTCAAGCATACCCGTGGCAAAAAAAATTAAAATTCCGACATTACTTATATATGGTGCAAATGATACAACTACACCACCATATTTTGGAAAAAAATTAAACAAACTTATTAAAAATTCGAAACTTTTTATACTTCCAACTTTTACACATAATTCTATTTTAACAGATGGAAGATTTCAAGTCAGCTCAATTATTTTAAAAAATATAGGTGAATAAAATGTATATAATAGCAATTCTTGCTTTTTTATTTTTCGCATACAAAAGGTCTATTTTATGCTTACAATTTTTGCAACAAGAAGGATATGAAAATAAATCATTTTTTAAATTTATATTTCACAGACTTCAACTTATTGATAAAAATTTAACTGTGGTTGTATTTTTTTACACAATCATTTCCATTGCAAAAAAAAGCCTTAATATGGATATGATTATTCTTTCTTTAATATTTACAATATTCGGACTTTTACAACAAAATCCGTTGTCTGAAAAATCAAAAAAGAAACTTGTTTTAACAGTAAGGGCAAAACGTATACTTTATCTTTCTTTGATAATTGATACATTATTTGCAAGTGGCATTTTTTATAACATTTATTTATTAAAAGAGTATTGTTTATGTATGGGTGTTGGATATTTGCTTTTGTTAATCCAAGCTATTCCATTTATGTTGATTATTTCAAACATCATTTTAAAACCAGTTGAAATAATTGTAAAAAATAAATATCTAAACGAGGCAAAAAAACAATTAGAAATTGTAAATCCTGTGGTTATTGGAATTACTGGTTCATTTGGAAAAACATCAACAAAAAATATTTTAAATCACATTGTTTCTTCGGTAGCTCCTACACTTACAACAGCAAGAAGTATCAATACTCTTATGGGAATTACACAAGTTATTCGTGAGGAGTTAAAAAAACATCATAAATATTTTATTGTGGAAGTTGGAACATCTTCTATTGGTAAAATAAAAAAAATATGTTCATTGATAAAACCAAAATTTGGAATTTTAACTGCAATTGGGTTTGCACATTTTGCAAACTTTAAAACTCAAGAAAATTTAGCAAAAGAAAAAATGGATTTAATAAAAGCTGTAAATCAAAATAATGGAATATCTGTAATAAATACTTTGCAAGTGGATAAAAAATTTATTCCTGATATGAAAAATATTTTATTTTTATCAGATAGTTTTACAGATGAAAAAACATTTAAAATCTCAAATGTGTCCCAAGATTTAGATGGAATAAAATTCACACTTTCATACAATAAAAAAAGTTATGAGCTAAAGGCTCCTATTTATGGACTTCATCAAGCAAATAATATTTCATTGGCATTTATAATGGCTCTTCAACTTGGAATACCTGCTGAAACAATAAAGGCATCTCTTTTAACATTAAAGCAAGTTGAACATAGGTTAGAAGTAAAAAAGCAACCTAATGGAATAACAATAATTGATGATGGCTTCAATTCAAATGTTGATGGATTTATATCTGCACTTGACACACTTAAAACTCTTTCAAAAAATGGACGTGCAATACTTATCACCCCAGGAATGGTAGAATTAGGGGCAAAACACAAGGAACAACATATCAAGGTTGCAAAGTATGCTCTTAAAACTTGTGATATTGTGATTGCGGTTGTGCCAGATAGAATAAAAGATTTTGTTGATACATTTAAAAATTCAATGAATAAAAATCAACAAATTATTTTGGTAGATAGCTTTAAAGAGGCTTTGATATGGACTGGTGAAAATGCGAAAAAAGGCGATGTAATACTTTATGAAAATGATTTGCCAGATGTATTTGAAGCAAAGATTAAAATTTAAAAAGCCCCCTTTTATGGGGACTTTTTTACATAGGAAAAAAGACTAAATAACATTACTTATTTTCACTTTCAACAACTTCTGTAAACTTATCAAGTTGCATTTGTTGTTGAGGAGCATTGTAAACAGTTCCCTTTGTGTATTGAGCACTTTCGCGACCTGTTTCCTTGTTTGCAATATCAATAGAAGCAATACTACCATCTGCATAATAATTTACTATTGTATAAACTTTATCATCTTTGCTTCGTTTATGATATGTGCGAACCTGATTGTTTGGATATACGGCAACACCGTCTACCTCTGTGCCATCTTCGTAATAAACATAGCTTCCATTTTCAAATCTTACTATACCTGTAATTTCTTCACCTTTTACATCACAGTAAGTAAAATCACCTTTTTTTGAAGCATCACAAATAAAAGCTGTGATTTTTTCATCATAAACTTTCATTGGTTTTGTTGTTTGTTTTGTTTGTTGAGCATTATTACTGTTTTTATTCATTGCATTTGATGGTGTAGTATTTTCATTACTACTACATGCGGTAAGTAAAAGTAATAAAGCGATAACTTTTTTTTGCATTTATACCTCCTTTGTGTTGATATAAAAATATTTTACAAAATAAAGAGGTAAAAGCAATATGAAGAAAATCCCCTTTTATACAAAAGGGGACTTTTTCCTTGGATTGCGACCAAAATTTAGGCAGTTTTTCTTTCTTTTGTTTGAAGATTAAGTTCACGTTCAAGAAGAATCATTTGTTCACGTGTATCTTCAAAGATATAAAGTTTAATTTTATCTGCAATTTCTTTGTCTGTCATACTTTTTGTATTTTCAGCAAAAGATTGTCTTTTGATTTGGAAAGATGTGTAAGCACCAATTAAATCACTTCTGTCAAGTGCTTCGATATTTCCAGTTTTACCTTCGTGAATATTTTTTGCCAAGGCGTCCTTTAAAGAAATTGTTTCACCATTTTTATTTACCCAAACAACTTCTTCTAAAATAGTATCAATTACTGTCATCAATACTGTTTTGTTTTTACTTTCCATATTGCTCTCCTTCTTTGCTTATAAAATTATTTTTTATGGCTCTAACCTTATTTATGAATCATTCCGATTCTATTGTCAAGTAAAAAATAATTTTATCTGTGTTTTTATTTAACAACATTCAAATTTCGAATCAATATATCACATTTAGGCAAATAATACCATATAAAAATATATTTTTGTCATTGACAACCATAAAAAACCATAATATGCTGGACTCATAATATAAGGAAAAATAATGGCATTATTCTTGGGAACTATTGAAAATAAGGTTGATACAAAGGGACGTGTAAGTGTTCCTGTGGAATTTCGTAATGCCCTTAAAGATGATAATTTCCAAGGCGTTGTCCTTTTTCATTCTTTCACAAATAAATGTATTGAGGGTTCTACTATGAACCGTATGGAACAAATGGCAGATGCAACCGATAATTTGGATTTGTTTGGTGAAGAAAATCAAAATATAAATTCCTTAATCTTTTCTGATGCACGACAACTTACCTTTGATATAACTGGACGAATTGTAATTCCAAATGATTTATTGGAATTTGCTGGTATTAAAGATAAGGCTTTGTTCGTTGGTCGTGGAAAGACCTTTCAAATTTGGGAGGCGGAGGCTTTTTATAAAGCTCAAGAAGAAGTTAGAAACAAAGCACAAGAAAATCGCCCTTCACTTTCCTTTAAACGAGATTAAAAATGTGTAAAGAAAATCCACATATTCCTGTTTTGCTTACCGAAGTAATTGAAAATTTGGCACCAAAAGATGGTGGTGTATATGTCGATGGAACTTTTGGAAATGGTGGATATACTTCTGCTATACTTGATAAATGTAATTCAAAAGTTATTGCATTTGACCGTGATGAAAATGTTCTTCCACGAGTTAATGAATTAAAAAACAAATATAAAGATAGGTTTATATTTTTTCAAAATACTTTTTCACATATACTTCCTGTGTTAAAAGAAAATAATTTATTGCAAGTAGATGGGCTTGTCCTTGATATTGGAATATCATCTATGCAAATTGATAATGCAGAACGTGGTTTTTCATTTCGCTTTGATGCTCCACTTTCTATGGCAATGGGAAAAAATGAATTTGATGCCAGTGAGGTTTTAAATAATTTTTCAGAAGAAGAGCTTGCTGATATATTTTATAAATATGGTGAAGAACCAAGAAGTCGTGCCATTGCAAAAAGAATTGTAAATATTCGTGGGGAAGCTCCACTTAAAACAACATTTGATTTGGTCAATCTTATAAAAACAATGTTTGGAGATTGGCAATCACAAAAAATAATTCCAAGGATATTTCAAGCCATACGAATTTTTGTAAATGACGAATTGGGTGAACTTTCAAAAATACTTAATGAAAGCTATGACATACTTAAATCTGGAGGAAGATTGGTTGTTGTTGATTTTCATTCTTTAGAAGACAGAATTGTTAAAAATTTTATCAAAGAAAATACCTTTGTAAAAAAATCTTTTTCAAGATATTTGCCTGATACAAATGAAAATATAAATAATGAAAAAATACACTTTAAGAATCTTCAAAAAAATGTTATTATACCAAGTATAAAGGAAATTGAAATAAATCCACGTGCAAGGTCCGCAAAACTTCGTGCGATTGAAAAAATTTAATTTTACTTTGGGGTTTAAGGTGAAAAAGGCTGTTATAGTATTTTTAAGCATTATTATAATTTTAAGTTTGGGTATATATTCTTCCAGACTTCAATATAATATAAATAGTTTGCAAGATAAAATTAAAACTCTTGAAAGAGAAATACAAGAAACAGATATTGAAATAAAGGTTTTACAAACAGAAATTTCACATCTTACTTCAATTTCCAGAATAAAACCTATATCAAATAAATTCCTTACAAACTATCATCAGTTTGATAAAAAGGATTTTATACGAATTGTTGATATACCTATTAACCCTTTGTTTGAGTAATTATAGTAATGAAGGAAAGTTTAAAAAAACATTTTAATAATATAGGTAAAAGCAAAAATTCATTTACCTTTGGTATGGATATTCCTTTGGAATGGGTAAAAATTAAGCGAAAAAAAAATATTATTGTTTCACGAATTAACTTCATTTTATATTTTATTTGTCTTATTTTTGCGGTAATTATTTTAAGAATTTTGACATTGAGTATAAATTTTGATTTTTTCAATTCCGATACAAAAGTTGCAAATAAAACTGCATCAAAATTTTCTCGACCTGATATTCTTGATAGAAATGGAGAATTGTTGGCACGAAATCTTCCTACACTGGATTTGTATGTTGAACCACACAATATAATTTATCCTGAACGTGCAACAACTGAACTTATAAAAATTATCCCAACTTTAAAATATGATGAGGTATTACAAACTCTTAAATCCAAAAAGAAATTTGCATGGCTTAAAAGAAAAATTTCACCTTCGGATAGAGAAAAAATTACAATGATAGGTGAACCAGGGTTGGGCTTTATTGAAACAGATTATCGTTTCTATCCTCAAGATAAATTATTTTCTCATATTATAGGAAATATTGATATTGATAACAAAGGAACCAGCGGTATTGAAAAATATATTGATGATAAAGGACTTTCAAAATCAAAAAATCCTATTATTTTATCTGTGGATTTGTATATCCAAGATGCAATAAGGCAAAACCTTGTCAATGCTATGAATACCTATAATGCAAAAAGTGCGGCTGGTATTGTGATGGACGTAAAAACAGGAGAAATACTTGGAATGGTTTCTTTACCTGATTACCGAAACAATGAACTTAAAAATGTATTTTCAAATCCATTATATAATAATCATATAACCCTTGATGTTTATGAAATTGGTTCAGTAATGAAAATTTTTAATACTGCTTTGGCATTTGAAAATAATTACCCTGAAAATAAACTTTTTGATGTATCAAAACCTTTTATGATAGGAAACTTTAAGGTTCGAGATTCACACATATACAAATGGAAAATCAATATGAAAGAGGCTTTTGTGTATTCCTCAAATATAGCTTCTGCAATAATCGCAACTGAATTGGGTGAAAAAAGACAAACTGACTTCTTTAAAAAATTAAATTTCTTTTCAAAAATGAATTTTGAATTACCTGAAAGGGGATTTCCAATATATCCAAAACAATGGAATGAAAATGTTAATGCAACGGCAGCCTATGGATATGGTATTTCAATAAGTCTTCTTCATACAATAAGTGCTGTAAATGCAATTATAAATGATGGTATGTATGTAAATCCAACAATACTTAAACGAAACCCAAATGATATTTTTAAATCATTTCAGGTGGTAAATTATGATACTGCTGAAAAATTAAAAAAACTTATGCGTTTAGTTATTACTGATGGAACTGGACATCGTGCGAATCTTAAAAATATAAAGGCTGGTGGAAAAACAGGAACTTCACAAAAACTTGTTAATGGAAAATATAATGATAAGATTATACGAACTTTCTTTGTATCAATATTCCCTATTGAAAATCCAAAATATACTATGCTTGTAATGCTTGATGAAGCAAATAATAAAGGTTGCACTTCAGCATCATGCACTACTGTGCCTGTATCCGCTAAAATTATTGAAGATATTACCCCAATGCTTAACTTAAATTCAAAATAAATTTGCAAAATAATTATTTTATAATAAGCTCTTAAAAAACTTTTGAAAAAAAATACACATTGTGCTATAATATATAAAATAAAAAATCAATTATAGGAATTACAATGTTTTACAATTTAGTTAGCCAATGGGACGGCATTTTCAATATCTTTAGATACATAACTTTCAGAACTGGTGCTGCACTTTTAACATCTTTGTTCATCTACTTACTTTTTGGAAATAAATTTATAAATTTCATAAAAAAAAGATTTGCTCAACCTATACGAAAGGAAGGTCCACAATCTCATTTAAAAAAGCAAGGAACTCCAACAATGGGCGGTGTATTGATGATTATTTCAATACTTGTATCTGCTTTGTTATGGTGCAATTTGAATAATGGATACGTATGGATTGTATTATTTACTATGCTTTCATTCGGACTTATCGGATTTATTGATGATTATTTCAAGGTTGTTCACGGAAATGCTTATCGTGGATTATCAGCAAAGTTAAGATTGATTTTACAATTTATTTTAAGTGGTTTTGCATGTTATGGAATTTACTCTTTGATGCCAAATGAATTTAAAACAGCAATCACAATTCCATTTTTCAAAAATATTCTTTGGGATATTGGTATTTTATATTTTATTTTTGTTGCATTTGTAATTGTTGGAACATCTAATGCTGTAAATTTAACTGATGGAATTGATGGACTTGCAAGTATGATTACTATAAGTTCTTTTGTTGTATTTTTGATTGTATCATACCTTGTTGGTCGTGCAGATTTTTCATTATATCTTTTCCTTCCATATATTCCAGGAGCAGGAGAAATTACCGTTTTAATAGGTTCTTTGATTGGTGCGATTTTGGGATTTTTATGGTTCAATGCATATCCAGCAAAAATCTTTATGGGTGATGTCGGTTCTCTTGCAATAGGTTCTTCTTTAGGTGTTATAAGTGTTATTACAAAAAATGAATTTTTACTTCTTATTTGTGGTGCTATTTTTGTAGTTGAGGCTTTGTCAGTAATACTTCAATTAGCATCATATAAAATCAGAGGTAGAGGTATTTTTAAAATGGCTCCTATACATCATCATTTTGAATTAAAGGGTTGGAGTGAACAAACTGTGGTAATAAGATTTTGGATTATTTCTATTATCCTTGCATTATTTGCTTTGTCTTCACTTAAAATTAGATAATAGAGGCGAATATGATAAATAAGTTAATAAATAAAACTGTTGCCGTATTGGGACTTGGTAAAAGTGGTATGGCAGTTGTAAGAGAATTAAAAAAACGTTGTGTGCATGTTATTGCATGGGACAATAAAGAAGAATTAAGAAAAGAGGCTTCAAATTTTGGTGCAAAAATTCAAGATTTGATGAGTGTAGATTTTTCATCTGTGGAACTTTTGGTTATAAGTCCAGGAATACCACATACATATCCTGTGCCTCATCCTGTTGCATTAAAAGCAAAAGAAGCTGGGGTTAAAATTATTGATGACGTTGAACTTTTTGTATCAACATATAAAAAGGCAAATTATATTGGTGTTACTGGCACAAATGGAAAGTCAACAACAACTGCTTTGATATATCATATTTTAAAGGAAAATGGTGTGCCAACAGCCATTGGTGGAAATTTTGGTATTCCAGTTTTTGATTTACCAGAATTAGATGAAAATGGTTGGTATGTTTTTGAAATGTCAAGTTATCAAATTGAACTTTCTCCATCTATTGATTTTGATATTTCTGCACTTTTAAACATTACTCCGGACCATTTATCACGACATAATGGTATGGAAGGATATGTAAATGTAAAAAAACAAATTTTTCATAGAGTATCAAAGAAAAATGTTTCTAATGTAATTGCGATTGATGATGAATACACAAAAAAGATTTTCAATGAGCTTTTAAAAGAATCTGCTTCATCTGTGCATAATATTCCTGTGTCATTTGAAAAAAAGACTGATGGATATTTCGTAAATGCCAAGGGTATTTTGTTTGATAACACAAAGGGAGATAAAAAAGAAATCCTTGACTTATCAACTTTGGAAAACCTTAAGGGCAAACATAATTGGCAAAATATCGTTGTTAGTTTCGCGGTTTGCAAACGTGCAGGACTTTCAACTTCTAAAATTGTAAATGCAATAAAAACTTTCAAGGCTTTGGAACATCGTGTTGAAAAGGTAAGTAATTTTGCAGGAATTGAGTTTATCAATGATTCAAAGGCTACTAATGCCGAAGCAACACAATATGCAATCCAATCACTAAATGATGTTTATTGGATTATTGGTGGAAGAAAAAAGGAAGGCGGTATTGATATTTTAATGCCTCAACTTGAAAAGGGAAATATTAAACGAATTTTTACGATTGGGGAATGTGAAAAGGAATTTTATAACCAAACAAAAAAAATTATTCCTTCCTATAAATGTCATAAACTTGAAAAGGCTGTGATAAAAGCATTCAAACTTGCTTTAAAAGATTTAAAAAAAGGAAAAGTAAAAAATCCTGTTGTTATACTATCTCCTGCTTGTGCTTCTTTTGACCAATATAAATCATTTGAAGCAAGGGGCGACCATTTCAAAAAAATAGTAGGCGATATTATTTTAAAATACAAAAATAAATTGGGATAGATATGTTTATTCAAAGAACTGATAAAAGTAGATTTGCAAAATGGTGGTTTGGTTTGGACAAAGCCATTTTCCTTGAAACTTTGTTCTTAATCGGAATTGGAGTATTTATGATTTTTGCAGCAAGTCCCTATTCTGCCATCAGAGCAAGACTTAGCAGTTCTTACTATATTCACAAATATCTTGGGTATGTTGGTATCGGAATAAGTGTTTTTTTTATATCAACATTTTTATCTGCAAAAACGATTAAACGACTATCTATATTTGGTTTTATGGCGTTGTATATTCTTTTGATTTGCACACTTTTTACAAATGAAATAAAGGGGTCAAAACGATGGGTCAATTTAGGTGTTTCAATTCAGCCATCTGAAATTTTAAAACCGATTTTTGCAATTATTATCGCCCTTATTATTGTAAAGATAAAAGAATTTCAAATACTTGATGATAAAAAAAGGGTAAAAAACTATATCTGGCTTTTAATTGGAATTATGATAAGTATAATAATTCCTTTGCGATTACAACCTGATATGGGTATGACATTTACCTTTGTTGTTATTTTTATCAGTGAAGTTTTTGTTGCAGGCCTTGCGTGGAAATGGATTGTCGCATTGGGTGGAATTTGTGTCGTTGGTGGAATTTCCGCATACCTTTATATGCCACATTTTTACAATCGTATAAACAAATTCCTTGGCAATGCAGAAAGTGGCGATACATACCAAATTGAAATGGGATTAAAGGCAATCAAGGAAGCTGGACTTTTTGGAAGCCATACAAACAACCTTAAAAAAACAATTCCTGATGTGCATACGGATTTTGTGTTTTCCGCAATGGTAGAAGAATTTGGTGCGGTATTATCAATTATGTTCCTTATAATATTTTTTATGATGTTGATAAGAATTTTTAATATTTTAAAGGATAAAAAAAATCCATTTGTGATATTTGCTGGAACTGGTATCACAACATATTTCGCATTTCAGGTTTGTGTTAATATTTGTTCAAATTTGGGACTTATTCCAACAAAGGGTATGACTTTACCATTTATTTCTTATGGGGGGTCATCATTTATTTCCTCTTGTTTAGGAATGGGGCTTTTACTTGCAATTTTACAAGAATTTAATGTTAGAGGTGATTACAATGGAAAATAAAAAAATAAAAGTTGTGATTGGTGCTGGTGGAACTGGTGGACATTTGTTCCCTGCATCAGAAATTAAAAAAGAATTAGAAAGTCGTGGTTATGATGTCTATCTTATCACAGATAATAGAGGTAAAAGATTTGCATCAAAATTTGAAAAAATTTCTGTGATTATTGGTGGTGGATTAAGTGGTGAAAACCTTTGGTATAGAATAAGAAGTCTTACAAAACTTGCCATAGGTTTTATACAAACTTTCTTTTATATGATAACGATAAGACCCAAAGTTGTCATTGGTATGGGTGGATATATTTCTGTGCCAGTTGTTTTATGGGGAAAGATTTTAGGTAAAAAAACTATTATCCATAATGCAGATTCAATTTTGGGAAATGCAAATATATTTCTTTCAAAATTTGCTGATGTGGTTGCTGTGTCATTTAAAAATACAAAAAAAATTCCACAAAATGCAAATGTAAAATTTGTGGGACTTCCTCTTCGTGAAGATATAAAGGAAATTGCAAATACGGACTATCCTGTAATAAATGACAAAGTTCCTTTTGTAATTGCTGTAATGGGTGGTTCACAAGGAGCACAAATTTTTTCTGATACTGTTTCACGTGCGGTTGCAATGCTTGATGAAAAAATCAGACAAAGACTTTTTATATATCAACAAGTGGTAAAAGAAGATATTGATGAAGTAAAATCATTTTACAAATCTTTTAATATAAAATGTGATGTAAGAAGTTTTTTTGAAAATCCTGCAAACATTCTTGAAAAATGTCATTTGTTTATTGGTCGTGCTGGGGCATCTACAGTTCTTGAAATTGGAACAATTGGAAGACCATCTATTTTTATTCCTGTAAAGCATAAGGATAGACAACAAGTCATAAATGCAGAACAAATTACAACCCAAGGTGGTGGTGAAATTATTTTACAAGATGATTTTACAGCTGAAAGTCTTTATAATGTCCTTAAGAAATTGGTTATCAATGAAAAATTACTTGAAAATATGGCAAAAAAGTCTAAAATTTTTAAATTGCAAAATAATGCTAGTAAAAATATCGTTGATGAAATCGATAAATTACTGCTTATAAAATAAACGTAAAAGGATTTAAAATTGCCAAAAGTAGATTTAAAAAATTTACCAAAAACATCTGTGTTTCATTTTATTGGTGCCGATGGTATTGGTATGAGCTCTATTGCTGAAGTATTATTAAAAATTGGGTTTGTTGTGCAAGGTTCTAATGAAATAGATGGTGAAAACCTTGAACATCTTAAAAAACTTGGGGCAAAAATTTTCATTGGTCATAATGCCCAAAATGTAAACGGAGCTGACTTTATTGTATTTTCCTCTGCAGTGCCAGAAACAAATGTTGAAATGGTCGAGGCAAAAAAACAAAATCTTCCTATTATTGAACGTGCAGAAATGCTTCAAGCAATTATGGGTATGAAAAAATCTATTGGTATAAGTGGAACTCATGGTAAAACAACAACAACATCATTCGTTGGAACATTGCTTGATATTGCAGGATTTGAACCTACTGTAATTGATGGGGGTATCATATCTCACTATGCTTCAAGTAATATTGCAGGAAATGGTGATTGGGTTGTAGCAGAAACTTGTGAAGCATTTGGTAATTTGAAACATTTTACTGCAGATATTGCAGTTATTACAAACATTGATGCGGAACATATGGAATTTTATCATACATTTGATAACCTTAAAAATTATTTCCGTGAATATATAAGCAGAATACCATCTTCTGGTTTGGCTGTGCTATGTGCAGACCATAATGTTGTTATGGAATTAAAAAAGGAATTTGAAGGCAAAAAAAATATTATAACTTATGGTTTCAGTAATGATGCTGATATAAGGGCTGAAAATATTCATTTTGATATTGATGGTGGATATTTTGATGCAGTGTTCAAAGATGGTAAAAAAATTAACGACCTTCATATACCACTTTTTGGAAAGCATAATATTTTAAATTGTTTGGTGGCTTTGGCTGTTGCTAAATTTTTAGATATTAGTGAAGACAAGGTTCGTGAAGCACTTTTGAAATTTGAAGGTGTAAAACACAGATTTTCAAAGGTTGGCAAGGTAAATGGTATAAGAATTTTTGATGACTATGCTCATCACCCAAAGGAAATTGAAACAACCTTAGCTATGGCTCGTGATGTTGCTGGTAATGGGAAAATTATGGCTATTTTCCAACCTCACAGATATTCAAGATTGACCGATTTATTTGATAGTTTTCTTAAATGTTTTGATAAGGCTGATTTTGTTGTATGTATGCCTGTGTTTGGTGCAGGAGAATCTTCTGAAAATATGAAGAATCACATTGATTTTTATAATGCACTTAAGCAAACAGGAAAACAAAATGTTTATCAAATCTCTGATTTTTCTGAAATTACTGATATTGTATTGTCAAATTTAAAAGCCGATGATATAATTATTTCGTTTGGTGCTGGTGATATAAAACATATGATTTATGATTTACCAGAAATGATTGAAAGTAAAAAATAAAATGGAAAATTCTGTTATAAAAAATTTACCAAAAGTAAAAGGTGAATTATTAGAAAATTATAATCTTGCTAATTTTACCAGATTTAAGACTGGTGGAATTGCCGAAGTTTTTTTTACTCCTAAGGATAAAAAAGATTTGATGGATTTCTTAAAACATGCTCCTAAGGATATGTATATTCATACTCTTGGTTTTGGTTCAAATCTTCTTATTCGTGATGGTGTATTAAATGGAATTACAATAAGACTTCAATCTGATGCCTTTAATTCTATTGAAATTGATGAAAGTGATGATTGCAAAATTATTTGTGGCGCATTTGCTTCAAATATTGCAATTTCTAAATTTGCGATGGAACATTCCATTGCTGGATTTGAATTTTTGTTTGGAATTCCTGGTTCTATTGGTGGTGCAGTCATTACTAATGCTGGTTGTTTTAAACAAGAAATAAAAGATATTTTGGTTGAAATAGAAGTTGTAAATAAATTGACAGGAAAGGTTAAAACTATCCCTGCTTCTGATTGCGGATTGGTTTATCGTGATTCTTCAATTAAACCTAAATACATAATTACTTCTGTTGTATTAAAGGGTAAAAAGGGAGATAGCAAAAAAATCCAAGAAACTATGGATAACATACTTAAGGAAAAGGATTCTGTTCAACCTACATATACAAAGACTGCGGGTTCTACATTTAAAAATCCTGTGGGACATTCTGCATGGAAACTTATCAAAGATGCAGGTTGTCAAGGTATGAAATATGGTGATGCAATCGTTTCTCCTATGCATGCAAACTTTATCATCAATGAAGGAAATGCAACTTCTGCGGATATTGAAGAATTGGCGGAACAAGTCAGATATAAAGTTTATGAAAAATTTGGAATAATGCTTGAATATGAAATAAAAATCATTGGTTCAAGGAAAGTTGAAAACCCTTAATTTTAAGGGTTTCTTTTTTTATAGTTTTGAACAATTGTTTTTGCATCCTTTGTCCATGAAGAATTTGGATAATTTACCTCAAGCAATCTTAACATATTTTTTGCATCATCTTCTTCGTCAAGGATTAAATAAATTTCAACAGTGCGGTATAATGCCTCCTCAACAAACAAAGTGGTTTGATACTTTGCTATTATTGTTTGAAAACGATTAAGAGCGGCAATTACATTTTTCTTTTTTACAAGATTTTTTGCAATATACATTTCCTTTGCCGCAAGATTATTTCGAGCAATTATTATTTTTGGAAGGACATCCTTTGCATACTTTGTATCAGGATATTTTTCAACAAGTTTTTCCATATTTTTAAGTGCAAGTTCGGTCATTTTTTGATCACGAGTAATAGGTGAAATTTGATCATAATATGACATTGAAATCATATATATTGCATACGGAACATCTTTATGATTTGGTTGATATTTTATCAATTTTTCAAAAGCATCTATTGCCTCTTGATATTTATGTTCCTTATAATATGCATATCCCATCATCACCCAAGAATTTGCAACAAGTGAAGAATAAGGGTGATTATATTCAAGTTGAGAAAAATCATCAACCGCAAGCATATTATATTCCTTTGAAAGTTGAGCCAAACCAGAATTATAAATTTCAACATCTGATATTTGAGAATAATCTTTCGTCCTTTGATTTGCACATGCAAATAAGGTTAAACTTAACCCCAAACATAAAAATTTTTTCATTTTTCTCTCTTTTATATTGCCTATATTTTTGTTATATTTTATGATATAGTATAACTTTGAGTAAATAAAGGATTTTTTTAGATTATGTTAAATAAAAAGTTTTTGAAAAACACCATTGCCGTAGGTGGACTTACTTTTTTAAGTCGTATAAGTGGACTTATTCGCGACTTTTTTGTTGCAAAATACCTTGGTGCAGGAATGCTTTCCGATTGTTTTTTAACGGCATTTCGTATTCCAAATTTATTTAGAAGCATTTTTGCAGAAGGAGCATTCAATTCTGCTTTTATTCCTATATTTTCAGGAATTTTATATGGTGAGGATAAACATAAGGCAAAAGAATTTTGTAAATCTATATTTGCTCTTCTTTTTTACATACTTTTGATTTTTACTTTGATATGTGAATTATTTATGCCTCAAGTTGTGCAAATTTTTGCTCCTGGATTTTCCGCAAATCAAGAAAAATTTGCATTGGCAGTTTCACTTGCAAAAATAACTTTTCCATTTTTGTTTTTTATCGCAATGACATCTTTTTTTGGAAGCATTTTAAACACACTTGGAAATTTTAAACCTTATGCAAGCACTTCTATTGTTTTAAATTTGTGTATTGTTTTGTCATTGTTTGCATTTGCGACGGTGGCTCCTAATGCTGCTTATGCTGTATCATGGGGTGTCTTTATATCTGGAATTATACAACTTTTGTGGTTGTTTTGGGTGGCAAAAACTTATGGTTTTGGAATTATTTCATTTAAGGCAAAGTTAACTTTTCCAGTGGTGCAATTTTTCAAAAAAATTATGCCGGGAATTATGGGGGCTGGAATTTACCACCTTAATATTATGATAGGAAGTATTTTCGCGACATCAACAAATGGTGCAGTATCTTGGATTTACTATGCGGACAGACTTAATCAACTTCCACTTGGTGTAATTGGAATTGCCATTGCTACAGTATTGCTTCCTAGTTTATCAAAGGAAATAAAAAAACAAAAGTTTAATAAGACAAAAGTGATTTTTAATAACTCTATGAAAATGGCAAGTCTTCTTGTAATACCATGTGCAATAGGTATGATGGCAATAAGTTATCCAATTATTCAAATATTTTTTGAACGAGGAGAATTTAAGACAAGTGATACATTTGCAACAACACAAATTTTACAAATTCTTTGTTTAAGTTTGCCTGCTCTTGTATATACAAAACTTTACTCAAATGTTTTTTATGCAAGAAAGGATACAAAAACACCTATGATAACTGCAGGAATTTCATTGTTGTTTAATTTATTTTTTACAATAACTCTTACACAAAAATTTAGTTATATTGGTGTTGTATTAGCAATTACAATTTCAAATTGGATTGGATTTTTGCTTCTTTATTACATAAGTTATAAAAATGAATTTATGTATATGTATAAGCGTGTATTAAAGGATATTTTCAAGATACTGATTTTATCTTGTATAATGGGAATTGTTATTTACCTTGGAACAAATGGCATTATCTCAGATATTGAAAGTTATAGCCTTTTTGCAAGGATTATGATGTTATGTTTCCTTATTATCTTTGCAGTAGTATTTTACTTTACATCACTTTTTGTTTTCAAAGTTGTAAATCTTGAAACATTAAAAAAATATGTAAAAAGAAGTTAAATATTTAAGTTAAATATCTTTGTTGCATTTGATAAGGTAATATCACAAATTTCTTCGAAAGAAAGCCCCTTTAATTCAGCAAGTTTTTTTGCAACTTCACCGACAAAGCAAGGTTCATTTCGATGTCCTCTGTATGGGACAGGTGCAAGATATGGACTGTCAGTTTCAATCAAAAGTCGGTCCAATGGAACAATATTTTTGAAAACTTCCTGAAGTGATGTCGCATTTTTAAATGTCAAAATTCCAGATGCAGAAATATAACAACCTATATCCAACATTTTTTTTGCCATAGTTTCATCGGCGGTAAAACAATGAATTATACACTTAAAACTATGTTTTTTCATTTCAGATGTTAAAATATTTGTCATATCTTCGTTTGAATCACGATTGTGTATTATCAATGGAAGTGAAGTTTGGGTTGCAACCTTTATGTGATTATAAAGATTTTCAAATTGTATATCTTTGTTAATATTCTCACGAGAATAATCAAGACCAGTTTCACCAATCGCAACAATTTTATTTGATTTATTGATATACAACAATAGCTCGTCTTCAGAAATAGCAGACCCCATATCCTCAGCTTCGTGAGGGTGGACTCCAATTGCTCCAAATATATTTTTGTGAGTATTCACTATATTTATGATTTTTTCAAAACTGTCTTTTGATGCACAGGCATTAAGCATATAGTTAACATTTGCATTTTCCGCCCTTAATATCACATCTTCAAGTTCATTATTTTCATAAAAATCAAGATGGCAATGTGTATCAATTAACATTTTTTATCCTTTCAAATGTAGATATAATTGTTGCGGTAATATCAAGATTGAGAAGTGGAACAAGGCGAAAATCCTTTAACACTGCCTCACGAATCGAAAACAAAGACTTTATATTTTTATAGTAAGTTGTAATTACATCTAATGCCCTTGTTTCAATATCAGTTAAATTTTTAATTGGCAATTTTGATTTGTATTTTATTGCATTTGATAAAAAGCGAATCACTATATCCTGAAAAATATTAAAAATTTCTTCGGAATTACCGACGGTATTTATTATTTCCAAAATGCCACTATTTTTTTTATTAAAAATTTCTGGAATCACACCAAGGAATTTAGTTTGTAAATCCAACCCATTATTTTTATAAATATTTAATGCGGTTCCGATACTTCCTTCACTTATTTTTATAAGCTCTTTTATTTCATTTTCCTTTATAGATGGTATTTTATCCTTTAATAAAAGCTCCATATTTTTATCATCAATAGGTGAAAGTTTTAAAATTCGGCATCGTGATTTTATTGTTGGAAGCAAACCGTTTATATTATGACAAATAAGAAGTAATAAAGATTGATTTGGAGCTTCCTCTAAAATCTTTAATAAAGCATTTTTACTGTTGGTATTCATTTCATCAACAGAATCTATAATCGCAATTTTATATCCACCTTCTGATGAAGTTTTTGAAAAAAATTCCTTTAGCTTTCGAATCTGTTCAACAGAAATTTCAGTTTTAAGTTTTGTTTTTGAAGCATCAGAAAATTCACGTTCTATAATAATTAAATCGGTAAGTCCCCCTGCTTTTAATCTTTCAAATATAGGGTGTGATGCAGAAAGTTTAAGTGGGGATGTGTCAAATTTATCCAAAGATACACTTGCAACACTTTGTGATTGTATTGGGGTTTCAGTGTAGTTTAGTGATGAAAAAGAATCTTCGCTTTCATCTTCGTCTTCATCATCATAATTGAAATTGTTTTCAGGAAGATTATCAAGTATTGGTGAAGATGTATCAATATTGATATTCAAATTTTTTAAATGATTTGGATTGTTAAGTGAAAAAATATATCGGGCAATTCTGTATGCAAGGGTTGCTTTACCAATACCCTTGGTTCCTGTAATCAACCAAGAATGGTGAAGATGTCCAGATTTAAACGCAGTGAAAAACTCCTCTTCTTCCTTTTGATGAGAAAGAAGGTATGGAGTATCCTTTGGATTATTTTCTTGATTTTCTAAAATAACATCTTCTTTTGTTGCCATAAATTACAATCCCAATTTTTCATTTAAAATTTTCATTATACGATTGCTTACATCTTCTATACTGCCTTCTGATGGCATAAGAACACATCTTGATGGGTTAAGTTTTGCAACTTCACGAAATCCATTTAATGCCTTTGTAAGCCACTCATTACCCATTTTTTCGAATCGATTTATTTCTGTAAGGTTGCCATGTGATTTTGATGGATCAATATCAAAAATAATTGTTAAATTTGGTTTAAAATCACCTATTGCAAGATGATATAATTGTTCCATTTTTTCAATGCCTAAACCATGAGCATATCCTTGATACGCATTTGTTGTATCCATATATCTATCACAAATTACAATATTACCAGCATCGACATTTGGCTTTATCACATTTTCATAATGATCACGGCGAACAGCAGTAAAAAGCAATGCTTCGGTTTCAGGAGACATTTTATTGACCTCTCCTTTTAAAAGAATTTCACGAATCTTTTCACCAAGCATTGTGCCACCAGGTTCACGAGTTGTAATTACATTATAACCTTTTTGTTTTAATTTTTCGGAAATAATTTTGGCTTGGGTTGTTTTACCAACACCTTCACCACCTTCAAAAGTTATAAATAATCCCTTCATATTACCCCACTATGTTTAAAATTATTTGTTTTAAGTTTTTGAAAATTCTTACCATAAAATTACATTTTTTAACATCTTCAAGTGTGATTAAGTCATATTCACCAGTTTTTACACCATCAACATAAAGTGTTAATGTTCCAACTTTTGTATCCTTTACAACAGGAGCAGGAACTGGACTTTCAAACGTAGCACGCAATTCAACATTTGGTGTTGAACCATTTTCAGCAGTAATTAAAATTTTTTCATCAACACCAACTGGAACTGTGCTTTTTGCACCAAACCATACTGGCACATCAAAAACTTTATCACCACGTTTATAATATACGAAGTTTGAAAATTCCTTAAATCCCCATTCTAACAAAGCCTTAGAATCTGTAAATCTAGCATAGCTTGGATTTGTTCCCTTTATACCATTTACAATGGCAACTAAACGTCTTTGTCCTTTTTTTGCAGAAGATGATAAACCATAACCACCCTTTGTTGTATGACCTGTTTTAAGTCCATCAGCAGATGGCATAATCCAAAGAAGTTTATTTCTGTTGTCTTTGTTTCCTGTTAAATCCTTTTTATATAAAAATTCTTTTTCACCAAAGTAATGATAAAATTCAGGGAAATCCTTTATAATACGGCGGGAAAGGATAACCAAATCTTTTGTTGACATAAGGTGATTTTTATCATACCAACCAGAAGCATTTTTTATTGATGAGTTGTTAAGTCCCAATTTTTCACAAAGTGCAGTTAACTCCCTTACAAAATTATCCTCACTTCCACTTATGTTTTCGGCAATTACTATTGTTGCATCATTACCACTGTTAACAATAATTCCACGAATCAAATCTTCAAGACGAACTTTTTCATTATATTCAAGAAACATTGTTGAGCCAGAGTTTGCATTCATTGCCTTTGCCTTTTTCCATGCTTCTGGACCAACGACAAATTCACTATCCAAAGAATATTTACCATCTTTGATTAGTTCAAATACCTTATATACAGTTAAAAGTTTGCTCATAGAAGAAGGAGGAACCATAACATCAGCATTTTTTTCATATAAAATTTTACCACTATCAAAATCCATAAGTATTGCATGTGGTGCACGCAAATCAGGTGTTGCAGATTTTGCAGTCAAAGAAAATACAAATGATAATAACAATAATAAGATAGATTTTTTCACTTTTTACTCCTTTTATTTCTATTCTTTATAATTATTACTAAAATTATAAAACAATAGCAATCATAAATTTAAAAATTTAATCTTGCTATTAGGAAAAAATTTGTTAAAATGGGCTATTATAAATTCAAATAGAGTATTTTTATGACAGAAGAAGCTAAATATAAAGTATTGGCACGCAAATATAGACCTAGCACACTTGATGAACTTATAGGTCAAGATGTATTGGTTAAAACTTTGACTAATGCAATTAAGACTAATAGACTTGCTCATGCTTATATATTTACTGGTATTCGTGGCGTTGGTAAAACTTCAACCGCAAGAATTTTTGCAAAATCATTAAATTGCATTGGTGCCGATGGAAAGGCTACTGGTCCACAAGTAAAGCCTTGTGGTGTTTGTGAACATTGTCGTGCAATCGCAGAAGATAGACATATTGATGTTATTGAAATGGACGCGGCTTCACGAACTGGTGTTGATGATATTCGCGAAATTATTGACGGCGTGCAATACAAACCTTCATCTGCAAGATACAAAGTTTATATCATCGATGAAGTTCACATGTTGTCAAAGAATGCCTTTAATGCACTTCTTAAAACATTGGAAGAGCCTCCTCCTTATGCAAAATTTATTTTTGCAACAACTGAAATTCGAAAGGTTCCTGCGACTGTGTTATCTCGTTGTCAAAGATTTGATTTACCACGTGTGGATTTAGAAACTCTTTCAAAGCATTTCAAGCATATTTGCGAATTGGAAAATGTTAAAATTGATGATGACTCTATTAACATTATTGCAAAAACTGCAGATGGTTCTGTGCGTGATGGTATGAGTTTTTTAGATCAGGTCATTTCAAATTGCGAAGGGGATATTACATCAGAAAAGGTTTCAAAAATTTTGGGATTGGCTGGTAAAGGTGTTGTATTCGATTTATACGATTCTATTATGAGTGGGAATATTGAAAAATCAGTTGAAATAATTGATAATCAATATAATTTAGGGGTTGACCCTGTGTTGATTTTAACTGATTTGTTGGAAATCACCCATTATATTACAAGGGTGAAAATTACACCAAAGGCTGTATCATTACTCCCTATTACACCAGCGGAACAAGAAAAGGTTTCAAAACTTGCAAATGATTTAAGCATTGCAACTCTTTCTCGTGTTTGGCAAATGCTTCTTAAGGGATTTGATGAACTTTCTCGTGTGCCAAATGTGCTTTCTGCGGTGGAAATGATTATTATTCGACTTTCTTATGTCGGTATGATGCCAAGTCCAGCGGAAATCCTTAACAAGATAGAAAATCAAACTTCTTCTGAAGTTCAAAAAAAAAATATCTAGCTTAATAAACGAATCTCCATTATTCGAAGAAAATAATGCGTTGACCGAAGTATCAACTCTTTCAATCGAAAGCATTGTCGAAATATTAAGAGAAAAGAAAAAATATCTTTTGTCCCAAGATGTTGAAAAGTATGTAAGATTTGTGTCATTTGAAAATGGAACTCTTTTTATAAATTTTGATACAGGATATCCACGTGAACTTTTGAAAAACCTTAACGACTTTTTCATTATGGCAAAGTATAATATAAAGGTTGAACATTCAAATCAGGCTGGCGAAGATACTATTTATAAGAAAAAACAAGATATATTTAATTCTCAGCTTAAGGAAATTTCCACAAACCCAATTTTAAAAGAAGTTTTACATAGTTTTAAAAATTCTTATGTTGCAAAAATCGAAGAATTATAGTATCCTTTTATTTATTAGTTAATAATAAAAAGAGGAGAATACAATGGTTAACTTAAACGAATTAGTAGCTCAAGCTCAAGCAATGCAAAACAAAGTAAAACTTGCTCAAGCAGAACTTGCAAAACAAGAAGTTATTGGTAAAGCTGGTGGTGGATTGGTAAAAATTACTATGACTTGCACAAAAGAAGCAAGAAAAGCTGAAATCGATGCTTCTTTGTTAAAAGAAAGCGAAAAGGAAACATTAGAAGATTTAATCGTTGCTGCAATGAATAATGCAAAAGAACAAGCAGATGAAATTTCAACTGCAACTATGGAAGAAGCAACATCAGGACTTCAACTTCCAGAAGGTGTTGATTTACCTATGTAATATTTATAAAAAAATTAAATCCCCCTTGGCAAAACCTTGGGGGATTTTTTGTTGGCTGATGTTATTTAATTTTATAAAGTTTTGCACAATGAGAGCAAAGTTTATCATTAAATTTATCAGTATTGGATTTAACATTTGTTTTTCCATTTCCTGGGTGACGAAGATAAACCGTTTGATAGCTTGGATTACCATATATATCTGTTTTATTTAGTTTATATTCTTGGAGTGGAGTTTCACAAATTTCAGAAAGTTCATTGAATTTTGCACGCAATTCATCACCTGTTCCGTATGCATTACTTATTTCTTCACCTTCGGAGCAACCACCACCCTGAAAAATACATTTTGAATCAGTTTGATACAAATCTTTTACAGATGAACAGAAACCTCCTACACCACCATAATAATTTTTTGTGCCAGCATGGGTAAAGATACGTCAAAGACTTTCCAACCACGCGAAGAGGATTTTATCACTGCACAAAGTTGAATTGGCAGTGCATTGTACATTAGGACTTTAGACAGTCCTATACCCATCTCTGGATCTGGTTTTATAATAAAATAATTTTGATTGTTTATAAAGCAAATTCTTTACTTGCATTTGTTTTGTTTATTTTGTAATATTTTTTCAATATAAATAAAGGTGAAAAAATGTATAAAGTAAAATCAGATTTTTTAAATATTATTCAGGAACGTGGTCTTTTTAATCAAGCAAGTGATTTGGAAGGTTTGGATAAAAAACTTTTAAGTGGTTCTGTTATTGGTTATTTGGGTGCGGACCCTACCGCTGATAGTTTGCATATTGGAAATTTGGTTTCACTTACCCTTCTTCGACTTTTTCAAAAAACTGGAAATAAGCCTATTGCTCTTATCGGTGGGGCAACAGGAAGAATTGGTGATCCATCTGGCCGTTCAAGTGAACGTCCAATGATGACTGATGAAATTTTTACAAAAAATATGGCTGGAATAAAAAAATCTATGGAAAAATTCTTTTCCTTTGGTGATGGAAAAACCGATGCAATTATGGTGAATAATTATGATTGGTTTAAGGATATTTCTTATATTGATTTTTTAACAAAGTTTGGTCGTTATTTTTCTGTAAATGAAATGCTTAAACGTGAAAGTGTTAAACTTCGTTTAGATAGAGAACAACCTTTATCATTTTTGGAATTTAATTATTCTTTGTTCCAAGCATACGACTTTGTTGAAATAAATAAACGTTATGGAGCTGTGCTTCAATTCGGTGGTGCTGATCAATGGGGAAACATTGTTTCTGGTGTTGATTTGGGAAGACGTTTAGGTGTGGAACTTTATGCCTTGACTGCTCCTTTGTTGACTGATGCCAATGGTGTAAAGTTTGGAAAGTCAATGGGAAATGCTGTATGGCTTAATGAAGATAAACTTTCTGCTTATGATTATTACCAATTCTGGCGAAATGTTGATGATAGAGATGTTTCAAAATTGCTTCGCATATTTACAGAACTCCCTATTTCCGAAATTGAAAAACTTGAAAAACTTCAAGGGGCAGAAATCAATGAAGCAAAGAAAATTCTTGCTTTTGAAGCAACAAAAATTTGTCGTGGTGAAGATGCTGCAAAAACAGCCGAAGCAACTGCAAAAGAAACTTTTGAAAATGGTGGTATGGGAAAGGATTTGCCAACATTTGAATTGACATCTGAAATGAATATTCTTGATGTATTAACATATACTTCACTTTGCAAATCAAAAAGTGATGCAAGACGTATGATTGTTGGTGGTGCAGTAAGTGTTAATGATGAAAAAATTTCTGATGATAAAAAGGTAATTGATGAAACCTTTGCAAAAGATGGAAAAATACTTATTTCTTGTGGAAAGAAAAATAAGGCAATATTAAAAATTTAAAATAATATTTCAGATAATATTTTTTCATTATCAAATTTTACCTCTATATCAATAGGGGTAATTTTTTTGCGAACATCATTTGGCAATTTCACATAATCTTTCATAGTAGTAAGTAAAGGAAGTCCCTTTAACTTTGAAAGGTTAAGCAAAGTTTCAATATCGCTTTGTGTATAAGCATAATGATCAGGAAAACTAACTTTATCCACAACGTTGATATTATTATCAGTTAAGGTTTTATAAAATTTTTCAGGTTTGCCAATACCTGCAAATGCAATTACCTCCTTACCAATAAAATTTTTCACACTATCGGTTGGAGCGGTAATTCCATTTATAACTGGAACACCATTTAATTTAAGGGTTGTTTCTAATAATGGATTTGGCTTTCTCATTATAATTGCAAGATTTACCCCCTTTAACCCAGATTTTAAACTTTGGCGAAGGGGACCTGCTGGAAAAATATAGCCATTAGAAAGACCAGACACACCATCAAAGACACAAATCTTTATATCCTTTGCCAATTTATAGTTTTGGAAACCATCGTCCATTATTATAACATCAACCTTATTTTCAAGAAATTTGGCACCATTTGCCCTGTTTTTACAAACACATACTGGAACATTTTTATATTTTGTTGCAATTAAATATGGTTCATCACCAACATCAATACTCGTATGTTTTTTCGTATCAATTAAAAATGGAATATCAGATGAAAGTTTGCTTCCATAACCACGGGATAAGACACCAACTTTTATATTTTTTTTCAAAAAAAGCTCTATTAACTTTATAACGACTGGCGTTTTGCCAACACCACCAAGAACGATATTACCAACACAAATAACCTTTGCCTTTGATTTATATGTTTTGGTTGTAAGTTGATTTAATTTATCCCCCAATTTATAAAGCAATGAAAAAGGCAATAAAAATGTTGATATTCCCCACTTTTTATAAAAATATTTTGGTTCTTGTAGTTTCATTTTTCCCTTGTCTTAAATTTTCTATATTATATAATATATTAAAAATAAAGGCAAAGCAAATTATGACTATTGATGATTTAATTTCAAATTTTAATATGATAGATGATTGGAATGATAAATATTCCTATCTGATTGAACTTGGTCGTGAAATTACTCCTTTCCCATCTGAAGAAAGGATTGAAGAAAACAGAATTTATGGTTGTTCTGCATCTGTATGGTGGAAATATAAAATTGATGAAAATAGCAAATATTCTTTTCTTTTTGACAGTGATGCGTTGATTGTAAAGGGACTTTTGTATATTTTAATGGTGATTTTTAATCAAAAGAATATATCTGAAATACAAAATATAAATGTGTTTGAATTATTTAATAAAATGGGATTATCTGAACATCTTTCAAATCAAAGACAAGTTGGAATTTCATCTGTGATTGCCAAAATACAAAACTTGGGGAAATAAATCATTAAATATTTGATTTTTTTTAAAAGTTATTATAAAATAGGTCTATTATGACAATAAATAATGCAAAAAAACATATTAAAAAGTATATAAAGAAACCTCATTTTCAGGTGTTTGCTATCAGTTTTTCTTTATGTATTTTATTTTTCTTTATTATTTCTAAACAATCAGGAAGTAATATCGCTCCTGTGAAGGAAGTGGACTTTCCATTAATGGAAAATCAAATTATCGGCACATCTTCTAACCCTATTCCAAAGCGTATCAATAATTTTTTTGATGATATGTTTAGTGGGGTGAAGGAACATACCTTGGAAGTAAAAAGTGGTGATTCAATAGCTTCTATGCTTTCATCTTTTGGAATTTGTTATAGTGAGATTTTAGCAGTAAGCAAGGCTATTGACCCTATTTCAAAAACTTCTGAATTAAAACCTGATAATGACAAAATCGTGATAAAATTAAAACCTATTCCAAACCAAGATGGAAAGGTAAAGGCTGAACTTCGTTCTTTGGAAATTATCAAAAGCCCAATTTACAAAATTCGTGCGGAAAAAACCGCAGATGGATTCAGAACTGTTGAGGAAAAATCTGATATAACATCTGAACTTATTAGAAAAGAAGGCGAAATTTTAAAAGGAACTGGACTTATTGAGGCTGCATTGGCTCAAGGTATTCCTTATAACATCATTGATAAATTTTATGAAATATTTTCTTTTGATGTGGATTTTGAACGTGATATTTACCCTGGTGATAAATTCCAAATTATGTATGAAAATCTTTATTCTGATAATGGGGATTATATAGGAAATGGTGATGTGATTTTTGCTTCTCTTTACCTTAATTCACGACAACAGGATTTCAAACTTTATCGTTATGAAAATGAAAATGGTTTTGTTGCATATTATGATGAAAATGGTAAAAGTGCCTCAAAAACTCTTAAAAAATCTCCTATTAACGGAGCAAGAATTTCATCAAAATATGGTAAAAGAAAGCACCCTATCCTTGGATATTCTCGTGCACATCAGGGAATTGACTTTGCCGCACCAAGTGGAACTCCTATCCCCGCAGCAGGAAGTGGTAAGGTTGTTTTCAAAGGTTGGAGAAATGGCTATGGTAATTATATTAAAATAAAGCATAATGGCACTTACTCCACTGCTTATGGTCATATGAAGGGTTTTAAATCTGGAATAAATGTAGGTAGCCAAATTGCTCAAGGTCAAATAATTGGGTATGTTGGTTCAACTGGACTTTCTACTGGCCCACATTTGCACTATGAAATTATAAAGGATAATGTTCACGTTAATCCATTGACTGTGAAACTTCCATCTATAAAAAATATTACAAAGGCAGAACTTAAAAAATTTACAACCAACAGGGATAAAATAAATATTCAATTTGCTGTGTTGGATAAAAATTTCTCTCAATTTGCAAACTTAATCAATGTAAATAATATTGAACCAGTTGCATCAAAGTAAATTTTTGAAAGGAAAATAAATGAATATACTAAATGATAACTACACTCAATATATAAGTAAAGATGAAAAAATTATTGAATTTACAGATGTTTCAAATAAAGTTTCTTTAATACTTGCCTTTATTAAATCTTGTTGTTTTAGTTTTCTATTTTTTCTATTTTGTATTTATTATAGATTTTTTAAAGAAGGGTTAATATTAACTTTATTTTTCTTAATTTTTTGTTTTGCATATTTATATTTTAAATATAAAAGTATGAAATACTTAATCACAGATAATGGTATACTTGAAATAAAAGGAATATTTTTTAAAACATATAAATTTATACCATTTATAAAAATTACTGATATAAGGCTTTCACGAAATATATTTGATTTAATATTAGGAACTGGAAATGTTGATATTTCAACTGCTGGAGGGACAAGAATTTATAATGGAAATAGCCAACCTTATGAAATAAGATTTCTCCATATAGATAATTTTATAACAGTTAATGAAATAATCAAAAAATCAATAACAAAAAAAGCCCCTTAAATTGGGGCTTTTAAACTAATAACCGAGAAGTTGTTTTTCTTTTGAAATACGTTTTCTTTCACGGCGAACAGCTTCATTCTTCTTACGTTTTTTCATAGCTGTACCAGTTTCATAGTACTTTCTTTCTTTGATTTCACGAAGAAGACCTTCCTTTTGTCCTTTCTTTTTAAGAACGCGAAGAGCTTGTTCAACATTGTTATCACGAACTAGAACTTTAACCATTATTTCACCCCCTTTAATTGAGTATTAGTTTTTATTTATATGGATAAGTCCTAAAAACTTGGGGTAAGTATAACATAACTCTTTCAAATTGCAAGAAAATTATGAATCGGATTACATAAAATAAATTTCTCTTAAATCATCTATATTTATATTTTTAATATGTTTTCAATTTTTTATTTCTACTAAAATAAGAATATGATGTAAAAATATTCTCTTGCACTTGGATTTTAAAAATGTATAATAGAGTGCATATTAACTACTTTGTATAATAAACAAATGAAAGGACTATTAAAATGGCAGTAAAAGTAGCAATAAATGGTTTTGGTCGTATCGGAAGAATGACTTTCCGTGCTTTAATCGAAAGTGGTAGAAAAGATGTTGAAGTTGTAGCTATCAATGATTTAGCTAGCCCTGAATCTTCTCTTCACCTTTTAAAATATGATTCTGTTCATGGAAGACTTCCTGTTGAAGCTAAACTTGAAGGCGATATGCTTATTGCTGGAACTCAAAAGGCAAAAATGTTTGCTATCCGTGATCCAAAAGAATATCCATGGAAAGATTTAGATATTGATATCGTTTTTGAATGCACAGGTATTTTCACTGAAAAAGAAAAAGCTCAAGTTCATTTAGATGCTGGTGCAAAACGTGTTCTCGTTTCTGCTCCTGCAAAAGGTGCTGATTTAACTGTTGTTTATGGTGTTAACCAAGACAAAATTACTTCTGATATGAGAGTTTTCTCAAATGCAAGTTGCACAACAAACTGCTTGGCTCCTGTTGTTGAAGTATTAAACAGAAACTTTGGTATTTCTCATGGTTATATGACAACTATTCACTCATATACAGGTGATCAAGTAACTCTTGATAGAGATTTAAAAGGTAATCTTTACCGTTCACGTGCTGCTGCACAAAACATTATTCCTACAACAACTGGTGCTGCAAAAGCTATCGGTCTTGTTATCCCAGAATTGGCTGGAAAACTTGATGGTGCTTCTACTCGTGTTCCTACACCAGATGTTTCATTGGTTGATTTCAAATTTGTTGTTAAAAAAGATTCAGTTACAGCTGAAGAAATTAACAATGCTATTATCGAAGCATCAAAGTCAGACAGATATAATGGTATCCTTTGCGTAAATACTGACGCTTTGGTTTCATCTGACTTTATCCATAACCCTGCTTCTTCAACATTTGATTTGAAAGAAACTAAAGTTATGGAAGGTAATTTCGTTCGTATCGTTTCATGGTATGATAACGAATGGGGTTTCTCTAATCGTATGCTTGATACAGCTGTTGCTATTGCAAAAACTATATAATAACAACTGTATGAAAAATAAAGCCCTCCGATTGGAGGGTTTTTTATTATCTTTTATTCTTCAGTATGAAAATACATCACGTTAGGCACAGTTGCGATATTGTTTGCGAAGAAAACACTTTTCATTAAAAATAATAAATCGTCAACGGAATTTTCTTTATTAAATTTGATTTTGTTTGTTGTTAAAAAATCTTTTTTGAAAAGATAGCGAAAAATAAATTCGTATTTGTTAAGTTCGGTGATATTAACCTTGTCCTTTATTCTATTATACAATGTGTTGGTTTTATAAATAATTTTTTCATTGCCGATATTGAACCCACTTATGGCAATGTCGCTGTTGTTTGGCAATACAGAATTTAACATTTTTTCATAATAATCAGGAGAAATATAATCGCAGGAAGAAATAAAATGAACATAGTCGCCAGTTGCAAGGTTTAAACCCAAATTATTAACATCAGATGAAGTCGTCGTAATGATTTTTATTCGATTATCCTTTTTTGCAAATTTATTGTAAATATCAGAAAAAATTGGTTTTGGGTGATTATCAATAATTAAAATTTCAAGATTTTTATACGTTTGATTTGTTATACTTTCCAAACATTTACTTATACACTTTTTTATGCTGTATATAGGAATTATAACAGAGATTAGTTTTTGGCTCATTTGAGTTCCTTTTATTGTATTTATATAAAAGCAGAACATCGGAGAATTATTATTTAGTATAATCCGTTTTTATAATATATGCCATAAGAAAAAATACTTTTATTTAATGACTTACATATATTAGGCAATATATATAGCTTATAAAAAAACTCCCTTCGGAAAAAGAAAGGAGTTTTTATTTTTATAAAGATTATTTTATTCTTCTACTGGAGCAGGAGTATCATCATCAGATTCAATAGAAGATGAGGCTTCTAGCATTTTTTCGTTAATAACGCCAGATTTTTCCATAATCTTTTTAATAAGTTCTTGGGCAATTTTTGGATTATCCTTTAACCATTGACGAGCATTTTCCTTTCCTTGACCAATGCGTTCAGAATTATAGGAAAACCATGAACCAGATTTTTCAATAATACCAGCCTTTACACCAAGTTCAATAATTTCGCCTTCACGAGAAATTCCTTGATTATACATAATATCAAAATCAACTGTTTTAAATGGTGGAGCAACCTTGTTTTTAACAATTTTCACACGTGTTTCATTTCCAATAACATTTTCCTTATCCTTAATTGAACCAACACGGCGGATATCCATACGAACAGATGAATAGAACTTTAGTGCATTTCCACCAGTTGTTGTTTCAGGATTTCCGAACATCACTCCAATTTTCATACGGATTTGGTTAATAAATACAACCAAAGCATTTGATTTTGCAACTGATGCAGTTAATTTTCTTAAGGCTTGAGACATAAGACGTGCTTGAAGTCCCATATGACTGTCGCCCATTTCTCCTTCAAGTTCAGCCTTTGGCACAAGGGCAGCAACAGAATCGACAATCAAAACATCAATCGCACCAGAACGAACAAGTGTATCTGCAATTTCCAATGCTTGTTCACCAGAATCAGGTTGTGAAATTATAAGATTATCAATATCCACACCTATTTTTTTTGCATAAGCAGGATCAAGAGCATGCTCTGCATCAACGAAAGCACATGTGCCACCAGCCTTTTGAGCCTCTGCAACTATATGTAAAGTAAGTGTTGTTTTACCAGAGCTTTCAGGTCCATAAATTTCAACAATACGTCCCTTTGGAAGACCACCAATACCAAGCGCAATATCAAGTCCAAGTGAACCAGTTGAAATTGATGGAATTTTTAATCCAGCTTGTTCACCAAGTTTCATAATACTTCCCTTACCAAAAGATTTTTCAATTTGTGAAAGTGCAGCTTCTAATGCTTTTTGTTTGTTTTCTGACATCTTCTTTTCCTCTTTTAATTGTTCTTATTATGTTCTAACACAGATTCGTTTTTATTGCAAGAAAATTTTCCTATCTTAATAACTTCTTATTAACATAGCCAACTGACCTTGAATTTTAACACGTTCAGGTGCAAAAATTCGTGTTTGATAGTTTGGATTTGCTGGCTTTAATGCAATAGAACCATCCTTTCTGTAAAGATATTTAAGGGTAACTTCCTCATTATCAATAAGTGCAACAACAATAGTGCCATTTTCAGCAGTTGGAGTTTCCTTTATAATAACTCTATCACCACTGTGAATACCAGCTTCTATCATAGAATCCCCCTCAACACGCAAAGCGTAAAATTTACCAATTCCCAACATATCAGATGGTATCTCCATTGTTTCAGTTGTATCCGCAATCGCAGCAATAGGTGTTCCAGCAGCAATTTTTCCATATAATGGAATTGTGGTCATTTTCACATTATCATTTACAGGTGTTATATTAGGAGGATTAAAGTTTTCTGGATATTTGATAATTTCCAATGCCCTAGCCTTGTTCGGAATTTGTTTTATAAATCCACGTTCCTCCAAACTTTTAATAAGTCTATGAATACCAGATTTTGACTTTAATCCAATCAAATTTTTCATTTCCTCAAAAGAAGGGCAAATACCATCTTTTTTTAAACTTTCATCAATAATCATAAAAAGTTTAAGTTGCTGTTTTGTTAGCATATTTATCTCCTTAATCTTATTTCAAAACTTACTTATATTCTATATTTGTTCTACTTATTTGTCAACTATTAAAATCTATAATTGTATTTTTTATAAAAAATATTCTATTTTGAATTTTTTCTCGAATTTTTAGAGAATTTTTGATTTTTGATTATATTAAAAAGACGTTCACGATTTTTTTCAGACATACTTTGGACCATTTTGAAACAGTCGATGTAATTATTAAGAACTTTTAAACTTTCAACTATATTTTTATTTTCTATACCTGTAAGTAAATACATTTTATTAAGTTTTAATAAATCTGCAATTTCTGATAATAAATCAATAGAAATTTTTTGTTTACCCTTTTCAATATTTTCCAAAGCACTTGCAGAAATATTAAGTTGTTTTGCAAAATCACCAAAATCAATATGCAATGCAACTCGTCTTTTGTTTATTCTATTTCCGATTATTTCATATAAAGATTCATCAGAAATGTTTTTTTTGTTTGTATTTTTCATTTTATCTCCTAAAATAAATAATGCTTATGTATTATAAATATGATATAATATTTTATGTAAAAAATTATATATTTGTATTATATACATATATTTTTATGTTTGTAAAGTATAAAATACATAATTTTATATGCTTTAAACTTGTTAGGAAAGAAATGGAAGAAAAATTAAAAAAAATTCGTTTAACATTAAAAAAGACTCAAAAGGAAATGTCTTCTCTTTTAGGACTTGGTGAAATAACATGGCAAAATTACGAACGTGGTATTAGTAAGCCTAAACTTGAAACATTAGAAAAATTAGGAAAACTTGGGTTCAATATAAATTGGATTACCTCCATTGATGATGATTCAAATGGTGAAGTTGAGGAAAGTTTAATTAACAGACTTGCCAATACATCTGTAAATAAAACAAATGTATTTAATACTTTGTTAAATGAATTAAGAGTATTATATGAAAATGAAAGTTTAGAAGATAAACCTCAAAATTATTTAGAAGACAAGGCTTTTGAAATGGCTATCAATGTTTCATCTATGGCTCAAAATGACAACGATGCTGTAAAAATGATTCAACTTTTGATAAACCAAGAAAAGGAAAGTTTAGATAAATAATCATAGGTTTTAACAACTATTGACTTTTATATAAAAGCATAATAAATTTAAAAAAAATTAAGGAGTAATAAATGTTATATTTAATGTTTGTTTTGGGGTTGATTTTGCTTGCTGTGGGCGGTGATGTTATGGTTTCAAGCTCTGTAGAAGTAGCAAAAAAATTAAAAGTTTCAACTTTGTTGATTGGTATAGTCCTTATTGGATTTGGAACTTCTACCCCTGAATTAGTGGCAAGTATTATCGCAACTTTTCAAGAAGTGCCTGCTACTGGTATTGCTGTTGGTAATATTGTTGGAAGTAATATTGCAAATATTTTGCTTATTCTTGGAGTTACATCACTTATATATCCAATAAAAATTGATAAAAAATCTTTCCTTAAAAGAGATATGTGGTTTTTGATTTTTGCAACTGCTATGGTTCTTTTGATGGCTTTGCTTAAAAAAGTTGGATTTGTAATTGGTGGAGTTATGATTTTATCTTTGCTTTTTTATGTATATTATAGTTATATCACAGAAAAAAAGTTTAAAAAGGAAACAAAGGAAATTGCCAATGAAATTGATGTAAAACATACAAAATCTTTGCCTGTTTCTTTGATTATGGCAGTTATTGGAATTGCGATGACAATTTATGGGGCAAATTTATTGGTAAATAGCGCTATTGTTATTGCTAAAAACTTTGGTATTTCAGAAAGTATTATTGGACTTACAATAGTTGCTGTGGGAACATCTCTTCCTGAACTTGCATCTTCTATTACTGCATCTTTGAAAAAACATAATGACCTTGCATTTGGAAATATTGTTGGAAGCAATATTTATAATGTCTTATTTATCTTGGGTATTGTTGCATTATTGCAACCTATTATGTTCCCTGTTGATATGGTAAAAGATGTTTATATCTTAATTGCAACTACAACTCTTTTAATTGCAAATGCTTTTATGGGAGGTATAAGTAGAAAATTTGGTGTTATCTATTTAATTGCGTATGCGTTTTATGTAGCACATCTTATTGGTTAATCGTAAATAAAAGGTTTTTAAATGTTGGAAAATATTAAAAAGTTTATAAGAAAGCTATATAAATATATCTTGAAAACTTTTAAGGATAAAAAAAATAAATCACCTGCTTATATGGGAAGAACTTTTTGTGTGGGATTTATCGCTGGAATCAATCCTTTTTGGGGACAATCTCTTATTTGCTTTATCCTTTGGAGTATTATTGATAGAGTATTTAAGTTAAGATTTAATCTTATTATTGCATGTCTTTTGACATTTATAAGTAATCCTCTTACAACACCTATTATGTTTTATATTTTTTATATTACTGGTCAACTTATGTTAGGTGAAGCATCTATTCCATTTGCAACTTTCGTAAATGAAATAAAGGCTTTGCTTATCGAAGATTTTTCTGCAGACCATCTTATTGAAACATTAACTTTATTATTAAAAGGTATTGGAAAACCTATTTTAATTGGAAATATTCCTTGGACTGTGATTGTTGGAATATTCGGCTATTATCTTGGATACCGTATTTCAATAAGACTTAGAAAACAAAGAAATAAAAAGAAAAAGCATAGAATAAAACTTATGATTGATTTCTTTCACAAACAAAAACAAAACAAAGTTGCAGTCGAAAAAAAGAAATAAATTATATTAAATTATCAGCAAGTTGTATCCAGTGTTCTTCAATACTGGATATTTCTTTTTGGATTAAACTTAATTCCTTTGAAAGTGCAGTGATTTCATTTGAGGAAATTGGAGTTGAAAGCTCCTCGACTATTTCATCCTTTCGAGAATTTAACTCTTCTAATTTATGTTCAAGTTTTTGAAGATTTGCACGAATTTGTCGGATTTCTTTTTGATTTTGTTGTTTGACTTGAACAACGGGATTTTCCTGTTTTTTCTCAACCAAAACTTCCTTTGGCTTTGAAAGAAGGAAGTTTTTATAATCATTAAGTGAACCATCAAACATTTGACAAGTATGATTATCAACAAGATATAAATCATCAACTACCATATTTAGAAAATTAAAATCGTGGGTGATAAGCATAACTGCACCGTTATAATTATTTAATGCTTCAATCAATGCTTCGCGAGCAGAAATATCCAAATGATTTGTTGGTTCATCAAGTATTAAAAGTGATGGAGAATCGATTGAAAGTTTTGCAAATACAACACGGCTTTTTTCACCACCAGATAATTGTTTGATTGGTGTAATACTTATATCACCTGTAATTCCAAAATTACCAAGATGCGAACGAATTTGTGTTTCATTCAAATCAGGTAAAAGTGTTGAAAAGTATTCAAGTGGAGTTTGGTCAAGTGGTAATTCTTCGGATTGGTGTTGGGTAAAATATCCAATTTTTAATTTTGGATTTTTAAATATACTTCCAGACATAAGTTTTAAATCACCATAAATAAGTTTTGCCAATGTTGATTTTCCATTACCATTTTTACCAAGGATACCTATTCTGTCGCCCTGTGAAATATTCAAATTTAATTTTGTTAGGACTGGAGTATCAGTATATCCAACCGAACCATTTTCAATTTTTATAATTGGTGATGGAATAACAGGAGCTTCCTTAAATTCGAAATGTGAAGATTTATCAAGAGCGGTTATAGTAATATCTTCCATTTTGTTTATCATTTTTAAACGGCTTTGAGCTTGCTTTGCCTTGGTGGCCTTATACCTAAATCTATCAACAAAAGATTGAAGATGTGCTTTTTGCTCTGCTTGCCTTTTTGCAAGTTTTTCTTCGTTTTCGTGTTTTAGTAGATAATTTTTATAAAATCTGTCGTAATTGCCAGAATAAAAAAACAATTTTTTATTTTCAAAATGGATTATATTTTCACAAATGTCATTAAGGATATTCTTATCATGACTTATAATTAACAAAGTCCCCTTATATTTTTTCAAATAATTTTCAAGCCAAATTGAGGCCTCTAAATCCAAATGGTTTGTAGGTTCATCAAGAAGTAATATTGTTGAATATTTAAACAATGCACCAGCAAGAGCAAGTCGCATTCTCCAACCACCAGAAAAGTCAGATACTGGACGATTAAAATCTTCGTTTTTAAAACCTAATCCATTAAGTATGGTTGAAATTTTTGCCTCGGCTTTATCACTATCTAAGACACGAAGTTCTTCATAAATTTCAGGCAATTCTTCGGGTGTTGCTGTTTCCAATTTTTTACGGGTGTTGATAAGCTCCTTATCCTTACTTAACACAAAATCAATAATTGAAAGGTTGATGTCGTAAAATTCCTGTTCCACAAATGAAATTTTTTGATTATTCGAAAATATAACCTTGCCATCAGTTGGTTCCAATTCCTTTTTAAGTATTTTAAAAAGTGTTGATTTTCCACAACCATTTAAACCAACAATACCGATTTTTTGATTATCAAAAATTTGGACTGAGGCATTTTCAAGCAAAGTCCTTGATTGCATATAAACTGTTATATTTTCTATATTTATCATAATAGGCTTTATGCTATCAAATAGGATTTTTTATTTCAAGCAATATTATAAAAAGTTTTTCTCTTTTACAAGAAAAAATCAATGATATTTTATATTTGGCTACACGACAAAGACTTAATGTATTTGATATTGGTGATAAAACGCATATGCAAAATATTTCAAAGGTCAAAGTTATTTAAATGTTGCAAATGTTAGCTTTGAACCAAAGTCCAGAAATAATTGGCATATCCATCACAAGGGTGGACAAATCTTGCTTATTACTGGTAGAAATGGATATTACCAAGAATGGGGAAAGCCTGCTGTAAAATTAAAAAAGGGAGTTACCTCCCTTGCGTATAATTAACAATATATATGGGGTGTGGGAAAGTAACACTTAAAAAAGGGAGTTACCTCCCTGTATTCACAGGCACCCTTTCAACAATAGGAGGGAAAGTAACACTTAAAAAAGGGAGTTACCTCCCTATTAGAAGAAAAATATCCCTAATAATGTGTATTTCCACATAAATCATATTAAAAATTTTAAGAATTTCTAATACTTACTTTTCATTATATTGCCGTTTTTATTTTTTACAATAATTTTCTTTTTTTGCATCTTCTGTAATTTCTTTTAATTTTATTTTCAAATCTTTATACATTTTAAAAACTATAACTTTAGTTTTTTTTAAATTTTTGTTTGGATTTTCATTAATATCTAAAATTATACTTTTAATTTTTTCTTTAAATCGTTTATGAACTGACAAAGATTTATCATTTGAAATTTTTATCGTTAAAATTTCTTTTTTAACTTTATCTTGTTTTTTATGTTTTTCAAATTCTGTTAAAAGTATTATATTATCTTTCTTTAAAAATAATGACATTAATGCTTTTAATAAATTTATTTTTAATTCTTTTGCGTTTTCAAAATTATTATCAAAAAAATCTAAAATTAACAGCAAATTGCTTCTAAATGTATCAAAAAATGACTTCGTAGCATCACTTTCGTTATAAAAAAATATTTTACCATGACTAATTTGATTTCTGATTTTTGTAATTTTTTCAGGAATAGATCTACACTTTATGTTTTCATAATTATAAACAAAATGTTTTTGTAGTATTTCACTTATTTTTATAAATAACATAAAAATTTTTTCTTTTTCTTCTAGATAAAATAATTTACGATATTGTGAATATTTTTTCTTTCCTAATAATGTTTTTAATATACTATCAATTTTATTTAAATTATATGAATTTATAAAATTTTGGCGTTCCAAACAATTAGATATTTTAATAGATTGTAAACTTTTTAAAAGCATACGATTGTCTTTTATTAAATCAATTTCTTTTTTATTATAATGATTTTCAAAAATAGTTTTTACATTTTTACTTTTTGTAGATAAAACAGATTTGAATAAATCTTCAATATTATAATCAAATTTTCCGTTATTTTTTTCACGTTCAAACAATAATTTAATATCATTAATATAAACATTAGGAAGAAATAAAAACAAATTTTTTAAAGATTCTTCAACATTTAGTTCCTTCTCAATTCCAGAAACTGTAATAGTTTCCTCTTTCGGTAAATTATTATGTTCAAAATAATGTCTTAATAAAGAAATTGATGCAATTTTATTTTTGAAATCTTTAAAATCTTTTATATAAATAAGTTTCTTTTTAAATATAAAATAAAAGTATTTTTTAATTTCTGACTCTGTTTTGATAAAAATTCTTCTCTAAATACATCTGTCCCAAAAATATCAAAAGGATAACTTGGCAAGTTATTTGAGTTATTTTTTTCTTTTTTATACCATTTTACAACTTGTTCAAAAGAATTTCTTGCTTCGTTATCAAGCATTTCATACTTATATTCATAATCTTTTGTTGCATCAAAAAAACTATGCAAAATTGCATTATCTAAAATATAAATATAAGATAATATTTTACTTCTTACTGATTTATTTGAAAAAATCTCCATAATAATTTCCATTGATAAATAATGCTTTTATTTTAATCTGTATATATTATCCTTTCAAGAAAAAATAAACACGACCAAATGATGATGTTTAATAAAATATAAATTATTACTGGACCACTTAATCCTATTGCGAATCACTCACCTAAAAATGATTATGAGGGATTTTGAAAGATTTTTACTTAAAAGACATTGGAATAAAAAGCACATACCATTCATTGCATTTGCAGAAAAATGAGTATCTGAAGAATGGCATTTTCACTTGCTTTTCAATGGTGGTGAATTTACTCATCAGGAATTAAAAATAGCAACCTACAGGATAATTTTGAAACAAAAACTACCCGCATACAGTCTGTAAATAGATGAAATAAAAGATGGTGTTGCAAAGGTTGAATGTTATACGATAAAGGAAATCAAAGTCACAGATTATAATCATTTTGACAGTGACAGGATTATACTTTCTCACAATTTATTTAATCTGGAGGTAAAATAATTCAATCCCACCTACCCAATATCAACGAAAAACAAAATTATAGTAAATTATAAACCAGAACTGTTTAATCGCAATTCTGGCTTGTTTATGTCATTCTAGATAATATTTAGTATTCTTCTGCTAACATAACTGTCATTACTCGTATTGTCTTTGTTATATCAGTTGGGTCGTTCGAATAATAACGAAAATCCCTATCATAATAATCAATCTTCCACATTATCTTTTCACCATAATAAATAAAACTTCCATAATCGTGTTCATTATATGGGTCGTTCTTACTATTAAAATTATTAAAAGCTTTTCACTCCCTGCAAAATCTCATTTATTGCTTTTTGTCCTTTGCTGAAAACACCTCTGGTCAACATCACTTTCCCACCTAAAAGGCTTTTACGGAAGTTATCGTTTAGTGTTTGAATATCCATTATCTACCCTCCTGAATCAAGAATTTATTGAAGCGACGAAGTGCTTGTTTTACGCTTGTGTGAGAACGATTTCCATAAGCAAATTTTTCACCCGCTTTGTAAATTGGTAAGATTGAAGTAATGTTTTGTGTGAGAGTTTCAAGGCTGATATTTTACTTCTTACAAAGGCAAGTTATACGACCTTGATAGTCCTTTGCAGTGTTAAGTTTGTAGTTGTTAGCGATAAGCCAATTTTTAAATTTTTTAAGCATTTTAAAACCCTTTCATTTTTTGTTTTACATAATAAATATGTCGTGTTGTTTTGAGAAAATACGCAAAAAATGTGAGAAAGATGGCTGTTTTTAGGTATTTTTTGAGTAGGTTTGAATTTTATTGAGAAAAATCAAACCTCGTGTCCACATGGACACAAGATTGAAATCAATAATTTGTTACCACAAAAACGCTAACAAATGATGCTAAACTGAAAATGTGTTTTATCCGAGAATAAAAAAAGACACCTCATATCGCTAATAATACGAGGAGTCATAATTATGGATTACTTTTTAATTCTTCATATATCCATCAATAATTAATACTTCTTCTTTTAAAGTTCCATCATCATTATAAATTTTTTTTATTCCATCTGCTGTACCATTTTTATAAGGAGTTTTTATATTTATTTTTCCGTTTGGAAAATAACCAATATGATAACCATCTGCCTTTCCATTCTTTAAATGAACTATACCAGTAATATAATTTGTTCTCCAATTTAATGAAGGGTGCATCATTTCTTTAAAACGTGTAGCATTTTCATAACTATCTCTACCATAAAGTGTTATCAAATCAAAAGAATAAGTCTTTACAATACCAGTTATAGGATTTCCGTTTTTATCGGTACAGCTTTCCGTTTCTGGTTCTATAGTTAATATACAATTAACGTCTTTACCAAGATATACTTTTTCAGAAAACAAAGCATAATATCCAATAAAAAGACAACATAATATTGTCAAAATTTTAACAATTTTATATTGCTTATAAGATGAAACACATTTTGCTGTATATTTATTTTTATTTAATTTTTCTTCTATTAAAGATGTGTATTTTTTAAGTTGAGTAAGATATTTTTCCATTTTTTTATCCTTTCATTAAAATCCATTTAAAGTTTCAGCACATAAAGTAAGCCAACTATTATCATTAAGAATCTGCTCCATTCTATCAGGGTTTTCGTAAGCAAGCTTTACAGATTCTTTCATAAATGTATAAGCTTCAGCTCCATGAGAATAAGTACTTTCTATCATTTTATATGCAATATTAATAGGAGTTCCATTTCTTCTATGTCCAACTATAACGTTCATTATAGTAGCAAAATTAGAACATATTCTTCCTCCCATAGTTTCCAATATTCGTTCTTTTTCAGCAAGTCTTTTAGCTTCTTCAGGATGTTCTTCTGCCCACTTCCGATTTATTTCAGCTTGTCTTGCTAATTCAGCTTCTTTTTCTTTTTTAGCTTTTTCTCTAGCTGCTTTTTCATTGGATATACTCTTATCTATTTCAGAAACAATTTTTAAAATTTCAGATAATTTAGCATCTAAACCTGCAATTTGTTCATCAGTTAATGAGCTACTACAAATAAGATTTTCAAATTCTTGTATAGCATTTTCAGCTTTATCTATAACTGCTGAAATTTTTTTGTTTGCATCATATCTATTTTCATATCCCAATTGACTTAATTTTTTTAATGATTCATTAAACTTTTTATTTAAATTTTCAACTTTCCGTATATATTTTAAATAAACTCCAAAATTTTTTCCGAAATTATCATAAAAATTTAAAAAATCATATTTATCATCAAATCCCCATTCTTTTTTGTAATCTGTATATTTTTGAAAATATGTTCTTATATCAGCATAAGAATATCCTTGATTCAAATATTTTTGATATGTTTCTAAATCGAAATGGCAAGAATAATCTCCACAAATAAGACTATATTGTTCTTCATCATCACTTTGAGACCTTGCAAAAACCTCATTAAAATTTAAGCAAAATAAACAAAGTATTAAAAAAATTTTTTTTAACATATTTTTTCGGCCTCCTTCTTTACTTTTTTAACTGAAAATTTTTTATCCCATTCATCCAAAACATCGTCATCATCTACAGTTTTCATAAGATACATAAGATGGTCTAAATCTTCATCTGATACATGTGTAATTATATAATTTGTTTGGCAAATACATTTAAAATCTCCTCCACATGTTGGAACAAAAGCTGTTCTCATTTCTTTTCTAAACTCATCATAATCAACAGGTTTTTCCTCTTTTTTAGGACTATTTGGATTAAAACATTTTTCTTCAGCTTTCTTAGATATAGCTTGTATAGATGGTTTATTCCAGAAATTATTAAATTTAGGAGTTTTATTTATTTCTATCGCTTTTTGGAAAATATTTGCAACATCTTTCAAGTCTGTTTCAGATAAATTATTAGCAGTATAATTTGTTTTACATTTACAATCTATATCATCACAAGATTTTAGCATTACATCTCTAAACAATTCTCTAATTTCTTCAGAAGAAGCTTCTTGTAAATTTATTTTTTGTTCATTAGATTCTGTTTCTGTTATACTATTAATCCCATTTAAACTTTTATCAACAATATCCTTTAATTGAACACATGCTGCAAAACTAAATACCATAGGAATTATAAACAATTTTTTATTCATTTTATTTCTCCTTATTCTTATATTTGTTTAATTAAAAATTTTAGCCCTGAAACTTTTGTATCAAGCCAATTTTCATTAGATAACGGATTTTTCTCTTCATTCTTACGAGAACTTCCATTATAATCACATTCCACTTCTGATAAAAATATACCAAAACAATAAGTATTATTAGATTTCAGTTTTTCTAAATTTTTACAATCGTCTATAAAACTACTTCTTTTATTTGTATTACCTTGATTAATTTTATCATATTTAAATTCAATATAATAATTAATATTATTCACAACAAAATACATATCAACATCATGACCATTACGATGCTCTTCTGTATGAAGTTTTTGTAAATTTTGTTTTAATAAACCATCAGATACATAATTTCTGAAATCATTTTCATCTTCTGGGTGAAAATTAAGATTTTCAATTATTTTAATTAAAACGTTTAACATTGTTCTTCCTTGTTTATAATTAAACTTCATATTAAATCCAGTCGATTTTTGCTATTTTTAATATACACAAATCACCGTCTATTTGATATAGTCTTATGCAATCATTGGATATGCTAGCTTTTATAGAAATTAGTTGACTTTTAGGGTTAAAATTCCTAAAATGGAAATGTATTAAATATAGACGGTGGTTTATTTGTCATATTTAATTTTCACAACAAACATTAGGTAAAATCTGGTAGTTCTTATAGTTGTAAAAACAACAAATAGGAGCTAAAAAAATGATTTATGGATATACCAGAGTTTCAACTGAACTACAAAACACCGAAAATCAAAAACACGAAATTCAAACCTTTGTAAAGTCGCAGAAAATCAAGATTGACAAGTGGGTGGATGAAATAATTTCTTCCCGAAAATCATTAAAAGAAAGGCAACTGGGTAAACTTTTAAAACATCTTAAAAAAGGGGATATTTTGATTGCTTCGGAACTTTCAAGACTTGGCAGAAATTTGCTTGAAGTTATGGGAATTTTGCAAAGCTGTTTGGAAAAAGATTGCCAAATATGGACCTTAAAAGAAAACTATAAACTTGGTGCAGATATACAGTCAAAAGTCCTTGCATTTGCGTTTTCGTTGGCTGCTGAAATTGAGCGACAACTTATTTCTCAACGGACAAGGGAGTCATTAAAAAGGATAAAAGATGAAGGTAAACATCTTGGCCGGCCATTTGGATTTAGTTATAAAAAACTTGATGCAAAGAAAGGTAAAATCCAAGAATTACTTTCAAAAGATATTTCCAAAGCCGAAATTGCAAGGCTTCTAGATTGTTCTTGGATAACACTTCACAGGTATATACGAAAGTCATTGTAAAAAACCTTGTATTGCTGATAATACAAACTTTATTTATTTGTTATTCATAATCAACTAAATTTTTTTGTAAAAGCATAAGTAATAACCATTAAAATTAGTTCAATAATTACACCGTATCGCACTTAACTAATTGCATAATACTTAGTATAAAACCCTTTTTTCTAAAGCAAACAAGTTTTTAATAAAATTAATTTTAATTAACGCATAAAAAACTCATCTTATAGGGGATACATTTTCCTTCTTATTTTACTTAAATTTTTAACATTAAAATCTTATAACTCATTTTACATATCAAATAAACATTATTTTTTATTTTCTAATATTTCGATAATACTGTAATTATCTCCTGTTTTATTTTCTGTGGAAAATCGTAATTTATCCAATCTGGATTGTTATTAAACCAAGACAAGCATTGTTCCTGAGTTAAGTTATCACTTGTCATGTATTCAAATATATAGGATACTGCCGTACGAGAAAAACCTAAATATAACAATGATAACTGTGTTTTTTGACTAACACCGAATTCCAAGAAAACTGAAAAATCTTGAATTTCTTGAACTAAATCATTTCTATTAATACTCGTCAAATAATATTTCAATACATCTGAATAGCATTTAAGATATTTTGGGGCTGTATATCTTGCAAATTTTTCTATTAATTCCATTGTTTCCCTGATCAATGTATTTGTATTTAGTGAATCAGAATAATTCCTTGATTTTATATAGTTAATTCTGTTTGTTATAATTCTCTTTAATGGATACCCTCTCATCCAATTCACTACTATAATTGAGCAACTATATAACGAACGACTTGAGTAATAAATTCGAGTTAAATGATTATTGATTCTTTGAAACGCTTTGTTATAGATACCAACAGCATTTTCACTAGCAGGATCGCATAGTAATAGCTCCTCAATATTCTTTTTTTTATTTTTATTGCGTTCTATAAAATAATTATACAGTCTAATTATATGCATAGAATTTATGCCTGGATTATTTTCTATAATATCCAAAGGGAAGGGTAAATTTTGATAAATATTTGCAATCTCGCTTTCTATCTCATCAATGTTAGGAAAGAAATTACTCCATTTATATTGTTTTATTGTCTTATATCTTCCATATTGTGCCACTAAATATGACACAAACTGATCAAATAAATGATTAGGCTGTGCGTTTATATCTTGACATTTTATATAGTTTAAAAAACTTGTTGTCTTAAACTCTTCATTATCGATAAATTTCCTAATGTAGTATTTCTGTCTTTTCTTTGGAGCTTGTCCATCCGTCCAGATATTTTTATCGTTGGGATCAATACAGATTATATTACCTTGAAATTCAGTTCCCCATCGTCCTGCTCGTCCCGCTAAATTCCAAAAATCAGCATTTGACATTAACTGTTGTTTCCCTTTTTTAGGGCCTCGCATAAATATACTTCTACACGACAAATTAACACCTTCAACCAATGTAGAGGTACAAACTAAATGTGTAATAATATTTTCATTGAATAATCGTTCTATTTCTGCTTTTATTAAAATAGGCATATTTCCATAATGAAAAGCTACACCACGTTTTAGAACTTTACATAGAACATATTCTTCATGGATAGTTTTCTTACATAAATCAATTAATGAATTTAGTGCTTCATCGTTTTTATTGTTATCTTCACCCAACAAATCACATATTAACTGAGCAATCTTTTCAGCATCTGCAGCACCATTTACATATATAATATTACCTTTAGCAATTATATTTTGATTATGGGTTAATGCATCGACCATATAAGCAATTCTTTTTTGATCAGAATTGGGGGATGATTTAAGAGAAATATTATTCAAACAATATTCTTCATTACCACTTATCAGCTTCAAAACCCATTTCTTAGATGAATGAGGCTGTTGTTCTACCCACAGAATGTTCTGATTAACCGTCAGTTCTTCACCTTTGATACAATGTGTTTGTTTTTTCTCATCTATATCTTCAAGTAATCGTTCTGGATTAGCAGTAAATGGGCTAACAAAAACTAATTTAAGATTACTATTTTCAAATATTCCCCATTCTATAATTTGTTGCAATAAAAGTCCACGATTATCATCACCTATCTTATAGGCTTCGTCAATAATCATTGCAAATATATTTAATTCAAAATTCAACGAAGAAAGTAATAGATAAAAACGTTCTTGCGTAAATACGAAAATATTTGATTTATTCCAATCTAAAATATCATTTATTGGCATAGATGTCACATTGACTTTTTCTTCCAGAGCATTATCGTTTATTAGTTTTTTAAAATCTTCTTCTAATTCATATATTAAAGCTCGCGTAGGAACAATATATACTATATTTACTTTGTTATTTTCTTTTATTTGATCGATAATCCATTGTTTTACTATAAATGTTTTACCTGCAGCTGTTGGAGCTGTAACACTCAAATATTTGTAACATTCCAAACTTCTCCAAAAATTATTTTGAAATTTATTCGCAAATATTTTCTTTCCGTTGTTTGTGTCTATAAGATTTTCTTTTCTACATCTTGTCCAAAACATTTTAGATGAAAAATTTAGACGGTTTTCTATATGTCCTTCTATAAGGTTTCTTTTTTCTGCTAAATTAATGGCCGGAATGTTAGATAAAGAATTAAGAATAATGGTCGCCATATCTCTATGTTCAGGTGATACAGCACAAGATATACATGTCTGGGTAATTCTTAAAACCTTATCAAAATTAGAAACATCTTTTGCTAAAATACTTGCACATAGTAGCAAATATCCCCAATCTATATCTGCTTGCGTATCTTTTTCCTTAATAAATATGCCATCGAACTGTTCTTCAACAGATAAAAGGAGAACCTTTAAATACATATTACTAAAGTATTGGTTATTATTTATCCATTCCAATAAAGTTTCTTGCATGTTTTATCCTTTATCTGGAAAAATTCCCAAACATTTATGAAATTCTGTTCTTAATTCATTTACAGATTTAAAAGGAATACAGAAGAAATGTATAACAAAAGAGTCTAATCCTTTCATTTTTAGTTTATTTTGAATAACTATATTCAATTTCGGTATTTCTTTTCGAATTTTCTTTTCTACATCTGAAATAGTTTCTTGATTGGGAGATTGAGGATAATAATTATCTTGTTCAAAGCCAACAAAAGCTATGGCTCTTATTTCGAGTTTATTAAATTTAGGACTATCTCTATCTAAATACTCCTTAAGTACATCTTCCATTTTTTTATCATTAAGATCTATAAACTGCTTTAATAGAATAAAATCCCTATTATCTGCGGACAAGATACCACCATTCGCATTAAGTAAGGTATTTAAGCTATTTAAGCAATCTTCAACTGCGGTAGGAAAATCTTTATAAACTTTTGATTCTCCCCAATGTAAAGCTAAATTATTATCCTCTGTTAATCCAAGATATACTCCATCTGCACCATGGAAGTACATATTATGATTTGTTTTTAAATTCATTTTACATATCACTTGGGGAATTTTTAAAAATTTTTCTGCTAATACAAATAAAATTAGTTCACCTAATTCACCTGACTTAACACTATCGACAAATGTTTCCTGTGCTTCTTGCCGTAATTTCATCATATTTCTGGTTGTTGAATTTTGGTTATCCCTATTTTTTGCTTCAACAATACGACTTCTTGGAATTACATAATCAATTATATCACAAACCACACAATCCACAAAATCTTTTGTTCGATCCCGTCCGTTGCCATCTAATTCAATACAATGCCAATAAGATATTGTTTCTGTTTCATCTATCTTTTTTTCTTTTTCTACAGTGTGTAAGAAAGCTTCATAGCTATTGAAATCACCCCTAGCTAATCTATTTAATATACTCAATAAAAAATCTTCGTTCTCAGACATATCTTTTTTCTACCTTATTATGCATTTTTATAACTTATTGCAATAGTGCATTAATTCATCGACTTTAGCAACGATACGTTTTTGCTCAGTTAGTGGAAGAAGGGGAATTAAAATATTATGTAACACTCCAGAGGATAATCTCTGTATTCCAATACCTTTTCCTCCGATAAAACCAGTTATTTTATAAAAGAATAATACATAATCAGCCCTTTTAGGCTCTCCACGTTTAACTTCCTTACCCCTAATCATTATTCTACCTTTAGTAAAGCTAACTTCTTGCTTTATTTGAGTCTTATTATCCCAACCTCTTTCAATAATGCTTGGTGTAATTTCAATACGTTTAGTATCCTCTTCGGATAATTTATTATAATCAACTTTAACCATAAGACTAACCTTTTGTTAGGTTAACAACCAATTTTCTCTATTTTACTTAATTGTATAGCATCTTTCAAGGAAAATAATCTCTTGTTTATGTAAATATTCTTTGATAAAATGTTTCCGTACATGGAGGTAAAATATGAAAAAGAAATGGGGATTTTTAAGAGAAACAAAAGAACTTGCTCAAAAAGCAGGAATTGATAAAGATACTGGTTTACACAGAAATGGTTTAGATGAATATTTAAATGTTATTTTTCCTCATGTTAATGATTGGATTCATGATAAATCTATTGATCTTGATGGAAAAAAATATAGACCAGATTACAGAAGTGAAACATTAAAACTTATTGTAGAATTTGATGGACTTCCTCACTATACAAACCCTCAAAATATACTAAATGATATTGAAAAAACAGAATTTTACAAAAAACACGAATATAAAGTTGTAAGAATTCCATACTTTATACAATTATCAAATAGTGTTGTTAAAAGTTTATTTAATGTAAATGTAAAAGAAGAATTATTTGATGAAAAGATACCATCCCTTGGAATACAAGGTCGAAATACTCCAGCTTTTCTTTGTGTAGCTGGAATTATTAGGATGAAGGAAGAATTTAAAAAATTTCCGAGACAATATGAAGTTAATAAAAAAGCTCTTATAAAAGAAAACAATCCTTATTTAACAGGCGTAGATTTGATATAAGTCTACATAAAATAAAACATCCCCACAACGACGGGGAGCAAAAAAGTAGGAAAAAAATCTATTTATGTGTTATCTCAATCTTCTTTTTTGATGCAAGAGGTTCAGCCTTTACAACAACCTCATTTTCTTTCTCTTTAAGTTCAATTTTTGGCATAGATATAAGGATATTATCCTTAAAAAAATCAGGTTCAAGTTTACATGCAAACTCTACAAATTCCTTTATATATCTTAACTTTTGACGTTTGTTATCATTTTTAACATTAGGTTGAGCTAAAATATCCTTTGAAATTTTTTGAATATTGTCTGTATTATGAAATTTTGAATAGTCATCATCAAGAGATAGACCTAACTTATTAAAATTTTCCTTTAAAAAATTTCTTTTTCTTTTGGTTTCAGCCTCCCCGTTATTGGCTTTTAAAAGCATTGAATCCAATATATATTCAAGAGTATGTTTCGGTGGTTCAATTATTTGAATTCCACCTACTTTTTTGAATAGTTCAGAACCAAAAGTTTTTTCAAGTAGTTTATACTTATATTCCATAGATTTCAATCTGTCCGATATTTCCTTTTGAACATTGTATTTTGCAATATTTTGATTTAACTCTCCATATAATTTTATAAATTCAGCCATCGTTTGAGGGTCATTATCTTTTGCAATAAACCATTCATCAGGAATATTAAGCATAAAGCCCAAATTACAAGAAGATAAAGGCCTTCTATATCTTATAACTTCAATTTCCGAGTATAATTTGCATAATCTGTCGAATTTTTCGTTGAAATCCTTAATTTCATTCATTTTGCCTAACGCCTCATAATAACTATTAGTATGTAAGGAATAGCACAAATACCGCCTTTTTCCTTCCACTCTTGACAATTCTATTCTACAGTAAAAGACATTATTCCTCAACCATAAATGTGGTTGGATTTTGCTTTGTGCTATACAGTTTGCCATGCACTTTTTATCCATTTGCAACTTTCCTAACATTTTTAAGGAGTTAAAATTGTTAACTATTTGTTTTTGCTAGTATTTTGCAAAAGATAAAATTCTTTAAATTGATTAAAGTGAGAAATAAAAAATCAGTAAAATCAAAGATTTTTTAGTGGTGCCGGCACACGGACTCGAACCGCGGACCTGATGATTACAAATCATAAGGGCTATTATTTTACAATTTTTGATTGTAATTTATTTTATTGTATAATCAATATGTTAAATCGTTTTATGAAAATTTTAAGATTTACCAAAATTGATGTATTTTGACCTTTTTTGATAAAAAATACGGCAATAATTCGGCAATGAAAATTGAATAAAAATCCTTGATTTTAGCAATGTATATACTTATAATTAAATTATGATTCGGCAATAAATGAAACAATTAAGGAACAAAGGGTTAAAAAATGGAAAATAAAGGAAATATTATAATATACAAAGATGAAAATGGCACAGTTAAGGCTAATGCTTTATTTGCCAATGAAACTATATGGCTTACACAAAAAGGAATGAGTGAACTTTTTGATATAGACCCTTCTGGTATAAGCAAACATATACAAAATATATTTAATGACGGAGAATTGGCAGAAAACACGACTCTTGCAAAATTTGCAACTGTCGTAAATCGAGGTTTTCGTGGTCCAATAGAAGAGGAACTTGATTACTATAATCTTGATATGATTATTGCTGTCGGATATAGAGTAAATTCCAAAAAAGCAACTGCTTTTCGTATTTGGGCGACAAATGTTTTAAAAGAATTTATTACAAAAGGCTTTATCCTTGATGATGAACGCTTAAAAAATGGAAATATGTTCGGTAAAGATTATTTTAGAGAATTATTAGAACGTATTCGTGATATTAGGATTAGTGAAAAAAGACTATATCAACAATTAAAAGATATTTACGCCCTTTCCGCTGATTATACAAAAGATAATAAAGATGCCTTACGATTTTTTGCAACAGTCCAAAATAAAGTGCATTTTGCAATTACTGGAAAAACTGCTCCTGAAATTATATATGAAAGAGCAGACTCTGAAAAATCTAATATGGGACTTACATCTTGGAAAAATTCACCAAACGGAAAAATCTCCAAATCAGATATTGGTATTGCTAAAAATTATCTTAATGATTCCGAATTACAAGATTTAAGGGGAATAATAAATATGTTCCTTGATTATGCAGAAATGCAAACAAGAAATAACAAACTAATTTATATGAAAGATTGGGAAAAACGTCTTGACGACTTTATAAAATTTAATGAAAAGCAAGTTTTATCAAATGCCGGAAAGATATCTCGTATGACAGCACTAAGAAAAGCCTTTTCTGAATATGATAAATATAAAGAATTATTAAGAATAGAAGAAAAGGAACAAGCTGAAAAAGAAATAGAAACAGATATAAAAGAATTAAATGAAATTTTAGTGAAGAATAATTAGCATATCAGTTGTTCGAGATTTTCGAATAACTGATAATCAATAAAACAGGAATATCTTATGTCAAAACAATTTAACTTCACCAAAAAAGATATTGATGCATTGCCAGTGCCAAACAAAGGTTTTGCCACCTACTCTGACACAACGGAAAAAGGGTTGAAACTCTACATTACTCCAACAAGGACAAAGACTTTCTTTATTCGTAAATTTATAAATGGGCGGGATGAACGGCTTATCATAGGTCCGTATCCGGATTTGACTATTTCACAGGCGAGGGAGAAAGCAAGAATTTTAAAGGGGACTATTGCAAACGGCATCAACCCAGCGGAGGAGAAAAGAAAACTTCGCCGTGATATGACCGTTGCGGAATTTTTTGATTACTACATTACAAATTACTCCACAAAGAAAAAGCGCCCTAATTCCATCAGGTCGGAAAAAACTTTGTATAAAAATCATATTGCAGATTTTCTCGGGTATAAAAAGATGACCTTGGTGCAAAAGGCGGACATTGAACGGATTTTAAAGCCCTTGGTAAATCAAGGCAACTTTGCCACAGCAAACAGGATACTTGCCCTGTTTTCTGGTATGTATAACAGAGCGATTGAATGGGGTTATCCCGATGAAAATCCGACAAAGGGGATAAAAAAGCAACGCGAAAAATCACGGGAGAGATTTTTGCAACCTGATGAATTGCCACGATTTTTTGAGATGTTAAACTCTGTTAAAAATGAGAATTTTAAAAACTATATATTGCTTTCACTTTTTACGGGGCAACGAAAAAATAATGTGCTTTCAATGAAATGGGAGCAGATAGATTTGTCGCTTGGGATTTGGTTTATACCACACACGAAAAATGGAGAAAGTTTGAATTGTGCGTTGAGTGATGAGGCAATAAAACTTCTCTCTGATATAAAACAAAATACAACCTCCGAGTGGGTTTTGCCAAGTGAAACTTCCTCCAGCGGGCATTATGAAGAGCCGAAACGGGCTTGGAGAACCTTGCTTAAAAATGCAGGGATTGAAAATTTACATCTTCATGATTTAAGGCGAACCCTTGGAAGCTATCAGGCGATAGGCGGTTCAAGTTTACAAATAATTGGTCAATCTTTGGGACATAAATCCTTGCAATCTACACAAATATACGCCCGCCTTATCAAAGCTCCCGTCCGCCAAAGCACAAACATGGCCGTCGCGAAAATTTTGGAGTATGCGAAGAGGTAGGGATATTCATACAAAGTGTGATTTTATGATTGGTAATTGCAGAGTAATTTCAAACCCTAGAGTATATTAACTATGGCGAAAATCCCCAATGGAACAAGAATGGTTGTATAATTGAGGTGTAGGAGGATAATGTTTATACTTCATCATTTGGAAATGTTCGTGTTATTTCGTATGCTCATCTCCAATTTTTATATATTTTCTATAAATTTCCACAGGATTTAGTTTAAAAATTTCTGTTAATATATCATGCTCTTCATTTACTATTTTTGTTCGCTCATTGTCGACAGGGAGATCTTCTATTTTAAAATTTAAAATAAATGCTTTCTTAGCTTTATTTAACCATAGTTCAGTATATTCAACAATATCTTTTGGTAAATAAAGTCTTGCTTCTGAAAATGCTTTATAAATATAATTATGAGCTTTTGCATTAACATGACCGGCTCTCCAACATTCTGATATAAATGAATTAACCAAATTATAATTATCCAAAAACAATTTTCTTTCATCATCTGTTAATACTTGTTTTTGAGTCATAAAATCAATTTCATAATCTTTAAATTTTATACGAGATAAATCCATATATTTAAATATCCAACAAACAAGAGCTATAATTCCAAAATAAAAACCTTTTAAATCAAATAAAATTAAAATAAAAGATATGACAGGAATTAGCAATAAAAAGAAATATTTTATTGAAATATTATATTGAGATAAATAACTTTCTAAATTTCCATACCAAATTTCTACTTTATTTACTTTCTTATTCATATTTTTATTTTCCTTGAAACAATTTATTTAAAATAAATTCAAAACCTTCATCTTTTAATTTATCAACAGCTACATAAAAAGGAATATTGTTAGTAAGATAAACTAATGATTTATAGACTGTATTATAATCAAGTTCTTCATATTTAACTATTTTAACATTTGTAAATATAGATAATGCGTTGATAGATTGTTTATATCTTTCCATAGATTTATTTAATCTATCTTGTAGTTCATTAAAATTATTTCTCCTTATAACCTCTATATTTTCATGATAAAAAGATATATCTTCTCCTAAATCATAAGAAGATTTCATTATTTTTAATCCTTCATAGACATCATCAAATGTAATCATATTCTCTATCCTTTCTGTAATTTATTATAATTCTGTATGTTTTTTAATATTCTATTTACATTTTGTTTATTTACAATATTTTATTTCCTTCAAAACATACCACATTCAACCTATTTAGCACCGTTCAGCCACCTTTGTAACCGTTTGCAAGCACTTTGAGACTACTTACAACTGGTAAGTAAAGTGTTTTTTTATTAAGTATAACATATTGAAAAGATGGAGTAAAACTTGAAGTTGTTTTTTTGACTCGAAAGTAGCTTGCCCTAATTCTGCAACCATTTAGAATTTTTTTGAACCAAATACCAACCTGTTTGATAGTTTTTATACCATTAGTTAAAGTTCTATACTAATAAAATCTTTACATCCTATATTGAAATTTAAGGACATATTTCTTATATAATAATATATAATTGAATTAAGAAAAGGATTAAAATGTTTTATGCAAATTGGATATTTTTCTTAGGTGATAAAGAAAATAAATATAAAATTTTTGTATATGGACTTTCTTTACCAACAAATAAAAAAGAAAAATATGTTTCTAAATTACAAAAACTTTGTAAAATTGATAATTATAATTTATATATGTTATGTGCAATTACAGAGATAAATAATATTATACAAGATAATACTATAAATTTATCAATTATTTCTGATGAATTACCTCAAATAAAATATTTATGTTCAAAAAAATTTATTCAACCTGCTGACCCAGGAGAGGCATTGTCATATATTAAAAGTCCTATAAATAGTTTAACAAATATTACTAGCTACTATACTAAAGAAATTTTAACAAAAGAGTTTTTAAACGAAGATTTAATTATTCTCTTGAAGCAATTAAATGATATATTAAATCAAAGGTTTTATGGAGAATATTCAAAAAGATTAGGTTGCTTTGAAATAGGAGAAATACAAACTTGGGCAGAAGATATTATTCCATTTTATTTTAAATTTGATAAAAATAATAATGACTATATTTTTCATAAAAGAAATGATTTTAAAGAAGATCTTTATATTGTTTTAAAATGTTATTTATCAGATAATGAGAAAATATATGAAAATATAAAATTTGTTTCTAAAACAGATAATGATATTCAATTCAATGGAATTAAAGAGCATTGGATATATGAAGCTTCTATATATAATAATACAGGAAATTTAATACATGAGGAAAAATATTTCTATACAAAACGTATTTGGTTAAATATATGTCCTAAACCTTCAAATAAAATAAAAATAGAAGATGTATATTCTGAAAAAGATGCTAATTTAAGGACTGTAGATTCTGCTATATTTACTACTCAATCTATAGTAAATAATCCGTATATTGATATTAAATATGATGAAATAGAAAAATTACATAAAAATATAGAACAGAGAATAAACAATTATAAAATCTCTGAAAAAGAAGGAGCATTCTTTTCAGAAAAGGATAAATTAAATTCTATAATAAATTATCTTAATTCTATTAACTTAAAAAATGATAAAATTATCATTATTGATCCTTATATTGATATAGATTCTTTATCATTAGGGTTGAGATTACATTCAAGCGAATTATTGGTGATTTCTTCAAAAAATCCGCCACATATGCCAAAATCCAGTATCAAGCAAAATATACAAAATATACTTAAAGTGAAAAAAGAAAATAATATAAACAGTATTAAAGTTCATTTTATTGAAAAACGATTTCATGATAGATTTATTATATTTTTTAATAATCATGAAAAAGATATTTATAGTATATCAAATAGTGTTAACTCCTTAAAAACAAATCCTAATATATTAATTACAAAATTAAATGGAAAAGTTAGATTTGATGTAGAAAAATATCTTGATACATTAATAGAATTATGTAAACCAGAAAATACAGTTGAAGAAATTTTAAAAAATGATAAATAAAAAGTTTTGTTTTAAGAAATTAACTGATACTAAACCAGAAGTTGTATTGACTAATTTAATAAAAAAATTTAACTCTAGGAGAAATATTAAACTTATAAAATATGTTGAAGCATTATCATTATTATCTCATATAAGAAATGAAAAAATTTTTAAGTATCAATTAATAAAAATATTGAAAACAAAATTACTTAATAATATTTATAATAAATTAGAGGATTTACCTAGTACTTTTGATGAGATTAATATAGATATATCAGAAATTGATAGTTTAATTAACTCAGAATTATCATATAAATTAATAGACAATATTGCAAAAACTGAAATTAATATAAATAAAAATTATAAATATTATGGAATCCGTAACTTATTTCAATATTTATTGGAAATAGATTTACAAAATTTTGAAAAATTTATATCAGAAACAAATAGAGATGATTTTAAAATAATATTTGTAAGTATTCTTTTATCTATATTTCCAATATTAGAAGATATATATAAAAATTGGGATAAAGCTACCTTAGGTATTTTACAGGCATATTATGCAAATATATACTACAATAATAATCCTCACTATTGGCAATTTAATTTAAATAAAAATAAAGAGATTAATACAATATTAAAAACAAACTTACCTAATAAAAGTAAATTTATAATATATTTGAAGTATATTATTCAGAAATATCACGGTAAAAAATTCACTAATTTATTAAAAGATAGTGAAATTGACAATTTAGTAAATAACCTATTATCTATAGATTATAACTTCACTTGTGAAGAACTATTTGCTCAATCTCCAGTTTTTTATTCTTCAATATATTTGATAATTATAGATAATGTTTCTGATAAAAAGAAACAATACGAATTTGCTTCTTTCTTATATGAAAAACTCATAAATTGTATTGAAAAAAATAATTCAGAATATTATGTTCAATACATAGAATATGCAAATATATTGGGTGATTTAACTATAATTATGAATAATTTTGATAAACTAGATAAATTATTTAATCAAAATTATAAACAATTATTATTTCCATATAGTTTTTGTAAAAGACAAGATTGGAATGAAAAGATATTATTATTACTTTATATACTAATATCAATAAAAATAGTATATGATGGAAATGATATTTCCAACTACTTACATAAATTTAAAGAAGTAAAGGGCAAGCACTTGACAATGCTAGAAAAAATAAATCCTGATATCTATAATCAGATAATCAAACAATTAGACAATAATTAAAAGAAATAAGCTCTTATAATGGAACATACAAAATATAAATATTAAAATCAATGTTAATATATATTTAGATAATTATGTATTATTATGATTCTTTAATCTTATTCAACCAAAATAAATACCATTTATCCTGAATATGTTCTTTAATTTTATTCTCAATACTAAGAGTATTCAATTTGTTATTTTCTAAACAAAAATTATATAGAATTAAAAATTTAGATAAAGGATAACCCTTTTTATGTTTATTTTTAGGAAATAAATATTCTTTTAAATAATGTATATTTTTACATGATCTAATTTCATCCATATTATAAATTACAGAAGATGCATCATTATAGTCACGTTGTAAAATGAAACTACGTAAATCATTGTATTCATCTTTTAAGTCTGGTAATAAACGAAAAAGAATAGATGAAACTTGTCTAGTTAAAAATGAATTTTTGATCCAAAGATTTCGATATTTATTTATATGTTCATAGATAGATTTTGGTGTTTCATATTTAGCAGCAAACCATAAGTAACTATAAAAATTAAATTCTTTATCCTTAATAGTTAATGATTTTAAATATTTAGATATATAATTTATATTTTCAATATCCACTCTTGAATATCCAATATTCCAATCTATAATTAAAGCAACCAATAAAAATAACGTTATATCATCATATCTTGTAATATTTATCAATGATTGAAAAATTTTATATGTTTTTTTAGTATATCCTAATTTATATAAATATTGACATACATTAGTTCTCAGATCTGAATATTCTTCAAAAATTCTTGGTAAATATTTTAAGATTTTAGTAAAATTGTTATTTCCAGCAATAGTCAAAAATCTTTTTAAAACCTTATCAAAATTTTTATATTGTTTATTCTTGTTCCAATGTCTTCTAAAATATTTCATAAACTCTTTTTCTTTTGGGGGATTTTTGTCAAATATATTTAATTGAATATTTTCGTCAAATAAAAAATGTCTTTTTGCCTCAGAAGCATCAAGAATCTTTGTTTTTGACATATTAAGAGACAATCCTCTACTTTTTAAAACATCAGATATATTGCTTAAAATTGACTTAGCCTCCCTTATATCATCAATACCAATAACAATATCATCCATCCATCTTACAAAATTTTCATTTATTTGATATTTTAATAAGTAATCAATTTCAAAAAGAAAAGAATGTGCTAATAGTCTAATTGCTTCTAAATTAATTGTAGGCATTCCAATTGATTGATTGGGTAAATAATCTGGTTTCCATGATAAATCTTCAATTATATTAAAAATTAAATCTAATAAAACTTCGTCACATTTGATATACCCAGAAACTACACTTCTTAACTCATTTAACCGTATACTATCAAAATAATTTGATAAATCTGTTATAATAATATATTTTTTTGTTTTTGTAAATTGAAGAATTTCATTTTGATATATTTTCCATTGTTCAAACCAATCATTATAATCCGTATTTATTTCATGAGGAAGTTTAATAGAAGAACTTTTATCTCTAGAATAATAAGCATGATTTGAAGGTGCCTGTTTTTCTAAATCATTACAAAAAGGTTCTATAAGAGCTTGTAAAATAAGAGTGTCACTAGGAGATAAAATAATCATATGGCGACAAATGCCAAATTTTTTCTCTAATGTATATATAATTGGTATTTGCGATTTATATTGACCAGAAATAATTTGTTCATTAATTTTACTTGTATTATAATCTATTCTTCTATGAAAATCATAAAAATCATGTAAATCAAGAATACTCATACTCCTTACTTGACTCTTAACTTTATGTTTCCATAATGTTTTTAAAGTATCCTTTTTAAATGGATTTTCTAACTGTTTTTGCCTTTTTTTAAATCTTAACGTTATAGGTTTAGACATTTTAAAACTCATTAAATATTATTTTGCAAAAATATATTATCTTTATAAGTCTTTTTCAATAAAAAATATGAATTATTATCTTTTATCCAAACAATCTATCCAGTTCTTCTTCTAAAATACCTTCCTTAACAAGAGGAAGTGTATCAACTTGTTTCAAATTATGTTTTTGAATGAAATTTTCATTATCGAAACCAAGGATATATGATATAGCAATACGATAAATTATTTCTGTCGGTGCTAATCCATAAACTTGCTTTTCAAAAATATGCTTTAATCTATCTTTTGAATCAGGATAAATCTTTATCAATTTAGGATTATTATATAATCGTTTTACAATTTCAGTGATATATAATCCTGATTTCATATATAAATCAATAAATGTTTTATCTGGATCTGTAAAGCAATCTGGACATTCTTTTTCTAAATTATCTACCATTTCTTTTACTACTTTTTTAGGCGTAAAGATTTGGTTTGTTTTTTGTGGTGGAATATAATCAAAAATATCCTCAGTGTTATTTTCATCAAAATAATTGGAAAGTTTAGTTTTCAAATTTAAGAATTCCTTAATGGAATCATTGAAAACAATAGGATCAAATAGATGTCCATCAAAATGCTCCATTTTTCCTGTTTTTTCATCTTTATAATCTCCACCATCACGTAAAAACTTAAATTCAGCAAGAGAAATACTTGTAACTTCTTTAAATACTTCATCTGGTATAATTGTATCAAAGTTTTCTAATGTTGTGTTTTCATTACCATAAGCCATTAAAAATGAAGGTATTGTTCTTGAAAAACCTCTTAAATAGTCTCGAACTGAATCTTCTATGGCTGTTTTTTCTTTTTGCCTTTTATCTGTTTCTACTCTTTCAATAATTGTATTTCCTGTATTTTGAATAAGTTCAGGAAGTTTATTCTTCAATTCTGAAATAAATGTTGTTTTGTTTTCAGCAACTTTCAAATCATATAGTTCATTAATTTTATCTTTTTCAAAATCAGATGCTGTTTTTAATTCTTTTTTTCGTTCTAATTCTGTCTGATTTTGTAAGATTTTATAATTACCATATTCTTTATCAAAAACCTGATTTGTTGTATTTAATATTGTTTGAGTAATTTTCTTTAAAGAGCTGGTTGTTACAGCATTTTTGTAGTTTGTTTTTACTGTATCAACAAAAGTTTCTTCAACTTTAGCTTTAAATGTATCTTTTAATTCTTTTAATTTCTCATCATCTTGTTCAGGTTGGTTATTTTGCAATTCATTTACAGTTTCAACTAAATCTTTATTAATACTTTCATAAATCTTATCTCCAAATATTTCATTCGCTTGACCAATAATAAAGTTTTGTGAAAGTTCTACTTCTCCATCTTCATTTAAAGATAAATCATCTTTTGTATTTTGATTAATTGGTAAAGGTTCTTTTGTCTTTTCAAATTTTTTTATAATATCAACAACTTCTTGTGGTGCATTGAATATGTTTCCAATATTCTGGAATAAGAAATTACTCATAAAACCACGTTGAACGACTTCTTGTGCATGGATTTTACGAGGAATAGATAATACCTGTTCAGCCTTAAGAAGTATCATTTCACCATCCTCATCTTCACCATAAACAGGGAAAAAGTTTAAAAGTTCTCTAACATTTTGTTTCCTTGTATCACTATCACCTTGTCCACTTGTTGTATTTATACTTAAATCGTTAGCAAATTTTTCAACAATTTCCAAAGTTCTTGCTGGATCAAAATCAAATACATAAGCATTTTCTTTTCTAAAGAATTGTCTATCTTTATGGAATATACAAGGATTTTGCGACCTGAAAGCTGTTTGCATATATAATGCTGGACTTTTAACATTACCAAGCATTAAAACTGCTGTCCATTCAGGAATTGTAATTCCAGTAGTTAATTGTCCTACAGATAGAGTAATTGTCTTTTCATAATTCTTTATGCCATTAACAACTTTATTAAATGCATTTTCACGTTCTTCGTCTTCATTAAGTTTACCATCCCCAGCGGCAACAATAATTTCATAATTTTTAAATATAGGGTGATTTTTTAATTTTTTTGCCAAAGCTTTAACACTACCAACTCTATCTAAAAACCAGAATGTATGATTAAGTTCATCTCTTAATTCTTGAGTTGAAAATGGAAATTTAGTTTTTATAGTTAATGCATCCAAAAATTTATCAACGGCTTCATCATACTTAAAACTTCCATTTTCATTTGTTGAAAAGAATTCATTCAAATCAAAAGCATATTCTCTAATATCATCATCAGATAAATTGCATCCCTGTTTTACCTTGTCTTCAATAATATCTGACATCTTATATGTATAAAGATTTAATTGAGGTAAGTTTTGATAAGGATTTTCTTCTTCGTTTGATGTATCCCAATTTTTTTTTGCATTTTGTTCATCAGCATAAGTCCAATTAAATATAGCTTTCTCTTCAAATTTATTATTTGCTAAAGCTTTAAATGGCGTTCCAGATAAATGAAGTGTAAATTTTCTTTTTATTTGATCAAAGGCAATGTCAGTATGATATGTATCAACACCTTCATGTGCTTCATCAATTACTAATAAATCCCAGTCTAAATCTTTAATCTCTTTAAGTTTATCATATTTTCCACCAAAGTAGATTGACCCTTTTAAATCTTGTAATGATACAAATTCAATACATCCTTTATGATTTCCATCGTTAAGTTTATTTAAGTATTCTTCTCTTGATAGAACATATTCTTTACTTTTCAAAGTACTAACTTGACTAACAAAATAATATCCTGAATTGGTACCTAAAAACCTTTCATAATCAGCATACCAAGAATTAGCAATAGCTGGTCTATTCGTTACAATTAAAACTTTTTTTGCATTTATCTGTTTGCATAAGTCATAAGTTGATAATGTTTTACCAAATCTAGGTTTTGCATTCCATAAAAATTCTGGTTCATCATCTTTATGACTTTCAAAATATTCTTTTGTTTGAGAAACAGCATTAAATTGCTCATTTCTAAGTTTGTATTCTATTACAGGTTTTGTTTCTAAAATTCCTCTGTTTTCTTTAAATTCATAAAATTTTTCTTTTGAATCTTTTGGGGATATTTTAAACCATTCTGTATCCGGTTTTCTTTCAATATTGTTTTTCTTAAGGTAAGCGTGAAAATCTGTATCATGGAAAACCTCGCCAGAACCATCCTCATATATAGCATTAGATTTCCATTCCAATACAAATTTTACATCTGCAGTTTGAGTTTGCTGTTTTATACGAGTTTCGACATCTTGTTCTGTAAAACCAATCTTTGTCCATCCATCATGTTCTTTAATCTCAGGAGTTGTATATGCATAACACATAGGGACAATTTTCTTTAATGTTTTAATATTTAGTTTTACCATATTACACCATCTCCTTTTTATCCAATTGAATTCCATTTACTTTTGTTTTTAATTGTTCAATTAGTTTATATTTATGTTTTTTGATATAATATTTACGTAAAAATAAAGAAATAATTTCTATAAATAATCCAATAAAATAAATATACACGTTATCTATATATAAAGTTTCAAAAATATTAGAAATGGTAAAAGATAAGATACCAACACATTTTAAATATCTTTCTTTTAAATATTCTTCTATCAAATTTGTATTACAATCTAAATATGTTGAACTTTTTGCTAAAATATGCTCATCTGAATCTAAATTACATATTATTAATATAATACCAAATATTTGCAAAATAAGTTTTAATACAGTAGATAAACTTAAATAAATAAACATTTTTACTCATCTCCTTTAGACAGTTTTTTGTTCAATATACTTTATTTCTTCTAATGTAAGATTATATTTTTCATATAAATCTTTGTTGTTCCATTTCTTTGAAAAATCTTGGATAGGTACAAATTTATAAACATTTCTTGCTGCATTTTGTGATTTTTTTATTTGAGATATTAAGTATTTATATAGATTAGTATTCATATATGAAATAACATTTTCACATATTTCTTTACTATCAAATGGTCCCACAACTAAATATGTTTCATTACAAGCTGTTCCTGGTGCTCCATAGAATGGTAATCCATTAAATTTTGCAGAAATTTCTCCTGCTTTTGATACATAAACTTTATGCTGATCAATCCATTCTTTTTTAGAAATAATTTTATTTCTATCTATATATGCAAACTTTTCATCTGAACGATCTCGAGAAAATCTATAAATTTTAATGGAATTTTTTTCTTTTTTATTTGAAAAATAATTTTTATAATTTCCAACTTTTCCATTAGCAAAAGGAGAATATGTTGAAACTAAATCCATAAATGATGCAAAATCTTTAGAATATATTCCAACTTTAGTTACTATTTCATCAGCTTTTGGATCTCTTATAAAAAATTCTGTTCCATGTTCAGCCATGTTCCTAATATCTGTTTTCACTATATCGCCATCTATATAGGTATATTTTGTATGTGCTGTAACATTTTTATCATATATAAAGTATGATACACCACCAGCTAAGGAAATATTTGTTTGAAAAACCTTATTTGCATCAGTATAATCAACCATAGATGAAATATGATTATTTTTTAACATAAATTTTCTAAATTCATCTAAACCAGTTCCACCTGTCATCCATAAACTTGGTGTAATCATAGAAACATAATTAGCTTTTAAATTAATTGCACTTTGTACAAAATGATGATAAACAGGATTTGCTTGAGAAATAGATCCTGAATTATTTGCAACTAATTCCTGATAAGGTGGGTTTCCAATTATAACATCAAACTTCATTTTTTAGCTCCTTTCAAATCTTTGAAATAGATAGTTTTTCCACTACGCCAATCTTTGATTTTGCAAAGTATTGGTGTCGAAAGTTGTATATCTGTATTAAATAAATCTGGTTGAAAATAATCTTCTTCTGTTGTTGCAAATGGTACAGTATCGTTTAAACCATCCATCTGCCATATATTCCATGAAATAATATTTGCAATTTGCTCAATCTGTATAAGACTTGGTTCTTTATGATATTTATTCTGATAGTAATCAATAAAAGTCCAAAGCAAATTTTCCCTTGCCAATAATAAATTATCGCCTTGGTATTCATAACCATAGGTACTTTCAAATGCTCGCTTAACCCAATTAAACCAATCTGTATCATTATTTGTGTTTTCGTTAACGACACGAAGTTTTCTATCTAAAATACCTATACGTTTTATGATTGGTAAGATTTCACCAGTTGTGGTATCATATCTTGAAACTAAATATGGTGCCTCACCACAAGTAATTTCAAGTCTTCTTGAATCGACATAACTTTTCCAATCCTTGTCGTTAAAATCTATAAATCTTTCATTTGGTATCCAATCTTGATTTTGTTGGATATTGAATACATTTTTGTAACCAAACCATTCTTCATCACAAAGATTATTCATTTCATTACAAATCCAAGATGGAGTGAAAACTTCTGCTGATTTATGGGTACGATTTTTTTGTTCTTCTTTGTTTTTGGCAATTCTTGGCTGAATAATAGAGGTATTCTTATCAATAATTAATTCAGGTAAGATTTCTTTTTCTTTTGAATAATCATCACCATATTTTAGATATTCATCGCATGCCCAATGGATATATCTCCCTGTTGTCTTATCCCTTAGTAATATCTTTAAAAGATAAGGACTTAAGACATGTATATATTGCTCAAGAATATCTATGTTACTTTCAATAACCATCTTTTTAGATGCGGAAAATAATATCCACCCATATTAATTTTCATTGATTATTGAGAATTTTTTGCTAAAATATTGAGAGAATTTTATTAATAGAACAGTAAAATATATGGGTCATTTTATATATGCTTTTGTAAATGATTTTTTATATATTTATTGAGTGTTGGTTTAGTAATTTTTAGTTTTTTTGCAACAATATATTTGGGTAATCCTAATCTTAAAAGACTAATGATTTTATCTTTTTTCTCTTCAAGTTTATTGTGCTTATTTTTACTTCCCTTCGGTCTTCCAATTGTGGAACCTTCTAAAAGTCTGCGTTTCAATCCCTCTATAGTCCTTTGACTTATCAAATCTCTTTCCATCTCTGCAAATGCACTTAAGATTGCTATCATCATCTTTCCCATAGGGGTGTTATCAATCGACATTCCTTGCTTTACAAGATAACAATTCACACCTTTTTTCACAAGCAACTGACAAGTATTTATAACATCACTTGTTGATCTTCCAAGTCTAGATAGTTCTGATGTTATAAGCACGTCTCCTTTATCCAATATTTTTAGTAAGGTTCCCAGTTTACGTTTCTTTGCAAGAATTGTGCCACTGACACCTTCATCAATATATTCTTTATCTATTTTCCAATTCATTCTGTTTACAAAATCTATTACTCCAAGTTTTTGACTTTCATAGTTTTGCAATTCTGTAGATACTCTGTAATATGCATATATCAATTATCTTTCTCCTGTTCCATTTCTAAAAGTTCTTGGATTTCTTTAAAGTTTTCAATATCCTTTATTTTTTCTTCCTCATCAATAAACTGTAAAATAAGACAAATAGCCCTTACATCTCCATTTAATCCCTTTTGTATAAGTGATATACATAATTTCTCTTTAAAACTAATTCCATCAGGTGATTTATTTTCCAATAAGTCATTTAATATTTTCTTAAATTTTCGTTTTTCTCTTCTTACTTTACCGCTGGCAATACCACCTTTTTGAGCAATTTTTCTTTGTTCTTCCGTGGTTCGTTTATTTATTGGTATTAAGTTTTTATTATTTGACAATTTTAATATCCTTTATTAAATCCTACATGGTATATTATATGTTTCCCAAAATTTAATACTTTGGTATGAATAAAAAGTATAAGATAAATATCAATTTTTGAACTTATCAAACATATATAAATTAAATGAAGTTTTAAAATTTGATACATACAATAGTAAAAAATGATACTATCTTGCATTTTTATATTCTTTCCATTCATTAGTTGGCGGATTATTATTATAATTTAGAAATGTAAGAATATAAGTAGTGGCCATTTTATATGTAAACATACCCTTTTTATTAACCTTTATAAAACCTTTATCTATTAGTTCATGCGATGCTTTACTAAAAGTATTCTTTGATAAATTACATAACTTAGCACCTTCTGCAATCCCTACTCCAATTTCTCCATTATTCATCCCATTATATCTGCGAATAAATAATAGCAAAACAGTTTTTGCAGATGATGATAACCTTATATAATTAATATTATCAAACATTTGATGTGTGATTTTTATAAATCTCTCTTTATTTTTTCTTCCCATTGTTTTTTCAAATTTATTAACTTTGCGTTTAATCATAATAAACCTCCGTATTTATAGTTTTACTTTTCAACCATTCATAGAATTTGTCTTCCGGATAAAGAATAATTTTACCAAGTTTTATATATGGTAAATCTTCCCATCCTTTTGCTTTGATACAGCGGTGATGATTAAGGGTTGATAATTTTATGCCTAATATTGTGGCTACTTCTTTTTGAGTTAGATATTGTGTTTTCATATCAATCATATTTTATCTCCTCTTTTTTTTATTAATATTAAGGAATTATCTCATTCCTTTGTTTATAAGAGGTAATATAGATTGATATTTTTAAAAAGAAATCCCAAAAGGCGCTTTTGGGGTCAATTATTTTTTTATAAGTTTACTATAATATTTTTCTGCGGTCTTATCACAAACATCTTCTTTTTCCATAATATAGTTTATTTTACTCATATACTTAGTACAATATTTCGGAAAATATGCATCTGGATTTGCTAAGTATGTTTTCTTGAATTTTCTAAATTTATTAACTCCCTTTTTTGCTCCATTATTTCTATTATGCTTAGTAATAATTGGCTTTGTATCTTCTTTGATGACACTTCTAAATCCTGTATATATTAAAATACTTTCTAATTTAGCCAATAATATTATATAATTATAAGCCTCTGAGTTAGTGTAAATTTCTTTTTCAATATCGTAATTATTTTCAATTTCAAAACTTGCTATTATAAAAATTGAAATTATAACAGTTTCAAAAGTTCCTAATAAAGATACGCCTATTATTTTTTCATATTTTTGCTCAAAATCTTCTCTAATACTTACATGAGAATAACGAGATTCTACACTAAAATATTCAATTAAATTAAATATATTTTCATATTCTTTACTAATATCTTTAATAATCGTAATTATCTTATTTATGTAATCATCATCAAATGAAGATGTTACAAATAAAATTCTATCTATATCTTTACTTAAATAAGAATAAATTTGAGATTGTTTTAAATGACATCTTTCTTTTAAATATTTTGAATAAAGTGATTCGTCAATTAACATAATATACCCTTCTATTTTAAAATAGATACAGCTACTATTCTACTTCTTATATCCAGCTCTATTTTAAATATAATTCCACAATAATCAAATCTTTTTCCCCTGCAAATTTCTGCAAAAATTCGGCAATGATTCGGCAATGGAAATTTTGCACGCAAAACTCATCGTTCTTACTAACTTCATAACTCATTGATTTTTGGATGGTTTTAGTGGTGCCGGCACACGGACTCGAACCGCGGACCTGATGATTACAAATCAACTGCTCTACCAACTGAGCTACGCCGGCAATCAAGATAGCTATAATAATAACAATATTTTTTCAAAAATCAAGAAAAATTTATTATTTTTTATCAATCAGCATTTCATATAGGTCAAATGATGGATAGCCATCTGGAATTATTGGGTTTCCAGATTTATATGTTGTAATTTCTTCGCCCGTTGGTGAAACATCTTTATCCCCATCTAAAAGCATATTTTGATACTTTTTTATCGCCTTCATTGTCAACTTACCATACAAACCTGAAATCTTTGCATTATAAATGTCAAGTTTTGCAAGTTTTTCCTGTATTTCCTTTATTTGATTTGTGCTCATGGGCTTTATTTTATCCCAATTTGCAGGACGATCAAATAATGGTGTAGAGTTTGATACTATTGCATCTGAAAGAAGCCCGATTGATAAAGCATAATTAGTTGAAAAATTCCAACGCATAATATATTTAAAATTGTTATACACAAGAAAAACTGGACCATTCACACCATCAGGAGCAATCAAAGATGCACTTATATCTGAAGAAGGAAGTGGTGAACCATCATATTTTTTTACTCCAAGAGATTTGAAAAAATTAACATCTTTCCACTCATTAGAATTTACATATTGCCAAACATTTTTATCCTTTTTATCAACAAGAACAGGTCTTCCCCATTTATATTTTCCATTCCAACCCATTTTTGATAAATAGTTGGCAGCTGAATTTACTGCGTCTTCAAGATTATTGATTAAATCGATTTTTCCATCACCATTTCCATCAACGGCATAAGCCATAAAGGTTGATGGCATAAATTGGAAATTGCCAAAGGCTCCTGCCCATGAACCTTTCAATGATTTTATACTTATATGACCAGCATTTACGATTTGCAAAGCCTTTATAAGTTCTGAGGTAAAGAAATCTGAACGTCGAGGGTCAAATGCCAAAGTTGTAAGGGCTGGAATTATTGAATGATTACCCATATATTTCCCATAATTGGTTTCCATTCCCCAAAATGCAATCAAAATTTGTGGTTGGACATTATATTTTTCAGCAACAGAATAAAATAACTTTGCATTTTGTTTGAGCTTTATTTTTCCATTTGCTACACGTTCAGGCTTTAATGCAGAATCGTAATAGTTCCAAAACGTTTTCATAAATTCAGGTTGTTTTCTGTCGTAATTGATAATTTTTGGTTCGTATTTAATATCACGAAAAGCCTCATCAACAATGGATTGCTTTATTTTATATTTTTTTACGGCTGTTTTTTTGAAATCTTCCACCCATTCTTTAAATTCCTTATCATCAAAGGTTTCGACATCTTCTGTGGCAGTTGCCAAAGCATTTATTGCTGGGGCTTCCTGTGCCAAAGAAATGTGTGAAAATAAACATAATATAAATAAAATTAAATACTTCATTGTAATACCTTATATCTTCGCAATATCGTCAATTATAAATTGAATATAATGTTTGCCGTTCCAATCATTTGCACGAATCTTTCCTGCAAGTTTGAAACGTGAACCAACTTCGGATAATAACACCTCACCAACCTCTGTATCAACTGCTTTATAACAAATAGCTGAAATTGACTTGCCATTATCAGATGCAAAATAGCACCTTATATTACCACCACCTATTGCATCGCTTCCTGTGAGTTTTGCATTTAAAATTGCGAATCGAGGTTCTTCGTTTGCAGTTCCAAATGGTTCCAAAATTTTTAATTTATTTATTAACTCATTATTTATACCAGTTATGTCAATCACAGAATCTATGTTTAACACAGGTATAATTTTTTGTGATTTAGTTGATGATTCAATATAATCATGTAAGAATTTTTTGAATTCTTCTATCTTTGATTCTTCAAGTGTGAATCCCGCAGCCATAGAATGTCCGCCACCTTCCTTAAGGATACCTATTTCCTTTGCCTTTATAATAGCACTGCCCAAATCAATTTCTGGAATACTACGTCCACTTCCATTTGCAATACCATTTTCGTCAATGGTTGCCACACAGGTTGGAAGGTTGTATCGCTCCTTTAATCTTCCTGCGATAATTCCAATAACTCCAGTATGCCAATTATTACCACTTACAAAAATAAAGTTATCATCAGGTTTAAGTTCACTTGATACCTTTTGAAAAGCCTGCTCTAAAACAGAGGCTTCTATATCCTTTCTTTCCAAATTAAAATTATTTAATTTTTGAGCAAGGCTGTCCGCTGTCAATGGATTACGTGTAGTTAAAAGTTGTGCAGCAATACTTGAATTTCCAACACGACCACCGGCATTTATTCTTGGACCTAAAACATAACCCAAATGATATATTGATGGAGAAGTGCTTACACCTGATACATCACAAAGAGATTTTAAACCAATATTTTGGCGTCGAGCCATAACCTTTACACCCACAGAAACAAATGCTCGATTAACACCAACAAGTGGAACAACATCACATACAGTGCCAAGTGCAACCAAATCCAAATATGAAAATAAATCAGGTTCTTCGATACCCTTTTTCTTATAAAAACCACGTTCACGCAAAGTTTTATTAAGGGCAACTGTTAAAAGAAATACTACGCCACAAGCCGCCAAATATGTTAAACCAGAATCATCATCAACACGTTTTGGGTCCACAACTGCAACGGCATTAGGAATGCCAACTTCGGCTTCGTGATGGTCAGCAATCACAATATCTAAATCCATTTGATTTGCCAAATCAACTGCATCAAACCCAGTTATTCCACAATCAACTGCAACAACCAAAGTGCAACCAGCGGACATAAGTTTTTTTAATCCATCGGAGCTTAAACCATAACCATCATTTTGACGATCAGGGATAAAAATTTGAATATTTTTTACACCAACATCATATAAAAATTTATAAAGTATTGAAGATGAAGTCGCACCATCAACATCATAATCTCCAAAAATACCAATGGCCTCATTTGATTCAATGGCACGAACAATTCGATTAACTGCCTTGTCCATATCTTTTAAAATAAATGGCGACGGCAACAAACTTTTTATTTGTGGAGAAATATAAGTATCCGTTTTTTCAAAAGGAACCTTTCTTGAATTTATAATTTTTGCAATTATATCTGGTAAATTATATTTTTGGCAAACCGCCTGAACAAATCGTTCATCGGGGGTAAACAATCTCCACCTAAACCCATTAAATGAAGTATTTTCATCGGTTAAAAATTCGCTTTTATCACCACCTGAGGGAATCATTTAAAACTATCCTTATAATCAATAAAAATAAAAGGCAGATAAAATACACTGCCCTTATATAACACTAATAATTTATATATACTTCTGTTCGTCTGTTTATTGCTTCGTTGATTGGCATATTTTCTTCAACAACCTTTTCTGTATCTGCAACGGCATCAATAAATATTTTATCAGAAGGAACACCTTGAGAAATCAACACATCACGAACCTTTTGTGCACGAAGAATTGATAATTCAAAGTTTTTAAGTTTGTTTTGTATTTCCTTCATATTCTTTGAACGGCTTGAAGAATTTCCAACAACACGAATTGTGCCATTATTCTTCTTTACAAATTCAGCAACTGATTTCAAAGCCTTTATATCCTTTGCAGAAATATCAGCTTGTGCATTTGAATGATAAATAATTGTGCTTAAAAATGTAATGCTTTGATTTGAAGTTTTTGTGTCTTCTTTTACATCAACAATATTAAATTTTAAATTCTTTGATGATTGTGTTTTTTTAGCTTCAACCTTTTTTGGCATTGTGATAGGACGAGAAACGTGTTTTATACCACGGCTTTCTTCTGCTTGACGAACAGCCATTTCAAATTCTAAATCAGTATCTGCTACTGGCATTGTTGTATCTTCGACATAAACATCTTCTACAAATGAAACAACTTCATCATTATTTGCAACTGGTGCTGTAATAATTTCAACATCGTTTTTTGTATCTTCAGAAATGATAACTGTATCATCAGCTACCTCCTTGTGTTCTTCGATTTTTTTATCCAAAGAATGCACAGGAGCATTTTCAACTTCAACCTTTACAGTTTCACTTTTGTAGACAACATTTGTATCGATAAGGTCATTAGAATTAACAGGAATATTGTTATTTATATCTGATGATGTGCAACCGACAATCGCCAAAAGCATAACTATTGGTAAAGATAAACATTTTTTGATTTCAAATTTCATATTAAAACCCTCGTATAAATTATATTTATAAAATATAATACCCCAATTATTACTTTGTTTTCAACAGTTTTCTTTAAAATTTGTATTTTTTATTTTTTTACAAATGAAAGATAGATTGGTTTTCGTAATTCTTTAAGGGCTTTTTGTTCATATTTTGTGGTTTCCCAATCATTTGGAGGATTAACAAAATCTGATGATTTGGTTGCCAACCATTCAAATAAATTACTATCCTTCATACAAAATAAAACCCATGGGATATAAATTGGGTGGTCGCTTGCAACAAAAAGATTTCCTCCTTTTGTTAAAAATTTATGAAACAAAGTTAAATTTGTTTTATTTATCATACGACGATTTTCATTTCTGTTTTTTGGCCATGGATCAGGATATAAAACAAAAATTCGAGAAAAAGTTTCGTCCTTGATAAATGGGAATAACAAATTTACATCGTCTGGAAAAATTCGAATATTTTTTATATTATTTTCAAGAATCTTTTTTAAAATTGACGCATTTCCATTTACAAAAACTTCGGTTCCAATAAAACCAACATCTGGATTTTTAAGTGCCATTTGAACGATATGGTCGCCATCGCCATAACCAATTTCAAAAATAAGTTTTGATGGTGTAAAGTCAAATAATTTATTAAAATCTATAGTTCCAGATTTTGGTAATTTTATTTCAAATTTTGGCATTTCAGAGGAGATTAAATCTTCCTTTGCCTTACTCATTCCCTTACCTTTACGGCGTCCAAAAAAAGTTTTTTGTTTTATATCAATCATTGTAATTTACCATTTCTTTTACAAGTTTTACATCTTCGGCTGTGGCACCATATTTTACAAATTCATTTAACAGAATTTTAACATAATTCATTTTTTTGATTGTTTCCTTTGTTGCATCAAAATATATGTCATTTACCCAAGAAATGACTATTGCAATATGGTCAGAAATAGTTTTTAAATTTTTGTTATCAATAAATTCTTTTTTTATAATGGATTGTCTTACAATATCCGTCAATGAACCATTTGGATGATGAAATACAGGAATTCCGTGAAGTATAAAGTTTTCCATATTTTCAAGTTTATCTGCATCACGCAAAATTTTTGCAACTATATCTGCAATTTTTTTATCCTTGTCGGAAAGTGAAGTATAGTATTCTGAATTATAATCTATACTTATTAAATCGTGTGAAGAAATTGCAAAAAGCAATATTGGATTATTAAACAATGGATTTGCTTTTAATATATCAACAGCCTTTGCTCCATGATGAAAGATATAATTTGGAATAAAGTTTCCATTTTCATCACATTGATAGAATCGTGCCAAATCGTGAAGAATTGCAGATAATTCAATAAGCTCCTTAACCTCGGTGGTTAAATATGGCTGTATGCTATCTTCTCTTATCATTATATCAATAATTGTATGTGCAACTGCAAAAGTATGTTTCAACTTATGAAGAAAATATTTTTCACAATCTTCTTTTGTTTTGAACTTTGCATATTGAGAAGAATACGCATTGCAAATAAGTTTTGTTGCCTCATAAATTTTGTCTAACATATTATCCTCCTATATTTATAATTGGTAATAACAAAATTGTTATAATAATAAGTAATGTTGTTATTTGATTTGTAAGTGGAATTACATTATTCCTTATTATATTATTAACGTCCATATCCAAAGATTGATTACTATAAATTACATCTATTGCATTTATTCCGATAAGGGAAACCAAAGATGTCATAATTATCAATCCTAAAACAAAAGATGCAAGAACTTCATAATTTATATATGGAAATACGAAATAAAGGCATACACAGAATAAAAAGATGTATAAAGAGCTTCTGAAAAATAAATATACACTTTTGCGATTTAATTCCATATATTTTGTTAAATTAAAAATCTTTAATAAATTAAATATGACAAGAACTATACTTAAAAACAAACCAATAATAACATTTGTTGAAAATATGTTTATATCAAGTTGTCTTCGTGCAACAAATTCCAATGTTTCAAAAAAGATATAAAATAACACTATGTTGTTAAGTGATTTTGCAACATATCTATAGCTGTCTGAATTATTATAAATTGATGATGTTGTGTATTTTAAGAATCTGTTGCCTATCATTGAAAGACATACAACTGCAAGTCCATAAAAATTTCCGAAATTAAGGGAAATAAAAATAATAGCAACCATCAAAAGTCCCGCCCAAAATGTAGAAGATACTATATTTGAAATAGGATATAAATATCTTAAATTTACTGGAATCTTCCTTTTATCACCAAGTTTATTTATATTCAAATATGTCGCAAATTTTGTAATAAGATATGTTCCCAAAATTCCTATCATCAAGATAATAAAGATATTATAACTTAATGAAAAAGCAAATATAATCCAAAATGAAACCAAGATAAAACAAAATAAATCAAAGAATTCGTTCACATATTGTCTTACTTGTCTTTCAAATTTGTTTGTAAAATATTCTAATATCAACCCAACATTTGAAAGCAAAAGATAAACTATACTTATAAAAAATGGGAAATTGATAAGTGTTGTTCGCTTTAATCCCGCACCAAAATAACGTGTAATATCAACAATAGGTATAAGAGAAGCAAGAATCGCTGTTGTTTCTGTGATAACGATAAATAAAAATGTATTATCAATACCTTTTAAAATAATATTTGAAAAAAGTATTGAAAATTTTGACTTATATTTTGTAACTATATTGATAATTTTTATAATAATATTACAAAGTATCAAACCTCCAAGAATAAGCAATGATGATAAAATACTATCAAGATTTTCAAAATAGTGATTATAGAGGAAATATAAACCTAAAACAGAGATTCCAGAAAAAAACACACTTGAAATCTCACTTAGTTTATATGCAAGGTTTTCATCTATATTTTTAAAAAATGTTTTATCCTTAAACCTTTTAAATAAAAGACTTAACAACAAAACAACGAATTCAAAAGAAAAAATCACACCTGCTATATTCATAATAGTCAATACTTGCATTGATGAAATTTCACTTAAAAGCATTTAATACTCCTTTTAAACTTTAATTTTATGTTATAATAATCGTAATTTAATTATTTTGCAACTAACCAATTATTTTTTTGACTTTAAAAGAAGTATTTGCTAACATAGTTAAATCAAAAATATATAAGAGGCTAAAAGAGTAAAATGATTTTAAACAGTATTAGCATTGCAGGGAAAGAAATTCTCCCTATTATAGAAGGTGGTAAAGGCGTAAATGTTTCAACTGGACTTACTTCTGGAAGATGGGCGAATTGCGGTGGTGCTGGCACATTTTCTGGTGTAAATCCTGATTTTTATGATAAAGATGGTAATTTTGAAAAACCTGTATTTTATGGAAAAACTCGTCAGGAAAGACAAAAGGAACTTATTGAATATGGTATAAGAGGTTGTCTTGACCAAGCAGGTATTGCACACGAAGAATCTCGTGGAAATGGACTTGTATTTATGAATGTGCTTTGGGAACAAGGTGGTTCTCAAGAATTACTTACAAATGTTCTTGAAAAAGCAAAGGGCACAATAAAGGCTATTTCTTGCGGTGCTGGTATGCCTTTTAAACTTGCTGATATATGTGCTGCAAACAAAACTTTCTTTAACCCAATTATATCTTCTGCAAGAGTTTTGCAACTTCTTTGGAAACGTTCTTATTATCGTTTCAAGGAATGGATTGGTGCTGTTATTTATGAAGATCCATGGCTTGCTGGTGGACATAATGGTTTATCAAATGCAGATAATCCTTTGGCTCCTGAAAAACCTTTGGCAAGACTTCTTGAAATAAGAAAGTTTATGAATGAAGTTGGACTTAAAACTGTCCCTATAATAATAGCAGGTGGTATTTGGTGGCTTTCTGAATGGATTGACTATATTAACAACAAAGAAATTGGTCCTGTTGGTTTTCAATTTGGAACAAGACCTATGGTAACAATGGAAAGTCCATTAAAGGATAAAGTTAAACAAAAACTTTTAAATATTGATAATGGTGGCGTTAAACTTCAACAATTTAGCCCTACTGGACTTTATTCTTCTGCTGTGGAAAATAATTTCCTTAAGGATTTAGAAGCTCAACTTGAACGACAAATTCCATTTGCTGAAGAACAAAATGATTCTGAAAACTTTAATGTCGCAGTCGAATTAACTGTGAATAAAAAAACTGTATTTATAAATAAAAATGATGAAGTCAAATTTAAACAATTTATAAATAACGGTTTTAACCACATTTTAAAAACACCATCAAAAACTTTGCTTTTTGTTTCAAAGGAACGTTTTGATGAAATTCTTGGTGATATGAAAAATTGTGTTGGTTGTCTTTCAAATTGTATGTTTTCTGGATGGACACAACGCGAAAATGCAATTATTCAACCTGATCCAAGAAGTTTTTGTATTCAAAAATCTTTGCAACAAATTTCTCATACTGATGATGTAGAAGGAAATCTTTTGTTTGCTGGTCAAATTGTTCACAGATTTAAAACCGACCCATTCTATAAAAATGGGACATTTATCCCAACTGTGAAAGAATTGGTTGAACAAATAAAAACAGGTTATTAAAACGAATCCTCCGAATGGAGGATTTTTTATTTTCTATTTAGCAAAAAAAATACCATTTTATTAGCAAGGATATTATTACAGCACCTTGTTCGTTTAATAGCGATTACAATCAAAAAGAACGTAATACGATAATACAAGAAATAAAAAAAGTATAAAAATATTTAGAAAATAAATCTATAACGTTAGGTTTAGATTATTAAAAAAATCCCCCTAGAAAGTTCTAGGGGGCATAATTTAATTATTATACTTAATTATAAAACCTTGATATGGCTTTATCATTTCTTTTTACACCATATTTTTTATATAAGTTAAATAAATAATCATCAAAAATATTTTCTGAAATAGTCCTTTGTTCTGTAGATGCAAAGTTATCAAAATCATCTTTGTTTGTAATTTCTGGAAGAATTATTTTCTTTATTGTTGCAACATAGTATATGTCTCCAGATTTTGAAACAAATGGTTTATTGATGTCTTCTGCAAATACTTTGGTTAAAAAGTTTGCATCATAAGAATTGTTAAATCTTCCTGTTTTTGCATCTAATGAAGGTTTTGCAACTTTATCAACAGAAGATACTGCCATTGCAAAATTTGCTCCATTATTAAGGTTTGAAAGAATTTTATTTACCTTATCTGATGCTTGTGAAACTTGCATATTATGTTTCCACATTTTTACAAGTTCAGATTTCACATTTTCAAATGATTTTGGTTTTGGTTCAAATACCTTTTCAACATAAACCAACATTATATTATCACCATTATCCATAACATCACTTATACCATTTTCATCAAGTGCAAAGAAAGCTATATCACGATATTTTTGTGTGAAAGTTTTATCTTTGAATGTTGAACCATCACGTTTTTTGCCTTCTACACTTAAATCAGGAAGTGATGTTTTTGAAACAGAAAAACTTTTTACAATATCATTTATATTTGAACCACCATTGATTTCATCAATTATATTTTCACCCATTTCAACCATTGTTTTATAGATTTTATCGGTATCGTCCTTTTTAATATCCTTATATTTTACAGCATCATCAGATGTAATTGTTATATAAGAAATTTTTCTGTATTCTGGTTGTTGGAATTTTGTAATGTTAAGTTTGTAAATTTCTTCAAGCTCTTCTGTTTTTGGTGAAGAAGCGATTTGTTCATTATCAACTTTGAAACTTACAACATCAATAATACGTTGTTCATTTTTTTGTTTGTAAAGAATTTCTGCTATATTTGTAATATTAAAATTACTTACAACTGCATTTATCAAAAGTTCACGTGCAATATTGTTTGAAATTTCAGCAATAAAGTCAGCTTCGCTTACATTGTTTGCATCTAAAATATATGCAAATTTTTCAGGAGAGAAATTTCCCTTTTCATCTTGGAATTCCTTTGTATTTTGAATTATTTCATAAATTTTTGAATCGCTTACATAAATGCCTTGTTTTTTTGCCTCTGTATCAAGCAAAATTCTATACACCATATTATTGATAACTTGGTCAAGGAGGCCCATTTGGATTGCTTGTTTATAATTAAAGTTTATGTTTGGTCCCATTGCAGATTGCATTTGTGCAATTTGTCGTTTAAGTTCGGTTTCAAGCTCTATTGTTGAAACACTTCGTCCTGCAACCTTTAATGCGACATCGGCACCAGACATATTGTTCCCACTTATGCCCCAAAAAACAAAACTTGCACCAATTACAAATAATAAAATTCTGCTTATCCAGGTTTCAGAACAATTTCTTAATTTATTTAACATTTGAACTTCCTTTCGTAAAAATTTTCACTTTTATATAGAAATAACAAAATAAATATGTTAAAACAAGAAAAATATTTAATAAATTTTAACAAACAAACTTAGAAGGAGAAAAATATGGCTTTTTCAAATAAAAAAATTATTGCTGGTAATTGGAAAATGAACGGTCTTAAACAAGATAGTTGGCAATTAACAAACGATTTACTTAATAAATTTGAAACACCTGATGGTAATTTGGGTTTTGAAATGATTGTTTGCCCTCCTGCAACTCTTTTGTCTGAAATTACCGCTATGGTAGAAGGTTCACCAATTAAAACAGGTGCACAAAATTGTTATGACAAATTAAGTGGTGCTTATACTGGTGAAATTTCACCTATGATGGTAAAAGATGTTGGTGCTAAATTCGTAATTCTTGGTCATTCAGAAAGAAGAAGTTATTTTTGTGAAACAAATGAAATTGTTGCTCGTAAAGCTCAAGCTGTATTGGAACAATCTTTAACTCCTATTATTTGTCTTGGCGAATCATTAGAACAAAAAGAAGCTGGTATTGCAGGTGATGTAATTGAAGAACAATTCTTAAATTCTGTGCCTGAAAATGCAACTGTTGATAATATTATTATTGCATACGAACCAGTATGGGCAATCGGAACTGGTAAAGTTGCAACTCTTCAAGATATTATTGATATTCATTCAAAAATTCGTGAAGTTTCAGAAAAGAAACTTGGTTCAAAAGATATTACAATTCTTTATGGTGGAAGTGTAAAACCATCAAATGCAGAAGAAGTATTTTCAACTGATGAAGTAAATGGTGTGCTTGTTGGTGGTGCATCACTTAAGGCTGATGATTTTTGGAATATCGCAATGGCTAGTATAAAATAAAAACACTATACCGAAAATAAAAGAAAAGCTCCATAATGGAGCTTTTTTTATCTTTGATTTGTATTTAGATTTATAACTTGTTTTACCTGATGTTCATAATTTTCCAAAATTGATACAATCTTAGCAGAACTTTCCTTTAACTCATCATCTGCAAATTTATTTGTTATTTTGGCATAGGAAAGAGGAGTCATATCATAAGTATCCTTTGATAAAATATCAATTTTATTTTTTACAAGAAAATCAACCATTTCTATTTTTTGATTGATAATTGCAATATACAATGCTGTGCGTTTATCAATATCAACTGAATTAACATTTAAACCAAGTTGCAATAAAAGTTTTGCAATTTCAGTATTACCAAAGTAAGCAGCATAATGAAGGTATGACCAATGCAAAGCATCTTGTTCCAAAACCACTGATTCTGATGCAAGCAATTTTTTCAAAGTTGCTACATCATTATATCTAATACAATCCAAAATCATTGAAAATTTTGATTGTGAAATGTCGTTATCAACTTTTTCCATAGTATGCTCCATATTTTTATTACTACCCTAATTATAAACTAAAAAAAAAAGTTGTCAATATTTTTATAAAAAATAGAGAATACGTTAAATTTTGTTTGGAAAAGAGTAAAAAATAATGTATAATAAAACTCAAATAGGAGAGAACTATGAAAAAATATATTACAAAATTTATGATTGTATGTGCTTGTCTTTTGCAAACTGTAAATGCAAATGCTAGTGTTTTTTCTTTGTGGGAAAACGAAGATGAAGAATACAAAATGAAGGTTGGGTCAAAAGAAACAACAAAAAAAACGGAAACAACTCCTCTCAAAACACCTACAGAAACTCTTAAATCTTCTTTACAAGAAACTGTTGTAATGCCTTCTCAAGTTAATAACACTATTGCTTTACCAAATTATTATACAAGCAATAATAACGACAATTATAATATGATTGACTATGATACTATTCAAGCAGAACGCAGTATCCAAGATTCCGAAGTTTTAAATTCTATTGATAAATGGCAACTTGGTATCAAAAATGTGTTTTGGGAAAACTATCGTGGCAATAATATAAGAATTGAAATGTTAAGAAATAATCGTGATTTAAAGGAAATGCGTCTTAAATTCGTTCAATCTCAAGATATGATTGCGGACCCTGATGGTTCAATTTCCGATATGTTGAATAAAGTTGCTGAACAAGTTATGAAAAGAACTTGCGGTAAAAAATCAAAACAATCAATTATCCTTTATGAACGCCCATCTATCGAGCTTGTAAAGGAAACAACTTATGATAATTATAAGATAATTGCAAAGGGAACTTCCTTAAAAGAATATGGTTTTAGATGTATTTATTAAAAAAAATAAAAAAATGCTTGCTTTTTTTTTAAATATAGTGTTTAATACCTCTATCTTTTAAAGATAGCCCTTAAGTGGGGGTGTAGCTCAGCTGGTTTAGAGCGCTTGCCTGTCACGCAAGAGGTCGAGGGTTCGAGCCCCTTCACTCCCGCCACTTAAAATTTAGGCTTTTCAATGAAAAAATCAAAATTTAATTTAGTATCTGTGTTAAAGGCTTTTGGAATAACTCCTCAATTCCTTATAATCTCTTTATTTATCATTTTTATATTTGGTATTGGTTTGGGTTTGTTTTTTAAAAATAGCTATTCCCCAAAAAAGAAAGTTGTCGTTGTTGAAACAGAAATAAAGGAGCCAACAGAGGCAACCGTTCCTAAATCTGAAAATGACAACCAAACACTTGATATATTTGCAGAACTAAGCAATACTCCATTCGTGAAAAATGCAGTTATTATTGATAAGGAAATAAAAACTCCTGTGGTGGCGATTATCATTGATGATATGGGGATTGATATGCTTAAATCTCGTCAAATTTTAGAGTTTAATTTACCATTCAATGTTTCATTTTTAACTTATGCTCCAAATATTCAATCACAAATTGACTTTGCCCGTAAATCAGGAAAGGAAATTATGCTTCACGTCCCTATGCAGGCTTTACATGACAACTATGATTATGGTGGGGATTATCTTTCAACTGATAAATCTCGATTTGAAAATCTTGAAATTTTAAATACTCAACTTGATAAAGCAAAGGGATACATTGGCATAAATAATCATATGGGAAGCAAATTTACTGCGGATATGGCTCAAATGACTGCTGTAATGGAGGAATTAACTAAACGAGGATTAGCCTTTATCGACTCAAAAACAAATTCCGAATCAAAAGGAGATGAAATTGCAAGTTTCCTAAAACTCCCTTATGTTGCTCGTGATGTATTTTTAGACGACAGCAATAAGGAAGAAGATATTATAAAAAGCCTTATCAAACTTGAAACTATTGCAAAAAAACGTGGCTATGCTGTGGCAATAGGACACCCAAGAAAAAATACTATCAAAGTTTTAAAGCAATGGTTTGATACTATTTCTCAACGTGGAATTGAAATAGTTCCTATTTCCTATATTATAAAAAATTATCGTTAAGTTTTGTGATTTTGTTCTTATAGCTAACACCTTGAATTTATGTTATTATTTCCTTAACACAAGGAGAAATAAATGGCAAATATTTTACTTATCTATGGACACCCCAAAACACCAAAAAGTTTTAATTTTGATTTAAAAGAAAAATTGGTAGAGGCATTGAAACAACACGGACACAATGTCCTTGTTCGTGATTTATATGAAATAAGTTTCAATCCGTTATTATCATCAAAAGATTTGGAACTTATTCACAACGGACAAATTTCCGAAGATATAAGAAAAGAGCAAGAATTTATTAAAAATGCAGACACTATTATATTTATCTATCCTATATGGTGGGCGGGACAACCTGCAATTATAAAGGGATATATTGACCGAGTATTCAGCTATGGTTTTGCCTATATGTATAAGGGTGGCAAAGTCATAGGACTTCTTCCAGATAAAAAAGCAATTATCATAAATTCAAATGGAAACCCAAGTGCACTTTATAAAAAAAATGATTTTTACAATGCTATAAAGTTGCTTGTGGATAAGGGAATTTTTGCCTTTTGTGGATTTTCAAAAATAAAGCATTTATTTTATGGTGATATGTCAACAAAAAGTGATGATGATAAAAGCAAGGATATAAACAACGCTATTGATGAAACAATTATTGAAATAGAAGCAAAAAATATGGATTAAAAAATACCCCCTGTTATTGCTAAGGGGGTATAATTTTTAATAACAATTAAAACTTATCGTTATTGAAGCTCCTTCTAAACATTTTTTATACTTTTCCCTTCTTTCGGACATTATACTGGAACAACTTTGTTCATTACAATATGTGTTTATCGTGCAAGAAGTTGAAATAATATCCCTTATACTAAATTCAGACAGACTAGCACTTTGCCCATGGTATTCAGTTGATTTTATATATCTCTTTTGTGAGTTTTCTGTAGAATCCCAGGTTATTTTATATGTTTTGTTGCTAGCATCTAGTGTTGCAACCAATGTATATGATGAATCATCTTTTTCTTTATACACATATACTATTGTGCAACAGAGATTACCGGATTGAGAGAAACCGGAATCGCAAGCCCAGGAGCAAGAGTCGGAGGTTGCGTTAGAAGTGAAGTGGGAGTTTGCTGGTTTGCTTTGGCATGGGGAACAGAAAGAGGCTGAACTGCTTGAGTAAGTGCCTGTTGGACAGGCTTCACAGCTTGAGGCGGCTCCCTTTGAAAATGTGCCTGCACTACAACTTTTGCATTGACCACTTTCTGCATAAGTGCCGGCTGGGCATGGTGTGCATTGATAAAAATTTTGGGCGAAGGCTGGGCTTGACATTACTCCCATTATGCCCGCTATTAGTATTTCTTTTTTCATATTTTTCTCCTTTGGTTCGTTCTTATTCGGGGGACTTTTTGCCTTTGAAACCTCCCCTTTTCGGTTTCAATTCGGGAGGGTGGAAGCGAAGACCATGAACAAAAAAAAACTTCCACCCATAACTTTAAAAACTTTTTGTGTCTGGGTTGTATCGCCTTAACAAATACCCATTTTGGTTTGTGCAAGTTGATGAGTTTTTGAGTTGTAAAATTCGTCCAGAAGGGCAGTTGCCGTTGGATACATAAATTCTTATGTATCCGTTTGGGCAAACTAAAGGTTCGCAACTTTTGTAATCAGAGGTTGCGAAGGAGCCGGAAGTGCAATTTTCGCAAAGTCGAGAAGAGGGGCTGTAGAATTTAGAGCGGTTTTCACAGTCGCAGATACCGTTTTTGTAAGCGACTTTTTGATGGCAGTTGCCAGGTGTTGGCACGCAGTATTTAGCGAGCACATCGGAAAGAGGAGATGCTGTTGCGATTGAGGTTGTGGCGATATTTATGGCGAAAGTGCCACATAGGACAGCCACTGCGAGTTGAAATTTTTTATACATTTTACTACCCCCTTTTTTTATTTAAAGGATTGAAGGTCCCGCATTGGCATAGAGTTGATGTTGCACTTGCTTTTGCGAAGGTCCTACCCCCTTTATAAAAATAATTCCACGTATCAAAGATAGTGGTCGGGCAGTTCAGAAATCACAAAAAAGAATGATCCTATAGCTTTTAGAGTATAAAGAATATACTCCTGTTGTATGACTATATGCTCCCCAACCAACAAAGGCTGGGGCTTTGGGTATAAAAAAAAGATACTGCAAGAGTATCTGATGGTTATTTTTTAATACCCTCTTTTTTGAAAGGCTTCTGACGGCCCACATCATCTTTGATGCTAAATACAGATATTTCCTGTATCTAAAATTTGCTATAACATAGATTCGGAAAAAACAATAAAAAAAATCCCCTTTTAAACAAGGGGATTTAAAATTTTAAAGATTATGACTTATTTTTCGAATACACGAACTTCATCTGTCATTACATCATCTGTTTGCATTGTTAATGCTACACGTGATGCAGGAAGTCCCATTTCTGTTAATGTTGTCATTACATCTTTTACATTTTTCTTTATTGAACCATTTGCTTTGCCTTGTGGAGCTACACCAACAACTTCAAATGTTGCAGATGGGTTTCTTTCCAATACACGGCTTAATGCTTGGTATAAAGGTTCTGCGAAATCAACTGATGCCTTATCGAATTTTACAACGATTACTGGACGAGTTGATGAAGGAGCAACAATTTCTACTGGTGTAGATGTTGCACGCATTGGTTTTAATGAAAAAGAATCTCTTTCTTTTAGCATTACTTTACGAGAAGGACGATTTGCCTTTCGTGGAGCCATACCATAATCTTGAGCTGTTTCATTTACAAATGCTTCGTATGATTCATCACTTGAAAACATTGAGCCACCATCAGCAAAGAAATCTGTTGAACCTGCTGCACCATAAAGTTTTCCATTTTTAATGTTAAGAGCAACATCATTTAAGTTGAATTTTTCATTATCAACGTATGCTTGTTGTCTGTCAGCTTCTTGATTTAATTGACGAGCAAAAATTGCAATGTTTGAACCAATTTGTTTTGCTTCTTCTTCAAGAGCCTTTAATTGTTTGTGGTCATCTTCTGTTGCACCACGGATTTTGTATGATGCTTGGATAGAACCAACCATATAATCAACCATTGATTGATCAGATTCAACATCTGCTACAAGACGTTTAATGTCAAATGCAATATTGTTAATTTTTTCTAATTTAGCACGTGCATCTTTCCATTCGTCCATAAGTTCAGGATTTCCAGGTGTTGTGCCAAGTTGCAATTTTGAATTGATTTGAGCAACTGCAGTTCTGTAATCTGATACTGCTGTGTTTGTATCATTTCTCATTTGTTGAAGAGTTGTTTTTCTTCCATCAACTAAACTTTTTAATTGTTCTTGTTCTGATTTGAAATTAGCAATTTTATTTTTCATAAATGTGCCATCAAATGCAGTATGTTTTGGTTGATTTGCTTCTACCTTTTTTTCACCACCAAAAAGAGTATCTGAAGTAGAAGAACATGCCCCTAAGATTACTACTGATAGTAATGCAAGTATGTTTTTTATTTTCATTTATTAACCCCTAAGTTATTATGTTAGCAAACTGTTTTTAATACAGATTGATTAAATAATATAATCTTTATTATTAAAAATCAACACTTTCTTATATTATTTTTTTATATACTTTTTTACAAGTTTTATCGCTTCTTCTGGTGTATCAACAAGTTTATACATCTTTTTATTATCCTTTGACATAAAGCCTTCTTTGATAATAGAATCAAGCAATGTTTCAAATGGTTTGAAGAAATTTTTATAATTAATTAAAATAATAGGTCTTGTTTCTGAAAGTTTGCTTCCTGGAACAACTTCTTTATGTTTTTCATAAATTTCTTTGCCTACTAATAAATCAAATAATTCATCGAATGTGCCAAAGCCTCCTGGTAAAACAATAAAAGCATTTGAATTGTCGATAAATTCTTTTTTTCTTCTTTGAAGAGATTTTACAATTTTTGTTTTTGTTTTTTTGATTGGTTGTTCAAATGCTGCAATTACTTCGGTTGTAATACCATAGATGTCCCCACCATTATCAAGAACACCATTTGCTACACCACCCATAAGTCCACGACCACCTGCTCCATAAATAAGACGCATATTATTTTTTGCAAGGAGTGTTCCAACGTGATAAGCAAGCTCCATATATTCCTTTTTATTTCCATTGCGAGAACCGCAAAATACACTTACTGATGTTTTTTTATTTTTGTTAAATAGTCCCATTTTTTCTCCTTTTTGACTTTATACTTGAAATAATATATCGTAAAAATGTATTTCTTTCAACTAAATATATTGCAATTTGAAATTTATTTGTTTATAATATCCCCTATGGTCGGTTGGCAGATTGGCTATGCAGAGGACTGCAAATCCTTGTAGACTGGTTCGATTCCGGTACCGACCTCCATAATAAAACAATAAAGGAGTATATGTTTGGCAAATAAAGATAATGGTATTTCATTAAATGTTAATGAAAAAATTCGTGCTCGTGAAGTAAGACTTATTGGTGCTGATGGCAACAATGTTGGTGTCGTTTCAATAAATGAAGCATTAAATATGGCTCGTGATGCTGGTCTTGATCTTTTGGAAATTGCCCCTCAATCAAATCCTCCTGTTTGCAAAATTATGGATTATGGCAAATGGAAATACGAAGAACAAAAAAAATTAAAAGAAGCCAAATCTAATCAAAAAGTTGTTGAAACAAAGGAACTTAAAATCCGTCCAAATATTGATGTGCATGATTTTGATGTTAAAATGAAATCTGCAAAACGTTTTATCGAAGATGGCAATAAAGTTAAGTTTTCTGTTAGATTTAAAGGTCGTGAAATCACAAATCAAGAATCTGGTCTTTCTCTTCTTAATCGTATAAAGGAAGAATTAGGTGATACTATCAAGGTTGATAAAGAACCTTTGATGGAAGGAAGACAAATGATTATGTTTGTGTCTCCTGCAAAATAATTAAATACTTGACCACAATTTTTTAATGTGTAATCTTTTTAATTATGATAACACAAGAATTATTTAATAAAAATTTAGAATCTATTTTAAAAGCAAAACCAAAAAAGATTGCTGTGGCAGTATCTGGTGGTTCGGATAGTCTTGCTCTTACCTTACTTTCTTCTTTTTGGGCAAAGGAAAATAATGTTGAAGTTGTGGCAATTACTGTGGACCATAATTTAAGGAAAAATTCTGCAAAAGAGGCTTTGCTTGTAAATAAATGGCTTCAAAAATATAAAATAAATCATACCATTTTGACCTATAATGGTGAAATTCCAACTTCAAATATAGAGGCAGTGGCAAGACAATATCGCTATCAAATGCTTTTTGATTATTGTAAAAAAAATAAAATCAAATATTTGTTTGTTGCACATAATGCGGACGAACAAAGAGAAACTTTCTTTTTAAACCTTTCTCGAGGAAGTGGCGTTTATGGACTTTGCGGAATGCAAAAAATTCAACAAAGAAACGAAATAACTATTGTTCGTCCGATGCTTTGCTTTACAAAAGATGAAATAAAAGCATATCTTAAATCATTAAAACAAAAATGGGTTGAGGACCCATCAAACAAAGATAACAAATATAAACGTGTCAGAATAAGAAAATTAAAAAAACTTATTGATACTTTGGAACTTTCAAATGAACGAATTTCTAATACCTTAGAAAATATGAAACGAGCTCGTGATGCTATTGATTTTTTTGTAAATGATTTGATTGAAAAATCAATAATTGAAAGCAAAAACGAATCACTTCTTTTTAAAGCAGAACTTTTTCAAACTTATCCAGAAGAAGTTGTTATTCGTGCGATTGCAAAGATTTTTCAAAATCTGTCTAGAAAAGATTATCCTCCACGATTTGAAAATTTGGAAAATATCTATACAAAAATAAAAGATAAATCTTTGACTGGTTCAACTTTGTATAATCTTAAAATTTCGACAAAGAAAAATGATACTATTCTTATTGAAAAAGAAAAAGGCAAAGGTAAAAAAACTACTGGTAAAAAATGATTTTATAATATAAACTAGGTCTGTTAAAAATACATATAAAAGGATATTGAAATGAGAAAATATTGGAAATATTTATATCTGATTGCTGTGATTTTTTTATTTTTCAATCTTATAAGTGATAACAAATCAAATGTTTCAAATAAAAAATCAAATGAAATAAAGTTTTCTGATTTTATTGATAAAGCCAAAAATGGTGAAATAGAATCTGTTGTTATAAGGGGTGATATGGTTGAAGGAACCCTTAAAGCCAAAAATAAAGATAGCAAAGAAGAAAAATTTATGGCAAAAACCATATTTTATCCTCGTGTATTTGATATTTTAGAGGAAAATAAGGTTTCAACAGAAGTGAAACTTCCTGATACTCAAGGTTTTAGTGTTTGGAAAATAATTGATGTATTTGGTTCTGTATTATGGATTGTGATTTTAGTTCTTCTTTTCAAAAGTATGAAAGGGGATAAATTTGGCATTGGAAAATCCAATATTAAAATGTTCACACCTGATATGCAAAAGGTAAGATTTTCTGATGTATTAGGGGCAGATGAAGCGAAACAAGAAGTCAGTGAAATTGTGGACTTTCTTGCCGACCCAAAGAAATATTCTAGACTTGGGGCAAAAATTCCAAAGGGAGTTTTGCTTGTAGGTTCTCCTGGAACTGGAAAAACTTTACTTGCAAAGGCTATTGCTGGTGAAGCTGGCGTTCCATTTTTTTCAACAAGCGGTTCTGAATTTGTGGAAATGTTTGTTGGTGTAGGTGCAAGCCGTGTAAGAGCTTTGTTTGAACAAGCCCAAAAGAATGCTCCTTGTCTTGTTTTCATTGATGAAATTGATGCAGTTGGTCGTCATCGTGGTTCTGGATATGGCGGTGGCAATGATGAACGTGAACAAACCCTTAATCAATTACTTGTTGAAATGGATGGATTTGAAACAAACAATGGAATTATTGTAATCGCAGCAACAAATCGTGTTGATGTATTAGATGATGCCCTACTCCGTCCAGGTAGATTTGATAGACAAGTTTATATTGATTTGCCTGACTTAAAAGGACGTGAAGCAATACTTAAAAAATACATAAGTGAAGTGAAAATACTTTCAGATGTAGATATTGTTTCTGTGGCTCGTGGCACACCTGGATTTAGTGGTGCAGAACTTGCAAACCTTGTGAACGAGGCAGCAATTATCGCCGCAAGAAAAAATGAAAAAATGATTTCCCAAGCGGATTTTGAATATGCAAGAGATAAACTTCTTATGGGATTAGAACATAAATCAAAAACTATGGCTCCTGAAGAAATAAAAAATACTGCTTATCATGAAGCTGGTCATGCTCTTTGCTCTGTCCTTCTTCCAGAAGTTGACCCTATACACAAGGCAACAATTATTCCACGTGGTCAAGCTCTTGGCTTGGTGCAACAACTTCCTGAAAGAGACAAGGTTAGTGTAAATATTACCGAAATTCGTTCTAATATTGCGGTTGCTCTTGCTGGCCGTATAAGTGAAGAAACTTTCTTTGGTAAAGATAAAATTACAACTGGGGCTTCTTCTGATATACAATCTGCAACAAGATATGCAAGAAATGCGGTTGTATTTTGGGGATTATCACCAAAAGTTGGCACTGTTTATTATGGTGAAAGAGATAAATACCCTATTTCTGAAGCAACTGCACGTGAAATAGATGAAGAAGTTAAAAGAATGATTGATGAAGGATATAAGCTCGCAAAATCAACTATTTCAAAAAACAAAGCAACTTTAGAAAAACTTGCAAAGGCACTTTTAGAATATGAAACATTGACAGGAGATGAAGTTCGTGCAATAGTAAAAGGGAAAAAAGTAAAATTAACAAAAAAGGTTGATATTGCTAAAAATAGGATAGAAAGAACATCTTCTGTTCCTTTGACAATAAAAAAAATAAATAAAAAAGAAGAAAAGAAACAATAATGTCATTATTTAAGAAAAAAGATAAACAAAATAGTAAAAAACTTAATACAACTATACTTCATCGTATTTGGCGTGAACATACAAAAAAATATATATGGGCATTGATTGGAGCAATGATTATCACATCATTGACTGCTGCAACAGAAGCCTTTTCTGTATCACTTTTAAAACCAATATTTGATAAGGGATTTATTGACCACAACAGTCATGTATTGTTTGTATTATGTGCCCAAATTGTTGGTCTTTATTTTATAAAGGGTTGGTTTTATTTCGCACAAACTATGATACTTACACACATAAGTGCAAGAACTGTGCAAGCAATTCAACAACGTGTTTATTCTCATTTAATTTCTCTTGATATGGGATTTTTCAGTAAAACAACAAGCGGTCAAATGCTATCTAGAATCTTAAATGATTGTAATTCTATTACAAATATCGCAATTAACTTTATTACAAATATTTTCAAAGATTTGATTACATTTATTGCTATGTTTAGCTTGATGTTATATTATTCATGGAAAATGTGTTTGGTTATATTTATATTTTTCCCTGTGGGTGCAATTGCAATATCTGTGATTATGAAAAAAACTAAACGTATTGCAAAACAAGCTACTCAAGAAGCATCTGATTTCATCAGTCAATTAAACGAATCTCTTCAAAGTATTAAGATTATTCAATCTTATTGTATGGAAAAATTTGAAACAAAAAGAATGAAGGGACGTCTTACAAACCTTTTTAATCTTCAAATGAAATCTGTAAAAACAACAACTATGACAACCCCGATTATTGAAAGTTTATCTGGTTTAATTATGGCTGGAATTATTATTTTTGGTGGTTGGCAAATCGCAAATGGATACCTTACAACTGGTGGATTTATAACTTTCCTTGGGGCTTGGGTATCAGTTTATAAACCATTAAAATCTTTGCTTGGGTTCCGTGTGCAACTTCAAACTGCTCTTGTCAGTGCGGAACGTGTGTATGAAATTATTGATACAAAGCCATCTATCAAAGATTCTGATGATGCGATTGAACTTAAAAATGTTGTTGGGGATATTGAAATTAAAAATGTTTCATTTGAATATGAAGCTGGAAAACCAATTATCAAAAACCTTAATATAACTATCCCACATGGAAAAACTATTGCTCTTGTTGGAGCAAGTGGTGGTGGTAAAACAACTATTGTTAATTTAATTCCACGATTTTTTGAACCAACAAGTGGTGAAATTTTAATTGATGGAGTTAATATTAAAAAATATACTCAATCATCACTTAGAAAAAATACATCTCTTGTAAGCCAAGATATTATCCTTTTTGATGATACAATAAGAAATAATATCGCTTATGGTAAAGGTGAAAATGACTTTGATACCGTTTCTGATGAAGAAATTTTTGAAGCATCAAAAAGTGCGAATGCCTATGACTTTATTATGAATATGTCCGAAGGTTATAACACAAAAATAGGAGAAAAAGGTGTAAGACTTTCAGGCGGTCAAAAACAAAGAATTTCGATTGCTCGTGCTATTATTAAAAATGCGCCTATACTTCTTCTTGATGAAGCAACTTCCGCACTTGATACCGAATCAGAACACGAAGTTCAAACTGCTCTTGATAATTTGATGAAAAATAAAACTACTATTGTGATTGCTCACAGACTTTCAACAATCAAAAATGCTGACAAAATTTATGTGATTGAAAATGGTAAAGTTGTGGAAAGCGGAACTCACGATGAACTTATCAAGGAAAATGGCGAATATTCAAAACTTTACAATATGCAATTTTCAAATAAGAAATAGTAAAGTTTCGTATAAAAAGATAAAGGGAGGTTTTGCCTCCCCTTTTTATTTTCGTTCTTTTTTAACTTCCTTTATAAAGTCCTTAATAAAATCTAAATTTTTTAAATTATCTGTTGTAAATGGCAACTTAATTCGCCAATTTGGATATTCATCAACAGTGCTTGGAACATTTTGCATAAGGGTTTGCCCAACAATATCTTCTATACGAATCATAAATAAGGCACTTTTGCTTTTTGCACCGTATTTATTAAATGATAGTGCAAGGTTTTCAGGCACACAATCACCACTTAGGCAATATTGAAACAAATCCGCATTATCCACAAAACAATTTTCCCTTTTTAATGCCCTTATAACCGCAATTCGTTCAGTATTCCTTGTTTCCAAACTGGTTTCATATTGTGATTTTTTAGGGTAAAGATGGCAAGAATTATTTGCCTTTATATCCTCGGCAATCCAAAAACCACAGCTTGTTGCTTGGTCATGAGTTGATACCTGTGCCAATGAAAAGTATGGGTATTTTGTGGTGGAAAGAAAAGCTCCATCTTTGTCCTTTTGCCTAAATAAAATTTTATTTGAAAGGATTTTATGTTGTGCCATAAATTCCCTAAAACCATCTGGAACATTACCTAAATCCTCACCAATAACAATACATTTATGCTTATGGCTTTCAAGGGTTAATATTGCAACCAAATCTTTCATATTATAATAGATATAAGCGCCCTTACCGTTTTTATTTACCCAAAAAAGTCGCATAAGGCTGAAGGAATGGTCCAAGCGAATCGCACCTGCATATTGCATAGTTTGTGTAATAAGTGAAATAAATACTTGATAATTTTGTTGAAGTTCAAATGGCTTTAATGGAGTTAAACCCCATGTTTGTCCCTTTGGTCTTATTGTATCAGGAGGAGTTCCTATATCATAATCAAGTGCAAACATATTTTTGTTTTGCCAAACTTCTGCACTATTGGAACTTGCACCTGTAGGAATATCAAGATAAAGTCCAACCTTCATTTTTAATTTTTCACAAAGAGCTTTTATTTTTTTAATTTCTATATCACAAAGCCAATGTGTATAAGCATAGAAATATATTTTATTTTGATATTTCTTTTTTAATTTTTCCAAATTATCAGGTGTTATATTTTTTAATTCTGTTTTCCATTTACCCCAAAACGAATCGTTTGTTTCAAGCAAACTTTCAAATAAACATAAATTTACAAGGTTCGTATCAGATGCAAATTTATAAAACTTTTTTGCACGTGATGAATTTTTTAAAAGCTCGGTTTTATAAAAGTGATTAAACATCATTTTAAGGATTTTTGTTTTAATTTGAAATGTTTTAAAATAATCAACCTTGTCCGAATTTTCTAAAATATTTACCTGTTTTTTATATGATAAAGACTTGATAAACTTGCTTACTTCTTCTGATTGTTTAAAATCATTTTGTTTTGGTAAATCAAGATAAAGATAGTTCAAATATTCACGGGATAAAGCACGATAAGGAGATACATCTGATTTGCTTTTGTTATACATTGCACCCAGCGGATTTAAGCCAACAAAATCACAGTCCTTGTCCGCAACATATTTTATCAAATTTTCAAGAGCGGTAAAGTTTCCAACACCCATATCATTTTTTGAACGAAGTGCATAAAGTTGAATCCCAAGCCCCAATAATTTTTTTTGCTTTGCTTCTATTTGTTTTGGGAAATAAGCATATTGTGGGGCATATATGATAAATGAATTTAATACCATCTTTCCAACAAAAACTTTCAAAGAATAATATCCAAAATCCTTTGGTAAAGGAAGTTCAAATTGAATATGGGTTAAATTTTTCTTATCAATACGTTTATTCTCCTTTGTTTGAAAATTTTTGATAACACCTGTTTTTATAACTTTGTCATTTTGTAAAATTTTATATACAATTTGTGAATCAAGCAATGTGGTATCAAGATATAAATCAATCAACTTTTTATCATTTTCAAAAAATGATATACTTGGCGAAATACCATTATACCAACAAAAATTCGGTATGGTTTTCATATCCATTTTTGAAAGATGAAAGGATTTAATAAATAAATTCCTCATTTGATTATCGGTATTATGGGTAATTCCCATTTTATCAATGTAATAGTTTGAAAGTCCAAGTGCCTCTGATAATATTTTGATATTATTCATAATCCCCTCTTTTGGTTTTACTTGTCTTTTAAATTATGATAAGATTATATCATAAGTATAACAACTAAACAAAGAAATTATGAAAAAAACTAATGCACTTTTAAATTATATTTATGCTCAACGATGGTGTAATTTCAAAGAGGATATTATCAATGGAAATGTAAAATCTGTTGTATTAGAAAGTGCACCATTTGATGATGATAAAAAATTTTTTATCCTTGGAAAGGCGGAAATAAAAAATAAATCACCAAAGTTTTTTATTATGCCTCTTGCAAAGGGAATAATGGCAAATGAAATGCCTCTTCGATATAAAAAATTTAAGGTATTTGATGCCCTTAAATCAAGCAATTATTGGTCCTCAATTATGAATGCGACTTGTCTTAATAATTCGCTTTCTGTGTCAAAAGAATATAATCTTGTATATCAATCTTGGACCGATTTGGATTTTATTACAAATCACTTGAATGATACATCAAAACCTCTTAATGCAGAACAAAGTAATACAACTTTGATAATTGGAAATAGGACTTTAGCTTTTAAGCAACAACGCCTTATTGAATTTTCAAATTCTGTTAATCCAGAAGTTGAAATGAATTACAACCTTATGAAAAGTAAATGTTCTGTTATTCCAAAAACATACGGGCATTTATTTTTGATTTCACCAAAGGGGGAAAATGCCTTTGTTGGAATTGTGCAAGAATTTATTCCAAACCATGGGGATTTGTGGGCAATACTCCTTAAACGAATTTATGAAATTTTAATTAAAGCCATAAAAAATAATAAGGATAAAATTGCATCTCGAGATATTACTCCACTTAAACATTTGATGAATGACCTTGGGGTAAGGACATCTGAAATGCTTAAATGTCTTTCTTCATTTAAAGGAAGTGATGATTTAAAGGTTGAAGCAATTACAACAAAGTATATCAAAAACTATACTGCTGAATTAAAAAATCAAGCCGAAGAGGCAAAAAACAAAATCTATCAAAATATAGAATATTTACCAGAGGTGATAAGGCAAAGAATCTCCCCTCTTCTTGAAAATTGGGATAAATATATTAACAAGTTTATTCAAGAAAACATATCCGAAATTTCAAAGCGAAAGCGAAAAGGAAAATTGATGCGGGTGCATGGAGATTTCCATCTTGGGCAAGTGATACTTTCTGAAAATAATGAACTTAAGTTTATTGATTTTTCCGGTGAACCAAATCTTTCATTTGCAAAACGAAAGGAAAAGCACCCGTATATGTATGATATTGCAGGTATGTATCGCTCTATCAATGGGTATTTGGAAGCATCAGTTGTAATTAAATATGCTATTGATGAATTTGGTGAACTTAATAAGGATAAATTGATACTGGGTTATAAAATTTTACATCCGGTAATTGAAAAGTTGACTGAAAGTTTTCTTAAACCTCAAAATATTGATAAGCAATGGTTAAACCTTGAAATACTAAGACGAAATCTTTATGAAATAAGTTATGAAATTTCATACAGACCTAAAATGCTTTCGGTGCCAGTCTTTAATTTACTTAATCTTTTGAATGTGGATTATAAAATTTAATTTGTAAATTTTTTTATTGAAATAAAAATAGAATTAGGATATAAATATTTTATCCTTTTGGAGGGTTGGCAGAGCGGTAATGCAGCGGATTGCTAATCCGTGACCGTAGTTTTATGGTCCACAGGTTCGAGTCCTGTACCCTCCGCCAATTTGAAAAATCCTATATCAATATAAAAATTATCCTGAAAAATCAATATTATCCTATGGTTTATTGTCCTATTTATTTATGTTGATTTTAAATTGTTTCACCCATACTATAATTACAAATAACACAAGGAGGAAAATATGGTTCAAAGAAAGCGTATGTCCTTACTAGATGATTTAGAAATGCAAAGATGCACTACAAATAGAATGCTTACAAAGTTTTTATTGATTCTATGTATCGTGTTAATTTTATACATAACCTTTAACATTATAAATCGTGCAAAGGAACGTCGTGAGGTAGATTTGCTTGTTTCTGAAATTCAAAATGAAATTTTTATAAAACAATGTAATCTTAATAAAATGTATTGCTGTAGCTATAAAGACTCTGTTGCTTGCGATAAATGGGTTGAAAATAATTGTTTGGAAAGTGATGGAGCATTAGAAATAAATTGCTCTAATATACGAATAAATAATTGACAAAAATATTGACAAACCTATTTTATATACTATAATCCTTTATATTACAATTTAATATGAGGATTAAAATGAAACAAATTACAGACAAAGATTTAGAAACTATGATACATGAACAAAATGCCCTTAACGATATGTTTAAGGAAGAATTTGGTTCAGAACAAATTGCAATGCAAAATATTTATGATGAATTAAAATCTGATGCAAAACTTCCTAAATTTGAAAATCCATTTTCAAAAATTATGAATAAAATAAAAGAAGCTAAAACTCATAAGGAATTTTTAAAAAGCGATTTCCTTAACGATAAAATCAGATAAATAAAGTATTGCATATACTGTTATTTTATTATATAATGAAATTATCCTTTAATAAGGATAAATAATAACAAAATAACAAAAGACAAAAGGTATTACAATGTAATACCTCTTTTTTTATTCTTCTTCCTTTAATAAATCCAAAACAGTTTGTTGGTCGGTGTATGGAATATGATTATCCTTTATAACAATATAGTCCTCGTGTCCCTTACCAGCAATCAAAATAACATCTCCCTTTGATGCAAGCTCTATTGCTTTTTTGATTGCATCTTTTCGACCTGTTTTAATTTCAATAGCCTTTGGACAATGTGCCATTACTTCGTTTCGAATTTTTTGTGCATCTTCAAAACGAGGAGAATCATCTGTTAAAATTGCAATATCTGCAAGTTGTTGTGCCGCTTCACCAAGTTCTTGTCGTCTTCGTGTTTCATACACATCACCACAAGTTGAAAATACACAAATAATTTTTTTATCGGTCATTGAACGAAGAGTTTTTAATGTATTGACAAGAGCATCACCCTTATATGCAAAATCAACATAGATAGAAGCTCCCTTTTTCGTATCACCCATATATTCAAGTCTTCCAACGGCATTTCTTACTTCACCAAGTCGTGGTAAAACATTTTGCCATGATGGAGTTGTGGCAATAACCATACCCAATGCACAAAGGAGATTGTAAAGTTGGAATGAACCCAAAATTTTTAAATCAAAATGATATTTATGTCCGAATAATTCGACTTCGACATCTTGACCTGTAAGAGAAATTTTTTGTGAAAGTATCTTTAATTCCTTACCATTTTTTCCGTATGAGAAAACTTTGATGCCTCGCTTATCACAAATATCTTTTAAAAATTCGTATTCTGGAATATCTGCATTTAAAACGGCTGTGCCATCAGATGATAAATTTTCACGGAAAAGTTTTGACTTTGAATAAAGATAGCTTTTTGCATCACCATAAAAATCAACGTGGTCGGTTCCAAGGTTTGTGAAACCCGCACTGGCAATTTTTATATTTTCCATACGAAGTTGGTCAAGCCCATGTGAAGAAAGTTCAATAGCGGCATTATTAACACCTTTTTCCTTGAAATACTTCAAAAACTTATAAACTTCACCATTAACAGGAGTTGTATAGTCAGAACCACTATACTTTATAACTTGTTTTTTTGAATAAACATTTTCAGCAATAATGCCTATTGTTCCAGAACTTATTGCAGGAAGTCCCAATAATGCCCAAAGTTGACGGGTAAAATCAACGACAGAAGATTTTCCACTGCTTCCTGTGATTGCAACTATTGTATCAGGTTGAGTTTTATTGTAAAAATTATAAATAATATCGGCAAAAGTTTTACGTGTATTATCAACCTTTATAACGACTATATTTTTATCATTTATCAATTTTTGGGTTGCATCGTTAAAATTATAATCTTTTTCAACAATAACTGCCTTTGCTCCATTTTTAATGGCACTTTCTGTGTAATCGGCACCATTTACAGTAAAACCATTTATACCAATAAAAATTGAACCTTCTATTATTGTGTTGCTGTCAGAAGAAACTCGATAAATTGGAGTTGATGGAATATCCTTTAAATTAAAACCTGATTTCAAAAGAAGTTCATCAAGTGGCACAGAATGAGGAGCCAATTTATTGCGGATAAATTCCTTGTCCTTTTCATACATAGTTCCACAAATAATGATTGAATCCCAATGGCGAGATGTATCAATGACTTCGTCTATTGCCTTATATCTGTTTGGAATAACGGTTGCCTTTGGACAATACTTTACAATAGTATCACGAATATGTTTTGGATCTTCGGTTCGTGGATTATCATCAACAATAATTACTGTATCAGCATATTCATTTAAAACCTTTCCCATTTCAATACGACGAATGTCCGGTCTGTCGCCACTGCAACCTGCAATACAAATAAGATTATGGTCGACATAAGGTCTGAACTCTGTTAAAAGTTTTTTAAGTCCATCACCATTGTGTCCAAAGTCAACATAAATTTTTGCACCATTTGGAGATGTGCCAACATATTCAATACGTCCCTTTTCATTTTTCAAATTTGAAAGGTGTGGCAAAACCTTTTCCCAATCATCAACACTTGTCATAAATAAACCTAAAGCACACATAAAATTATATACCTGAAATTCAGTTACAAGATTAAGTGTTAAATCGTATATTTTACCAAAGATAGAAAGTTTTACCTTTTGTGAATAATTTTCTATTTTATACTCTAAAAGTTGAATATCGGCACCTGCGTTTTTACCATAGGTAATTGTTTTGATTCCTCGAGATTTACAAACATCAATTATTTTAGATGCACGAGAATCATCAATATTTATTACAGCAGTTCCATCACTTTCCAATAATTCAGAAAAAAGACGAAGTTTAGCATTAAAATATTCGTCAATAGTTTTATGATAATCAAGATGGTCATTGGAAATATTTGTAAAACCAGCGGATTTAATTTTTATATAATCTACACGATTTTGAATAATTCCATGTGATGAAGTTTCAAGTGCAACATTTGTAATGCCTTCGTTGTATAAATTTTGCAAATTTTTATGTAAATCTATGGCATCAGGTGTTGTCAAAGTTTTTTGACCTACGTTGTTTGAAGTTTGAACTCCTACTGTGCCAATAGAAGCTCCATTGATACCAACAAAATCCCACATTTGCCTTACGAAATTGACAATAGAACTTTTTCCATTTGTGCCAGTAACTGCCAAAATAAAATCTGGTTTATTTGGATAAAAAATATTTGAAACTTTTGCCTCGGTTTCACGAATATTTTCAACAAAAATAAATGGAATGTTTTGATATTTAGATGGGTCAATATTATCTTTATTATCATTGCCGATAATAATTGCAACTGCACCATTTGAAATTGCATTATCAATAAAATCTGCACCATTAAAATTTATTCCCTTTATCGCAATAAAGATATTTCCAGTTTGAATTTTTGATGAATTATTTTGAAGACCTGTAATTTCAATATCGTTATTAAAATTAACTGTATTTGATTTTATATTATTTAATATTTCAGATAGTTTCATTTTTTATCCTTTTATTATAATTGTTATATTTTATAGGAAAAAAGTGAAGTTATCAATAGAAACTTTTGCCTTGTCTATTTAATCAAACAAGTATATATTAACTTTATAAAAATAAGGAGATAGAGATGAAAAATTTAGAAAATTTTGATTTAATTAGAGTTTTTGATACATCTGCACTTGATAGAAATATTAAAAAAGCCCTTAAAAAATTTGGTGAAAAGTTAGCTGTAGTAATCAAGTCAAATTCCTATGGCTTTGGGATTGAAAAAACTTTACCAATATTTAAAAAAAATAAAATCAAAAATTATTTTTGTCAGGATATTATTGAGGCATTAAATGCAAAAAAAATATTAAATGATGACTCCTATATCTATACATTTGCTGGGGTCCAAAATGGACAAGCAAAAACATTTATTGATAATCAGATTATTCCTATTTGTGTGAATTTAAGTCAACTTGACTATTTTAATAAAGAAGCAGGACACAAAAAACAAAAACCAAAGGTTGCTATACATTTTGATACTGGAATGAACAGAACTGGGCTTTCATTTGAAGAAGTAAAAGAGCTTTCACAAAATTGGGAAAAATATACTTCAAATTTAGATGTTATTTTATATGTAAGTCATTTGCATAGCTCATATAATAAAAAAGATGTGGCAAACAAAATTCAAATCGAAAGGTTTAAAAAATTTACTTCTATGCTTCCAAAATGTAAATATTCTCTTTCTGCAACTGGTGGAAGTTTCCGTCTTTGTCCTGACTTTCATTTTGATATGGTGCGTGTTGGTTATGGTATTTATGGAATGCTTCGTGAAATGGAAAGTATTATTTCTGTATATGCAAAAATACTTCAAATTCGAAATGTAAAAAAGGGTGAAAAAATTGGTTATTTTGGAGGTTGGAAAGCAACCAAAGATATGAAAATTGCCGTGCTTAACATTGGGTATAAGGACGGATATTCTCGTTCCTTATCAAAAAGTAATAAATTATTTGATAGGATACGTGCAAGATTACACAGCGGTGCTGGATTTGCAAAATCATATATGGTAATTGATAAATATAAATGCCCTGTGGTTGGAATTATATCAATGAATAATACAATGATTGATGTTTCAAATGTGCCAGAAAAAATTCTTGCAACACATAATTGGGTTGAAGTCATTGGTAATAATGCAAATATTATGGATTTTCGTGAAGCAAATGGTTATATCCCATGTGATTTAATCTGTTCGCTTACAACACCAAATCCAAATGCGATTGATTTATCAAATACCGAATTTTACAAAATTAAAAAAGAATTAAAGATTTAAAAAAACTCCCATAAAGGGAGCTTTTTTTACATATCTTTTCTTAAAGTCTTTACCATTGAAATAAGGCCATTTGTTGACGAATCGTGAGATGTTGCTGGTTCGTCTGACTTTAAATCCTTTACAATTTTTTTTGCAAGTTGTTTTCCTAACTCTACACCAAATTGATCGAAGGAATTTATGTCCCAGAAAATACCTTCAACAAACGTTTTGTGTTCGTAAAATGCAACTAGCATACCTAAAGTTTCAGGTGTAATTTGCTTTACCAAGAATGTATTTGATGGGCGATTACCACTAAATTCCTTATATGGTAAAAGTTTTTGAATTTCCTTATCAGAAAGGTTTTGAGCCCTTAATTCTTCGTATGCTTCCTCACGGGTTTTACCCTTCATCAAAGCCTCGGTTTGAGCAATGCCGTTTGCAAGAAGTTTTAATTGATGTTCGCCCATTTCATTATGTGAAAAAACAGGAAGAATAAAATCACAAAGGATTTTTTCAGTTCCCTGATGAAGAAGTTGATAAAATGAGTGTTGACCATTGGTTCCTTCATCACCAAAAATTACTGGAGATGTTTGATATTTTATTGGATTGCCGTTTTTATCAACTGATTTACCATTACTTTCCATTACAAGTTGTTGCAAGTATAATGGCAAAAACTTTAAATAATTATCATAAGGTAAAACTGCCTCGGCAACAGTGCCAAGGAAATTTATATTCCATATAGAAATAAGAGCCATAAGCACAGGAATATTTTTTGAAAAATCTGTATTTTTAAAATGTTCATCAGCAAGATTTGCACCATTTAAAAACTTTTTAAAATTATCAACACCTATTGCCATACAAATAGGAAGTCCTATTGTTCCCCACATTGAATAACGACCACCAATATAATCTCCGAATGGGAAAACTTGACTTTCTGGAATTCCAAATTCACCAGCAAGTTTTACATTTGTTGATAATGCACAGAAGTGATTTTTTACTGCCTTTTCACCTAACTTTTCAACAAGCCATTTTTTTGCAGTATTGGCATTTGTCATTGTTTCATCAGTTGTAAATGTCTTACTTGCAATAACAAATAAGGTTGTTTCTGGTTCAATTTTTTTAAGAACTTCTGAGGCATCTGTGCCATCAATATTTGAAATAAAATGAAAATTGATAAGTGGAGTTTTATATGGCTTTAATGCTTCTATTGCCATTTTGGCACCAAGGTATGACCCACCTATTCCAATATTTACAACATCAAGTATTCTTTCACCTGTGGCACCTTTGAAATTACCATCACGAACAAGGTTCACAAAATTTGCCATTTTTCCAAAATTATTTCTGATATCTTCAATTACATTTTGACCATCTACCTTTATAGACTTTGAAAGGTTATCACGAAGTGCTGTATGTAAAACGGCACGACCTTCTGTATAATTGATTTTTACACCATCAAACATATCTTTTATACGAGATTGAAGTTCCAAATTTTGTGCTGTTTTAATAAGATAGTCCAATGCCTTTTTATCAATTTGATTTTTGGAATAATCAAAAACTATATCACCAAGTGAAGTTGAAAATTCTTCAAATCTCTTTGGATTTTCTGAAAATAAATCCTTTATTAAAATATCTTTTAAAAAGATACTGTGTTTTTTTAATTGGTTATATGATTGTGTTTCTGTAAAATTCATTTTATTTCCTTTCCTTAATCTATTAACCGAATTTTTTATAAATGAAATTATATTAAAAAACCTTGATTTTTGCAAATAAAAAGTATAATTTCAATATATGTTAAATAAGGGAAAATATAATGATTCAAAGTTCATATTCAGCAAAAGATATTCAAATTTTAGAGGGCTTAGAACCTGTAAGACTTCGCCCAGGTATGTATATTGGTGGTATTGATTCAACTGCACTTCATCATCTTGTAAGTGAAATTGTTGATAATTCTATGGACGAAGTCGGTGCTGGATTTGCAAATGAAATTTGGGTCGAACTTTTAAAGGATAATACTATAACAATTACAGATAATGGTCGAGGTATTCCAGTTGATAATCACCCGAAATATCCCGACAAATCTGCATTGGAAGTTATTTTAACAACTCTTCATAGTGGTGGTAAATTTTCAAACAAAGTTTATCAAACATCTGGTGGTCTTCATGGTGTGGGGTCAAGTGTTGTGAATGCTCTTTCCGAATTTATGAATGTTGAAGTTTCTCGTGATGGTGCAATACATAGACAAACCTATTCTCGTGGAATACCAACTTCTAAACTTGAAATAATTGGAAAAACAAAAGCTACTGGAACAAAAATTACATTTAAACCAGATGCTCAAATTTTTGGTGAAAATAATATTTTCAAACCTGTGCGACTTTTCAGAATGATTCGTTCAAAGGCTTTTCTTTTCAAAGGAGTTAAAATAAATTGGAAATGTGATGCGGATTTAATCACTTCTGATATGAATGTGCCACAAGAAACAATTCTTTGTTTTCCAAATGGTATAAAAGACTTCTTAGAAGAAACTGTTAAAAAGCGTCCAAAGGTTATAAATGATATATTCTATACCGAATCTGCTCTTGCAAATGAAATGGGAAAGGTTGAATGTGCAATAACTTGGATTGATACTCCTCATGAAGAAGGTAATGATAGCGGTTTCTTTAATTCCTATTGTAATACAATTCCAACACCAGAAGGTGGCACACACGAAAATGGTTTAAAATCAGCAATAAATAAAAGTTTAAAATCATTTGCAGAAATGGTTGGAAATAAAAAATTTGCAAATGTTATTACTGAAGACATTTTCGATGATGCCGTTGTAATACTTTCTTTGTTTTTCAAAAATCCTCAATTTCAGGGACAAACAAAAGAAAAGTTTTCTTCTGCAGAAGCAACAAGATTGGTTGATAATGCGGTAAAGGATTATTTTGACTTTTTCCTTACCTCAAATCCGCAACAGGCAAACTTGCTTTTGGACTATATTATTGAAAAAAGTGAAGCAAGATTAAAACTTAAAAAATTAAAGGAAACAATAAGAAAATCACCAACAAAAAAGCTCCGTCTTCCTGGAAAACTTGCCGATTGTTCAAGCAAAGACAGAAGTGGAACTGAAATATTTATTGTTGAGGGAGATTCTGCGGGCGGTTCTGCTAAACAAGCAAGAAATCGTTTATTGCAAGCAATTCTTCCACTTCGTGGTAAAATTTTAAATGTTGCAAGTTCAAGTTCTGAAAAACTTAATGCTAACAAGGAAATTCAAGATATTACCGAAGCTATTGGTTGTGGGGTTGGTCGTGAATATAATGAAGACAAGCTAAGATATGATAAAATTATTATTATGACTGATGCTGATGTCGATGGTGCACACATTGCTTCTTTGCTTATGACATTTTTCTTTGAACAAATGCCAAATTTAATTGAAAATGGTCATTTGTATATTGCTCTTCCTCCTCTTTTTAAGGTAACTGATGGAAAAACTCATTACTATGCAATGGACGAAGAAGAAAAGGATAAAATCATTGCAAAGCATTTCAAGAATAAAAAGGTTGAAATAAATCGCTTTAAAGGTCTTGGTGAAATGATGCCTTCTCAACTTAAGGAAACAACTATGGATCCAAAGACACGAATCCTTCTTAAAATTGAAATTCCACCAAAAACAGAAGAAGGTTTTGAAGATTTACAAGAAACCAAAAATTTGGTTGCAAACCTTATGGGTAAAAATCCTGAATACAGATTCAGATTTATTCAAGAAGGGGCAAAGTTCACAACCGATTTGGATATTTAATTGATTGTTTATTATTTTAATGCGTTGTATTATTTATAAAGGAGAAGAATTATGAAACTTTTGATTTTAAAATTAACTTTCGTATTCGTATTTTGTTTTAATATAATTGCAAATGCCCAATCTAATAATGAAGCAATTTCATCTATTGAGGAAAATTTAGTCCGACTTGAAGAAGTCCTTAAAAACCTTACCTCAAAGGTGGAAGAACTTAATTATCAACAAAAACAGGTAAAAAAGGAAACTGCGAATCATATAAAGGATATTAACCTTTCCATAAATGAACTTAGGGAAAAGGAACGTAAACGCGAAGAAAAAGTTAAGCAATATGAAGAAGAACTTCAAACTCTTCAAAATATGACTTCGGTTTTAAAAGATGATAGCTCTTTGATAAAAAAGGATATTTCAAAACTTTCTGATACAGTATCTTCTATTGCAACAAAGGAACCTGTAAGTTTGGTTGATGCAAAAGAAAGCAAAAACGAATCAGACAAGAAAAATAGTATTGTTGAAGAATTGCTTATTGAAAACAATACATCAAAAGCCACAGAAAAATCAGAAGTCGATAAAAAAGAAAATGATGTATATAATAATGCAAACAAATCTTTTCTTGATAAAAACTACACGGAATCTGCAATTAAATATGCCGAATTTATAAAAGCCTATCCTGAAAGTAAAAATTTTCATAATGCTTTGTTAAATCTTGGAATTTCAATGAAAAACCTTGATAAAACAAATAATGCTTGTCAGGCATTTGCAAATATCATAAATTCAAAAGAAAATATTGATGAAAACATCAAAACAAGTGCAAACAAAGAATTTGATAAATTAAATTGTAAAAACTTAAATAGCTCAAATGGAAAATAGCAATATAAATCTTTTGGAACTTTATGTCGAATCGGGTATTGACGAATCATACAATGATAATCCGTTCAATTTTTTTGATGTGAAAAAGCAAGCTGGGGAAAGCCTTAGCAATCACAATATTGAAAAAATGTTTGATGAAAATTTCAAGGCAAATAACAACCTTGTTTCTATTTCTCAAATACATAAAATGGCAATGGATATTTGCGAATCGGTTGCAAACTTTGATGAATTGATTGAAAAAATTAAAACTTTTGATTATTGTCCGTTAAAAGCAAAAAGTATTTCAACAATTACTGGATTGGGTATAAAAACGAATCCTCAATTATTAGTTTTAACTGAAATCCCAAATGCAACAGAAGATAAAACTGGTGTTGCATACAGCGGGGATACAGGAATACTCCTTTCAAAAATATTATCCGCAATAAAAATGTCAATGGATACAGATGTTTTCAGTATGCCAGTAATGTTTTACAGACCCGCAGGTGGAAGAATGCCAACTACAGAAGAAATGGATACCATTAAACCATTTATTTTCAAAGCCATTGATTTATTAAAACCAAAAGCTATCTTAACTATGGGAAGTCTTCCTACCTCATTGATACTTAATTCAAGCGAAACGATAGTTTCTCTTCGTGGGAAATGGGCAGAATATAATTCAATTCCAGTAATGCCAACTTTTTCTCTTCAATATATATTAAATGCAGGAAAACAAGGACTTAAAGAAGTAAGGCTTAAAGCATGGGAAGATGTTCAAGAAGTTCAAAAACGACTTGGTTAACTATCTTTGTTTTGTAAAAGTTTTGCAAGATTACAAAATTGTTGTGGCGTAATTTCTTCGGCACGTGAAGTTTCCTTTATACCAACTAAATTAAGTGTATTTTTTAATTCATCATCATTTGCAAATAAAGGTTTAAGTGTAGTCCTTAACATTTTTCGTTTTTGGGAAAAGGCAAGTTTTACAATCGCCTCAACCTTTTGTAAAAGTGGTAAAGGTAAAGTTTTTTCCAACCTTATAAAATTAACTATACATGATGTTATTTTTGGTGGCGGGGAAAAACAATTTCGTGAAACATTAAATAAAATTTTTGTTTTATAATTAAGTTGTGAAATTATGGAAATACGTCCATAATCCTTTACCTTTGTTTGTGAAGTTATTCTTTTGCCAACTTCCAATTGATACATTAAGGTCATAGAATCGATAATATCCGCATCATAAATCCACTTTATTGTAAGTGGGATAGAAATATTATATGGAAGATTGGAACAAATTCTGAAATCACAATTTGGTGCATATTTTTTCTTTAGCTCTTTGAAATCAACAGTTAAAGCATCGGCTTCTATTATTTCAAGTTTTTGAGGATATGCTTGTTGAAGTTCCTTTAATATACCGATTGCACGACTATCAAATTCAATCGCGATAACCTTTTGTGCATCGTTTTTAAGTAATGCCCTTGTTAATCCAGCAGGGCCCGAACCAACCTCCACTACCACAGAATTTTTTATATTCGGTATGGATTTTGCAATTTTATCTGTTAAATTCAAATCCAAAATAAAATTTTGCCCCAAAGACTTTAATGCTCTTAGCTTGTATTTATCAATAAAGCATGAAATTGGTGGAAGATTGTCATAAAAATTTTCTGTCATAATAATTTATATTACTTTGATTTTATTATTTTCACAATAATTTATTTAATTTTATTGTTTTTTGTGCTATATTGAGGTTTAAACAACAGGAGAAAATACTATGACAAAATTTAAAAATGAACTTGGACGTTCTATGGTAGAAATGCTTTTATACATTGGTTTGGTTATTGTAATTGGTGTATCTACTCTAAAACTTTACAGCGAATCAGTTGAAAAATCTAAACGAATCAACGCACAAAATCAAATTCGTGATTTGATAAAAGATGTAAATATGATTTACATTGGTCGTAATTTTCCAACAAGTGGAGATATTTCTGAAAAAATAAAGAAAAAGGATATAAAATTGGTAAATCCTTGGGGTGATTCAATATCAATTATTGCAAAAAATGCCCCTACTGGTGGAACTGGTTCATTCGCACTTCCTTATTTTGGAATAAAAATGAAACTTTCAAAGGCTCGCTGTGCATATCTTGGCTCTGCATTAGAAGAAGATACTATTGGTATCAATGTAAAAGGTGCCGATATTTCAACTAATGCAAAAAGTTTTGATGATATATTAAAAAATTGTAAAGACAATCATGATGTCTATTTCTGGGCAAAGAAAGAATAAACTATTAAAAAAACTTGATTTTTGGGAAAAGGTGCATTATATTAGATGCACCTTTCTGTTTAATAGATTCGTTTGAATCTTAATATTAAACGGATAATTCAAAGGATTTTGGCGGGTGCCGAAATTTAAAAATAACACCTTTGAATAAACCATAAGGAGATTAAATATTATGGCATTTTATGAAACCGTTTTCATACTTAGACAAGATTTAACTTCTCAACAAGTTGAAGATTTATCTAAGGATTTCAAAAAAATCATCACTGATGGTAATGGAAAACTTATAAAAGAAGAAAACTGGGGTTTAAGAACTCTTGCTTATAAAATCAAAAAAAATAAAAAAGGTCATTATGTTCTTTTTGAAACAGAAGCTCCTGCTGACGCAATTTCTGAATTTGAAAGAAAAATGAGCATCAATGAAAATGTTTTAAGATTTATGACTATTAAACTTGCTAAACCAAGTGAAGGTCCATCTGCTATTCTTTCACAAAAAGATTTTAAAGATGAAAGGAAATAAAAATGGCTATGACAGAAAAAGTATTAAGAAAAAAAGCTGATCCTTTGAAAAATGTTGAAATTGATTACAAGGATGTTAAATTTTTAAGAAAATTTATTACTGAACGTGGTAAAATTGTTCCAAGACGTATTTCTGGAACTTCATCACTTAATCAAAGAAAACTTGCTAACGCAATAAAACGTGCTCGTTATATCGCTTTGTTGCCTTATGTTGCAAATAATGAATAAGGAGTTATAAGATGGAAGTAATTTTATTAGAAAAAGTAGGTAAACTTGGTAATCTTGGCGACGTTGTAAAAGTTAAAGATGGTTATGCAAGAAATTTCCTTATCCCTTCAAGAAAGGCTTTGCGTGTTACAAAAGCTAACCTTGAAATGTTTGAAAAACAAAAAGCTGATTTAACAGCTAAAAATGAAGCTGCAAGAACTTCTGCTCAACTTATTGCTGATAAAATCAAAGGTAAATCATTTATCGTTATCAGACAAGCTGGTGATACAGGTCATCTTTATGGTTCTGTTTCAACTCGCGATTTGGCTAATGTTCTTAAAGAAAATGGTGCAAATATTGATTATACAAAAATCACTATTGATACACCTATTAAAGAACTTGGTATTTACGAAGTTAAAGTTGCACTTCACCCAGAAGTTGTTGAAATCGTAAAAATCAATGTTGCAAGATCTGAAGAAGAAGCTAAGGCTTATGAAGCAAAAGCTATTGCTGATGCAAAAAAAGCTGAAGAAAAGAAAGCTAAGAAATCTAAAGAAGCTGAAGCAACAGAAACAAAAGTTGAAGAAGTTAAAGAAGAAGCAAAATCAGAAACTGAAAACGCTTAATTCTTTCTTTGAAAGTTTTTATAGTCCTCTTTTTTTAAAGGGGACTATTTTTTTCCTTAAAATGAAATCCATCAGGAGGACGAGTAGAAGTAAAAGAAGGTGATTGTGTAGATTCTGCTGGTAGACGTGTATGTAATGAATGTGGTGAAATGGTAACTTATTGTAACAATGGAGAAATATATAAAAATTATAGCTATGATAGATAAAAAAATCCCCAGTTAAAAGCTGGGGATTTTGTTTGTGAAAGGAAACCTTATTTCTTTGATTTCTTTTCTTTTTCTTCGATACTTGCACCAAGGATATCACCAAGTAAAGCACCTGTATCTGTTGAACCATATTCTTTCATTATCTTCTTTTCTTCGTCTATTTCATAAGCCTTTATAGATAATGTGATTTGGCGAGTTTTCATATCAACATTTGTAATCTTTGCATCAACTTTTTCATCTACTGCAAAACGTTCAGGTTTTTGTTCTGATTTAGTTTTTGAAAGATCAGATGTTTTAATGAAACCAGGAATACCGTTAACATCAACTACGATACCGTCTTCTTTGATTTCCTTTACAACAGATGTTACAACTTCACCTTTTTTAACTTTGTCAAGTGATGATGCTACTCTGTCTTCTTTTAATTGTTTGATACCAAGTGAAATTCTTTCCTTTTCAGCATCGATTTCAAGAATCTTTGTTTTGATAACCATTCCTTTTTGGTAATCTTTAACTGCTTCTTCTGGGTTTTTATCCCAATCAATGTCTGATAAGTGAACCATACCATCAAGTTCATTTCCAAGGCTTACGAAAATACCAAATTCTGTGATATTTTTGATTTCACCTTCGATAACATCACCAATAGCATGTGTTTCTGCAAATTCTTTCCATGGGTTTGGTGTGCATTGTTTTAAACCAAGTGATATACGACGTTTTTCACGATCGATTTCAAGAACCATAACATCAACAACACTTGATACTGATAAAACTTTTGATGGTTGAACATTTTTCTTTGTCCATGAAATTTCTGATACATGAACCAAACCTTCGATACCATCTTCTAAGTCAATAAATGCACCGTAGTCTGTAAGGTTTGTTACTGTTCCCTTGTAAATTTTACCAACTTCGAATTTATCAATATTTTGCCATGGGTCATTTTCAAGTTGTTTCATACCAAGTGATACACGGTTTGTTTCTGGGTCAAAGTTGATAACTTTAACTTTGATTTTTTGACCAATAGAGAAAAGTTCATTTGGATTTGAAACACGTTTCCATGAAATATCTGTAATGTGAAGAAGACCATCAACACCACCAAGGTCAATAAATACACCATAGTCTGTGATATTTTTGATAACGCCTTCCATAACATCACCAACTTTGATATTTTTGATAATTTCATCACGTTTTTCAGCTCTATCACCTTCAAGAATTGCACGATGTGAAACTATTAAATTTGAACGAAGTTTGTCCATTTTAATAATTTTGAATTCCATAGGTTTATTCATTATAGAGTTAATATCTTTGATTGGATTGATGTCAAGTTGTGATGATGGCATAAATGCAGATACACCGTTTAAGTCTACTGTAAAACCACCACGAACACGTTCAACAATTTGACCTGAAACAACTTTGTTATCAGCAACAAGTTGTTCAATTTCTTTCCATACTTCTTCTTTTCTTGCCTTTTCACGTGAAGCAATCAAAGTGCCATCGTGGCCTTCGTATCTTTCTACAAATACATCAACGATATCACCAACTTTGATTTCATCGTTTCTGAATTCTTTTATATCAATAGCACCTTCTGATTTCAAACCAACGTTTACGATTACGAAATCTTTTTTAATATCTACTATTGTTCCCTTTGTTACATAACCTTCAAGTTTTGAACTTGGAGCATACATTTGATTAAATAATTCAGCAAAGTTTTCACCTGTTGAAAAATTATCTACATCTGCGTTAAAAATTGATTTTTTTTGAGTCATATTTTTACTTTTGATGTTGGCCTATACCTTTAAAAGGTTTCGGACTTGTATGAGTTAATAAAAATAAAATATTCCGCATACCCAGACATATTTTATTAAAGTTGAGGGAATTATATATTTTAAGGTGGCAAGAGTCAAGCATAAAGTCAAATATTTATACTTAAATCAAATGGTTAAATTATTTTGACTTTATGGTTTCTTTTGCATTGTTTCTTGTTTTATTTATAGTAGAAGATGTTGCCTTGTTTAACCTTGCCTTTTCTTCCTTTATTTGTTCGGTCAAGGTTTCACGCAAAATTATTTGTTTTCCAAATTCTTCACGAGCAAGCGAATCTTCTTCATCTGCACTTCCTTCAAAAGCAGTAAGGCAAGGATTTTTATCTTCACGAATATTTTGTATCCATGATTTTGTAAGCATTCCTAAACCCGCAGTAATAAGTGTAACACCTCCTGTTAAAGTGCCAACCAATGCAGTAGTAAAGGCTGTTTTGGCAACATTGTTTATCACGCCATCTTTGCTTATAATAATTGATGGTCTAGCCATTGGACCTTCTATCTTAATCATTTCAGCAAGACTGTTTGAAACTTTTAGTCCCTCTTTTACCACGGTGATAATTGAAACATCAACATATTCATCACCAAGGTTTGCAAGTCCATCAATAATAATGTTTGCAGCCTTTGTCATTGCGACAATTCCTCTATTACTTATAGTTTTACCATTTTGGATATTAAGGTTGACCACAGCACATTGAATAACACTTTTTTCTGGTGTGGTATCGGCTCCTGTGATTGTGCCCAAAATATCATCTCCAATAAATTTGAAAATAGATGAAACCAAATCGGTTGCCATAACAAGGTTTTCAACGCGGTATCCAATTAAATCTGATGTAGTATAAACCTTTACATATCCATTTAGGTTTTTCATAAATTCTTCAAGATTTTTGCCAAGACCTTTTAAAACTATATCTATATTTGTATTGCCTCCAACAAATACATTTTTATAGCCTGTGCTTGCAACAATATCTCCAACATTAACATCTGTTCCCTTGATAGAAACATCGCCATTGAAGGTATTGTTTTTATTATTCGCGATAATATCAATAAAAACTTTGCCTCCCATATAATCAAATGAAAGAGGTGCAATTATCGCCCTTCCATCATTAAGGTTGGCATTAAGTTTTATGTTGGTAATTGGCATTTCTGGCATTGCCTTTAACTTATCAATTTGAAGTTGTAAAATAACATTCGCCAAATTCAATTCCTTTATTGGAAATGGAACATCTTTAAAAGCCTTTGGATTTTCAATATATTTTTCTGGTTTATGTGGCTTTTTGGCACCAGTTTTTTGACGTTCAAAATATGCCGGTTCCCAAAGTGGATAAAATAATTTTGGAATATCAAATGATGGGATTCTCAAAGTCGCCTTTATATCTGGCTTTTGACTTAAAACTATATCTATATCCCCCAAAATATTTGTAAGGTTATCATAGGTTAAATTTAACTTTTTCAATGATAAAATTTTTGGTGCAAGGATTAAATCAAAATCGCCCTTGATACTATCAAACTTTGGCAAGTGGGTTATATTTTGCAATGATTTTTGTATATCAGGAGCATTTAAGTTTATATTTGCTGTTAAAGAATTAAAGCTGTTCATATTTGTGATTTTTGAAATCAAATCTACCTTTATTCCATTAAGGTTTAAAATACCAACTATTGGTATTCCTTCTGCTTGAGCAAGAACCTCCTCAAATGAAAAAGTTTTAAAACTTGCTTTATAAACTCCACCTTTGTATTCAATATTGCAATCAACAATAATAGGAGAAGAATAATTTTCTGAAAAAATAAAGAAATTTTTTAAAACAAATTTTTCATTTATTTTATTTTTGCGGTCATCAAAGTTTATTTGACCATTTTTGATTTGCACACTTTTGACTGCAATTTCAAATTTTGGGTGATTGATTGCTTTTGTTAAAGTTTCTTCATCTTTTTTAAGTTTTTGCCCTATGTCCTTAAGTGTTGGACTTTCCGTATTAAATAAAGTTTTGAAATCCCAATTTTTATTATTTTTTGTTGAAATTTCCAAATTAAGTTTTGGGTTTTCAATTAAAACTGTATCAATAGAAATTTTTCGTGCAAGCAAATGATTAAGTGATAGTATCACAGAAACATTATCCGCTTCGAATATATTTTTTGTTTTACCCCATTTGGTATTTGCAATAGAAACCTTTCCTATTTTAATTGCTGGTTCAAATGAAATAATTTGCCATTCAATATTACCATCAATTTCCACTTTTCGACCCAAAGTAAGTTCCAATCCCTTTTGCAAATCATTTTTGTATTTGTTTGGGTCAATAGATTTAAGAAGAATTACTATACCAATAATAGTTGCGATAAGTGCCAAAAATGCAACTCTTAACAAAAACTTTATCTTAAGGAAAATAAACAAAATAATGCTTGGAATTCGGCTGAAAAAATTAAAGTGAACTTTTTTTTGATTATTTGTTTTTTTTACCATAATTTTATTCCCCTTTTAAAAATTAAGATATTTACAAATTTTTTCAAAATGTGATGGCATATTTGCCTTTATTACAGGCTTGCCTTCTATCTCGATTTTATAGGCGTGAAGATAAAGATTTCGTGGAATATCAATTTCAAACGAATCTTTTAATGTTGAAAATTGATTTGAATTTCCGTATTTAAAATCACCAATTATTGGGTGCCCTACTTCCTTCATATGAATACGAAGTTGGTGTCTTCGCCCTGTAAGTGGAGAAAGTTCCATCAATGATAACATATTAAAGGCTTCATCTAAAACCTTATAATTTGTAATTGCTGATTTTAAATTATTTGTATTTTTTTGATTTTTTGAATCTGCTTCATTTTCATCATTTTCCATTGCAATAGGTATTTTGATTGTGCCAGATTTTTTCTTATCATCAAAATTGCCATATACAAGTGCAAGATATGTTTTATGAATTTTCTTTTCCTTAAACATAGTTGTAATTTTAAGTGCAGACTCATAATTTTTTGCAATAACTAAAATACCACTTGTTTCCTTATCAATACGATGAGTCAAACGCAAATTATTATTATATTGTGGTAAGGCAATATTTATCAATGTATCAATATGTTTTGTGATACCTGTGCCACCTTGGGTTGCAAGACCAGCGGGCTTATTTAATACAATAATTTCGTCATCTTCGTAAATAATAGTTTTTAAAATATCATCAATATCATTTTGAGAATATTTTGTATTATGCTTGACTATTGTTGTTGGTTGATCCTTATATTCCTCAATAAATGGAGGAAGTTTTATTTCATCATTTTGAAACAAAGCTACATTATAAGAAACACGCTTTCCATTAACACGGATTTGACCAGTGCGACATAATTTTTGAAGATGTGAAAGTGTAAGTGATGGATAATTTTTTTTAATCCATACATTTAATTTTATTCTGTCTGAATTTACTATTGCCTTTATAATTTTAAAACTCCATATCAAAGTCATAATCTAATGACCCACTTGTTGTATTTGCATCTAAATCACCTTTGGTTGGTGATGAACCAAAAAGTCTATATTCATTTACAACCTTTTCACGATTTTGTAAGAACATAGTTTTAAATGTTGCATAAGAATCTATTGATGTTTCATTTGTTGCAAGTATGAAATCATAGTTTTGATAAATGCTCATTGCGGCAGTTGATGTATCAATAAATAATCCAGTTGCCCAACCCCAAAGTCCATTCATAGGGTTAAAGAATGTATCAACCAATTTACCAACAAAATCACGGGTTGTTGTTTGTGCATAAACTGGCACAACAAAGAAACCACCCATAGGGACACCCCATACACCAAGAGTTTGTCCGAAATCTCTCTCATCTCGTTTAATACCCATTGCACCAGCGGTATCCATAAAGCCAAACATACCCGCTGTAGAATTTATCACAAAACGACTAATAATTTTTAGTCCACCTACAACATCAAGTTGTAAAAATGCGTTGCCTGCATTAACTGGTTCCTGTAAATTTTTTAAAAAATTCACAACACCCTTATGCACAGGAGCAATCTTTTGTTCCTTATATTCATCAAGTGCTGGCTTTAAAGCATAAATAAGTTGCATATTGAAATTGTGCATTGCACGGCTTGTTTCAGGAAACAAATCAGGTGTAATTTCATTGTCTTCTTTTTTTTCTTCCTTAACTAAAGTTTCCTGATGTGTAATTTGAGATTGGGATAAATCTAATTTCTCCTTTTGAGAAGCACACCCAAAACAGCATAAAGTTAATATAAATAAAACAATATAATTTTTCATAAATTTTTTATTTTTTACTTTTTTCTATATCTATGCTATTATATATTGAATCTTATGTTTTACAAGAGGAAAAAAATGCAGTCATTTATAATTCCACAAGAAGTAATTCCGTTAATAAATCTTTATTCGTTGAAAAAAGATAATGACGATTTTTCCCTTATCCGACTTTGTAAAACTGCTATTGAAAAAAATTTTGCATCTATTACTGTTGATATGAATTTTGTAGGTAATGTTTGGAAATGGATTGAACATAGCAATGTGAAACTTGTTGCATCTATCAATATGATTACAAATATGTTATCTCCAACTGAACTTTTTCAAAATATAAAATCGGTTTTTGAAAATGGTGCTGATATGGTAGAGGTTGTAATGCCTCTTTTGTTTTCAAATATTGACGAAGAAAAGCCATCTGATATTATAAAGGAATATTTGGATATTATTACAGAAGCAAAATCTTTTAAACAAGCAAAAATTACTTTTGAAACGGGATTTATTCCTTATGTAAGTCAGATAAAGTATTTAACTCAACTTATTCAAAAACACAATATTGATATTATTAAAACTGCATCATCATTTTATGAAAAGGCATCAACAATAAATCATTTCAATCTGATTTTGAATAATATTAAAAATATAAATACTAAAATAGATTTTTTATTTGATGTAAAAAGTTGTAATAAATTTATTATTTCTGATGCCTATAGACTTGTTGAAAAATCCCCAATTTCTGAGAGAAAACCTCTTATTGTAAGTTATCCGATTGAGTGTTTATAACCTAGGAACATCTACTTATTGATTTGATATTATTTTCTAGTTATAGTTGTAGTCAAGCAATTCCACAAAAAAGGGTTGTGATAATGTTAACACAAAGAAAGGAAATAAATTATGAGAAAAGTAAGTTTATTAACTCTTGCTTCTATAGCTGTTATTTCTTCTGCTGTTTCTGCTCAAACAGCAGGCGGTATGTATAGCTCTTCAAGCATAAATACAACTCCATCATTTAATATGGAAAATCCGTTGTATAAACCAGCTGAAGGTATGTTTTATTCTAAAACTAACTTCAATTATACACCAGTGAAACATTATGATAGCAGTTATCAATTAACAGAAGAATTCGGTTATGGTATCAGCAATGGCTGGACTTTGGCTGCTTCTCTTGGTTATGGTTGGATGGAAAAATCTGCTAATCCATACGATAAAGGTTCTAAATTATCAAATTTAGCTATCGGAACTGCTTATAGACCTATCATAAATGAAGATTTCATTTGGGATATTAAATTTGGTGTAAGCATTGATACTGCTGATGATATGGTTGGTCAATACTCTCTTGGTCTTCCTATCAATGACTATGGTAAAAAAGATACTGCTGTATATCTTGCTACACAATTTGGTATCGAAATGTCAGAAGACTTTGACCTTGCTATTGAACTTGGTTATTCTATGGACACAGATGACAAGAAAAACCTTGAAAACAAAGAGCTCGGCGATACATCTTATTACTATGCAAACGTAATGAGCCAAATTGAATTTTCTGATGATTGGTCAATGAATCTTGGCTATAAATTCAAAAAATTCGCTGATAAAGATGGCTTTGATAAAGCTGCTCAACAATTCGTAACATTGTCAGGAAACTGGCAAGCAACAGATGCAACTTTGTTGGCTTTGTATGCTGATTACGATGCATCATCAAAGTCTGACAGAAAAGATATGAATGGAACTGAACTTGCAGGCGATAACGGCGATAAAAATCGTTGGTCTATGGGTGCAAGAGTTGGAGTTCAATTCTAGTCTTTCCTAAGACATTTAAAATTACATTGTAAAGTATGAAACAAAGGTGAATATGGCAAACAAGGAGGTCGTTTCTTTTAGGAACGGCCTTTTTGTATTGAAGAATCTTTAAAAATAGGATATATTTGCATTGTAAAATTAAAGGAGAAAATTATGAAAAATTACAAATCTGATTCTGGACGTTCTTTACTTGAAGCCCTTTTATATATAAGTTTGGTTAGTGTTATGGTTGTTGCCAGTGTGAAAATGTATTCTGATTACAATCAAAAAATAAAACGAACTTCTGCTCAAGAACAACTTGATGAAATTTCATCAAAAGTAAATACTCTTTATTTTGGAAGGACTCTTCCTACTGCGGGAACATCACTTAATGAAAAACTTACTTCAAATGGTGTGAAATTAACTGACCCATGGAGCAAGGCTATTTCCGTTGTTTCTGATAATGAAACAAATTATCATATTACAATGACACTAAATAAAACTGCTTGTATTTTCCTTGCTATGAATACTATATCAAAAGTTAAGGAACCTGTTATAAACAATATAAAAGATGGTGTAAATGACCCTCTTGTAAATTGTAATACAAACTCAAATTCAGTCGCATTTTATTACACAACAAAATAAAATTTTGAAATAAAAAAATCCCCCAGTAAAAACTAGGGGATTTTATTTTGCCTTTAATTTAATATTGCATCAATGTTTTTTCACATTTATCTGCGGTGTCTTTATTTTTATTTAAGCCAGCAAGTGTTGTAGAGCTTAAAATAACACCAGTTGCAGAAGTTGCAGTTGTAATACCAGTTGCAATTTTTGAAGCTAAATCAGCTTTATTTTTTACTTCTTCATCTGCCTTCTTATTTCCAATGCCTTTTGCAACGGTGCCAACAATACCACTTGCAGCACCAACACCAGATGTTATTGTTGTGCCGATAAGTTGTCCCTTTATTGACTCTATATTTTGTTCATCAAATCCAGTGCAAGCAGATTTAATTTTGCCTACCTGATAAATAATTTTATCATCTGGGTCAACTTCTTCGTCAAGAAGGTCATCTGCAATAGGAGCAATCTCCTTTATATGTTTATTGCAAGATTTTACTTTCTTTATTAACTCGTCCATCTTTGAAAGAGATATTGCAGAAGTTATTGTTGATGCAGTTGAAGTAATAGTTGCACCAACCATAAGTCCAGTTTCAAGACCTTCTCTTGATTTTTTTTCACCAACAAATTGTGATGTTAATGAACCTCCACTTGCTAATGTTCCGGCACCAGAAGCAACGGTTGTTCCAATAGTCAAACCTTGTATCATTTCCAATGTATCCGCAATGCCAATACATTCAAGTTGTGCATTACCAAGAGCTTGTTGATACCTTGTTTTAATTTCCTTTATACGACGATTTCGTTCAATAGAATCATTATCGACATCAGGAGTTGGTGTAGGCTCTGGTGTTGGAGTTGGATTTACATCTGGAATTTCAGGTTCCACAGGTGTGATAATTGAAATTTCACCAGGGTCCTTTGGTGTAAGTGTAGGCAAACCTGGAGTTACCAAAGTTCCATAAGCAGGAGTTCCCCTTTTCATAAATCGTCTTGAAGATTGATTTTTTGGTGCAGAAAGGCAAGCAACAGAATTACTAAATAAAATTGTTGCCAATACAAACACTGATATTTTTGAATTTCTCATTTCCTTTTCCTTTTTTAAAATATATGTCTATTATACAATATAATAAAAAAGGTTTCAATAAATTAAATTCTTAATTAACCTTGAAAACTGATTTCATTTCAGGAGCGGAATAAAGAGCATTGATAAGCTCATCTACAGTTTCAATTTTGAATTTTTCGCTTGTCTCAGAAAGGTCCTTTCTAAAAATGACCTCTAAATTTGCAAGCAAATCAATCCACGTCCAATAATCTAACCCTACCTGTGAATAATTTTGAGACTTTATAGAATCGAAATTTATATCCTTTGGCAAACAAGATGTTTCACCAATAAGCCTTTGAATTTCGCTAGCTATTAGTCGTTTTTTATTAAACATTTTTGTATCTTTTTTCATCATAATATCTGTATTATAGACAATTTATTCTTATTTTGTCAACAGATATTTTTTTCTTTAAAAATTCCTTCCTTTTGAAAAGTATCTATTGCAAATCAAAATATTTCAAGTAAATTATTACCTAAGGAGATTTATAAAGATGAATTTGTTTAAAAAGTTATTGATTATACTTGTATTTTTTTGTTTGGGAATAAAATCTGTAATGGCGGAAATTTATGTTGATATAGACAGCGGAAACATAAATCCTATTTCTATTGCAATAATGAATTTTGAAAGCAAAGACAAAGAATTGGCATCTATTGGTGAAAAAATCACATCTGTAATCACAAATGATTTAAAAAGAAGTGGGCTTTTTACTCCTATATCTCACGATGCTTTTGTTGATAAAACCCAAGATATTGATGCAATGCCAACATTCGAAAATTGGGCTGTGATAAATGCTATGGCTTTGGTTTATGGTAATATAGAAGCAAAGGAAGATGGAAAGGTTCGTGTTGAATTTCAACTTTGGGACGTCTTAGGTCAAATCAGATTGGAAGGGCAAGTATTATTAACCGAAAAATCAAATTGGAGAAGAATTGCACATATAATTTCAGATTATATATATAAAAGAATGACTGGTGATAATGGATACTTTGATACACGAATTGTTTATGTTGCAGAAACAGGTTCAAAACTTGATAGAACAAAAAGACTTGCTGTTATTGACCAAGATGGTGCAAATTTGAAATATCTAACTGATGGAAAAATCCCTGTTACAACTCCTGTATTTTCTCCTAACTCACAAAAAATTGCTTATGTAACATATTACAAACATATTCCTCGTGTTTATATTTTTGATATTGAAACTGGGGAACAAGAACTCCTTGGCAAATTCCCTGGAATGTCATTTGCACCACGATTTTCACCAGATGGCAAAGATGTTATTATAAGTATTGCCGATGATGGAAATTCAGATATTTATGAAATGAATTTGGAAACAAAAAAACTTAAACGACTTACAAAGCACCCTGCTATTGATACAGCACCAACCTATTCTCCTGATGGAAAAAGGATTGCCTTTGTTTCAGACAGAAGTGGTTCACCACAAATATATACAATGGACAGAGATGGTTCAAATGTTGAAAGAATTAGCTTTGGAAAAGGTCAATATGGTGATGTCAACTGGTCTCCTCGTGGTGATTATCTTGCTTTTGTAAAAATCAAAGATAACAACTTTTATATCGGACTTATGTTTGAAGATGGAAGCGGGGAAAGACTTATTGCCAAAGGTTATACTGTCGAATCTCCTACATGGTCCCCTAATGGAAGAAGAATTATTTTCTATGAACAAGAACCAACAAAAGATGGCGAGGATAAACTTACCCTTCAAAGCGTTGATATTACAGGATATAATCACGAAATAATTAAAACAAAAACGCTTGCATCTGACCCTGCTTGGTCTCCTACTTTACCTTAAAAAATTATTTTATTGACATTTTAAATTTTTTGTATAAAAATATATGCATCAATAAATAAAACGAAAGGAAACAAAAAAAATGAAACTTTTTAGAAAAGCTGATAAAATAAATTTTGGAACTGAACATTGTTTTAATTATAGTAATGATTCAACTTTTATAATAGAAGAAAGACAAAAACAAAACAAAGAAGCAAAAGAAAACAATATAGTTATAATTCAAGATAATCTTAAACACTTCAAAAGACAAAAAGCTATTATTGAAGAAAGACTTAATAATGCAAAAAACCAAGTTGAAAAAATGTCATGTGAAAGAACATTAAAATATAATGCTCAACACATTAAATTCTGGGAAGAACGTTTAGCAAAATTTAATGAAAATAATACTAAAAAACAAATTATTGCAAAAACACTTAATGGTAATCAAAAATAAGGGTTAGTTATGAAAAAACTTCTTTCATACGAAGCATGCCAAGAAACATTAAAAAGTTTGGATAGACAAGAAGAGGCGTATAAGGCTTTTTTAGAAACATCACATTCTGATGAAGTAATACAAATTTCTTTTTACAAATGTATTCTTACCTCTATTCAAATAAGAAGAGAACAAATCTATAATAACCCTGTTTTCAGAAAAGGGTTATGTAAAGATTTTTCAAAGTAATTAAATCTTTACTTTCTTTTTTGTTTCCATTGATTTGGATATTGAACAAAGGAGTTGTAATGATTGCATTGCGTCATCATCTGAGATGATAAAAGGTTTATCCTTTTGCAATGTGTCAGCAACTCCTTTATAATATGGAGTATGTCCATAGCCGTAGACACTATCTACATCATAAGACACATCACAAAATTGCTTTACATCGCTGTTGAATTTCCAATCGGTTATTTTATTAAGGGCTACTCCACCAATTTTAACCAATCCCTTTTGTCCCAAAATTGTAATACTTCCTTCGTAATTTTCATTATATGCAAGAACAGATAAATTTACATTACCGATAATTCCATTTTTCCATTCAATAATTGCAGAACCACAATCTTCGGTTTCAATATCTCGTTCCAAGGTTTTACCAACAGCATAAACAGATTTTAATTTATCTCCTGCAAACCAATTCATTATATCTGTATAATGTGAACCTTGGGTCATAAAAGCACCACCATCAATTTTTTTTGAACCATGCCATGATGGATTTTGGTAATAGCTTTCATCACGATACCAAAAAATATTTGAAGTAATCATATAAATTTTACCGAATGCACCTTCATCAATCGCCCTTTTAACACATTGGATTGTTGGATTATAGCGGTTTTGATGAATTAAAAATATATGCTTGCCCTTCTTTTTTGCAAGTTTCATTAAATATTTTCCCTCTTTAAAAGAAAGAGTTAACGGTTTTTCAATTATCACATTCATATTGTGATTCAAAACCTTTTTTGCATTTTCAAAATGATAGCCGTTTGGAGTGCAAATTGAAACTGCATCTAAATCCTCGTTATCCAACATTTCATCAAAATTCAAATAACCCTTTGCCCCAGTCTTTTTTACAGATAAAGATAGTTTATCATCGTTTCTGTCGCAAATGGCAACTAATGACATAACATTGCTGTTGTTTTTGATTGCTTCAAAATGACAATCACTTATACGACCACAACCAACAACACCAATTTTTAATTTTTTCATTAAGAAAACTCCTTTTAATAAATATTTTATTCATATTAACACATTTTTATCAAATATCAAGAAATGGCATTATTTTTATTTGGACTTGACATTTATATAGAAAAATTGTAAATTCCATTTATTCGGTTATATTTTGAAAACTGAAAACTAAAATTAACAAACAAAAAGGTGATAAAAAATGGCTGAACAAGTAAATGTTCTTGAAAAAGTAAAAAAAATCGTTGTTGAAAATCTTGGTGTTGAACCAGAAAAAGTAAACGAAAAATCAAGTTTTATTGATGACTTAGGTGCTGATTCATTGGATACTGTTGAATTAGTAATGGCTTTTGAAGAAGAATTTGGTTGTGAAATTCCAGATAACGAAGCTGAAAAAATTCTTACAGTTGAAGATGCTGTTAAATACATCGAAGCTCATATCTAATTTTTTTGAGTTGAAAATAAGACCTCTCCTTTGTGAGAGGTTTTATTTTTGTCTTGTAAAATATGCACCATTGTATTATTATTTTTTCAAATAAATTATAAGGACTTTATTATGAATAAAACTTTACTTACAGGAGTAAAACCTACTGGCAATCCACATATGGGAAATTTATTTGGTGCAATTTTGCCTATGATTGATTTGATAAATAAAAACGATGGAAAATCTTTTGTCTTTATCGCAAATATTCATGCCTTAAATGGTGTAAAAGATGTTGAGTTTTTAACTGAAAAAACTTATGAAATTGCAGCAACATTTCTTACTTTTGGTTTAAACCCTGAAAAAACAATTTTTTATAAGCAATCTGATATAAGTGAAATTTTTGAACTTACCTCTATTCTTATGAATTATACTCCAAAAGGATTGATGAACCGTGCACATGCGTATAAGGCTATATTAGAAAAAGATGGTAATGATGATAATGTAAATATGGGTCTTTACACTTATCCTATTCTTATGGCTGCCGATATTTTGGCAATGAATTCTGATATTGTGCCAGTTGGACTTGACCAAAAGCAACATATTGAAATTGCTCGTGATATTGCAAATTCATTTAATGTTCTTTACAAAAACAATATTCTTAAACTTCCAGAAGAATATATCCAACACGAAGAATCTATTATCGGTTTAGATGGTCGCAAAATGAGTAAGTCATACAAAAATACCATTGAAATTTTTGCAACCGAAGATGATACCACTAAAAAAATTATGAAAATTCCAACAGATAATCTTCTTCCAAGTGATGCAAAACCTGATAATTCTACACTTTATAAACTTATGGAAATGTTTAAAGTTCCAGAAAGTTATTTGCAAAATTATTTACGTGGTGGAATTGGTTATGGTGATGCAAAGAAAACTCTTGCAAAAGCTGTAAATACTTATTTGGCTCCTTATCGTGAAAAATTTAATGTTTTAATGGCAAATAAAAGTAAAATTGATGAGGCATTAAAACTTGGTGCGATAAAGGCTCGCGAGGAAGCAAGAAAGACATTAAATAAAGTAAAACAAACATTGGGACTTATTGACTAAAATGAATTTTATAAAAGACACATTAGAGAAAATTATTAAAGACGCATTAACTCAACTTGAATATCCTATACTTGAAAATGTTGAAATTGTAAGAGATTCTGACAGACCTGATTTATCAGATTTTCAATCAAATATTGCTATGGCTTTGGCAAAACAACTTAAGCAAAACCCACGTAAAATTGCCGAAAATATCGTTGCAAAAATTGATAACCCAGAAATAACATTTTCTATTGATGGACCTGGGTTTATTAACATAATTCTTTCAAATGAATTTGTCGCAAAAATTTTAAATGAAAATGTTTCACGTGAAACATTTAATCCTCAACCTCAAACAAATCCAAAAAAAATTATTATTGATTATGGTGGTCCAAATGTTGCAAAGTCTTTGCATGTGGGACATCTTCGTTCAAGTATTATTGGTGAAGCATTAAAAAACCTTGCAAAATATAAAGGATATAATGTAATTGGTGATATTCATCTTGGTGATTGGGGACTTCCTATGGGATTGATTATTGCATCAATAAAGGAAAAGGGATTGAAACTTCCACTTTCTATTGATGAATTAAACCCTATTTATCCAGAGGCTTCTAAACGTTCAAAGGTTGATGAAGAATTTATGGCAAAGGCTCAAGAGGAAACAAAAAAACTTCAAAATGGCGACAAAGAAAATCGTGAAATTTGGAAAAGTTTTTGGACTACCTCAGTAAATGACATAAAAAAAATCTTATCCATTTTAAATGTGGATTTTGATTTATGGTATGGTGAAAGCACTGCAAATGACGATGTAAATTTGCTTGTAAAAGAATTTAAAGAAAAGGGACTTGTAAAACCATCAGAAGGTGCAGAAGTTATTGATTTAAAGGATTTTCCAATGAATGGAACTGAAGTTCCTCCTTTTATTGTAATAAAATCAAATGGTGCTGTAATGTATGGTATGACAGATATTGCAACCTTGTATGACCGCATCAAAAGACAAAATGCTGATATGGTTTGGTATGTGGTTGATGCTCGTCAAGCATTGCATTTTCATCAAGTTTTCAGTGTTGCAAAAATTACTGACATAAAGGGAGATTGTCAACTTGAACATCTTGGATTTGGAACGGTCCTTGGTCAAGATAGCAAACCTCTTAAAACAAGAAATGGGGATAACGTATCCTTAATGGAGCTTATTACTGATACTCTTGATTCTGCAAAAAAGAAAATTGAAGAAAATGAAAAAACTTCATCTTTGCCAGAAGAAGAAAAAAATAAAATTGCAAAAGATGTCGGTGTGTCTGCATTAAAATTTGCAGATTTGATAAATCCAAGGACATCTGATTATATTTTCAATCTTGATAAATTTGTAAGTTTTGAAGGTAAAACTGGACCTTATATTTTATATACCGCAGTTCGAATAAAATCTTTGCTTCGTGATGCTGGTAATGATTTTGAAATGGGAAATATAACTCTTGCAAATGTTTATGACAAAGCCTTGGCAATAAAAATTTGTGAGTTTAATAATGCTGTGGATAGAGCATTTGAGACAAGAGGTATTCACATACTTGCACAATATGTTTATGATTTGGCTGTTTGCTTTAACAATTTTTATCATAATGTGAAAATTATGACAGAAGAAAATGTTAATCAAAAAAATTCATGGTTAAAGTTATCAAAAATTGTTTTGACTATATTTGAAACTTTTGCAAAAATTATTAAAATAGATATACCTGAAAGGATGTAAAAATGATGACAAATACATTGCAAATAATACTACCTATAATAATTTTATTACCAACATATTTGATTGGAAGTATTCCTTTTGGTTTGGTCCTTACAAAAACCTTTTTAAGACAAGATATACGTAAAATTGGAAGTGGAAATATCGGTGCAACAAATGTGCTTCGCACTGGGTCAAAAATACTTGCAATCCTAACTGTGATTCTTGACGCAATGAAACCATATTTTGCATATCATATTGTAAAGGGATTGATGAAATTTATATATGGTAAAGATGCAATGTTTTTATTTTTCGGAATAAACCAATTTAATACATATATAACTATTGCAATAGTTGCAATTACTATACTTGCACATTGCTTTCCTATCTATCTTAAATTCAAGGGTGGTAAAGGTGTTGCAACAGTTTTTGGAAGTTTGTTCCTTTTTTCAACAAAGGTTAAATTCCTTTGCATAAATTGGTATTTGCTTCCTTTGGCTGGATTGGCAACTTGGCTTTTGATTGCAATCATATCAAAAAAATCTTCTTTGTCTGCTTTGTTGACTGCTGTGTTGCTTCCTTTGTATGTGTATTTTTTAACTCCTAGAGAATTAACAACATCTACACTTACAATATTTTATGTATTTGTTTCTTTGTTTGTAATTGTAAGACACAAATCAAATATTAAACGCTTGCTTAATGGTGAAGAAAGCAACATAAAACTTTCAAAAGAAAAAAAATAAATGGATAAAGCGACCAAAGATAAAATTGATTATATAAGATTGGCAAATACCGATGGTATTGGTCAGGTTTTGTTTTTTCGACTTTTGAATAAATATGGTGATGTGCAAAAGGCCTTAGATTTTTTGGAAAATGAACGAAAGGTAAAAACTTTTCCAAAGGCAATGGCAGAAGAAGAGTTTGAAAAGGCAGAAAAGCAAAACATCACTATGTTATTTTTCTGTGATGAAAAGTATCCGTTTTTATTGAAACAAATTTATGATGTGCCACCAGTTTTGTATGTAAAGGGTAATGTTGACGCATTATCAAGAAAAAATGTAGCTATTGTTGGGTCAAGAAATGCCTCTATCAACAGCCGTCATTTCACTTCTATCATATCTCGTGAACTTGTAGATAATGATTTTTGTGTTGTTTCAGGTATGGCAATAGGTATTGATACAGAAGCACATAATGGTGCAATATCCTCACATAAAAATAATATGGGGAAAACTGTGGCTGTGCTTGCTGGTGGAGTGGATAATATTTACCCTCTTTCAAACAGAATTTTATACAACCAAATAATTGAAGAAGGTGCTGTTGTATCCGAAATGAAAATCGGGACACAACCTCAAGCGAATCTTTTTCCTCGCCGTAATAGAATAATTTCTGGGTTATCACTTGGAACCGTGATTATGGAAGCAAGTATTAAATCAGGAAGTCTTATTACTGCAAGGTTTGCGATGGAACAAGGTAGAGAAGTTTTCGCAGTGCCAAATTTTCCAATGGACCCACGTGCTGGCGGAACAAACGAATTGATTAAAAATGGTGCGACTTTGGTTTCTTCGGTTGAAGATATTATAAGCTCACTTAATAATACTCCGATTGAAAAGTTTCAAAAGGTTGAAAATCGTGATTTGTTTGTAAAGGAAGACTTAGTTGAAATTTATTCCGAAGATATTGAGTTTGAAAATGTGGATTTGGAAAATCAAATACTTTCACTTTTGAATTCAACTCCTGTTAGCATAGATATTGTTATTCGTGAACTTTCACAAAAATATAGTCATGCACAAATTTCAAATGCTCTTCTTAATTTGGAACTTGATGACAAAATTATATACCCAAGTATGGGCAAAATTATTTTAAAGTTATAAGGGGCTTTTATGCAAAATAAAAATATTGAATTATTATCTCCTGCGGGAAATTTTGAATGTGGAATTGCTGGCTTTTCATACGGAGCAGATGCAATTTATTTAGGACTTAAAAACTTTTCTGCTCGTGCTGATGCAATGAATTTTTCAAATGAAGAATTGTATGCAATTACAAATTATGCACACCAACATAATAAAAAGGTTTATGTCGCAATCAATACCGTTATTCAAAATAATGAAATTCCTGAATTGTTGGAAAAACTTGCCCTTGTAAAAGATGCAAAAGTTGATGCTCTTATAATTCAAGATTTCGGTGTTGTGGACCTTATCAAACAATATTTCCCAGAATTAGAAATGCACGCAAGCACTCAAATGGCTGTGCACAATTTAGATGGGGCAATCGCACTTAAAAATCTTGGGTTTTCAAGATGTGTTCTTGCCAGAGAATTATCATTAAATGAAATTGAAAATATTACAAAAAATTGTGGTATAGAAACCGAAGTATTTATCCATGGAGCTCTTTGTTATTCATACAGCGGACTTTGTATGTATTCTTCTTTTGTAAAGGGAGAATCTGCAAATCGTGGTAAATGCACCTATCCATGCAGAAAACTTTATGACGGCGACCACCCTTATGCAATGAAGGATTTATGCCTTGGCAATGATGTAAAAAAACTTTGTGATATTGGGGTTGCATCTCTTAAAATAGAAGGTCGAAAAAAAACTCCGTTATATGTATCTGCAACAACCGATTATTACCGAAAAATACTTGATGAAAAAGATACAAAAGGTTTAATTGAAAATATAAAGCGAATCTTTGCACGACCATTTACAGAACTTCATTTTAATGGGAAAAACAAAGATGTTATTGATAGAGATTTTTCGGGTCCTCGTGGACTTTTTATTGGAAAAATTTCAAATGTAAAGCGAAATTCTATTGTATTTAAAACTTTGTATCCTATATCAAAACACGATGGACTTTTAATTCCTGTGATGGGTAATGATAAACCTTTTGGATTTGCACTTGATAATATGAAAATCGCTGGAAAATATACCTTTATTGCAAACAAGGGTGATGTTGTGGAGGTCAAACTTCCTGATAATGCTCCAGATGTAAAGGTCGGAATGGAAGTATTTTGTGCATCTTCTATGGAAGTAAAGGGAAGTTATCCTTATCAAATACCAGCTCTTGCTTCACTTTGCAAAAAGGAAAAAATTGACATTGCTGTAAAGCTAACAAATTCAAAAATTTCTGCATCTGCAGTAATTGATAATAACAATATTATTGAGGAAATTGATGGTAGTTTTGATAAGGCTCAAAATTTAGAAAAGATGAAGGAAAGTTGCATTAACGCATTTTCAAAAATGGGTGATACATCTTTTGAACTTGGTAATTTTGAATATGAAAATAACGGAGTATTTGCACCTATTTCAATTCTTAATAACCTAAGACGAAATTTGATGGAAAAGGTTGAAAATAAAAAATCAGAAAGAAAACTTTATATTCCAGAAGTTAAAAAATTTGTGGAAGGTGAAGTTGCAAAACCAAAAGCAATTATTAAAATTGATAATGAAAAATATTTGGATAAATTTGATTTGAATGACTTTGGCAATCTTTATGAAGTAATTATTGATATTGATGCGGACTTTTCCAATTTAAACCCAAATACTCCAAAAGATAAAATTAGAATTGCAATTCCAACTATTATTCGAAATGGTGCTATGCCACGAATAAAAGAAAAAATAAAGGACCTTTTATCAAAGGGATATAAGAAATTTCAAATTGCAAATATTTCTGGATTAAATTTGATAAACGAATTTGGAATTGTTGATTTTACAACGGAATATCAACTTTATACACTTAACAATTTTGCAATAGATTTTTGGAAGAATTGTGGAGCAAAACGAATCACTTTAAGTGTAGAAGACAGCAAAGAAAATATGAATTCTATACTTAAACATTTTGCACCAATATGTGATGTAATTTGTTATCAAGATACTCCTTTATTCATTGCGGATAATTGTACTGGCGATTGTAAAAATTGTGGAAAAAAGGCAAATACTATTGTAAAACATTGCCGAAATTTTGTTTTAACAGAAAAGCCATTTTGTTGTAATGGTAAAATTTCAGAACTTTTAAAACCATTTGCATACAGATACGATTTTTGTTTCAAAAAATACGATGCAATGGAAGTTGTAAAAATGTTTAGAAATCTTTTGGCTGGTAAAACACCAAATTCATTTACTATTGCAAATTTTGATAGAGGCTTTAAGTAATAAAAAAGCCCTCTTTCGAGGGCGGTAAAATAAATTAAACTCTTAACATTCCACCATTTACATGGATTGTTTGACCAGTGATATAAGATGCTTCATCACTTGCCAAAAAGACTGCTGAATTTGCAATATCCTTTGGTGTGCCGAATCTTTTTACTGGAATTTGTTCCATCATTTTATTTTTAATATCTTCTGGAAGAACATCTGTCATTGGAGTTGAAATAAACCCAGGGGCAATACAATTTACTGTGATACCACGGCTTGCAACTTCGGTTGCAAGAGCTTTACTCATACCTGTAAGACCTGCCTTTGTTGCACAATAGTTTGCTTGACCTGCATTTCCCATCCAACCAACAATAGATGTAATGTTGATAATTCTTCCGAAACGGTTTTTCATCATTGGTGTCAAAACTTCACGTGCAAGTTTAAAGCAAGCTGTTAAGTTCACATCAATCACAGATTGCCAATCTTCGTCCTTCATACGCATCATCAAAGTATCACGTGTAAGACCTGCATTGTTGATAAGTATATCAATTTTACCAGTAATTTTCAAAGCATCTGCTACTAATGCCTTGATTTTTTCAGAATCTGATAAATCTGCTGGTATAGCATAAGCTCTGTCGCCAAGTTTTTCCTTTAATGTATTAAGGACATCTTCTTTACGACCTGTTAAAATAACGGTTGCCCCTTGGTTATAAAGTTCGGTTGCAATAGATTCACCAATACCACCTGTTGCTCCTGTGATAAGAGCTGTTTTTCCTGTTAAATCAAACATAATAGCTTTCTCCTTATAATGTTTTTAAAAATTCTGTTATTGCTTCGGTTGAACCGATTGCTTGTGATGTTGCCTTGTCTGTGCATCTTTTGATAAGTCCAGAAAGAACATTGCCAGCACCAATTTCAACAAAGCTGTCAACACCCTTTGATACCATAAAGTCTACACATTCACGGAAACGAACACCATTTACCATTTGTTCTGATAAATGAAGTTTTATATCAGCAGATTCCATATCAATATTTGCTGTGCGGTTTGAAACAAATGGAACGACTGGAGTTTTTAACATTGTTTCAGAAAGAACATGACCTATTGTTATTCTTGCAGATTCCATCAATGGACAATGTGCAGGAATTGAAACAGGCAATACAACACATTTTTTTGCACCCATTTCCTTTGCAATTACAGATGCACGTTCAATTGCGTCCTTATGTCCACTTACAACAATTTGTCCTGGGCAGTTATCATTTGCAACGGAAACTTTTGATGTTTCAGTTGATGCCTTTTCACATGCTTCAAATACATGTTCAGAATCCAAACCAATGATTGCCATCATTGCACCAAGTCCAGCAGGAACCGCTTCTGCCATTGACTTTGCACGGATTTGTAAAAGTCTTGCTCCTGTTGAAAGAGGTATTGCACCACTTGCAACCAAAGCAGAATATTCACCCAAAGAATGACCACAAACAAAATTACATAAATCTTGAATTTTTTTGCCACTTTGTGATTCAATCACCTTTAGGGTCGCAATACTCATAGTCATAAGTGCAACTTGTGTATTTTCTGTTTTGTTTAATGCTTCGGCATCATCACCAAAAATTATATTTGTAAGTTTATATGAGAGGGCTTCATCAACTTCTTCAAAAACTTCCTTTGCTTCGATAAAGTTTTCATATAAGTCTTGACCCATTTTTAATTTTTGAGAGCCTTGTCCTGGAAATAAAAAAGCACGCATTGTTTTTTCCTTTCGTTTTATATTAAATTATAAATATTCTTTGCCATTCATATATGGACGAAGTTTTTCTGGAATTCGAACCTTTCCATCAGCTGTTTGATGATTTTCCAAAAATGGTGCAAGAATTCGAGGAGTTGCAATACCCGTGTTATTCAAAGTATAGCAATATTTTACCTTGTTTGTGCCATTTTCACGATAACGAATATTTGCACGTCTTGCTTGCCAATCTGTTAAATTTGAACAGCTGTGTGTTTCACGATATTTGTTTTGTGATGGAGTCCATGCTTCCAAATCATTCATTTTATATTTACCTAAACCCATATCACCAGTGCAACAATCAATTACCTGGTATGGAAGTTCCAAATCCTGTAAAACTTCTTCGGCTGTTGAAAGAAGGATTTCATACCATTTCTTACTTTCTGCTAAATCTGCTTTACAAATAACATATTGTTCAACCTTCATAAATTGGTGAAGACGGATAAGTCCGCGAACATCTTTTCCTGCGGAACCAGCTTCTCGTCTGAAACATGGTGAATAACCAGCATAAAGAATTGGAAGTTGAGATTCGTCAAGAATTTCATCTTTGTGAAGTGAAGTTAACACAATTTCAGCTGTGCCTGATAAATACATATTATCCTTTTCAAGATAGTATACATCTTCACGACCATCTGGGAAATGACCTGTGCCAAACAAGGCATCTTCGTTCACCATAGATGGAACTGTTATCATTGTGAAACCCTTTGCAGTTAATTTATCCATCATATACATGTGAAGTGCGATTTCCAAACGAGATGCAGCACCCTTTAATGAATAAGAACGTGAACCACAAACCTTTGCAACACGTTTGAAATCAGCCCAATTATTCATTTCAAGTAAATCATAGTGATCACGTGGTTCAAAATCAAATTTACGTGGTGTGCCAACTTTACGAATTACAACATTTTCACTGTCATCACGGCCAACAGGAACTTCGTCAGCAGGGATATTTGGCATACGCCATAACATATCTTCGTATTGTGGTTTTTTTGTTGAAAGTTCACTTTCATAAATGCTTATTTTATCAGAAAGTTCACGTGAATTTTCAATAGCTTGTTTTTTTGCATCATCTTTAAGAGATGGAATTTGTGAAGTAATTGCGTTTTTTGCTTCTCTTAAATCTTGAAGTTTTTTATTGATTTCAGAAATTTCTTCATCAAGTTTAAGCATTACATCAAGGTCAATATTAACATTTTTGTTTTTAATTGCCTTTTTTACAATATCTGGGTTTTCTCTTATAAATTTTATATCTAACATCTTTTTTACCTTTGTTGTTTAATTCTTGTAAATTATATAAAAATTATTATAAATAATCAATTATGAATTTATTTCAGATGGGTCCAACAAATTTCCGTTTACTTCCTCTGGTTCTTCTTCTAATAAATTACCATTGACTTCAACTTCGGGTTCATCTGGAACATTATGATTGATACCAAGCAAAGATTGCGAGAATAAATCAGATTGTGAATATTTCTTTTCTTGAGATTTTGCTGTAAAAGTATCAATACGATTTCCGATATTTTCATCTTGGAGTTGGTATTTTTCGGTCTTTTCCTTTAGTTTTCGTTCCTTTCGTTTTGCCTCACGTTTTTCTGCTTCTTCTATCATTTTTCTTAAACGTTTTTTGTATGCAAAAACTTTTTTTCCTTCCATAAAACGGACAATATCGTCCCAAAGTTCGATTGTGTCAGGTGTGATAAATGAAACGGCATATCCTTTTTTCCCAGCACGACCAGTTCTTCCAATACGATGGACATAGTTTTCTGGAACCTCTGGCAAATCATAATTGATAACATTATCAATATGTGAAATATCAAGTCCACGAGCAGCGACATCGGTTGCAATCAATGCCTTTATTTTACCTGTTTTAAAATCCTCTATCGCCTTATCACGACGTTCTTGTTTATATCCACCATGGATAGATACAACAGAAAAGAATTTTGAAAGTTTTTTCTCCATCAACTCAACTGCCTTTTGAGTTCTTACAAAAATAATGCAAGTGCCTTCTCTTTGTTTTAAAAGTTTGCACATAAAGTCAAATTTCTTTTCCTTATATATTTTAACGACTTCCTGTTCAATATCAGAAGACACAGAATTTGGTTTTCCAATATTTATTTTTTCAGGCTTTCTTAAATATCTTTTTGCAAGTGAGATAATTTCATTTGGAAAAGTTGCAGAAAACATCAATGTTTGACGTTTATATGGAGTTGTAAATCGCAAAATAGATTTAATTTGGTCAGCAAATCCCATATCCAACATTTTATCAGTTTCATCAAGAACGACATATTTAGTTTTATAAAGTTTTAAAGTTTTTCTTTTTAAATGGTCGTTAAGTCGTCCTGGGGTTCCAATAATAAATCTTGGTCCAGTTTTTAATATTTCAATTTGTGGTTCAATTTCTGTGCCACCGATAAGTAAGGCTGTTTTTTCATTTGTTCCTTCAAGCATTTGACGAAAAACTTCATCAATTTGTTCAGCAAGTTCACGAGTAGGAGCAATCACCAAAGCATATCGATTTTTAAATTGTAATAATTTTTCAATTATAGGTATTGCAAAGGCACCTGTTTTTCCACTTCCTGTTTGTGCAGATGCAAGAACATCTTTTCCCCTTAAAATAAATGGAATTGTTTGTTTTTGCACAGGTGTTGGGTGTAAATAACCTATACGTTTTATTATCTTACACATACGAAATGACAATCCCAATGCAAGGAATGAATTTGGTTTTATTATTCCGACGATTTTGTAAAATAATTTTTTCATCATTTAGAATTCCCTAATTATTCATTGTCATAAAAAATTCTTTGTTTGATTCTGTATGCTTTATTTTTTCAAGCAAGAAATCCATTGCATCGCTTGCACCCATGGAAACTAAGATACGGCGAAGAACCCACATCTTTTGCAATGTTTCTGTATCAACAAGCAATTCTTCCTTACGTGTGCCAGATTTTGTGACATCAATCGCTGGGAATGTTCTTTTATCAGAAAGTTTTCTATCAAGAACGATTTCAGAATTACCTGTGCCCTTGAATTCTTCAAAAATAACTTCGTCCATACGAGAACCTGTATCAACAAGAGCAGTTGCAATAATTGTTAAACTTCCACCCTCTTCCACATTTCGTGCGGCACCTAAAACACGTTTTGGACGTTGAAGAGCATTAGCATCAACACCACCTGTTAAAACCTTTCCACTGCTTGGCACAACAGCATTATATGCACGACCAAGTCGAGTAATAGAATCAAGTAAAATTACAACGTCGTGTTTATATTCAACTAAACGTTTTGCCTTTTCCATTACCATTTCAACAACTTGGACATGGCGAGTTGCAGGTTCATCAAAAGTTGAACTTATTACTTCGCCTTGGATTGAACGTTTCATATCGGTAACTTCCTCTGGACGTTCATCAATAAGCAAAACTATTAAATAAATTTCTGGGTGATTTGTTGTAATTGCATGTGCAATATTTTGAAGCATTACTGTTTTACCAGTTTTTGGTGGAGCAACAATCAAACTTCTTTGTCCCTTGCCTTGAGGAGCTACCAAATCAATAATTCGAGTTGTAAAATCTGGTTTCTTTGGATTTACAACTGGCATTTCAAAATTTAATTTTGTTTGTGGATAAAGTGGTGTTAAATCATCAAAGTGAACACGATGTTTTGATTTTTTTGGATCTTCAAAATTGATTGTTTTTACATTATCAAGTGCAAAGTATTTTTCATTGCTTTTTGGTGCACGTAAATCCCCCTCTACTGTATCACCATTTTTAAGACTGTTCTTTTTTATCAATGCAGGTGATACATATATATCATCAGGACCAGCAAGGTAATTAGAATCTTTTGAACGAAGGAAGCCATATCCATCAGGCATAATTTCCAATACGCCCTCACCAACCAAAGTTTCCTTTAATGAAATCTTTTTTAAAATGTTAAAACGAAGATTTTGTGTATCATAAGCAGTTGGGTTTTCGATACCTTCCTTTTCAGCTAAATCAATAAGATATGCTGGAGTTTTTTCTCTTAATTCTTTTATGTGCATTTAAAATTACCTTCCTTTAGGATTTTTTGAATTTTAATTGATTTTATTGAGATAAATAAAAGACAAAATTCTTTTATTGTTTCGAATCTTATAATAAAAAATGAAAACTGTCAATTACATTTTGTATTTAAAAATCAAAGAAGTTAAACCTATGGATTTTTTATAAAATGATATTGATTTTATATAAAAAAATAGTATATTCATAAAGGTTTTAACTAAATAAAGGTATAAAATGAGTCCAGAAAATTTAGAATTTGTTATACTTGCTGCTGGTAAATCTACACGAAACTATCCTCACTCAAAGGGGATTCCACATAAATCATTGGTTCCATTTGGTTCAAGAAAAATTATCGACTTTATTATGAGTCAAATAATACTTGCGGGTGGAAAACATATTACTATTGTTGTGGCTGATGATGCTGCGATTGAAGCATTTCACAACTGTTTCGTTCGTGAACCAGAAATTGAAAGCAAATTTGAAGCAAAGGGTAATTTAACAGGTCTTGAACTTCTTCAAAGTTTATATGTGCCTGATGATGTCGATATTAAATATTTTATTCAATCAAAACCTCGTGGAACTGGTCATGCTGTTGGACTTGTTTATAATACAATCAAAGACACAGGTCGAAATATTGTTATGATTTGGCCAGATGATATTGTTTTGGCTGATAAATATGCAGAAAATCCAGAAGACAGAATCCCTGTATATAAACGTGCTGTTGATACATATATTAAAAATGGTGGCTATGGAAATCTTGGTATGACACGACCAGTTGAAGATCCTTCTCGTTGGGGTATCATTGATAATGGATACTTTAAGGAAAAGCCAAAAGAATCAGTTTCAAATCAGGCTGCATTTGGTTTGTTTATTTTTGATAAAGAAGTTTGTAAAAAACTTTATGATTCAGCAATGAAAATGAATGAAGGTAAGGCCGTTGAAGGTATTGTCGGTGGCGAACTTGCCTTTGCTGATGCGTTAAACAAAACAATAGATGAAAATCCTGAAAAAATGAAAATTCAAACTCTTTCAATAAAACCTACTGATGTATATCTTGATTGTGGTAGTATTGAAGGATATGAAAAAGCCTTGCTATATACACTTTTAACCGAATCTAAATTTAAAGCTCAAAATGTTAAATTTATTGATTCCATACTTGCTAAAATTAAGAAAGACCTAAACAGAGAGGAAAAGGAAAAAAATGTTAACTTCAAATGATTTAGAATTTATTATTTTAGCTGCTGGTAAATCTACACGAAATTATCCTCACTCAAAGGGGATTCCACATAAATCTTTGATACCACTTGGTTCAAGAAAAGTTATCGACCATATTATTCGTGAACTTATTTCTTCTGGTGCAAAGCATATTACTATTGTATGTAGTGATGAAAAGGCAAAGGAAGCATTCGAACTTTGTTTTACAAAGGAACAAAAAATTGAAGATAAGTTCAAAAAGAATGGAAACATTATTGGTCTTGAACTTCTTCAAAGTTTATATGTGCCTGATGATGTGGAAATTAAGTATGTTATTCAAAAGGAACCTAAAGGACTTGGCCATGCAATAGGACTTGCAAACAAAGTGGCAAATGGTCGCCATCTTGTTGTGCGTGTGCCTGATGATATTGTGTTGCCAAATCATTGCTCTCCTGATAGCGAGTTAAGAAAACCTGCTGTAAGAAGATGTATTGAAAAATATCTTGCCGATGGTGTGGGTGGTAATATGTTTATTACTCGCCATGTAAAGGACCCTTCACGTTGGGGCATTATTGAAGATGGTATATTCAAAGAAAAACCAAAAGAATCAAAATCTGATGAAGCATTCCATACTTTGGCAATACTTGATAAAAAAGTCGGTAAGCGTTTAGAAGAAGTTGCTGAAAAAATTGATACTGTTGGCACTGAAGAATATGACCTTTGGGCAAAGGAAGGTAAAGAAATTCATTTTGATAAATATCTTAATGAAGAAGTTCAAAAGGACCCTAAAAATATGGCAATAAGAACTTTCCCTATTGCAAAAACAGATACTTATCTTGATTGTGGAACTTTGCAAGGTTATGAAGAGGCTTTGCTTTACACTCTTTTAAAAGAATCTGTATTTAAGGAAAGAAATAAGGAAATTGCTCAAATACTCCTTATCGATTGCCTTTTGGAAGATGAAAATAAGTAATTATGGAATAGTTGTATGCAAAAATCTGACGATATTCAAAATTTGATAAAAGCATTGTCTAAGATTCAGGGATTTGGAAACAGATCTGCTGTGCGTGCAACTATTAACCTTATATCAAACAAGGAAGAAAAACTTGAACCATTGATTGATGCACTAACAAATGTTGCAAACAATATCAAAACTTGCCCTTGTTGTGGAAATTTTGATACGGTTTCTCCTTGTTCTATTTGCCAAGATGTAAAGCGTGATGGAAAAACTTTATGTATTGTATCCGATATATCTTCTTTATGGGCAATGGAACGTGGAAATATTTTTAATGGAAAATATCATATCACTGGTGGAATTTTATCTGCAATAAATGGTATTGAACCAGACGATTTGAATCTTTCAAATTTGAAAAAACGAATCGAAGACGAAGGGATTGTTGAAGTTATTCTTGCTCTTCCTGCAACCATTGATGCAAAGATTACATCTCACTATATTATCAATCTTTTAAAAGACACAAATGTAAAGATTACCGAGCTTGCACACGGAGTTCCATTGGGTGGAGAACTTGACTATTTAGATGAGGGAACTATCGGTGAAGCAATCAAGCAAAGAAAACTTATATAAATAAATTATTTACAAATCTATAAATTGATGTTAAATTATTTCTAGCATTGTGAGAACTGTGCTAGGGATTAGAACCCCTTTCATCAATAGTTGGAAAGCTATATCTTTCCTGTCGTTTCCCCTTTGGGGAGGACGGCATTATAAGGCTATGCACGAAAGTGCCGTGCCATTTTGATGATGGTGTTCTAAACTCCCCATTAAAAATAAAAGGGAGAAAAAAATGAACAACAAATCAAAAGTCTTTTTAATATCTACAATTCTTTGTGGAGTATTATCTTTAAAAGCAAATTCTTCTACATTAAATGATATTTTATCAAAATATTGTGTGCCAACTGTTGGCAACTGCGATAAAAAAGCAACCTATAACACCTCTGGCAATTATTGTGATTGTGGAAATAAAGACAAATTTTACAACTTATCAACTCGAATTTGTGAAAATTGTATCTTTGGTTCCTTTGCAAGTGATAATTACAAAACTTGTGAACCTATAAGATGCCCAACAGGGTATGTCGCCACACTTATAATTGATGGGAAATGTCCTTATGGGTATAGGTTAACTCAAATCTATACACCAAATACCTTTTGGAATGGAACTGAACTTAAAACATATAATTTTTCAAAAAAAACATTTAACTAAATAAAGTTTGGGGTTGAAGTTTTTTCGTCCATGGTCTTCACTTCAACCTCTCCCGAATTGCTGTTTTATGAGGGAAGACAGCAAAGTATAACCCCCTCAAAGGAGAAAAATATGAAGATAATGAATAAACTTAATATTGCAATACTTGGGATTAGTGGAGTGATTTCCAATCCTGTTTTTGCACAAAAATTTTATCAATGCTTACCAATAAAATGTTCTGATGGTCAATATTTAGATGGAAGTAATTGTAAAAGTTGCCCAAAGGGATTTGAATGCAAAAATAATCAAAAAACCGCTTGTAGAAGTGGATTTTATGCAAACAAAGAAGGTATGGCAAATTGCAAATCTTGTAATGGTTTTTCATCAAATGCAAATGCCCAATATTGTTTTGGTAAAAAAGAATTTGCCCTTGGAACTTATACACTTACAATTCCTGCTGGCAAATGGAAAGCAACTATTCGTGGGGGCTATCCATGGTATGTGGATATGTTAGGTAATTATGGACATAAAGTTAGTTCTGGATTTGGTGCAACGTTAGTAAAATACTTTACCTTAGAACAAGAAGAACAAATCAAAATTATCGTTGGTAAAAAAACTTGTGGAGGTGGCGGAAAATATTCTTCAAATGGTGAAGATTCAAGTATAGAACTTTTAACAAAATCAGGTGGTGGAGTTTCTGGTATTACAAGGGTAAATAAACTTATCGCTGGTGGTGGAAAAGTTAACCCTAAAGAAGAGGATTTATCAAAACTTAATGGTCAATGCGAATATTCTGGATTATCACTTAATTCCTCAATAGGGGAAAAATGTTATCATGAAGTTTCAAATTCAAATGAAGTTTTTGATGAAATAATAAAACAAAAGTTAGGTTATAGCACTAGGTTAGGCGATGGTGGCTGTGGTGTGTTTGATGGAAAAGTCGTTTTGGAACTTATAAACTAATAATTAAAAACCCCTCTTTCGAGGGGCTTTTTTTTAATACATAGAAGAAAGAATACTTCTGTAATGTTTTATATCTTTTATAACTTTACCTGTGCCAAGTGCAACACAAAGTAATGGATTATCAGCAATAGAGACTGGAAGACCAGTTGCATGACGAATTGCAAAATCCAAATTTCTTAAGAATGCACCACCACCTGTTAATACAATACCCTTATCAACAATATCAGATGCAAGTTCAGGTGCAGTATTTTCAAGTGCAGTTTTCACAGCATCAATGATTTCACGAACTGGTTCAGCAAGTGCTTCTGCAATTTGTGCTTCGTTAAGTGTTAATTCGCGAGGAATACCATTCATTAAATCACGACCCTTTATTTCAATGCAACGACCGCCTTCATCATTATCAGGCACAGCACAACCAATTTCCTTTTTAATAATTTCAGCACTTCTTTCACCAATAAGAAGGTTATGGTTGCGACGGATATAATTGATAATTGCTTCGTCCATTTTATCACCACCAACACGGATTGAACGAGCGTATACAATTCCACCAAGTGATAAAACTGCAACTTCAGTTGTTCCACCACCAATATCAACAACCATACTTCCAGTTGGTTCACCAATAGGAAGACCCGCACCAATAGCAGCAGCAACAGGTTCTTCGATTAAGAAAACCTTTCTTGCACCACTGACTTCTGCTGATTCTTGAATAGCACGTCTTTCAACAGCAGTTGAACCTGATGGAACACAAATTACAACTTGTGGAAATGTGAAAGTCTTTCGGTTTAAAACTTTTTGAATAAAATATTTTATCATTGCTTCGGCAACTTCAAAGTCGGCAATAACACCATCTTTTAATGGACGAATTGCTTGGATATTTCCAGGGGTTCTTCCAAGCATTTTTTTTGCTTCTTCACCAACCGCCAAAATTTCCTTTCTTCCACGTTCTTCTTCGGTTATTGCAACAACTGAAGGTTCATTTAAAACAATGCCCTTATCTTTTACATAAATAAGGGTATTGGCAGTTCCTAAGTCGATACCTAAATCGCTTGAAAAAAGTCCTGTAATAGATGACAACATATTAAATCTCCCCTGTAATTTTTGATTTTTTTATATATTAAAATAATCCTTTGAAAACTACAAGGAAAAAATATCATAATATGAAAGATTTTTACACTATTTATATATTATTAAGTCCGCATTGCTTAAAATTATAAATTTATCCTCTATGACTATAGGGGTTGTGTCAATTATAGATGTAAGTTTTTGGGTTCCTAACTTTTTACCATTATATGGACTTAACTTTATAATTTCGCCATTTGAAAATGTAAGGATAAGTTGGTTATTGATAAGCAATGGGTCAAATGGTATTGCCTTTTTATCTTCTGGTTCAACCTTTTTAGACCAAATTATTTTTCCTGTTTTAACATTTATTGCATTAACAATATTGTCATTTGAAATATCAAACATAAACTTGTTTGACAATGCAGGTGTTGTTATTCCACCAATGGAAAGTTCCCAGTTAAGGACGCCTGTGTCAATATCAAATGCCTTCATAATATTATTATAACTTTTTACAACAACAACTTCACCATCAGTAATTGGATTTGCAACTATATCTGAAATATTATTGATATTTTTTGTATTTATTTTTGTTAATGCTTCAAGCCAAATTGGGGTATTCATATCACGCATTAGCATATGGACTTCACCATTTGGAAATGCAACAACAATATTGTTATCAATACACATTGGTAAAGACCCCTTTACAAAGGAATTTGCTTCTTCCATTGTTTTATGTGTGAAAACTTTGTCGCCAGTTTTTGCATCAATTACAAAAAATTCGCCCATATCATTTGAAAAGTAAAGTTTATCACCACAAATTTGAAGACCTGATTTCAAAGTGGTGTTGAAATAGTTGCTGTAAATAATTTCACCATTTTTAATATTCATTGCAACAAGTTGTGCTGTATTTGTGATTGCATAAAGTCTTTCATTATCAAGAGCCAATGCTCCATAACGAAGGTATTCATTATTTGTAAGACGAGGACTTTGCCATAAAGTTTTTCCTGTTAAAAGAGATGTTGCTTGAACCTTTAATTTTCCATCAATGGTAAATACAGTTGTGGAATTTGCAACTGGAGTATAAAGAATTTGTGCATTACTTGTTTTTACACCAATATCATTTCGTGCAAACTTTGTGAACTTTTTTTTGCCCGCAATATGACCGATTGTATTATAGGAATTTCCAGAAGATGAAGTCCAAGATTTATTTAAGACTGGACGTTTCAAAATGATTTTATCATCTGAAAATTCGTCTTCTTGCTCCTCCTTATCAAAAATAGAAACTCGTTCACCACTAAGTGGAACCTTTGTTGTTTCACAGCCTGTAAATACAAAGGCAAGGATTAGAATATAAAAAATATTTCTTAAACGGTTAAAGTTAAACATAATCTAATCCCTCCTTTTATAATTATTTTGCTGTAAGACTTTTGATATAATTAAGCATATTTAAACTTTGTGATTTTATTCCCACAGGGGCATTTTCATTTTCAACAATTCTTTCAAATGTTGTTTTTGCCAAATTTGGGTTATTTCCAGAAATGTAAATTGTTCCCAATATGTATTGAGCAGAAAAATAGAAAGGTTGTCTTGCAGATATTTGTGAAAGAAGTTTAATTATTTCTGATTTGTCTTCTGCTGAAACATCTGGTTTGGAATAATTGATTGTTGAAAGTTTCAAAATTGCTAAATCCTTAAATGAAGAATCTGTTGCAGATGAAATAATTGTTTTAAGTGTATTTATCGCATCTGAAATTTTGTTGGTTTCAACTTGCATAGAATAAATGTTAAAATATGCAATATCACGATAGCCATATTTTGCTTTGCTTGCAAAATCTTTAAGTTCAAGAATACGTCCTTCCATAGAAATAGATGGATTTGACATAATGTGTTCAAAAACTTCGGCTTGTTTAAGTGATGTTTCACGTTTGTTGTTTTCATAAGTTGTATGACCTATTGTAATTGCAAGTATAATTACAATAGCAGTAATAATATAATACTTATATTTATTCCAAATTATTGCAGCCTTTTCAGCACGAACTTCTTCATCAACTTCACGAATAAATGCACGTTGTTGCATTTCAATATATTGATCTTTTAATGATTTTTCATTTTTTTGCATTGTATCCTCCTTGGAAATTTTATTCTTTGTCTTGATATAATGAATTGATTACTTTCTTTTGAAGTTGGATAAGTTCTACTATACCAGTTCTTGCAAATGAAAGAAGTTTTAAAAATTCATTTTCGGTAAATGGAACCTTTTCTGCAGTTCCTTGAATTTCAACAATTCCACCGCTTCCTGTCATAACAAAATTTGAATCGGTATCAGCATTGCTGTCTTCTTCAAAATCCAAATCCATCATAGGTTGTCCGTTCACAATACCGCATGAAATAGCAGCAACATAATCATTTATTGGAAGTTCATCAAGTTTATATCTGTATTTTAATTTTTGCATTGCTTGATAAAGGGCGATAAAGCCTCCTGTGATAGAAGCTGTTCTTGTGCCACCATCTGCTTGAAGCACATCACAATCAACAATTATTTGACGTTCACCCATTTTATCCAAATCAACAACTGAACGAAGAGAACGACCTATCAATCTTTGAATTTCAAGTGAACGACCACTTTGACGACCCTTATTAACTTCTCTTTCAATACGTGTTTGGCAAGATGCTGGAAGCATTGCATATTCTGCGGTTACCCAACCTGTGCCAGAGTGTTTTAAAAACACAGGAACCTTATTTTCAATTGTTGCAGTGCAAAGAACACGTGTATCACCAAATGATACAAGACAAGAACCATCAGCATACTTATTTACACCTGCAAGAAGTTCTATTTTTCTTAAAGATTCATTTTTTCTTGAAAGAGCTCTCATTTTTTATCCTTGAATTATAATTTATTTTAGGTATTATATATTTATATATAATTTTTTTTTAAAAGGCAAGTATGAAACAAAATCTTATGAATTCTTTGATGATTTTATCAGAAGCGGTCGATGAATTAAACCGCGTTTTTTCTTTGTATCAAAATGTGAAAAGAGAAGAATCTAATATAAAATCTGATGACTTTCATGCAATTCAAATGCAAATGCAATCTGAAATTGATAAGTTAAAACAAAACCTTATGTTTGAACAAGATAAAATTGTTCGTGCAAAGGACGAAATTAGAGCTTTATCAACTGAGCTTAGAAATTTATAATATATAAAGGAGAGAATTAAATAAATGACTACACTTAATTTTACAATAAATAATAAAAATTATTCTGTGGATTGTGGTGCTGGTCAAGAAAATCAAATCCTTTCTATTGTAAATATGATTGATGAAAAAGCAAAAACTCTTGCTAAAATGTTTGGTGAAGTTGACAGCGAAACTCTTCTTTTGATGGTTTGCATTCTTGTTTTTGGCGAATTTGAAAAGGCAAAAGCAAAACTTGCTAACCTTGAAGGCGATATTAAAAAACTTAATGAAAACAATGTCGATATGGAAAAAATCAATTCCTTTATTATTGATATGGCAAAAAAAATCAAGACATTGTCTTCTTCAATTCAAAATGAAACTACTTCTAATATATAAGTAAATTTTTAGGGAGCAAAAAATTATGGCTAAAAAAGAAAATAGTCTTAAAAATAAAAAAACAACAAATGATGAAAAAAGCAAAAGCAATAATCACAATTCTTCTTTTTCTGTGTTTCAGGTTATAATTTTTGCTTTTCTTTTTGTGCTTATGATTTGGATAATCGGTTTTCTTTCTTTGGAAATTGATAGTCAAAAACAAGAAATTAAAAAAATTCACAGCGAAATAGATTTACGAAAAAAGGATAGTGAAGAAATTTTCAAATACTATGTCGATAAAATTCGTGATTTCCAAAAAATTGATATAAAGGACCAAGTGCAATCTTTTGGTAAAGACATAAAAGATGGCTTACAAGAAGTTCGCGAGCTTATGTTTGATAAGGAAGATTTGGCAAAAGTTAATGCAAAAATTTCTGCTTTGGAAGAATATAACAATACATATCGTGGAACAAATCTTGTATTCCTTACATCTGTGGGACTTCTTCGTGATGTAATAAACAGAGGTCAAAGTTTTGAAGTTGAACTTAATACATTAGAAATCGTTGGTGGAAGACAAAAGTTGGTTATCAATGCCATAGAAACTTTGAAACCTTTATCAAAAACAGGTGTTAAAACTTTCTCTCAACTTAAAACTCAATTTGATGAAATGGCTGGCGATGTTGTGTTTATTTCAAATAATCCTATTAGCGAAAATCCAACATATAAACAAAGATTTTGGCACAGAATTAAGTCCTTGTTCAAAATAAGAAAAATTGATTTGACTGATACTAGTGAAAGTGCTGACTTGATTGTTGCAAGAACAGAAAATTATTTAAAAGATAACAAACTTGATGAAGCAGTTAAGGAAATTGAAAAGTTAAAGGAAATTGCACCAGCGGGATTTGAATATATCAAATCTTGGTATCTTGATGCAAAAAATAAAATTGATGTTGATAATATTATGAGTGAGGTTTCTTCTTTTGCAATAGAACGTGCCCTAAATGATATTTATCAAGGCCACCCAAAACTTAAAAAACAAGAAAAGGCAATCAAAACACTTACAAAAAGTGCAGAAACAATAACTTCATCAAAAGATGTTGAAATAAAGGAATAAAAATGTTAAAACAAACGTTAAAATTATTTTTTATCTTACTTGGCTTTTCTGTAATTGCCGTATGGATTTCAAATAATTATGGAACTGTGGATATTTTTTGGTTAGGATATTCAATACATACATCTGTTCCAGTATTGCTTTTTGTAATGTGGATTTTGTTTGTGCTTGTTGATAAAATTATGTGGTTTTTAAGTTTTATTACAAAACCTTTACGTAAAAGAAAAGATAAAAAAACAACAAAAAAAGATGTTATGAAGGTTGAGTATTCAAATTCGAATACCACTTCAAAATAAAAATTGGAAAGATGGCAGAGTGGTCGATTGCACACGCTTGGAAAGCGTGCATACCGCAAGGTATCGGGGGTTCGAATCCCCCTCTTTCCGCCAAAAGATATATTCTTATTCTTCAGATTTAATTTGTCGGTCGATACCAAGGTGTTTGTATGCCTTATCTTGAACTATACGACCACGTGGAGTGCGTTGTAAAAATCCAATTTGCAAAAGATATGGCTCTATTACATCTTCGATTGTATCAACCTCCTCAGATAAAAGTGCAGATATTGTTTCAATTCCAACTGGACCACCGCCATAATTATCAATCAAAAGTTTTAAATATCGGCGGTCAAGATTATCAAGCCCGAAATCATCAACTGAAAGTTTTTGAAGCGAGATTTTTGCCTCTGGCTCATCAATAATTTTTTTATTATCAACGACTGCAAAATCACGAACTCTTTTCAAAAGTCTATTTGCAATACGCGGAGTTCCACGAGAACGCTTTGCAATAGCTCTTGCACCATCATCTGATAAAGATATATCCAAAATATGCCCTACTCGCTTTACAATATCAGCCAAATCATCTTCAGTATAAAATTCAAATGCAAGTGGAATACCAAATCTTTCCCTTAATGGAGTAGAAAGCAATCCTGTCCTTGTTGTAGCACCAATCAATGTAAATGGTGGTATATCAATTCTTACTGTTCGGGCAGCAGGTCCTTCTCCTATAATTAAATCAAGTTTAAAATCCTCCATTGCGGAATATAAAACTTCCTCAACCGAAGGTGAAAGTCTGTGGATTTCATCAATAAAAAGAACATCATTTGGTTGCAAATTTGTAAGGATTGCCGCCAAATCACCAACCTTTGAAATCATAGGTGCAGATGTTGCACGAAATCCAACTCCAAGCTCTATTGCAATTATGTTTGCAAGTGTTGTTTTACCAAGCCCAGGTGGACCATAAAGAAGACAATGGTCAAGTGCAATTTTCCTGTTTTTCGCAGATTGTATAAAAACCTTAAGATTTTCCTTTAACCCACGTTGTCCAACAAAATCATCAAGACAAAGCGGTCTTACACTTTCGATTTTAGAGGTAATATCTTCGATATTTTCCTTTGCATCAATTATTCTTTTTTCTGTATCCATTATGACTCCTATCAAATGTAAAGTATAATAGAGTTTATGAAATATTACAAGTAAGAAAAGATATAAAAAAAGGAGCCTTAAGCCCCTTTTCCTTATTGGTCATTTGCAATTAAGTTTTGCATAATTCGCATTGTATCTTCTGGACCCTTTACTGAAAATATTGTTCCACCAAGGTTGACAATTTTGTGTGCAATAGCATTATCGTTTCCAGTTCTGTAAATCCTATCACCAAAATATGAAATATCATAATCCTTATAATAATCTGCGACTTGAGCTTTATCACAACCTTTTTTTACAATATCAACTGAAATTTGACCACCCAAAGTCATATTGTATTCTGGATATTTTTCCTCAAGATATTTAATAATCCATTGTCTTTGACCATTGCGTTTGTCCCATTCTACATATTCTTCTCTATCTTCGTGTGAAGGTTCACCAATTTCTGGACGACCAAGCATTGTAAAGTTAATTGCACAATTATTGTTTATTTCGTGATGACGTGGAAATGATTTATGGAACTTCACAGGACAATTTTCAATGATATGATCTAAAACGTCCTTGAACATATTAAAGTCTATTGTATTATGAGAGTTATAAACTTCTTTACCTTTTTTATAAAGGGCATTTCCCATACAACACCAAAAATCAACATTATCACTTTCAAGAAGTTCTGTTGGCATTTGTTCCATCATATCTTTATAAGGAGAGCCTGTTACAACAGCAAAATGGAAATGTTTTGAAAATTCAATTAAAGTTTCAGCCATTTCACCAACTATTTTCTTTCTTGCAACTGTTAATGTTCCATCATTATCTGATAAAAAAACTTTGTTATTATTCATATAAAACCTCTTTGTTAAAATTAAAAATGTGGGTATTATATCCTAGTTGAAAAAAATATCTAGTAAAAATTTCAATTATATTATATAAATCTAACCCCTTAATATTTCGGGAAAAAATCAATGATTTTATAAAATATTTTGCTTTTAAAGTATAGATAAAACTTCTTCTTTTACTATTGAAAGAAAAAAATAAAAAACCGCCCCCAACGGGACGGATTTTATGACTCAGAATAATGGGAGGTGTATAGACAGGATTACTTTTCAACTAAAATTAAATTAGGAACAGTTTTTTGAATTTCTTGTTTATTTGTGTATCTATATACTCCATCTTGTATCCAACATGTTGTTGATGTAGATGTAATTTTTTGTTTGTCATAATAATCTATATCTTTTGGGCTAGTTAAATGCACAAGTTGATTAAAATAACAATCTGATTTATACCAAGGACATTCATAAGCTAATGCTCCACCTTCTAATCCTTGAAGGACTTCAAATGATTGAGTGTTAAAACATTCTTTTCCTTCTTTGGTAATACTAGCACAACTAAACAAATTTGATACAAATAATAGTAATAATATTTTTTTCATTTTAATATCTCCTTTTTAACATTTTTATTTTAGCATTTTTTGTTTTTATTTTTCAATAAATTCTTAAATTTAAAATATGGATAGAGGATTTACACTATGGGAAAAGGGTGTTTTTATGATATAGCCTCACGGACTAGCTTAAGTATTTGAATTTGCAATAAAAAACCGCCCTTACGGACGGATTTTGATTTATGGCTCCGGCGGATGGATTCGAACCAACGACCAATTGATTAACAGTCAACTGCGCTACCACTGCGCTACGCCGGAATAAATATGAATAAATTTATATACTATATCCAAAAAAAAATCAACAACTTTTTTATAAAAATCTTTTTATTTTAAGAACTCCTTGATTTTAAGCCATTATTTTGATAGCATAATTATCAAAAATTAAGGATTTTGCTATGAATAATGTAAAAATCGAAAAACTTCAAAATGGGTTAACTGTAATTACTGATTATGTGCCAACTGTGGAAACCGTGCTTGTGGGTCTTATGGCTTCGGTTGGTTCTGTTAATGAAAGCGAAGAGTTAAATGGTGTTTCCCATTTTCTTGAACATATGGCATTTAAGGGAACTGTGTCCCGCTCATATACCGATATTGCCGAAATGATTGAAGATATTGGTGGCGATATAAATGCTTATACATCAAAGGACCATACCTTTTATTACACAAAAGTTTTAAAAGAGTATTTGGAAAATGGTATTGATATTTTATCAGATATAATTCAAAACTCGGTTTTTGATGAGGAAGAAACTAATAAGGAAAAACATGTTATTTTACAGGAACTTTATAATTCCTTGGATACTCCTGATGACATTATTTATGATTACTTTACAGAAACAGCATATTCAAATCAATCATTGGGAAGACCTATACTTGGAAGCGAAGAAAGTATAAAATCTATTACCCCTGAAAAATTAAGAAATTATATAAAGGCAAATTATTGTGCCGATAAATTATTCCTTATTGTATCCGGAAATATGGAACATCAAAAGGTTGTCGAACTTGCAAATAAATATTTTACAAAGTTGGTGCCAGCGGGAAATTGCCCTACTCCACATTCAAAATATGTAGGTGGTTTTTTCAAAAAACAAAAGCAATTAGAACAAACTCAATTTATGCTTGGGTTTGAAAGTTCTCCACTTCTTAACCGAAAGGATATTTTCGCGGAAAATGTTTTAAATAATGTGCTTGGGGGCGGTATGTCTTCTCGACTTTTTCAAGAGGTTCGCGAAAAACAAAACCTTGTATATGGTATATATTCAAGTATGAACAATTATGATGATACTGGTTGTTTATATATTTGCACTTCTACCGATGAAGAAAAAATCAATAAGGTAATTGATGCAACCACATCAGAAATTTTAAAAATTTGCAAAGATGGTATTACAAAAAAGGAATTAGACCGTGCAAAAATTTCATACAAAGCAGGTCTTCTTATGGGACTTGAAAGCACATCTGTAAGAATGCGTATGCTTGGTCGCCAAATGCAACATTTTAATAAGATTATTCCAAATGAAGAATCTGTGGCTCTTATAGAATCTATTACTTTGGACGATATAGTAAATGTTGCAAACAAAGTCTTTTCAACAAAGCCAACCGTTACATACTTTGGTAATGTTGCCAATGTTTATGATATGGATACTGTTGAAAGCAAGTTGTCAAAATAATTGCCTTTTTGTTTAATTTATGTTATGATTTCACTTTAGAAAAAGGAGAATAGAATGAATAACGTAAACAAAGATGATGATTTTCAATTTTTACCACCAGAAGATATAAATTTTGATGAGTTTGATAATATTGATAACCTTGAATTTCATATTGATGAAAATGTGAACGATATGCAAAAATCTGATATTAACGAATTTGAAATTCCACCTTTGGCAAATGAAGATGCAGATGAGTTTATTGATATTCCAGATGTTATTTCTATTCCCCCACTTGAAACAAATGAAAATAATAATTCTGTTGAAATGATGGATAATAATTTTGAATTACCTTCATTTAATATTCCTGAGGAACTTTCAGAAGAATTTAATGCAAACACAGAAGAAAATGTGCCTGCAAATGAACCAAATATTCCCGATGCACAAAGTTTGGTTGCAAATGCTGTGCGTGAAAAAATGGCTGTGATGCAAAATGAAAATGATGATTTTGAAACAGAAGGTTTTATTGATATGACTCCACCTGAGTTTGATGAAATGGAAACAATGGAAAATACCCCATCAAGCAAAGAAGCAACGTCTCAAAGTTCAAGAAAAGATGATATGTATGAAAAGGCAATCGAACGATTAAAAGAATTATCAAAAATCGAATCGGAAAAAATGTTGAACCTTGTCGGAAATAACAATAAAACTTTGTAAAAAAAATACCCCTCATTTGAGGGGATTTTTTAATCTCTTTATTATTCTTCTGGTGGAAAACCTATATCTTGAATTCCAATGACTTCCATATTATCAGAAAGTTGTAAAGCCTCCTTGAAATAGTCGCTATCAACACTTCCTTTGAATACAGTATTAAGTCCGTTCACAGCACTGAATAAATAAATATTTTGTGCAATAAAGCCCATATCTGTATAAGCCCATTGTGCATCTTGCTTTAATGTATCAGCCACAAATACTATACTCATAGGAGCATTAAAACCTGTTTTATCAGTCATATTAAGTGGTGTGATACGTTTTAAAATATTTTCCTTTGGCATATATAAAAATGCGCCATTTGGAAGAATTGCATATAGTTCAATTTCCTGTTTGTTCATAGCAGACGGAGCCGTTCTTTTACCATCAGGTGAGTTAATGCCATCTGCGGACCACAAAATATTTGTAATTAAATCTTCGTTTAGTGGAGTTGTTGCAAATTTACGATTTGACCTTCTTTTTTGAAGTGCCTCCATCAAACTTGAATAATTACCAGATGTTGGTTTATCAAGCTGGATATCCCCTTCTTGAAGTTTATAAACACTTTTGGATTTTAAATATTTCCCTGTTATAAAACCAATTAAAACAAAGATAAAGAGTAATATAAGAATTTTTATTTTTGTATTCATTGCGACCTCCTATTTATTAAATAAAAATATAATACAACGAATAAAAAAGATTCTCAATTAAAATGAAGTGGATAAAAAACCTATCGTGAAAGAAGTTTTTCAATTTCAATAAAACTTGAAACAGGTGTGATTTGCTTTTTATCAATTTTATGTTGATGTTTATTTCCCTTATTTATTATAGGAGAAAGCAAAGAATAATATTTATACCATAATGCTTTTTGCCCAAGTTGAACTGCTTGATTACAATTATTTAAGTCATCATCAATAATAATTGTATTTTTTGGATATGTCTTATATAAATCCATTTTATTAAATGTTCGTGACATATTGAAAACACGACTTATAGAAGAACCAAAAAATTTTTCAATATTTTCATTCCTTGCAAGAAAACGATGAACATTTCCACCGTATGTGCTTATCACATCAATTTTATAATTTTTACTTAAACGCTTCACTGTTTCAACTGCATTTTTAACAGGAGGTATATTAGAAAAATTTTCAAAATCATCAGAAAATTCATCCAAAAGATATGAACATCTGCGACCCAATAATTTCTTAATATCAAAATTTGGAACATTCATAAAAAACCATTTTATAAAGTATGGTAAAGTGTCTAACAATACTCCATCAGCATCAAAAATTATATGATCTTCTTGCATTATACGAATCCTTTATTAAATTTATGACAAAATATTATAACCAATCCTTTATTTTGTCAAAGAAATTTTTATCAGCACCATTTTTTATTCTGTCTTCTTCAAAAGCACGAAGCAATTCTTCCTGATGAGCAGTCAATTTTGTTGGTGTTTCAACGTTTATATTAAGATACATATCTCCACGGATAGGTGAATTTATACCTGTCATACCCTTTCCACGAAGACGAAGTTTTTCACCACTTTGGATACCCCTTGGAATTTTGACTTCGGCCTTTGTGCCATCAATGGTTGGAACTTCGATTGTGCCCCCAAGTCCAGCAAGTCCAAATGAGATTGGAACATTGATATAAAGGCTTTTGTTATCACGAGTAAAGATTTTGTTTGGTTTTACAGAAATATATACATATAAATCGCCTGATTCACTTCCTGCAAGACCAGCTTCACCTTCACCCTTTACACGAAGACGTGTTCCATTATCAACACCAGCTGGGATTTTTATTTCAAGTTTTTTGTTTTCGGCACTTACACCTGTGCCATTACATTCACGACATGGGTTTGTAATAATATAGCCAAGTCCACCACATTCAGGACAAACTTGTTGACTCATAAAGAAACCTTGACGAACATTTATAACACCACTTCCATGGCATTTTGAACAAACTTCACGTTTGTCGCCACCCATACCATTACATTTTTTGCATTTACCATTACGTCTGAAAGAAATTTCAGTGGTAAGTCCTGTAAAGGCTTGCTCAAGAGTAATTGACATATCATATCTTAAATCTTGACCCTTATGTGATTGTGGGCCACGTGAAGAACCACCACCCATAAAGTCAGAAAATATATCTGAAAATATGTCGGAAAAGCCACCAAAACCTTGACCGCCTGCACCACCGCCAAAATTAAAATCGAATCCGCCAAAGCCTTGACCACCACGACTTCCTCCACCCATACCATTTTCAAATGCAGAATGTCCGAATTGGTCGTAGGCAGCCTTTTTTTGTGGGTCCTTTAAAACTTCGTATGCTTCGTTAATTTCCTTGAATTTTTCTTCGGCTGATTTATCACCTTGATTGCGGTCAGGGTGATACTTCATTGCCATCTTTCTGTATGCCTTTTTTATTTCATCATCGCTTGCACCCTTTTGGATGCCAAGAAGTTCGTAATAATCTTGTTTTGCCATAATATGACCTTTTGTATTTAAACTAGTTTAATATTGATATTAAAATATATAGTAATCTTGTCCTTAAAAATCAAGTATTAAGCATAGCAGAATTGAAAAATTTTATTATGAAAGTTGAAATGGTGGGTGTAAGTGGGCTCGAACCACCGACCTCTACGATGTCAACGTAACGCTCTAGCCAACTGAGCTATACACCCGAAGTTATTTATTTTTATTATATAATAATTTTATTTGCAACTATTTATTTTAAAAATTATTACCAACTAAACTATATCTGTTATGAATACTAGGAAAGCCCCTTTATTGCCTTTTTTTAAAATATCTTCTGGAAATTTTATCATAAGTTTTTCCATTTAAAACTCTTACTATTTTTGTAATTGTTCAAGTTTTGATTTCCAAAAATCTGGTATACGTTGAGGTTTTCCAACAACAACACCATTACCCAATGGGCAACCATCACTTTCAGATTTTATTTGAACACCCACAAAAACTATTTTTGTTTTAACCTCGACTAAAAGTTCATCGTTTCGCATAATATTTTGTTTCATTACGACATAGGCTTTGCCAAGCTCTTCCACACTTGTTTCTATTACCAAATCTTCACCGAAATGTGCAGATTTATAATATTCTGCATTTGCGGTTCTTACAACAAAATCACCAAGTAATTTTATGTCATTATAGCTTTTTAAATCATCGTGTGCCATCACATCAAATAATGCGACACGAGCTTCCTCAGCAATGCGGAAATAATTTGCATAATACATAATTCCACCTGCATCAGTATGATTATAATATACACGCACAGGGAAATAATGTTTGCCATTTTCGATTTTACCTAAACAAGGTTTTATATCCATTTTAAACTCCTATATTTTTAATTCTTTCATAAGACTTTCTGCTTCATCAAGCCATTTTTTAATACTTATATTTATACCCTTTTCCCAGAAATCAGACTTTCGTGGGTCAAGTCCGAATGGTTTCATAAGCTCGACTGCATTTTTGGTTGAACCTGATTTAAGCATTTCAATATAAAGTTTTTCAAAATCCTTTTTGTTTTCATTTTTAATTGCAAAAAGACTTTGTGTAAAAAGTTCACCAAATGAGTAAGCATATACATAAAATGGTCGCATAAAATGTCCGACATAACACCAAAGATTTTCCATATTTTCATATTTAAAAATCTCACCATCTTTACCATACATTTGTTTTGTAACATCAAGCCAGATTTTATTAAAATCTTCGGTTGAAAGTTTGCCTTCCTTTCGTTTTGTATGTGAAAGTTGTTCAAATTCAGAAAATGAAATTTGACGATTAACACTGTTAATCCAATCATTTGCCTTTGATAAAAGAAGGGCAAGTTTTTCCTTTTTATTTTTAATGGTTGAAAGAAGATATTCAAAGGTCAACATTTCACCAAAAATACTTGCCGTTTCAGCATAGGCCATAGGAGCTTGGGCTTGAAGCACACCTTGGGTTTCGCCAGCAAGTTGTCCGTGAACAGAATGTCCCAATTCGTGTGCCAAAGTCATAACATCACGAACACTTCCCATATAGTTAAGGAAAGTCCATGTATAAACTTTGCCACCATCGGCAATAACTGTGTAATTATAAGCACCACTTGTTTTTCCCTTATATACAGGTGCATCAATACGATTGTTTTTAAAAGAATCCTTTATTAAATTTGCAAGGGTTGGACTGAAATTGTTATAGCTGTTTAAAACTATATCCACACATTTATCCCATGGAATATAACTTTTACTTTCAAATGGAATTGGGGCATTTCTGTCTGACCATAAAAGGACTTTCTTTTTTAATAATTTTTTAAGGATATTATAATATCGCTTTCCCTGAATTGAACCATATTTAATAACTGCATTATGTAAAGCCTCAACCGTTTTATCATCAAGGTTGTTATCAATGTTTCGAGAATCTAAAATATGTTTAAATCCACGTTCTTCATCAAATAAATTCTTTTCACCCATTACAACATTTAGGGCGCGAGTCCTTAGATTTTCATAACCTGAGGTTGCAAGAACTTTGTTAATTTCGGTTAAGGACTTTTGTCTTAACTTTGATTTATGTGAAGTATTTGAAATATGCAAAATTTCAGAAAGGTTATAAGTTTTTCTTCCAAGTTTAAAGGAAAGTTTTGTTTCCTCCTCGTCTAACATATCATCCCATTCATTAGAGGTAAATGGAGAAAGTTTTGATACAATTGTTTCAACTTTTTCATCAAGAAAATGTTTTGCATTTGCTCTGATTTTATCAAAATATGGTTTATGTTTTTTTAAAAGGTCAGATGATGTTAATTGCTTATCATAATCTTGTTTTGAAAGTTTTGTTAACTCTATATCAAAAAAGGAAAGAGTTGATAGGTATTTTGAAAGGTCCTCTGATGCCTTTGACATTTGTTTTTTGATTTGTTGATTATCGGCATCACGACTGCTCATTAAATAAAAATATGCAAAAATTTTTGATGTAATCTCATCAATTTCTATTAAAGTTTGCATTGCTTCGTTTAATTTTGTATTTAACTTTCCCTTATAATTTTTTAACATTTTTTGGGAAAGTTTTTTAACGGTTTCAATATCTGATGCAATTTTTTTATCGTGTATTGATTTATAAAAAGGACTTAAATCCCAACGAACACTTTCTAAACTATTATTTTTCATAATGCCTCCATATTTTTTATTTATTATAGGATATAAATTGGCAAAAGGCAAAAGTAAAATCGTGAAATTCTTTCTTTACTTTATAATATTTACTTTGTAGAATAATTTAAGTTTTTTAAACAACGATGGAAAGTAGTATGGGAAAATATTTAGACAGAGTCCAAAATGATAAGATTCAAATAAGACTTGTAAAAAATAAAGAAGAACTTGTTGCTGCACAAAAGCTAAGATACAAAATATTTTTTGAAGAATGTGGTGCAACATCTTCTAATCCTCAAGTTGAAATTGAAAAACGCGATTTTGATGAATTTGATGATTTTTGCGACCATTTAATTGCTATTGATAAAAATGCTGGTGATAATCCAGAAGATTACATCATTGGAACATACCGATTGATGCGTAAAGATGGTGCAAAAAAATGTGGTAAATGGTATTCACAAACCGAATTTGAAGTTGAAAAGTTCAATGATTATGAAGGTGAAGTTTTGGAACTTGGTCGTTCTTGTGTTGCACAAAATCACAGAACAAAACTTGTTATGCAAATGTTGTGGAATGGACTTGCCGCTTATATGTTTGATTATGATATAAAGTTAATGTTTGGTTGTGGAAGTTTCCATGGAACTGATTTGAATGAGTATAAACAAGCTCTTTCATATTTGCACTATAACTTTATGACTTCTGGAAAACTTGATATTTCTGCAAAGGGTGAAAATAAACGTGCGATGGATTTGCTCCCTAAAGAAGAAGTTGATGATAAAAAAGCATTGCTTGAAATTCCAACTATGATAAAGGGTTATCTTCGTGCAGGTGCAAAAATTGGAAATTCTGTATGGATTGATTGGGATTTTAATTGCTTTGATGTTTGTATCATTTTTGAAATGAAAGATTTAAGGGCAAAATATCTTAAACATTACGAAAATGAAATAAAAAAATAACAAAAAAGGAGGCTTTGACACCTCCTTTTTTTACTAACAAACAAACGAGAAGTTTTTATAAATTGCTTTCTACAAAATCCCAATTTATTAAGTGCTTTAAAAAATTGTCTATGTATTCGGCTCTTTTATTTTGATAATCTAAATAGTAAGCGTGTTCCCATAAATCAAGCGTTAAAAGTGGTGTTTGATTATGGGCGATTGGATTATCTGCATTTGAAGTTTTGGTGATTTTTATTTCACCTGCTTCCTTTACAAGCCAAACCCAACCTGAACCAAAAACACTGTTCGCAACTGTTCTAAATTGTTCAATAAAATTTTCTTTACTTTTAAAGGTAAACAAAAGCTGGTATGGGAACGATGATTTGCTATCATTCGCAAGACATTTAAAGAAAAAATTATGATTATATACTTGAGCAGAATTGTTAAAAATGCTTTTGGTATCTTTTGAATTACTTGATTCAATTATAATTTTCTTAAGTGTATAATTTTCAAATGATGTATTTTTTATAAGGTTATTCAAATTTGAAATATATCCTGCGAAATGCTTATCATAATGAAAATTCATTGTATTTTCAGATATATAAGGTATTAAGTTATCCTTTTCATAACTTAATGGGTAGTCATTTAATTCAAACATTTTATCTCCTTTGTGTTGAATAAAATTTAATATACTTTATTCTTTTTTGCAATAAGAACAAAAACCCAATATTATTTGTTGACAAATTTATTTTTTCTGCTATATCTCTATTATATTATAAAAAGGGGTAAAATATGAAAAAACAAAAAAATATAAAAGATGATTTATTAGTTAACTTATGTAATGGTTGTTCAAAAAAAGATGGTTTTTGCAAATGTTTTAATGGTAATATTTTTAATATTTACATAAAAGATATTTATGCAAAAAAAGAAATTAAAAAAATTATTGTTGAAGGGGTTATCGATGGATTACAAACCTCTGAAATTATTAAAAAAATCAATAACTTTACAAAAGATTCAATCAAAATAAAGCAAAATAAAATTACAAGAGCATTTAATATAAGTTATCAATTTTCTCGCTCTAAATAATTTCTCCTTTTAAGTTGGCATAATTACCTGATGTAATTTTTACATTTTGAATTGTGCCAATTAAATTTTTATCGGCTTTGACTATTACCGGTTGAAGATATTCGTTTTTACCAATAATATATTGCTCATCAACCTTTGATATATCCGTAAATAAAACCTGCATAACTTTACCAACACAAGATTTATTAAAAGCATCTTGTTGCTTTCTTAATTCTTGTTGAAGAAGACGAAGTCGTTCTGCCTTTACCTTATTATCAATTTGTCCGTCCATTGTTGCCGCAGGTGTATGGGGACGAGGTGAGTATTTGAAAGCATAGCATTGTATAAACTTTACTTTTTTCACCATATCCAAAGTTTGCTGAAAATCCTCCTCTGTTTCAGTTGGAAAACCAACAATAAAATCAGATGAAATTTGAATTTCTGGATTTGCTGTTTTTAATTTTTCAATTATTTCAAGATATTTTTCACGAGTATATTTACGATTCATTTTATGCAAAATTTCATTGCTTCCAGATTGAATTGGTAAATAAACAAGTGGCATAAGTTTTTTTTCTGATTTGTGAAGTTCAATCATATCGTTTGTAATTTTTGATGGATATGATGTTGTATAACGAATCCTTTGTATATTTGGAAGTTTGGCAACTTTTGCAATTAAATCACCAAGTGTTGATGGTTTACCATTTTCATCAACACCATTAAAGCTGTCGACATTTTGACCCAATAAATTTATTTCAACAACACCCAAATCATTAAGATGTTTTGCTTCGTTCATAATATCTGCTATGGCTCGAGATACTTCACGACCACGTGTATTTGGCACAACACAATAAGTGCAGAAGTTATCACAACCTTCTTGGACTTGGATAAATGCAACCTTATCAGATTTTTCAAGTGGTGGAAGGCAATCAAATTTTTCAAGACCTGATAATTCTGTATTTATTAAATGAAGTGGTTTTTTCTTTTTACCCTTTGGTGGAATTTGATTTCTATCTTCAATTACCTGATGTAAAAAATCTGGTAATAGGTGATATTTTTGTGAAGAAAGAACAATAGATACAAAAGGTGCACGTTTGAAAATGTTTTCACCTTCGGCCTTTGCAACACAACCAAGTATTGCAAAAATAGGCAAAGTTTTTTTATTTTTTTCGTAAAGTTTTCTAAGTCTTCCTATTTCTGAAAAAATTTTTGCACTTGCCTTTTCTCTTATATAACAAGTATTGAAAATGATAATATCAGCATTAGTTTCACAATCAGATGAACAAAAACCCTGTTCGATTAAATGATGTGTAATACGAACAGAATCATAGGCATTCATTTGACAACCAAATGATTTTAAGTGAAATATATGTTGACCATTTTCGTTCATTTTCGTTTTACCTTTGCTTTTTATTTTTTCATATCACTAAAATATTATTAAGGGGAATTAACTTTCCCCTTTTAACTAACCTAATTTTTGTTTTAAAATTTGGTTCACGATTTGTGGGTTTGCTTGACCTTTCATTGCCTTTAAGGTTTGACCAACGAACCAACCGAAAAGTTGAACCTTTCCACCCTTATAAGCATTTACATTGTCAGGTGATGATGCAATAATTTCATCAATCACTTTTTCAATGGCTGAAGTATCAGATACTTGTTTCAAACCTTTTGCTTCAACAATTTTACGTGGAGATTTTTCATCACCTTCATACATAAACTTGAAAACATCTTTTGCTATTTTACCACTGATAGTGCCGTCCTTGATTAAATCAACAAGTTCACCAAGAGAGCTTGCTGGAATTGGACTTTCTTTAATATCCTTGCCTTCTTTGTTAAGCACAGCAAAAAGTTCTGTTTGCATCCAGTTTGCAATCATTTTTCCATCACGAGCTTTGTCTTTGCCAATGGCTTCTTCAAAATATTCTGCAATTTCACGTTCACTTGTCAAAATATCAGCATCGTAATCTGAAAGTTTGTATTCTTCTATAAATCTTTTTCTTTTTGCATCTGGAAGTTCTGGCATAGATGCCTTGATTCTTTCAACTAAACCTTCTTCCAAAACAAGTGGCATAATATCTGGGTCTGGGAAATAGCGATAATCTATTGCATTTTCCTTGCTTCGCATAGAACGAGTTGTGCCAGTATTTGCATCAAACAACCTTGTTTCTTGGGTGATTTTGCCACCATCTTCAAGAATTTCAAGTTGACGATTTGCTTCATATTCGATTGCTTGGATTGCAAAACGAACAGAGTTCACATTTTTGGTTTCTGTTCGAATTCCAAATGTTTCACTTCCCTTTTCACGAAGAGAAATGTTTATATCGCAACGCATAGAACCTTCGTCCATATTTCCATCACAAGTTCCAAGATAACGAACAAGAGAACGAATCTTTTTAATGTATTCGCCTGCTTCATAAGGACTTGCGATATCTGGTTTTGAAACTATTTCCATTAAGGCTACACCTGCACGGTTAAAATCAACCATTGATTTTGTTGGTGATAAGTCATGAGTTAATTTTCCAGCATCTTGTTCAACATGAAGTTTTTCAATACGAATCTTTTTTGTAATACCCTCTTCGTTAATAATTTCAACCCAACCATCACTTACAATAGGGTGAAATTGTTGTGTGATTTGATAACCTGTTGGAAGGTCGGCATAAAAATAATGCTTTCTATCAAAAACTGATTTCTTATTGATTTTTGCATTTAAGCCCAAACCTGTCTTAATTGCTTGTTCAATACAAAATTTATTTATAACTGGAAGTTGTCCTGGGAATCCAGCATCAAAAAATGAAACATGTGTATTTGGAAGAGCACCAAATTTTGTTGAACTTTTTGAAAAAAGTTTAGAATCACTTATTACCTGGCAATGGATTTCCAAACCAATATTCATTTCATATTCTTTGTTTTTTCCTTTTAAAATATATGTCATCTTCTATTCTCCCATTACCTTTGATGGTGTGTTATCAAATTTTGAAATATCTTCAAGATGATGTGCAAACTTGAATACAGTTTCTTCATCAAACTTTCTTCCAATAAGTTGTAAACCAAGTGGTAAATTATTTTTATCTTTGCCAACAGGAATACTTATAGCAGGAAGTCCAGCTAAACTTGCACCAACGGTGTATATATCGTTCAAGTATATATCAAGTGGTGATAATTTATCATTCTTTGAAAATGCACTACCTGTTGCAGATGGTGTTAAAATTACATCAACTTGTTTAAATACATCATCAAATTCATTGCAAATAAGACGGCGAGTTTTTAATGCCTTTAGATATGAACGTTCATAAAATTCTTCGGTCAAAATTGTTGAACCTATCAAAAGACGTTTTTTTACTTCGGCACCAAAACCTTCGGTTCTTGTAAGTTCATACATTTCATCAAGAGAATGGAAAGGTTTATCAGTTCTGTATCCATATTTTACACCATCATATCTTGCAAGATTTGATGATGCTTCAGCTGGTGCAATAATGTAATAAACTGGAAGTGAATATTTTGTATGTGGAAGTGAAATATCAACTATTTCAGCACCCAAACTTTCAAGTTCCTTTGCACGTTCGTCCCAAAGTTTTTGAACTTCTGGATTTAATTTATCACTTTTGTATTCGTTTGGAATACCAATTTTTAAACCCTTTATACTTTGACCTAACGCCTTTGTAAAATCAGGGACTTCACGAGGAGCAGTTGTTGGATCCTTTTCATCTTGACCTGAAATCACATTTAAAAGAAGTGCGTTATCAGCAACTGTTCTTCCAATTACACCTGGAACATCAAGTGATGATGCAAATGCAACTATACCATAACGAGATGCACGACCATAAGTTGGCTTTATTCCAACAAGTCCACAAAATGATGATGGTTGACGAATAGAACCACCAGTATCAGAACCAGTTGCCGCCATTGCTTGACCTGATGCAACAGCAGATGCAGAACCACCAGAAGAACCACCAGGAACCAAATCTTCACCATTTCTTTTGTATGGATTTTTTACCTCGCCAAAATATGAAGTCAAGTTTGTTGAACCCATCGCAAATTCATCTAATGATGTTTTTCCAAGCATAGTAATACCTGATTTTAAAAGTTTATCAGATACAGTTGATTCATATTCAGGGATAAAGTTTTCAAGCATTTTTGATGATGCTGTTGTTCGAACTCCCTTTGTGCAAAATAAATCCTTTATTGCCATAGGGATTCCTTCAAGAGCACGGGCTTTGTCCTGTGCAATATTTTCATCGGCAACTTTGGCTTGCTTTAATGCAAGTTCCGGTGTTTCAGTTACATAGGCATTAAGTGATTTATATTTTTCCATATTATCAATGTATGCCTTTGTAAGTTCAACGGCAGAAATTTCCTTTTTCTTTAATAAATTTTTTGCTTCTGTTATTGTTAAATCTGTTAATTTCATTTTCGTTTTCCTTTGTTAAATAATCTTATAAATCAACTTTCTTTGTTTTGCCTGTTTTTGCCCAAAGTTCCATTATAAATTTAAGGCAAGTAATATTTGTAAATAATGATGCAAGGATACCCATAATAAGTGTAACTGCAAATCCCTTGATTGGACCAGTTCCAAATTGGAACATTATCAAACCAGATGCAAGTGTTGTTATATTACTATCCATAATAGCAGAAAAAGCATTATCGAATCCATTTTCTATTGCCTTAATAGTGCTTACACCATCACGAGATTCTTCTCTCATTCTTTCAAAAATCAAAATATTTGCATCAACTGCCATACCTATGTTAAGGGCTATACCCGCAATACCTGGAAGTGTTAATGTTGCACCAGTTAAAGCAAGACCAGCAAATATAAGAATTATGTTGAAAACAAGAACTATATCTGAAAATACACCCAAAAGTCCATAAGTTATAACCATAAATACAAGAACAAGAATTAAACCTAAGATACTTGCAAAACTTCCTTTTGCAATGGAATCTGCACCAAGTCCTGCTCCTACTGTTCTTTCTTCTACAACAGTTAATTCAGTTGGAAGAGCTCCAGAACGAAGCATAGTTGATAAATCGTTTGCTTCTTGGGTTGTAAAGTTTCCTGTGATTTGACCATAACCACCTGTAATTGGTTCTTGGATAACAGGAGCAGATAACACATGACCATCAAGAACAATAGCAAAGCGTTTTCCAACATTTTCCTTTGTTAAATTTGCAAATGCTTTGGCACCTATTGTATTAAAACTTGTTGTAACAGCAGGACGACCATTTCTGTCATAAGCAACACGAGAATCTGTTAATGTATCACCACTTACTGCAACACGCTTTTTAATAACTATTCCATCAATAAATTCACTATCAAGAGGAATTTTGCCAGTTTGCATTGCTTCTTCGTCAACTTCATGGAAAGTCATCTTTGCAGTTTTACCAATAAGCTCCTTTACTCTGTCTGGATTATCAACGCCAGGAAGTTGAACCATTATTCGATTTTCACCTTGCTTTTGGATTGATGGCTCCTTATTTCCAAGACTATCAACACGGCGACGAACTATCTCAATAGAATTTGATAGCACATCTGTTTTAATTTTTGAAATAGATGCAGGAGAATAATAAAATTTTAATTTATTATCAACTGTTTCAATATCAACTTCGTTAGCGGTAGCATTTCTGATACGTTTTCTTGCTTCACTAATATCATCTTTGTTTTTAATAATAACACTAACTGAATTTGATGTGCCAGTTAAGTTTGCATAAGGAAGCATTTTTTCATTTTTTTCCTTATCCCCACGAAGGACTTTTCGAACAGTATCCTTTAAAATAATATGACGTTCCTTTATAACTGCATCAGTATCAGCTTCCAACAAAATATACGCACCACCCTTTAAATCAAGACCAAGAGCGATTTCAGAATCTTGCATAAAAGAAGGAAGTTTTAATTTTTGTTCTTCGTTTAAAAATGTTGGAATTACAAGCATTACAGAAATTATCATTACTGATAATATAGTAAAAAATTTTAATTTAGATACTTTCATTTAAAAAACTCCTAGTATTTGAAATATAATAGGCAAATTTTACAAAATGTAAAAGCATTTTGCAAGACTTTAATAAATCATTTTAGTATAAAATTTTTGAAAAATTTATTATTTCCTATTTTTGCAAGTGCATATAGTATTTTATACAATAAAAATTCCCCAATAGGGGGAAAAATTTACTTTCGCTTTGGTTTTAAAATTATTGTTGCAAGTGGTGGTATTGTAATATTTATTGAAAATGGTTTATCGTCCCAGCGGATATTTTCCGTTTTAATAACACCTTCATTTTTTACACCACTTCCCATATATTCAAAATCATCTGTGTTTAAAAGTTCTGTAAATTCTGTTTCAAATGGAACTCCAAGTCGATAATTTTCACGAACTATTGGTGTCATATTTGATACAACAACCAAATAATCCTCTGGGTTATCAGAATGACGAATAAATGGAAATACACTATTTTCCGCATCATTATAATTTATCCATTCAAAACAAGATGGGTGAGAATTATTATCATACAAAGCATGCTCGGTTCTATAAAGTTCATTTAATCGACGAATCAATTTTTGTATTGATTTATTGTATGGGTCAACTGTGATATGCCAATCAAGACTTTGATTTTCGTTCCACTCATTATATTGTGCGAATTCGTCCCCTTGGAAAATAAGTTTGCGTCCAGGGAAAGCCCACATATAACCATAAAAAGCACGCAAATTTGCAAACTTTTGCCATTTATCTCCAGGCATTTTATTTATCAATGATGCCTTGCAATGAACTACTTCATCGTGTGAAATTGAAAGGACAAAATTTTCTGTAAAAGCATACATTATGCAATGCGTCATTTGGTAATGATGATATTTTCGATAGATTGGTTCCTTGCTCATATAATCAAGGACATCGTGCATCCAACCCATATTCCATTTATAACCGAAACCCAAACCTCCTACATCAACAGGTTTTGATACATTGCCCCAACCTGTGGACTCTTCAGCATAGGAAGCAGAGTAAGGAAATTTTCCATACATAATGGTATTTACCTTTTGAAGGAATGAAATTGCCTCTAAATTTTCACGACCACCATAAATATTTGGGACCCATTCTCCTGCTCTACGGCTGTAATCCAAATAAAGCATAGAAGCAACCGCATCAAAACGAAGACCATCAACCTTAAATTCATCAAGCCAGTATGTAGCTGATGCAATAAGGAAATTTACAACTTCGTTTCTTCCGTAATCATAAATCTTTGTGCCCCAATCCTTATGCTCACCCTTACGGTCATCTGCATATTCATAAAGTGGACGACCATCAAATAAGGCAAGCCCATTTGAATCCTTTGGGAAATGGGCGGCTACCCAATCAAGTATGACACCTAAGCCCGCATTATGTGCTTGTTCCACAAAATATTTGAAATCATCAGGATTGCCGAATCGTGAGGTAGGAGCAAACATACCTGTAGTTTGATAACCCCATGAACCATCAAATGGATATTCCATTATTGGCATAAGTTCAATGTGTGTAAAGCCCATCCATTTAACATAAGGAATCAGGTCGTGTGCTAGCTCTCTATAACTTAAATATTGATTACCATCTTTTCGTTTCCATGAACCAAGATGTGCTTCGTAAATAGAAATAGGAGCAGAATTGCTGTTGATAGTGTGCTTTTCTTCATCCCATTTTTTGTTTGTGCTCCATTTATATTTTTTTCTGTCCCAAACAATAGATGCGGTATGTGGACGAAGTTCCTGATAAAAACCATAAGGGTCAGATTTTAATGGAAGAAGACGACCCTCTTTTGAAATAAGTTCAAATTTATACAATGTGCCTTCTGTTAAATGCGGAATAAAAATATCCCAAATACCACTTACTGGATGTTTTCTCATTACATGAATACGACCGTCCCAATGATTAAATTCACCCACTACACTCACTCTATAAGCATCAGGAGCCCACACAGCAAATGAAACTCCATCAACACCATTTAATGATGTAAGTTGTGCTCCCATCTTTTTATAAAGTTCAAAGTGATTACCTTCTCTTAACAAATAATTATCAAATTCACCAATGATTGCAGGAAAAGAATAAACATCATCAACCACAGATTCATTCCCATCAAAATCGGTTATAAGGAATTTATAGTTTGTTGTATCTTCTGGAACAAAAATTTCGAAAAGCCCATCTTTGTGTATTCGTTCCATCGGAATTTCCATAGGAGTATCTTTTGCAATTAACTCTATTTCTTTTGCAAATGGTTGAAAGGTTCGTATTACGGCTGACTTTTTTTTGTTATCAAGTTTATGAAAACCTAAAAAAGCAAATGGGTCATCACATCTTCCATTAACGATATTGATGATTTCTTCGTTTGATAAAAATTTTGCAACCATTTTACGTCCCTCCTCCTTTTAATTACACTAATTCAAAAAATTAACATCGGCTGGTGAAATCACCTTTGTCTTTGTAATACTTCCACCAACAATTTCCTTTACGTCCATATTTCTTTCACTGCTTCCATTACGAGTAAAACGGAAAATTCCATTTATACCGGTCCAACCATTTGGATTTAAAATATCAGAAGAATCAATTTCTCCATTATTTGAAATTGTGCCAATCAATGCAACTGCATCATAAGCAAGAGATGCAATTTTATTTGGTGTTTTGCCAAAGAATTTTTGATATGCTTGATTGAAACTTCCACTATATTTTGTTGATACAGATGGATACCATGCTGAACGGAAAGCTCTTTCATTATAGATTTTTGGATTTTCAAGTTGTGATGTTCCAATAAATTTAATTCTGTCAGGGTGAACATCATAATACATTAAACTTGAACCAATCATAATAACATCATTTATGTCATCACCATAAACAAAAATGCTGTCAAATTCTGGGTCTGAAATAGTTGTCTTTTTTGCAAACTCTTCTAAAGTTTGTTCCAAAAATGCAACTTCGTCATCACTTGATTGATATTGTTCTTTGTCATAAGCAGATAAGTATTCAGTATTATCTTCGTTTGCCTTTAAAGAATTAAGATAATCAAGCCTTGCCTTTGCATCAGACATATATTGTTTATATTCTGCTGAACGTCTGTCAAAATCAGATACGTCCTTGACTGATTTCATTAAATCTTCCTTTTTATTTTTATATGACCTTGAAATTACAACTTCGCCACCAAAATCAGATGTATATCGTTTGAAATATTTATTGATATAATCTCCTGTTTCATTATCAGGAACAATTATTGCAAATTTGTTATAGCCATTTGCAATACTATATTCAACTATACGCTTTATTTGTTGTTCAATCAAAAATCCGATTGAAAATACATTTTTTGATAACACAGATTGGTCAGTTGTAAATGATATAATCGGTGCATTTGAAACCTTTTTTGCAGAAGCAACTTCGTCAGCAAAAAGTGGTCCAACAATTATATCAGCATTGTCTTCATTTGCCTTTAGTGTTGCTTCCTTTGCACCACTTGAAGTTCCCTTTGAATCATAAAATTGTAAAATAATTTTATCTGAATTAAGATTAAATAATGCCATAGTAGCAGCATTTTTCAAATCATTTGCAACGGCACTGGCATTTCCAGATAATGGAAGTAAAACTGCAATTCTTAAATACTCATCAGATACATTTCTTTCCTTTGATGCCTTTTCAAATGAGGGCACATCTTCTTCTGTTTCAACAATTTCTTGGATAGGGGTATCAATTTCTTCTTCTATAGAATCACCATATTTTGTTGCAAGTTCAGATTCAGTATATTGTGCACCATAAGGTGTATAACTATATGTTCGTTCAGGAGTATTTGAAAAATCAAATAACTTTTTTGCATTTGAAACTTTTGTATCGTTTTCAATAACTTCTTCCCTTGTTGGCACAGGAGCAACAGGCTTTACAATCGTTGTTAATTTTTTTGGTTTATTTATTGCACGTGGAGTTTTATTCATAGATGAACAACCTGCAACAAATAATGATATACATAGCAATGAAATATTTAAAAATTTTTTCAAGATTTTCTCGCTTTTTTGTTTATATATGTTAATATTCTTTTAGTTATATTATAATAATGCAAGGTTTTAAATATGACAAGTAAACTTTCAAAAAATATTAAAAAAAATATATTGAAATCTGGTCTTTATATTGTTGGAACTCCTATTGGAAATATGGAGGATATAAGTTTTCGTGCTGTAAATACTTTGAAAAATGCAGATATTATCGCATGTGAAGATACCAGAGTTTCAAAAGTTTTACTTTCAAATTACGGAATTGATACCCAAACGGTTAGTATTCACAATTATAACGAATCTGAAAAAATTGATTGGGTAAAAAATAAAATTGATGAAGGTTTAAGCATTGCTCTTATTTCCGATGCTGGAATGCCTCTTATTTCTGACCCTGGATATAAGGTTGTAAGTGAACTTCGAAATTCAGGATATTATGTAAGTGTTGTTCCTGGTGCTACATCAACTATTTCTGCATTGGTATTGTCTGGTATGCCAACAGACAGATTTATGTTTATTGGCTTTGCTCCAACAAAGGAAAAAGAAAAATTTGCCTTTTTTGATGAGGTGAAAAATATTGATGCCTCTGTCATCTTTTTTGAAACTGCGAATCGTTTAACAGATACACTGAAAACACTAAATCAAATTTTCAAAGAAAGAAAAATTGCAATAGTTCGCGAAATTACCAAAATTTATGAAGAAGTAAAAACTGGAACACCAGAAGAACTTTTTAATCACTTTGCTCAAAATGGTGTAAAGGGTGAAATTGTCGGCGTTATTTCTCCTTGCAAAAAAAAGGAATCTTTTGATAGTGATAAAATTCAAAAAACTCTTTTGGAACTTTTGGAATATATGCCTCTTAAAAGTGCAAGTGAATTTGTTGCGAAGATATTTGATATTTCAAAAAAAGAAGTTTATAATTTAGGTATAAAATTAAAAAATAAATAAGGGGTGAATTATGATAAAACTTTTAATCTGTGCTATTATGATGTTTATTTTTGCATTTCAATCAAATGCTTCTGAAGTTCAAACAAATAATTCCAAAGAAAAAGAAGTAATTTTTTCAAATCAAAGGGAAAATGAAAAAAAGCGTGATATCCAAACCTCTTTTAACATTTCTTTAAATACTGATGATGATGTCGAACTTACAGATTATCAAAAGGCATTATTAAATTGCGAATCTTTTAATGATGGCAATAAAACTATTATCGGATTTGTTGATGATAAGTGTAAAACCGAAGAAATTATTGATGATAAAAAAGTAGTATGTAATTTTGAAAAAGATGATTTAAAAACTGCAAGTGAATTCTATGCGGATAAAGAATCAAATATCCTTAAAACTATTGCTGGAAATTATAATTTTGATTTCAAAATGGATATTCCAGAAGTTGGCATAGATAAAAAAGACGATGATACTGTGTTTAATTTTAAAATGGCTTTGCCAAAAATTAAACTTGAAAGGACAAAAACTCCTTCTGAAATTTTAATTGAAAAATCTTGTAAATAAAGGAACTTATATTATGGCAACATCTTCTAAACCTCATATTATATCAACAGGGATTATTGCTGAAAATAGAAAAGCTCATTTTAACTATACTATTACTGATACATTTGAAGCTGGACTTGCCCTTAATGGAAGCGAAGTAAAAAGCCTTAGAATAGGACAAGCAAATATTACAGATGGATATGCAACGCCAAATGGTGAAGGAAGTTTCGTTATAAACAATATTACCATTGGAAAATATTCTTCTGAAAATCCATTTGCTCCACACGAAGAAAAACGTCCTCGCCCTCTTCTTCTTAACAAAACTCAAATTAAATATTTAATTGGTGTTTATAATCGAAAGGGTGCAACTATTGTCCCATTGAAACTTTATTTCAATGAACGCGGTCTTGCAAAACTTCTTATCGGTGTGGGTGTTGGTAAAAACCAAGTCGATAAACGCGAATCCATAAAAGAACGCGAATGGGAACGTGATAAGGCAAGAATTTTAAAGTTAAGGAGATAATTTTGAAATCAAAAAAAATCTTTATTATTGCAGGTGAAGTATCAGGGGATATACTTGGTGCTGATTTAATGAAATCCATCATTTCTAAAGACAAATTCGTAAAATTTTATGGCGTTGGTGGTGAAGAAATGCAAAAAATCAATGGATTTAAGTCCTTATTTAACATAAAGGACATTGCAGTAATGGGAATTTTTGAGGTTCTTAAACATCTTTGTATTATAAAAAAACGAATCAAGGAAACGATAAATCAAATCACAAAAATAAAACCCGATTTAATTATCACTATTGATTCACCTGGGTTTAATATGCGAATTGTAAAACAAATAAAAAAACAATTTCCAAATATTAAAACTTTGCATTATGTAGCTCCTCAAGTTTGGGCATGGAAAGAAAAGCGTGCGAAAAAAGTTGCTTCACTTTATGACTATCTAATTTGTTTTTTTGATTTTGAAATACCCTATTTTACAAAGTATGGGCTTAAAACATTTGCTGTGGGACATACAGCAATAAAAAATGTAAATGGAAATAGTGAGCGATTTTTAAAGACTTACAAATTATCAAAAAATGATAATGTGATAACAATGCTCCCTGGGTCAAGGGCGCAAATTGCAAAACGACTTTTGCCTATATATAAAGAGGTTGTTGAAAAACTTTATAAACAAGTTAAAAATTTAAAAGTTGTGATGCCTACAACTTCTACTTCCCATAACTTTATAATAAATGAAGTTGCAAAGTGGAACATAAAACCTCTTATTATCACAACAAAGCAAGATAGATATGATGCTTTTGTGGCAAGTAAAGCTGTGCTTTCTATATCTGGAACTGCGGTTTTGGAAATTGCAGTTGCAAAAACGCCTGTTATAGTAGCATATAAACTTTCACCTCTTTCATATATGATTGCAAAAAGACTTGTTAAAATAAAAAATGTTTCCCTTCCAAACATTATTATGGGGAAACAAATTGTTCCCGAATTTATTCAAGAAAGATGTAATGCAACTTTGCTTTCCAAGGAATTAAAAAAGATTATAACAAATAAACAATATCGTGATGGTATGGTTAAAAACCTTGAAGAAATGAATAAAAAAATTACTCAAAAAAAGGCTCCATCTGATATGGCAAGTGATATAATTTTGAAAATTTTAGGATAAAATTCTTGATATTATCCTATAAAAACTAACAAAAAACTAAGTTTTTGCGAAAATGCTTGATTTTTTTAAATAAAGGTATAATATAGTTTTATTCTTTTTAAATCGCGGGATAGAGCAGTCTGGTAGCTCGCAAGGCTCATAACCTTGAGGTCAGTGGTTCAAATCCACTTCCCGCAACCAATTTTTCCAAAAATCGATAATTTTTAATTTTCAAATCTAGTTCGTTTGATGCTTTGAAATAATTCAAATTTTTCAAATAGTTATAGTTAATGACTAAATCCCTATTATCAATATCTACTTGAAAAGGGGAAACAAACATTATATCCTTTAAATGTATTCATTCGAATACAAGGACTGTAGTAAGTCCATAAACAACTGCCGATATGAACCTTTCATATCGTGCCCCCACTAACCGGTGGGAGTCTTTGGTGTATGTACAGAGGATTACCTTAAAGACCAAAGAAGTCATTGTTGTTTATGATTTACTAACTCCCACCACTTTATGGTAAAAGAGTCGTTTCATAATCCTGTTTTTTATTATTTTAAGATTTATTTTTTAGCAAAGATAAAACTTCTTTTATTTCTTTACGTGTTTTAAATGCTCTTTTTGGAATACCCAAAAAAGACATTTGACCATATTCGCAGATAATAATATCTTTTTCATCATATACTTTTATATCTTTATAATTAACTTTTGTTAAAGCAACTGGTTCAGTTTGATATGTAAGATAGCCTTTTTTAAAATCTACTAAAACAGGTAAATTTGTTAGTCTGTAGAACTTATAATATCTTTTAGAATAAATAGAAAAAATATTATATTTGCAAACGAAATAGTTAACATACATTACTAAGCCCAAAATAAAAGCGATTATAAAACCTGATTTTACTAAGGCATAAAAATTTCTATCCTTTACAACCAAAGACATTCCCACTGGCCAAAATACCAATATAAATAAAATTGCTTTTAATGATACTGTTTGAGCTTTTAAAGATTTTTTAAAATAAAAATTATCTCTCATTACTTTTAATAAATTTTTAAAATCTTTTAAGTTACATTGATATTGTATTTTCATTTTTACTCCTTTATATCAATTATTGAATTTGCCTTTATTTTTTCAAAATATTTATTTGCATAGGCATCAAGTTTGTTTTGGAAAATCATATATTTTATATTTTCCTTTTCTTCATTTGAAACTTTTGGTGTATATGTCCTTTTATCACAAATGAAAAATATTGTATCAAGTCCATCAAGTTTTATTGGGTCAAGTGCGGTTGAAAGCGGTGCGGACTTAGTTAAATTAAATAAATCCCTTTGCATTTGAGAATCAAGTATATTCATTTTAAAACCACTTCCCGCTTCACCATTTGAATTTGCAAAATTTTCAAATTCTTCACAGGTGGAAATTTGCTTTGCTTTTGTAATTAAACTTTCACTTTTATCCTTTAAAATAAATGGAATTAGAGTATATTCAAAATGGCTGTCCTTTGCCATATTATCAATAAAAAGATTTACTTCGTTATCTTGGACCTTTATATATGCACGCAAAACTTGCATAACAAATTTTGCCCAAATAACATCAGCCCTTATTTGTTCGTTTAAGACATCTTCACTAACATCTGCTTCCTTTAAAATCTCAGCATAACCATTTGGACCAAGTTTTAACATATTAACCATATTTGATTTTGCGTGTTCGATTTCGTCCTTTGTCGCGGAAATGTTATACTTTCTTGCCTCGGCAATTTTGATTTTATCATCAATCATTTCATCAAAAACATTTTTGTAAATGTTATCATCTGACATCTTAATTTTTGTATGTTTTAAAAGAGCAGAAGATAATTTTTTTCGTTCCAATACATCATAGGAAGTAATGATTTCATCATTTACGATTGCTTTTATTTCAACATTATCGGCTAATGATATGTTTGCAAAACATATTATGAAAAGAAATAATAATTTATAAAACATCACTTTCCCCCTCTTTATATCATTATTCAGTTGAGCCAAGCCCAAAACTTGATGATACAGTTCCCAAAGTTTTAAATGAAAGACTGAAATAAACAGCCTTATCACCAACATAATCTCGGTCTCGTGTAAATTCGTTTATAACATTTAATGCAAACTTAAAGCAATCATTTTCATAAACAATTCCACCAAGTATATTTATATCACGGTTTTGATATAAATCATATCTGTTTCCAACAAAAACTCTCCATTTATTAGTAAGTTGTGATGAAAGATAAGTATTGATTTCATCTTTTCTTACTGAAAGTTCGTCCTCTATATACATATTTCGTAAATATACATAATTGACAGTTAAATTTAATGCACGAGAACCGACATATAAATTCACATCGTTTCTGTTGATTTTGAAATCTGTATTATTCATTCTGGTTTTATATTGTAATCTTAAAAATGGTGAAGGTGAATAGGAAAGATTTGCTACTATATCAGATGCACCAGAAGAATTTTTAAGTCCACTGTTTTCCAAATATATATCATCAGGAACGTCAATATTAAAGTTTTGACCAATAAAAAATGATACATTTTGATTGTTATCATAATTTTGAACAAAGTTTAATCCATAATTAACTCTGGTTCCGGATTCAAAAATGTCATAACCTGAAAATCTGTCATCAGAAAAAAGATTTTCAACTTCCAATTCCATATATTTACTATCCATATTTGGAATTTCGGGATTTGAACTTTGTTTTCGTGAAGTAATAAATTGAACCATAGGTTGCAATATTTCTGTTCTGTTAGAATATGAACGATATAATGGATATTTCCATATTAAATCTGCACTTATATCACTTCGTCCCTTTGTTCCAGAATAATATGGTTTTGATTCATTGTCTGGATTATGAATATCGTCAAGAACATACAAATCACCACGAGCACCCAAAGTCAAATTAAACAAATGTCCACCAGCGGTTTTAAATGGTTGTGTATATTTGATTATTGTTGAAGTTCTGAAATTTGTTTCATCAGGTGTAAGTGGATTTGAATAATCCTTTATTATATGTGCAGTATTAAGATTGAAATCCCAATATCCACCAACGCTATTTGGTTCGGAAATTCGTCTGTAATCAATTATTGGTAAAACCTTTGGTGTATAGCTATCCTGTAAATTACGCAAATCTTGATAAAAATATGTATTTGCAGTCAAATAACTTCTGTTATATGTGCCTTCTATACCAATTTGTGAAGAAAGCCATGGGTCAGAATTAAAATCATAAAGTCGCAAATATGTATCATCAGATGTTCGCTCAATATTTGCAATACCACGCCATACATCATCTATTTCAAAATAATTATTTGTCTTTATATACCAACGTTTATCTTCTTCGTTAGATGATTGTTTAAAACTTGCATTAGTAGTGCTTGTAAAGAAATCTTGATTGGTTCTGTATTCTGTAATAAACAATGTTCCCTTTTTTGATGTGAACATAGGGGTAATTGTCATATCATTATATGGATTGATTTTTATAAATAATGGTATTTGTGCAACATATCCCAAATTTGAAGATGTTCCAAATGACGGAAATAATAGCCCTGTTTTATTTTTAACATTTGGTGCATAGTTTATAAGATATGGTAAATAAAATACAGGGACATCAAATAAATAAATCAAAGCATTATTATATACTAATGAACCATCGTCAGTATCGTGTTTTATTTTACTTGCTCCAATTTTCCATGTTGGACTTTCACCACAACCTTCTAAACCTTCTTTACATGCAGTATATTCTACATCGTGCAAAATAATTTTCTTTTTACCAATCATTTCGGCTGATTGTGATGAAGCATAGGAGTTTTCACCAAACTTTATATCTGTTTTTCCAATAGTAGCATTATCAGATTGGGTTCCAATAACCATATTTTGTGTTGTGATATTTCCGTTGGAATTGCTTATATCAACATTTCCTTTTGCAACAATTTCCTTTGTATTTGTATCAAATTCCAAAGTCTTTGTTCTTAATTTATTTTTATTGTATTCAATATCACTATAACCAACAGATGTAAAAATACCTGTGTTTTTATCATAAATAATTTCAGATGTTTCAAAAAATGTATCCTTTCCATCATCAGCAAAAGTTGGAACAGAAACCAAACAAATAAGTATAAAGGCAAGCAAACGATTCATTATTTTTTCACCTTCTTTTTAAACTTAAATCTGTTTAGATTTATTGATTTTTCAGCATAAAGTATTTTAAATAAAATGTATAACAACAAAATGGTTAAAATATACACTGCTGGATACATATTCATTTTAACCCTTAATAAATTAAAGATAGAAATAAAGCACATTTCAACTGCGACCATACCTGCGACTGCAAATATCATATTTTTATTTTCACTTCGTTTGTTAAGTGGTGCTTTGAATACTGCAATAAGAGCAATTAAAACAAATATTAAATTATAAAGTGGCATTATTAAACGTTTATGAAGTTCAACCAAATATTTTGGATAAGTAATTGCATTTGCATAGCCCAACTCACGTGCAAAAATAATTTCAAAGTTGCCAAGTTCGTTTGCCTTTACATTTCGTTCCGAACTTGTGGCGATAACACCTAAATCCGCCGTATAATTTTCAAAATTACCAACGGTATATCTGTTCTTAACCTTTTCTTGGACACTTCCATGCTCAAGGGTAAGTGTTATATTATTTTTTGACGCACTGACAATTCCCTGTTCCGCAAGGATAGTTCGCATACTGTTTGCTGAACGTAAGTCATTTATAAATATATCAGTTAAAATATTATTGTTTGAATTTTTAACATAAATTGTAAGGCCATTTGTTAATTGATTAAACTCCCCCTCCTTTATAAGAAGTGCAGATAAATCGTTTTTTGCCTCAAATGCAAAGGTTCTATATTTTTTTGCATACATTGGTGAAAGTCGTAATGTAATAAAGTATGAAAAAATTGTCATACAAACTGCAATATATATTGCTGGCTTTGCAAGTTGACGAACGTTCATTCCTATTGCTTCCATTATAATAAGTTCCTTATCAGAAATAAGTTTATTATACACAAACAAAACAACCGCAAATAATGCAATAGGTAAAATAATAGAAACTAAATCAGGCAACAATAATGATGTCATTTTCAAAAATGTCCACATTGATAAATTGTTATTTACCAAATATGAAAGCAATCTTATTATTTGTGAAAACCACGCAATACCTAATAAAATTGATGATACAATTAAAAGCCCAAACAATATTTGCTTGGATATATATTTTTCAATTATCGTTATGTTATATAATTTGCTTTTTTTCATAGTTTTATGATTTTACTATTGTTTTTTTTATTTTTAAAGTATTTTTTTATTATATATAGGAAAGTATTAAAATTATATTTTGCAAATTGAAATTTTTTATAAAAAATTATAAAATATTTAAAAAAATTTAGACTTTTTGAAATTTTTTCTTGATATATAAAAAAATAAATAGTAAAACAAAAATTGGAGAAGGATGAAAGGGTTAAAAGGAATGCAAAAGAGGTTTTATTTATTTTTGATGTTGCTTGTTGGCATCATAAATGCCTCTACCCTGGATTCAAGGAGGTCTAGGGGGACACAAAAAAATCGTGTTTCCCTAGATTTTTCAAGCTCTTCTCTTTCAAATGTTGCAACCCTAAATGATATTGTTCCAGAAGCTCCAAATTCCGCTTTCCTTCCATCTGAAGATGATATTATTGAATATCAGGCTGTGGCATTAAATGACGAAATAACTTATCCTATCAATGATAAGGTTTCTGAGGTTATTGATGATGATAAAGAAGAAATTAAACCTGTTGAAATATCTTCTGTTGATGAAATAAAACTTCAACCTAAAAAAACTATCCTTCCAAAAAAAGAAGATAAAAAACAACATAAAAAAATTGCTTCTTTGCGTCCTGATGAACTTATAAAACAATTCAATAAAACTAAACGTCAACTTAGTGAAATAAAACAAAAGGCAAAACCTGATGTTTCAAATGTTGTGGTTGGTGAAGGTGAAGAAGTTTTGGTTTCTGTATCAGAAAAAACTCAACCAAAAATTGATACTAAAGTTATTATCCCTACAACCAGTGTAAAACGCCCTCCTCTTCCTCCTGCTTTGAACGAAGATGACTATTTCCCTGAAGATAGTAGTGCAAAGGCAGAAAGTCCTTTTGGTGTTAGTGTTGCAAACATTGTTCCAAAAGATGTAGGAATTGAAAGAAGTGTAAAAAACTCTGTTGAATTATCAAAAAAATCAAGAAAAAGTAAAAGTGATATTTCATTTGGTGAAAAAAATAATCCTTTTGTAAAGGCTTTTTCTGCTATCAAGCCTGAAAACCAAGATAATGCAACAGAAGTAAAAACTTCTAAATCATCAAATAAGAAAAAGGAAAAGGTTGTTTCTTCCGTTTCAGCAAAAAATTTGAAACAAGATTTGTATCACACATATATTTCCGATAATAAATATTTATCACCTGTGGAATATTATGATGACGATGCTGAATTTTTAGAAGAAGATGTTGAAAATGATTTGGAAGAAAATGCTCAAGCCGATGCAGAAGAATATGCCGAAGATGCCGATTTTTCAAAGGAAAAAAATGTAAAGGACGCAATGGCTGGTGATGTTGGTCCAATCAATGTAAACACCATTAAAACAAAAATGCAAAATGTGAAAAAATCTTCTGAATTACCAAGTGGCCCATTAAAAATTGGTAATAGAGAAGTTTTACAAATGAAACTTGATTTTGAATCTGGAAGTTCCGCAATCAGTCGTGAAAGTGTAAATATTATTCGTTCATTTGCTCAAATTGCAAAAGACCAACCAACAAATTCTATTCAAATTGCAATTTCTGAAAATGCAATGAAAAATACAAAGGCAAAAAAACTTGCTGCACGAAGACTTGCTATTGTAAGTAATGTTTTAAGAAATGAAGGACTTTCTGATAAACAAATTACACCTGTGCTTACAAATCGTGATATTGACTCTTTCTCTTTCAGAGTTGTTAATAATGACTCCTATGACAAACTTCGTGTTTCAAAGGGTGCTGATATTTTTGGCGAAGAAGAAAATGTAAAAGAATATGATTTGATGAGATGGTAATAGCTTCTGTTTTCAAAAATTTTTTTAAAAAAGTAATTAACTTTGTTTTTCCCGCTCAATGTATTATATGCAAAAACTTCATTGAAAATGATGATGGTATTTGTTTTGAATGTCTAAATAAAATTGATTTTATAAGTGAACCAAGATGTGCATATTGTGGTTATCCATTTGAAATTATGTTCCCAAATCAAAAAACAAAATCTAATTACTTTGTATGTCCACATTGCCTTAAATCAAAACCAAAATTTAATAAATGCCTTAGCGTTGTTCGTTATAACGATGCGTCAAAAAAAATTATTCTTCCTTTCAAACATGCTGATAAAACAAATTATGCTCGTATTATGGGGAAAATGATGGCAAGCACAATTTCTCCTTATAAGGATAAATTTGATTATATTATTCCTGTGCCAATACATCTTAAACGAATGTTGAAAAGAAAGTATAATCAATCGGCTTTACTTGCAAATGTTATTGCAAAAATTTTGAAAAAGCCTGTGTTATATAATATCCTTATCAGAAATAAGTTTAAGGAATCTCAAGGACATCTTTCTATAAAGGAAAGAAAGCTAAATGTAAAAAATTCGTTTATGGTTAAAAATAACTCTATCATAAAAGGTAAAAATATTTTGATTGTTGATGATGTTATGACTACTGGTGCAACTCTTAATGAATGTGCAAAAGTTCTTAAACATGCTGGGGCAAGAAAAATTTTTGTTGCAACCTTTGCAAGGGTTGTTAAATAGTAGTTGACTTTACTTATTATAAGGAATAAAATCCTTCCATATAAACAAAAAGAAAGGAAATCTTTATGAAACAATTGCTTTTATCAGTTGCATTGCTTTTAACTATAACTGCTTGCTCTAATATTTACTCACCAAGTGCAACTATAAATATAGATTCTTCCAAAATTAATTTTAGTGAATTGAATACGAAGAAAAAAATCAAAGATTGTAATTGGGGTTTCTTAGGTGTAATGAGTAATCATGATATAACAACTTTAATGAATAAAAATAATGTTTCAAAAATGTATTGGGTGGATTATGAACTCGGCAATATTTTATTATGGAGCAAACATTGTGTAATAATATATGCTGACTAATATATCAAATATTTTACAAATCCTCATTTTAAATGGGGATTTTTTAATTCTTGTATTGTAAAAAATTTTAAATTATGTAAAATCGTAGTAAAATAACAAAAATATAGGTTTTATTATGTCAAAAGAAAGAATACTTATTACTTCTGCACTTCCTTATGTTAATGGAATTCCTCATTTAGGTCATTTGGCTGGTTGTCTTCTTCCAAGTGATGTTTATGCAAGATTTAATCGTTTAATCGGCAATGATGTTGTGTATATTTGTGGAACTGATGAACACGGCACTCCATCTGAATTGGGTGCAAAAAAAGAAGGCATTGATGTATTGGATTATACAACAAAGTATCATAATTTACATAAGGATATTTATCAAAAATTTAATCTTTCATTTGATTATTTTGGAAGAACTTCTTCAAAGGCAAATATTGAACTTACTCAACAAATTGCAACCGAACTTTATAATAATGGATACATAGAAGAACGTGAAGTAGAACAAGTTTTTTCTGTTGATGATAATATGTTTTTACCAGACAGATATATTGTTGGAACTTGCCCTTATTGTGGTGCAACAAATGCTCGTGGCGACCAATGCGAATCTTGCACAAAAGTTTTGGACCCAAAGGATTTGATTGATGCGAAATCTGCTGTAAGTGGAAGCACAAATCTTGAAGTAAGAAAGACATCTCATCTTTATTTGAAACTTTCACTTTTAAGCGACAAAGTTCGTGAATGGGTTAATACAAGAAAGTGGAATAAACTTACCTTGGGAATCGCAAATAAATGGCTTGATGAAGGTCTTTCTGACAGATGTATTACTCGTGATTTAAAATGGGGTGTGCCAGTTCCAGCAAATGTATTTCCAAATATGAAGGACAAAGTTTTTTATGTTTGGTTTGATGCCCCTATTGGTTATATATCTATGACAAAAGAATTATTGGGTGATGATTATAAAAAATGGTGGCTTGAATCACATGGTGCAGACAAAGTTCGCTATGTCGAATTTATGGGAAAGGATAATGTGCCTTTTCATTCTATTATGTTCCCTGCAACATTGATTGGTGCAAACAATGATTATAAAAAAGTTGATGTGATAAAGGGGTTAAGTTATCTTAACTTTAACGGTGGAAAGTTTTCAAAATCTGCGGGTCGTGGAGTTTTCGCAAATTCTGCAATCGAAGAATTTGAGGCAGATTATTGGCGTTATTGGTTAATAAAAAATGCTCCTGAAACAGATGATACTGATTTCACTTTTGAACGTTTTGCAGAAGAAATTAACAAGGACTTAAATGATGTGCTTGGTAATTTTATTCTTCGAATCTTGAAATTCTATAACTCAAAATTCGAAAATACTTTACTTCACAATGCTCTTGATACTGAAAAGGAAAAGCAAGTTATCAAAAACATTGATGAAAAAATCAAAAATTACACATCTTACCTTTCAAATATGGAATACAGAAAGGCAGTTGCTGAACTTCGTTCTATTTGGGTAAGTGGTAATGAATATATTGATGAAATGGCTCCTTGGACAGTATATAAAACTGAACCAGAAAAAGCAGGTCAAATACTTGCGTTCGCAATGAACCTTATGCGTATATTTATGATTCTTGCAAAGCCAATTATTCCATCAACAAGCCAAAAGATTTTAAAGGCTATCAATTCCGATGGCGATTGGATTTTTGATACTGAAAAAGAAATGAAAGCAATTTCAAATGGTCATACTTTCAGTATTCCAGAATCTGTATTCACAAAAATTTCTGCGGATAAAGTAAAAGAACTTAACGAAAAATATAACGCATAGTTATTTTATAATTTCCAAAATAATTGTATCAAGGAGAAGCATACCTTCCTTTGATACTTTTATTTTATCAGGTGATAATAAAAGCAATCCCCTATCCTCAAATGCCTGTATTTTATTCATATCAACAAAGTTAAAAAACGAATCACCAAGGTTTTCTTCGAACGTTTTAAAATCGATGCCTTTTATCTGTCTTAATCCCATAATGATAAGTTCCTCTGCCCTTTGAGTTTTGGTAAGTGTAGTTGTAAAACTTGTCCTTTGTTGTGAAAGGGTTTTCCAATCATTTATGTTTGAGGGATTTTCATTTATAATAAATTTATTATCAAGTTTCAATCTTGAGGCAGAAGCAGGACCAATACCAATATAATCTCCACCTTCCCAATAATTGATATTATGCTTGCTTTGAAATAATGGTTTTGCATAGCTTGAAACTTCGTATTGTGGAAGAATATCCTTTAAAAAATCATTTGTAAAATTATACATATCCACAGCAATATTTTCATCAACTGGTTTTATTTTACCATTTTGAATCCAATCAAAAATTTTGGTATTTTCCTCTATGATAAGTTCATAAAGTGATAAATGGGACAAGCCTAAATCCTGAATCTTTTGCAACTGGAATTTCCAATCATTTAATGTTTGATTTGGAAGTGCATAAATAAAATCCGCAGATACATTATCAAAAATATTTTTTATTTCTGATAATGTTTTTATTGCATCATTTGCCGAATGAATACGCCCCAAAAACTTTAAAACCTTATCATCTAACGATTGCACGCCAAGGGATATACGGTTAATACCAAGTGATTTAAAGGTTTGTAATTTTTGATGGTCAACGGTTTTTGGATTTGCCTCCATCGTAATTTCAATATTATTATCAATATGCCAAAGTTTATGTGCCTTATTTAAAATAGAATCAAGTAAATGTGTATCCATCAATGATGGAGTTCCACCGCCAAAATAAATTGATGAAATTGAACGATTGTTTGTATACGAATAAAACGAATCAAGTTCGGATAAATAAAAATCTGTTAAATCTTCGATTTTTTTGTTAAGGCAAGGATAGCTTACAAAATCACAATAATGACATTTTGAAAGACAAAATGGATAGTGTATGTAAAGGCTAGTTGTTTTCATCAGAATTTAATTTTGCATCAACTTCAATAAATTCTTCCATTGGATTTTCAGAGGACTTTTTAACCTCTTCTTTTACAACTTCGACCTTAGTTTTTACTGGCTCTGTTTCCTTAATAACTTCCTTTGCAACAGAAGGTTGCTTTGCATCTGTTTTTGAAGATGATGTCTTTGATGTTTTTGTTTTGCTTTTTAATTCGGCATCTTTTTTCTTTTCTTCCTCAATTAAAAATGATGCAAACTTTTCCATGGCAAATGCCCTATGGCTAATAGAATTTTTTTCATCTTCGCTTAATTCTGCAAATGTGCGACCCATACCATTTGGAACAAAAATTGGGTCATATCCAAAACCATCTTGACCTCGGGCTGGGAAATTTATAAAGCCATTACATCTTCCTTCAAAAATTTCGGTTTTATTATCTGGACGTGCAAAAGCAATCACACAAATAAAGTAAGCATCTTTGTCCTTTGATTTTAATCGTTCTTCAAGTTTTGCAAATGCGTTTTCATAACCTCCTTCGGCTTTTGCATAACGAGCAGAAAATAATCCAGGTTCTCCGTTTAATGAGGTAATACATAAACCGCTGTCATCTGCAAATGTTGGGAGCTTTGTTTTATTTGCAATAGTTTCAGCCTTAAGTTTTGCATTTTCCACAAATGTTTTTCCTGTTTCCTCTATTTCAAAATCGTCCTTTAAAATATCCTTATATGAAACAACTTTGATATTAAATGGTGATAGCATTTTTTTAAATTCTGCTATTTTATGTTCATTTGAAGATGCAATTACAAACTTTTTCATATTAAATTATACTCCCTTAATTATTTGGATTTGGGTTTGTCCCATCGTAAAAATTACCGAACTTAAAGTATTCACCAACAAAGGCAACATCAACAGAACCTGTTGGTCCGTGTCTTTGCTTTGCAATAATAATTTCGGCCATATTTTTAATTCTTTCTAACTTTGCCTTCCATTTTAGGTATTCTTCGCTGTTTTCATTTTCTGGTTCTTGGCGTTCATAGTAATATGATTCACGATATACGAATAAAACGACATCGGCATCTTGTTCAATAGAACCAGATTCACGTAAATCAGAAAGAAGTGGTTTCTTATCATCACGAGCTTCAACTGAACGAGAAAGCTGTGATAGTGCAATTACAGGGACATCAAGTTCCTTTGCAAGGATTTTTAAACCTCTGGTCATTTCAGAAATTTCCTGAACTCGGTTTTCTGATTTCTTTCCACCAGGTGAATTTAAAAGTTGTATATAGTCAATAACAATAAGTGAAAGTCCACCATGTTGACGTTTCAATCTTCGACAACGTGTTCTTATCGCAGATACAGTTAAATCAGGTGTATCGTCAATGAAAATTGGAACACTTGCTAATGCACGCGAATGTTCAGCAATGCGGTTAAATTCTTCCTCTGTGATATTTCCTGTTCTCATTTTATGTGCAGATACTTCAGCAGAAAATGATAATATACGAGATGCAAGTTGGTCAGCAGACATTTCAAGTGAAAAGAATGCAACAGGTCCCTGTAAATTTTCAGGTCCACGTTTATTTAAAACTTCGTTCGCTACATTAAATGCCAAATTCACAGCAAATGCAGTTTTACCCATACCTGGACGACCCGCAACAATCATCAAATCTGATGGATGAAGTCCACCAAGTTTTTTATCCAAATTATCTATACCTGTTGACATACCAGAAATGGAGCCATCGCTTTGATATGCCTTTTCAATTATATGCAAAGATGACCTTAAACTTTCCTCGAAATTTTGAAGTCCACCTTCGGTATAACCTGAGGTTGCCAAATCGTAAAGTTTTTGTTCGGCCACTTGGATTTGGCTGTTGGCGGAGGTTTCTTCTTCGCTTTCACCACCAAATGCGGAATTAACAATATCTGTTCCAATGTTAATCAAATTACGTTTAATGGCACAATCGTATATCAATTTACCATAATCACCAGCATTTATAATTGAAACAGCATTGTTTGCAAGACTTGTTAAATAATCAACACCACCTATGGCTTCAAGTTCACCACTTTGAGATAAATAATTTTTAAGAGTAATTATATCGGCAAGATGTCCCTTTTCAATCAACTTTACACAAGCGTCATAGATTATTTGGTGGGCCTTTTCAATAAAATGTTCCCTTCTTAAAAACTCGGAAACCTTTTCTAATGCCTTATTATTTGTGATAATAGCAGAAAGTAAAGCCTGCTCTGCTTCAACACTTGAAGGAGGACGTCTTAAGAAATCACCATTGATATTTTTTGTATTACTCATAAAAGAATCCTAAAATCTTACTTAATTGTTTTAAATATTATATAAATTTATATAAAGTTTCAAGTAATAAATCTTAGAAATAAAAAAAATCCCCTTTGTGAAAAAAGAGGACTTTTTTATAATTATTACAACATTATTTCATATTTACAATAGGTGCAATTTCATTTGCAGTTTGTTTTTGTAATCTTACATAGTGATGCTTAAATGCAACTTGTGGATTTTTGCTTGAAATATAAAGTGTTCCTGTTGATGAAAAATGAATTACAACAATAAATGCAGCAAAAATTCCAAAAATTACTTTTGAAAGTGCAGGTTCACCCTTTAAGCAAGATGTTGTTGCAGTGTAAATTAAAAATACTATGTATAAATCCAATATCAATGAAAATATAAATAATATCCAATAGCTAAATGCAAGATGATATGCAACAAATGATACTGGATACATAAAGATACATGATGCAACAGCCTTCATTGATGTTTCAAAATTCATTTCACCCTTTGCTAGGTAAGAGAAAAATAACATAACTCCAGCCAAACCAAATGTTATAAGCAATGCATATATTGGCATAAGTATAATTGCAGAAATCGCACCAATAAGTGTAATGCTTGCAATATTAAATACAATCTTGATACCAGCGGTTATAAGTCCATACATTAAAACCTTTACAATCGCATTTTCATAGTTGCCATCTGATTTTATTGATGTGAAATATTTTACTGGATGTAAAAGCATATACAAAGCATCAGTTAAAAATTTTTCAATGTTGACTTTTTTAACTTTCTTTTCAGCTGTTTTAAAATAACTTTTTGCAGTTTCAACTACTTCTGGTTTTATTATTGTTTTTTTTGAAGTAGCTGGTTTTACAGTTTTTGTTTTTTTAACTGTTGAAGTTGTTTTTGATTTTGAAGCAGTTTTCTTTTTTGCAACCATTTATACTCTCCTTATTTGTTTTTATTAAACTATTTAATTATATGTCAGTTCGTTTTGTAAATCTACAAAAATAATTTAGTAATTGTAATATTTTTCATTTTATAATATATTAGTTTTATAAAAAATTATAAGCAATGGGAATAAAATGATAAAAGTTGCAATTATTGGTCGTCCAAATGTTGGTAAGTCAACTTTGTTTAATAAACTTGTTAAACGAAATGTGGCTATTGTTTACGATACTGCTGGAACAACTCGTGATGTAAAGGAATATGTCGTAAAGGGATATGATGATTTTGAATTTACCCTTCTTGATACTGCTGGACTTGAAAAGGCTGGCAAGAATACTATTGCAGATAGAATGACAAACAAAACTATCGATGCGATAAAAAGTGCCGATTTGATTTTGTTTATGATTGATGCAAAAACTTCTGTTTTACCAGAGGATATTTATTTTGCAAATATTGTAAAAAAACATAATAAGCCTGTTATTCTTATTGCAAATAAGGCTGAAAATTATAATAACTTTAAAAATAATCTTGGTGATTTTTATAAGTTGGGTTTTGGGGACCCTATGCCTCTTTCCGCTGAACATGGGCAAGGTATTATCTCCCTAATCGATACACTGAAAAAGGAAATTAAAAAAATCGAAGCAACAAAAATTCCCGAATCAAAGATTGAAGATTTAGATGATGATGAACTTAAGGATATAATCGAAATTGTTGAAAATAGTCAAGATGAAGCTCCTATTGATTTAAGTGTAAGAATATCTCTTATTGGTCGTCCAAATGTTGGTAAGTCAACTTTGGTTAATACCTTGCTTGGTGAAGAAAGAATGCTTGTCGGAAACGAAGCTGGTATTACCCGCGATGCTATTGATACCGATTTTGTATATAAGGGTCGCGATGTAAAACTTATTGATACTGCAGGTTTAAGAAAACGTTCAAAAGTTTATGAAGAACTTGAAAGACTTTCAACTGCTCGTTCTATTGAAGCAATTAAAAATTCTGATATTTGTATTATTGTAATTGATGCTTCTGTGGGATTAGATAAACAAGATTTAGTTATTGCAAATGTCGCAATTAACGAAGGTAAAGGTCTTTTGTTCGTCCTTAATAAATGGGATTTGATAAAGGAAAAGAAGTATGTCCTTTCACAAATCAAAGATAAATTGGAAGAATCATTTGCTCAGGTGAAAAATATTCCTCTTGTTTGCATTTCTGCACTTAAGGCAAAGGGTGTTGGTGAAATGATGCGTGAGGCATTTGAACTTTATGATTTACGAAACCTTCGAATCTCTACTGGAAAACTTAATAAATGGCTTGAAAAAGTGGTTATTAAAAATCCACCTCCTCTTTCAAGACTTAAACGTCCTATGAGTATTAAATATATTACTCAAAGTGCAATTAAACCCCCTACATTTACTTTGTTTGTTGGTGGGGCTTCTGTGCTTCCTGATAACTATAAACGTTATCTTATAAATTCTTTGGGTGAAGAATTTGGCTTTGATAAAATTATTATAAGACTTAAAACAAGAACAAGCAAAAATCCATACAAGGATAAACAATAAAGGTATAATTATGAAAAAAATTTTTAATTCAAGTTTGTTATTGATACTTTTTTTTATTGGTATTGATTTTATTACAAAATGTTTGATTTTAAATGCAACTGGTTTTTCATTGGAATATTATGGCCCTTATGAATATCTTTACCCCAATTATTATGGAATTAAAATAGTTAACAAATTTTTCAACCTTATTTTGGTTTGGAATAATGGAATAAGTTTTTCTATGTTAGCGTCCCATTCGCAACTTGTAAGATGGGGACTTGTCGTATTTAGTTCTTTGATAGTTTGCTATATTATACATCTTTTGCAAAAGGAAAAAAATACAACAAATAAGTTCTCATTTATCCTTATTATCGCAGGAGCATTGGGAAATATTTTTGACCGTATCAGATATGGTGCAGTAATTGACTTTTTGGATTTTCATATAAAAGGATACCATTGGCCTGCTTTTAATATGGCTGATGTGTTTATCTGTATTGGTGTATTCTTGCTTATTGTCCACGGAATATTTTTTCATAAAAAATAGTGTGATTTTATACTTATAGAATATTTTGTTTTTTCTTTTTACTATTGTTGTAAGGAGAAAAATTATGCAACGACTTTTTTTAAAAATACTTCCATACATTATATGTATTTTGACTGGAATAATTGTATTTTTATTTGAAAAATTCACTATTGACCCAGATATAAAAAATATGGTCATTAATATATCATCTGGTTTGATAAGTGTGCCATTTGTTTTTATATCCTATGAACTTGTAAAAAATATTACTGAACAAAAAATTCGTGCTCGTATCACAGGATATATAAAATTCCATGTTGAAAAGTCTTTGTTTGGAATGTTGAAATACTTTTATACTTGGTTTTTCCCAACGGAAAAAATGGCTATAATTTTAACTGATGCAAAGTTAAATTTTCTTTTTGATATGGAAACATTGAAAATTGAACGCTTTTTTATGGAAAGAAAAATGCTTGGCTTTTTTGTATATAAGGATATTTCTTCGTTTATAGAAGAACTTAGTTCTATTATAAAAAACCCTAATATAAATTCTTATATATCTACTGACGAAATGGTTCGTTTTATGGATATTTTGCGAAATATTACCTTGATAAAAAAAGAAACTTTGGATTTCATAAACGAAGATAAAGATACAAGATTTACAATAAAAACTGACCCTAATCCAAATAATTCAAAATTGACACTGACAAATGGGAATATTCAAATTGATAGTGGCGAATTTGGTAATTTGGATAAGGAAAAATTAACAGAATATTTTCGTGTGCCAACCGAAGATATAGAATTGGTGGCAAAGCAAATTCATGAACTTCTTTTTAATATAGAAGAAATTTTGGAAATAATGAATATTGATTTTTGGAACGAAAATTATCCGTATGATATAAAAAATCCAAACTCTTAAAAATATGCTTGCATATTTCTATTTTTTTTGTATCCTTTGCTAATAGATGTTCCCATCGTCTAGTGGTCTAGGACTCAAGATTCTCATTCTTGCAACACGGGTTCGAATCCCGTTGGGAATGCCAAGTCTTTACACCGATTACCAGTATTCGGAAATAACCTTGTTCTCTTCTATGCTCCACACTAACACCGTGTGTCGCTAAGGTTTCACAATTATAAAGATATTAAAAAAATCCCCTTTTCAGGGGATTAGTTAAGATTTACATTTTCCATTTGAAACTGCCATCTGATTTTATTATGACACGTGAACCAGGAATTCCAGCTTCGGAAACTGCACGTTGTGCTTTCTCTGCTTCTTCTGGAGTCATAAATTCACCAAGACGAACTTTGTAAAGTGTATTGCCATTTGCTACGGCTTTGAAAATCTTTACTGTTCCAAGAGATGAAAGTTTGTTTTTCATTATTTCTGCCTTATCATAAGTTGAGTATGCACCAACTTGAACGAAATAATCACCAACACCCTCTGTCTTTGTTGTATCAGAAACACTTTCTGGTTGAACAGGTGCAGGTGCTTCTTGCACAGGAGCAACTACAACAGGTTCTGCTGGCTTTTCAACAGGATTTTGTTGAATATCAGGAGCATAAATGTCAGTGTTTTGTGAGGCAATAGCTAATTCCTTAAGATTACGGCTTTCTTCTGGTAAAATTTCAACTTTTACACGTGCTGTGCCCTTTTCTTTAATACCAAGAACATCAGCAGCGGCAGAAGATAAATCCAAAATTCTGTCTCTTGCATAAGGACCTCTGTCATTTACCTTTATATTTGCAGAAATTCCATTTTCAAGGTTTGTTACACGAACAAGTGATGGCATAGGTAATGTTCTGTGTGCAGCAGTAAGTTTTGTTTCATCAAAAACTTCGCCATTTGCTGTTTTTCCACCATGGAAATCTGGACCATACCATGATGCAATACCTATTTCACTGTATGTATAATCTTCGTGTGGATAATATGAAACACCATCAATTAAATATGGGTTTCCGATTTTATAATTTCCCATTGCACCAAATGCAGTTTTTGAAACATCTATATCAGCAGGATTTTCAGCTGGCTTTGTTGCTTCTACTGGGGCAGATGCTTCTTGCACAGGAGCAGGAGCCTCTACAGGTTGATTTTGTTGTTGTGCTTGATTATTTTGAACAGCCTTCATACTTGTAGCCATTTCTTCACTAACTTCTTCCTCATCACCATAAATATCATCATACATATCATAAAAATTTGTTTTTGTATAGCTTGATGGTTTTGAAGTTGATGTAATTGCAACACCTTCTTGCTTTGCCACTGAACAAGCACTTAATAATATAGACCCAAATAAAGCAATTAAAATTTTATTCATATTTTTTCTCCTTCATTTCATATTTATAATATCATTTTTTTCCTACTGATGCAACAAGTTTATTTTAAATAAAAGTATAAAAAGATTGCAAATAAAATCCTATAGATAGCAAATATTTTGAATGATGATTTTTTAACCCAATTTATCATAAATTTTATGGCAAATAATGAGAATATAAAAGACATACAAATTGTAAAAATTAAATAGACTATGTTTATTTTTACTGGATTTGCAATAAATTCAACTATACTTCCAACACCAAGAAAACCAACCGTTGGAATTGAAAGCAAAAATGCAAATCGAACCGCAGATTGTCGCTTTTGTCCGCACATCATACCAGCTGTCATAGTAGCTCCACTTCGGCTTACACCTGGAATTATTGAAATAATTTGTGCTAAACCAATAAAAATGGCATCAAAGTATGAAAGTTGTGGAATATCTTTTTTTTTCGCACTATAGACATCAGCAAGATACAAAAGTCCACCAAAAATAATGCTTGTATAGATTACAATCTTTGGATTTCTTATACCTGAAATTCTACCAAAATACATTATTGCCCCAGCAATAAATATTGGGATAAATGCTAAACAAATTTTATAAAATAAACTTCTTTGGGATTTGGTGCTGTTGCTTCGAAAAATGGAAAAAAAGATTTCCTTTATATCCTTTCGATAAAAATAACATACTGCCAAAATAGACCCTATATGTGCAGAAATATCAACTATTATCCCCTGATCCGCAACATTGACTAAATAAGGTAAAACTAAAAGATGGGCAGAAGAACTTACAGGAAGAAACTCCGTCATTCCCTGAATAAAAGACAAAATTGTTAAATATACAAATTCAAACAAATCCACTCCTACCCCCTTTATAAAAAAAACTTGTTTTATTATTGTAATTTTGATATAATAAGTAAGATTATATAGTAAAAAATTTCTTTTTTCTATTATTTTTTAATAATTTTAGACGGAGTTTATTATGGCGAAGAATGAATGGGAAATTACAGTAGGTGATTATGTTGTTTATCCAACTCACGGTGTCGGACAAGTAGCAGAAATAGTAGAAGAAACTATTGCAGGAATGAATATTGAATTTTTGGTTGTAAGATTTGCAAAAAATCGTATGACTTTGAAAATTCCTGTGGATAAAATTGAAGTATCTGGACTTAGAAAACTATCAACAGAATATGAAATTAAAAAAGCTATTGATATTATGAAAACTTCACCTCAACAAAAAAGAATTGTGTGGGCAAAACGTGCTCAAGAATATGAAGAAAAAATCAATAGTGGCGACCCTCAAGTTGTTGCTGAAGTTGTGCGTGATTTATATAAGCGTTCTGATAAACTTGAACAATCATTTAGCGAAAGACAAATTTATGAACAAGCATTGTCAAGACTTGCTGATGAATATGCTGTGATTTATGGTCTTCCATCTGATGATGCGATTGCAAAAATTGAATCTATTATGGAAAAGGAAGATAAAAAACAACAAAAGAATGCTGAAGCTAAACAAGCAGAAGAAATTGACGAAGACGAAGAATAATTCTTTTCTTTATTAAATCAAAAAAATTATCCTCCAATATGGAGGATTTTTATTTGAAAAAAGCCACCTTTTAAAGTGGCATTTTTTTAGTGCTTATCAAAATAAAGATTTCCTTTTTCCTTAAGGGTATGTCTTGTAAAGCCCTTTTGTAAAAAGATTTCTACTGTTTCATCAACCATTCTTGGATTTCCACAAAGGAATACATGGAAACCTTCTGGTGTAATTTTTTTACCAAAATCCTTCTCAATAGTGCCATCTTTTACCAATGATTGTGCATGACCCTTATATCCCTTCCATTGTTCACCTTGTTCCTGTTCTGAACGAGAAACGATTGGATAATAATGGAAATATGGTGAAAGTTTTTCAAGTTCTTCTAATTCACCCTTAAAACCAAGTTCATAAGTATGTCTTGCACCATGGATAAGAGCAACTTGTCTTTTACCATTTAAAATTTCATCTTTGTGGTCGCGAAGAATACTTACAAATGGGGCAATACCTGTGCCTGTGCTTATAAATAATAAGTCTGCTGTATCTTCTACACCATCAAAATTCATAACACCAGCGGCCCTTTCACCCATAAATATTTCATCACCTATCTTTAAATCAAAAAGACGTGGAGTAAGTCTTCCATCTGGAACCAAAACAATATAAAATTCAACTTCATCTTCCTTTGGTGAAGATGTGATTGAATATGCACGTCTGTGCCATTCGCCATCTAAATTATTTTTATCATCAGGAAGTCCAAGAACAGCAAATTGACCTGCTTTGAAATCTAATTTATGTTCATCTTTAAACTTTACAAAAAAAAGTTTAATTTCTGGAGTAATTTCTTTTATATTTTTTACTATTGCATTGTATTGCATAATAAACCTCTTTAATTATGATTGAAGTCTTATTTTAATATAATTGTTAAAAAAAATCAATTGCAAAAAAAAATTTATATGATATATTGAGTTTTATATAGAATTTAATAAAAAAATAATCTCAAATTACCAATTTTTTAAATAACTTTTCATAAAAAAGTTGGGGTTTGTTATTATAATTATAAGGAGATTTAAAATGATTGATAAAATGCCTATTACTCCAAAAGGTTATAAAAAACTTGAAGACGAATTGAAAAATTTAAAATATGTTGAAAGACCTGCTGTAATTCAAGCTATCAGTGAAGCTCGTGCTTTAGGCGATTTATCTGAAAATGCGGAATACCACAGTGCAAAAGAAAAACAAGCCCTTATTGAAGGTAAAATTACTTACCTTGAAGGTGCAATAAGCACTGCTGAAATTATTGACCCTCTTAAAATGAGTGGCGATGTCGTAAAATTCGGTGCAACAGTTAAATTTGTTGATGTTGAAACTGATGAAGAAAAAACTTATCAAATAGTTGGTAAGGAAGAAGCCGACCTTGAACATGGACTTATTTCTTTTGAAAGCCCTATTGCTCGTGCTTTGATTGGAAAAAGTGTTGGTGATGAATTTACTGTGGCTTCTCCTAAAGGTAATAGAGAATTTGAACTTTTATCTGTAGAATATAAATAAAAATTATAATGAAAAAAATTTTATTACTTATATTGGTTTCTGTTATACTTGCTTCTTGTGGAGTAAAGGGACACCCTGATATTCCAGAAGGAGCAAAGTATAAAAGAACTTATCCTGCAGTATAATTTGAATTTACTCCTATCTTTCAAACTTGACTTTTTTCATTTTTTATTTTTAAAATTATATCAATTTTAATTTTGGAAATATTATGGATAATAAAAATTCAAACAAAAATATGTTGTCTAAATCTGTTAATTTTAATATTACAGGTGGACTTCCTTCTAATATAAACGATGGCGGTATTTCAAGCTATATCAATATGGTTAAAAATATTCCTCATCTTTCCCCAGAAGAAGAATATGACTTGGCCGTTAAGGTTCAAGAACAACATGATATTGATGCAGCCGAAAAACTTATTAAATCTAATCTTTTTTTGGTTGTGGCAACCGCGTTTGAATATAAGGGTTATGGACTTCCGATTTCTGATATTATTTCCGAAGGTAATATAGGACTTATGAAAGCGGTGAAAAAATATGACCCGAAAAAGGGTTTTCGACTTTCAACCTATGCTCTTTGGTGGATAAGGGCGACTATCAATGAATTTGTTCTTTCTTCTTGGAGCTTGGTTAAAATTGGAACACAAACCGCACAAAAAAAACTTTTCTTTTCACTTAAAAAGTTAAAGGCAAAACTTGGCATTTACAATGATAATGATATGACTAAAGATGATGTTAAAAAAATTGCCGATACTTTAGATGTTGAAGAATCCGATGTCGTGGAAATGAATAATCGTATGGTTAAGGATAGCTCTCTTAACAAAATGATTTCCAATGACGAAGATGGCGATGAAAAGATAAGCCAGCTTGTGGCTACTACTCCAAATAGCGAAGAAATAGTTGGGGAAAATGAAACCCAATATTTAAGAAGAAAAATGTTGTTTGAGGCACTTCAACAACTTAACCCTCGCGAACAACTTATTATTAAAAAAAGACGACTTGTTGAAAATCCCGCAACGCTTGAAGAACTATCTGATGAACTTAAAATCAGTAAGGAACGTGTGCGTCAAATTGAAAATAGAGCTATGGAAAAGCTAACAAGCTATCTTTCAAAATTCAAAAAATCTTAAATCTTTTTTAACTTTGAAAGTGGGTGATTGTTTGCAATCGCCGATTTTAACTTATCTGTCATTATATGTGTATATATTTGTGTGGTGGCAATATTGCTATGCCCTAACATAGTTTGAACCGCCCTTAAATCTGCTCCTCCTGCGATTAAATGAGATGCAAAAGAATGACGGAAAACGTGCGGAGAAACCTTTGTTTCATCAATGCCAGCGGAAATTGAAATTTCCTTTAGCTGTCTGTAAAAATAAAACCTTGTTAAATGGCCATATTTTGAAGTTGATGGAAATAAATATTTCGAATCAATTTCATTTTTTGGTATAAATGTATCACGAATTTTTAAATATGTTTCCATCTTTTTTAAAACCGTATCGTTTATTGGAACCAATCGTTCCTTTGACCCCTTTCCCATTACTTGTATATATTCTCGCTTTACAAACGCACGAAGCGGAAGTGAAACAAGCTCTGATACACGAAGACCCGTTGCATACAAAAGTTCCAAAATAAAATCCAATCTTATCCCATTGTTTGTGTGGATTTTTTTTGCTGTATCAATAAGTTTTTCAATTTCAGCACGAGTTAAATATTTTGGCAAAGATTGCCCTTGTTTTGGTGAAAAAATTGATGATGAAGGATTTTCCTTTATTTTGCCTTCGGATAAATAAAAAAGAAAAAATGTGTGCAATGCAGATAATCGTCTTGCCTGTGTTTTGGCGGAAATTTTTTCCTCAGTTAAAAATGAAAGATAGTATCGTATATCAGATTTATCAGTATCAAGAAGAGATTTCTTTTTACACTCCTTAATCAAAAATTCGGCAAATTTTTCCAAATCTGTCCTGTATGCAGATTTTGTATTTTGCGAAATACCTTTTTCTGCAGAAAGCATATTCAAAAAATTTTCAATTAAATCTTTGTTCATATTTTTATAATATCATTTTTAACTTCTTTATGAAAGAAAATAAATATAGAAAAAGTCCTTTTTTATTTTTTAATTTATACTATAATAAAAAGATTATGTTAAAAGAAAATAAAGTTTTTAGAAAATGCGACCACCCTGATTGTGATAAAGAAGGGGAATATCGTGCACCCAAAAATCGCAACCTTGATGATTACTATTGGTTTTGCCTTAAACATGTAAGTGAGTATAATAAATCATGGAATTATTACGAAGGTATGAGTATTGAGGAAATAGAAGCTGAAAATAAACGCGATGAAACATGGCAAAGTAAAACATGGAAGTTTGGCGTATCATTGGATAAAATTGCAAAGGAAGGTAGGCTTGAAGACCCATTTGAAATTTATGCAAAATATATGAAGGGAACAAACTATAAAACCACAAATAAAAAGGTTATAAACCCTATTACCAAAAAGGAACAAGAAGCATTGACTGTGTTTAATCTTTCATATCCATTTACAAAAGATGAACTTCGTAAAAAATATAAAATCCTTGTAAAAAAACATCACCCAGACTTAAATGGTGGGTCAAAGGAAGCAGAAGAAAAATTCAAAGTAATTTCTGCTTGCTATACAATACTTCTTAAAAAGTGTTAATTACTTTTTTATATTCATCATTGATTTTATTTTATGTCTTTTGAATGCCATAAAGAATACATTTATCATTGCTTCGATGAAAATTTTCTTGCTCATTTTTGATTTACCGACACGACGGTCTTCAAATACAATAGGTGTTTCCTTTATTTTTAATTTTGCAAGTGCATTTCGAAATTTCATTTCAATTTGGAAACAATATCCGTTTGAAATAATCGTATCAAGGTTGATTGTTTCAAGTGATTTTTTTGTATAACAATTATATCCACCTGTTAAATCGTGAATATTTGTTAAAAGCAAAATTCGAGAATAAAGAGAACCTCCCTTTGAAATAAGTTTTCTTAAAAATCCCCAATTTACAACACTTCCACCCTTTACATAACGGGAACCAATAACCAAATCATTACCAGCATCAACCAACTTTAACATATCCTTTATATAAATAGGATTGTGAGAAAAATCTGCATCTTGAGAAATGAAAATATCAAATCCATTTGAAATTGCCCATTTAAAACCTTCTATATATGCGGTGCCAAGACCAAGTTTTCCCTTTCGGTGCATAATATGAAGTTTGCCATCAAATACATTGTCCTTTATCAATTTATCAACAATTTTACCTGTGCCATCAGGAGAGTTATCATCAACTATTAAAATATGAATATTGGGATTTACCTTTAAATCTGTTTTGATAATATTCTTGATATTTCCTTTTTCATTATATGTAGGAATAACTACACAAACTTTTTTCATAATACGTCCTTTGGTTATTTTAATAGGAATATTATAGCAATTACAAAATATTAGGGCAATACCTTTTTTAATAAAGTCTTTACAAATTATGATTTTTGATATATTTTGAAATAGATACTTGGAGACAAGTATTGGGACCACAAAATCCCGAACAGTAATAGTAGTAATTTCTACTGAGCTATTCTCCTTTGGGGAGTGTAGCTCTATAAGGCATAACTATGCGCGAAAAAGTTACGCCATTACTGTGATGGTTTTGTGCCTCCCCACCAAAAAAGGGAGAAAGAAAATGAACCATGACAAATTAAATTTATCAAAAGATAAAATCTTTAAACTTTCGATTATTATATCAACCTTAATTATCAGTTCTTCGGCTTTCGCAAGTGGATATGGATATTACCCAGGTGGTGGAACAAGTTATACTGTTTTTGGACCAAGCACTGAAAAGACATCTTCTTCATCAAGTTCAAAGACATTTGGAACATCATTGAAAGATATGTTATCAAAATACTGTGTTCCGACGGTTGGCAATTGCGACAAAAAGGCTACCTACAAAGAAAATATAATAGCACCTGGCGTTAAAAAAACTTGGTGCGATTGTGCCAACATCAACAAATTCTATAACTCTTCGAATCGTTCTTGCGAGAACTGTATCCTCGGCTCTTTCGCAACCTCAGACTATAAAACTTGTGAGCCTATTCATTGCCCTGACGGCTATGTTGCGACTTTGATTTCCAAAGGGGCGTGTCCAGATGGCTATACTTTGCAACAAATCAATGTGGCTTCGGGTTGTGGCGAGGGTTATGCGTTGAAGAAGTATAATCCGGCGACGAAGAGTTTTAATTAAAGATATGGGCGGGAGTTTTTTATCATAGTCTTGCTTCCGCCCTCCCAGATTGGCACTTTTGAAGAGGGGGAGGTGTCAAGGAAGAAACACCCTCGAAGGAGAAAAAAATGAAAACCATGAAGAAAAAGAAATTAGCGGTGATAGGGATAGCGGGAATGCTCTCTGCGACAGCACCTGCCTCCGCTCAAACATTTTATCAATGTATGCCGATAACTTGCCCAGCAGGTAAGTATTTAGAAAATGGAAAATGTAATAACTGTCCTTCTGGAACATATAATAACAAATCTGGACAAGTTGGAAGTGAAAGTTGTATAAAATGCCCTTCTGGAACAGGCTCATGGAACGGTGCTTCAAAATGTGAAGCTCCATCTTGTTTAAAAATTTACGGTGTAAATAATTCAAATAATTTTTCTAGCAAATATAAAGAAATATGCTTAAATCAAACTGTAAATTGCACCTGTGATTTTATTTCAAATTTATTTAATGGTAGTGGCTGTGATAGTCAAGGTCGCTCTTATTTTAGCAGAGGTGCAATAAAATGTAGTAATGGATATCACGATTTCTTTACAGGAAAGAGAAAGGCTGTCTGTGAAAATCAAAATAATTGTTTATATTTAAAAATTATAAATGATTAAAAAAATCCCCCTCTATTGAGGGGGTATTTTATTTCGGATTATATATCCAAGTTCACAACATTAAGTGCGTTTTCTTGTATAAAATCTCTACGTGGTTCAACTATATCACCCATAAGTGTAGAGAAGACTTCGTCCGCTTCGGCTGAATTATCTGCCTTTACTTGAAGAAGTGTTCTTGAATTTGGATCCATTGTTGTTTCAAATAATTGTTCCGCATTCATTTCACCAAGTCCTTTGTATCGTGAAACTGTTAAACCAACTTTTCCAATCTCATAAATCTTATAAAGCATTTCAACAGGAAGTGATACATCGTAGACTTTATCCTTTACTTGAAGACTTACTTTATCCTTAAAGATTTCTTTGACTGAATTTAACATTTCATCAATACGACGAGCTTCGGCACTTTCAATTTCTTGATTACGGAGCAAGTGTTCTTCGGATACACCACGAAGTGTTCGCTTAAACATTATTCCATTGTCAACCATTTCGAAATTCCAGCCTTTGAAGTTTTCACGTTCAAATTCGTTCATTCTATCAACGGTTGCTTGGGCAAATGTTTTCATAACTGATTTGTCATTGATTGCCTTTTCTGAAAATACACCACAAATTGCAGAATTTTCCACAATCTTTAATGGAGCATATTTTGTAAGAGGTTCAACAAGTTTTGCCATCTTTCTTGCCCTGTCAATTAAATCACGCAAATCAAGTCCCGCAATTTTTGAACCATCAGAGCTTGTCAAAACACCATCATTTACAATTAAATCGATAAGGTAATTTTCAAGGGCTGTATCATCTTTCATATATGTTTCTGATGCACCACGTTTTACCTTATACAATGGTGGTTGAGCAATATACAAATAACCACGGTTTATAATTTCTGGCATTTGACGATAGAAGAATGTCAAAAGCAATGTTCTGATGTGTGCACCGTCGACATCGGCATCGGTCATAATAATGATTTTGTGATAACGAAGTTTTTCAATATCAAATTCGTCCTTTCCAATACCACAACCCAATCCCAAAATCAAAGTTCCAATGATTTCAGAAGAAAGCACACGGTCAAATCTTGCACGTTCAACATTTAAAATTTTACCACGAAGTGGAAGAATTGCTTGGTTTGCACGATTTCGACCTTGCTTTGCAGAACCACCCGCAGAATCTCCCTCGACTATAAACAATTCTGATTTTGCTGGGTCGCGTTCTTGACAATCAGCAAGTTTTCCAGGAAGTGATGCAATATCAAGAGCTGTTTTTCTTCTTGTTAATTCTCTTGCCTTTCTTGCTGCTTCACGAGCAGTTGCAGCCTCAACTATCTTTTCAATAATTTGTTTTGCTTCGGTTGGGTGTTCTTCAAACCATGTTGAAAGTTTGTCATTTACAACATTTTCAACAACTGGACGAACTTCACTTGAAACAAGTTTATCCTTTGTTTGTGATGAAAACTTTGGGTCTGGAACCTTTACTGATAATACGCAAGTCAAACCTTCTCGCATATCTTCACTTGCAAGTTCAATATCCTTTTTTTTCAAAAGACCATTTTGATTTACATAGTTATTCACACAACGAGTAAGAGCAGCACGGAAACCAGCCAAATGAGTTCCACCATCACGTTGTGGAATATTGTTTGTAAAGCAAAGCATATTTTCATGGTAAGAGTCATTGTATTCAACAGATGCTTCCACCATAATGTTATCCTTTTCACCCTTTAGGTTAATAGGTGCGGAAATAAGTGCATTTTTACTTCTGTCAAGGTATTTAACAAAAGCCTCAATTCCTCCTTCGTAAAAGAAATCTACTATACGTTCTTCGGCTTGACGTTTATCTGTTAAGATAATATGAACACCACTATTTAAGAATGCAAGTTCACGAAGACGAGCTTCTATAGTTGCAAAATCAAATTCAATAGATGGAAAAATTTCATTTGATGGATAAAAAGTTACTTCGGTTCCCTTCATTTCCTCTGGAACATCTTTAACAACACGGATTGGTTCAATAACTTCACCATTTGCAAATTTCATAAAGTGTTCTTTTCCTTCACGCCAAATACGAAGTTCCAACCAGCTTGAAAGAGCGTTAACAACAGAAACACCAACACCATGAAGTCCACCAGAAACCTTATATGAATTTTGGTCAAATTTACCACCAGCATGAAGTTCTGTCATAATAAGTTCAGCAGCAGAACGACCTGTTTCCTTATTGATACCAACAGGAATACCTCTACCATTATCAAGGACTGAAACTGAACCGTCTGGATTAAGAGTAATTTTCACACAATCACACCAGCCTGCTAATGCCTCATCAATAGAGTTATCAACAACTTCATATACCATGTGATGAAGACCTGTGCCGTCATCTGTATCACCAATATACATACCTGGACGTTTGCGAACCGCTTCTAAACCCTTTAAGTATTTAATACTATCAGCGGAATATTCTGCTTCGGCCTTTCGAATAGCTTCTTTGTTATGAGCCATAGTATCACGATTTTTGCGAATTTCTTCGTCTGTTTCTTGAGTATGAGTATCGTGAAGTTCAACAGTTTCTTCTTTTATTTCTTCTGTGGCGATTTCGTTTTGCAAATCTTGTTTGTTTTTATCTTCTGCCATTTTACACCTTTCCTTTGTTATAATAATAGTTGAATTTTATAAAAAAAATAAAAGGAAAGCAAGGAAAATCCTTATCTTTTTTCATATACTGATTTATAATTTTTACAAAAAATTTATGAAAATTTTGCAAGATTGACTTAAAACTCGTTTAAATCGATTTTAAGAGGATTTTTACATAAAAACTATAGACAAAAAGACTCTCTTATATCAAAAAGAGAGTCCTTAAAATCGAGAAAAAATATTTATTCTTTACAGCCACAACCTGCTTGTTCACACATATTGCCTTCTGCTGAATAATCTCCATCTTTTATTTTTTCTTCTATTCTATCCATTTTGGATTTAATCGCTGCTGAAACATCAATTCCCAAACATTTTGCAAGAAGGTGAGAATATATAATCACACTTGCAAATTTGTTATCAAGTCGGCTTGGCATATCTAAACGCTTACGACTTGCAAAACCAAATGAACGAGCCACTTCACGAGAAAGTTTGCCGGTGGATTCTGCAACTTTCATCATTAAAAGAAAAGCCTGCATTTCCTTTGTTTGAGTTTTATATGTATCTGTCCATTTTTCGTAATACATATCAATAAATTTTTGTATATCTTTCATTTCCATTTTAATCTCCCTTATGTTGTTAATATATGCATAATGCAAATAAATTATACCTTAAATAAGGGGACAAACCTATAAGTCTATATTCAAAGGAAAGATTTCAAACTTTTTTATCTTTGGCAACAGGGCGAACTTTACAAAACTCTTTTATATAACAAGTTTCACATTTTGGATTTATTGCCTTACACTCATAACGACCATATAAAACAAGGAAATTTGAAATGTATGGTTTATATTTTTGTGGAGTGGTCTTATCCAATGATGCTTCGATTTTCTCAGGTGTGGTCGCAGAAGGTGGAACCAAATCCAACCTTTTTACTAAACGCATAACGTGGGTATCGACACCTATTGTTGGAGTGCCATAAAGTTCATTTAAAATAACATTTGCAGATTTACGCCCTATTCCTGAAAGACTCATTAACTCGTCTCTTGTTTTTGGTAAAATACCATTAAATTTTTCAATTAAGGTTTGGGACATTTCAATAATATGTTTCGCCTTTGAATTAAAAAGTCCAATAGTCCTTATATACTTTTTAAGTTCGGCTTCACCCAAATCAAGCATAGCTTTTGGATTATCAACTATTTCAAACAAATTATGTGTAGCAATATTAACTGATTTATCGGTTGCCTGTGCAGAAAGAAGAACTGCCACCGCAAATTGATATGGATTTTTATAATGAAGTTCGGATTTTTTTCTTCCTATTTTTTCATTAAAAATTTCAAGCAATTTTTCATATTTTGATTTTGTTATCATATAAAAACCCAGTTCTTTTGTTAAAAATTTGATTAAATCAAGTTTTCAATTTGTTTATTGATTTGTTCAATTTCCTGATTGATTTCTTTGATTTTTTCTTGATACTTTGCAACATTGTCATCTGTGGCAAGCAAAGCCTGTTTTGTTAATTCACCCTTTTCAAATTGCAAATTTTCCTTATGCAAATTAAGGATTTTTTCACGAATAATATTTTCAGCAGTATCAGGCTTTTTTATCAAAGCATCAATTTCAAATTTTAATAAAACAGATGGATTGAACCCCTTTGATTCCAAAAATTTCATCATTGTTTCACGAGTATGGGGATTGATACTTATTTCTGAAATAACACAATCAAAAATCTTTTTATAAACTGGATTATGAAGTGTTATTTTTTTGCCTTCCTCTAAAAATTTAAAAAATAGTGATGGATAAGTAATTGCAAAAGCAAGAATCATTTTTTCATTTGGGTTTTCTGGATTTGCCTTTGGCTTTACAACCTTTGGTGTTTTTGCAATTTTTGAAAATTCCTTTTTCATACGATTTGCAAAATCTTCCATATAAAATTTAAGGACACTTTCATTTTTAATTCTGGAAAGTTCCTGTTTGATTTCAATTTCCAAACCTGCACGTTGTTCTGGTGTTTGTATTATTTTATCAGATGTAAAATAAAGCCACAAAATATCAGAAAGAGAAATACACTTTGTATCAAGCATTGTTTGAAATTTATCATGACCAAAGGCATGTAAAAATTCGTCTGGGTCCTTTGCACCCTCAATTAAACAAAATCGCAATGATTTCCCAGGCCTTAAAATCGGTAATACACGAAGTGCAGCACGAATACCTGCCTTTCGACCAGCGGTATCGCTGTCAAAACAAAGTATTGGTTCATTTGCAAGTTTCCATAATAATTCTATTTGCATTTCGGTAATTGCAGTTCCAAGTGGTGCAACCGCCGTTTTAAAACCAAATTTGTGAAGTGAAATTGTATCCATATATCCTTCAGTTGCAATTACTTGATTTTTTTCAATAGCTTCTACCCTTGCCTGTGCAAGCCCATACAAATTTCGACCCTTTGAAAAAATTATTGATTCAGGAGAGTTCAAATATTTCGGTTGAGAATCGTCCATAACACGACCTCCAAATGCAATTATTCGACCCTTTGCATCAGTAATAGGGAACAAAACTCTGTTTCGAAAATAATCGTATGGAGTTTTTGTTCGTTCACTTATTCTTGCAAGTCCAGAATTTAAAATTTGCTTTAATGGTATATGTTTATTTTCAAGATATTTTACAAGTTTATTTACACCTTGTGGAGCATAGCAAAGATGAAAATTTGCAATCATTTCATCGGAAAGCCCACGTTTTCGTAAGTATGCAAGACCTTCCTTACCTTCATCACTATAAAGACATTCTTTGTAAAAATCAGCTGTTAGTTTTAAAATTTCATATAAATCATGAGATTGCTTATCTTTCGCCCTTTGTTCAGGAGTTGATTGCGGAATTTCAATACCATGGTCGTGGCAAAGTTGCTCTATTGCCTCAATAAAAGAAAGATGTTGATATTGCATCATAAATGTAATTATATCGCCATGTGCCCCACAACCAAAACAATGATAAAAACTTTTATCTTCAACAACGGAAAATGATGCTGTCTTTTCATTATGAAATGGACAACAACCCCAATACTCTTTACCCTTTCGTGTCAAAGGGATATATTTTGATATACAATCGACTATTGATATTCTATCACGAAGATTTTCTATAAAACGTTTATCTATATTCATCTTTACTTCCTTATAATAGAAAATAAATTAACTTTATAAAAATTGCAATATTTTAATGCGTTTAAATTTTTATATAAAACTATTGCCTTTGCTTTTGAATTATCTATAATACTAAAGTAATTACTAATATATAGAGGTTAAAAAATGATTAAAATAACTTTCCCTGATGGAAATATAAAAGAATTTGATAATGGAGTATCTGGATTTGATATTGCAAACTCTATTTCTCCATCACTTGCAAAATCTGCTTTGTTTATAAAATTAAATGATGAATACTATGATTTACATAGAGCCATTGAAAAAGATGGAACCATTAAAATTTTAACAATCAAAGATGATGAGGTTTTACCTCTTCTTCGTCATACTTGTGCTCATATTATGGCACAGGCTGTAAAACAAATTTATCAAAATGCAAAACTTGCTATTGGTCCATCTATTGAAAACGGATTTTATTACGATATAGATATGGACGAAAAGTTGACCGAGGCTGACTTTGCAAAAATTGAAAAAAAGATGGTTGAAATCATTAACCACAATTTAAAAATTGAAAGAAAAGATTTAACAACTGAAGATGCAAAAAAATTCTTCCTTAAAGAAAACGAATCTTATAAAGTAGAGCTTATTTCCGATTTGGAAAAAGATGGTGTTAAAACTGTAAGTATTTATACTCAAGGTGATTTTGCAGATTTATGCCGTGGTCCACATCTTCCATCAACTTCAAAAATGCCAGTTGATGCGTTTAAAATCACATCTGTTGCTGGTGCATATTGGAGAGGAGATTCAAAAAATAAAATGCTTCAACGACTTTATGCTACTGCTTGGAGAAATAAGGACGAATTAGATGCTTATATAAAGCAACAAGAAGAAGCAGAAAAACGCGACCACAGAAAAATCGGTGTTGCAATGGATTTATTCCATTTTGAACCTGACTATGCTCCTGGTGCTGTATTTTGGCACCCAAATGGTTGGAAATTGTTCCAAAGCCTTATTTCTTATATGAGAAAGAAACAAGAAGAAAATGGTTATATTGAAGTTTCAACTCCTACTATTATGAACAGATGTTTATGGGAAACTTCAGGCCATTGGGATAAATATAAACACAATATGTATACTGCTCGTGTTCAAGATGAAGATACAGAATTTGCAGTAAAACCAATGAACTGTCCTGGTGGAGTTTTGATTTATAAACAAGGAATCAAAAGCTATCGCGACCTTCCTATTCGTATGGCTGAATTTGGTAAAGTAAATAGATATGAAGCAAGTGGTGCTTTGCATGGTATCCTTCGTGTTCGTGAATTTACTCAAGACGATGCACACATCTTCTGCACAACAGAACAAATGGAAGAAGAATGTGTAAAAGTTATCAAACTTATTATGGAAATATATAAGGACTTTGGTTTTGACTCTGTAAGAATTAAACTTTCTACACGTCCAGAAAAACGTATCGGTTCAGATGAAGTTTGGGATATGCTTGAAAAATCTTTGGCAAATGCCCTTGAACATCATGGATATGAATATACTATTTTCCCAGGAGAAGGTGCATTCTATGGTCCAAAGTTAGAGTTTGTTCTTCGTGATGCTATTGGTCGTGATTGGCAATGTGGAACTTTGCAAGTTGATATGAATTTGCCTGAACGATTTGATATTTCTTATATTGGTCAAGATGGTGAAAAACATCGCCCTGTGATGTTGCATCGTGCTTTGTTTGGTTCACTTGAAAGATTTACTGGTATTTTGATTGAAAACTTTGCTGGTCATCTACCTCTTTGGTTATCACCTGTTCAAGTTGCAGTTGCAACCGTAAATGAAGGTGTAAATGATTATGCAGAAAAGGTAAATAACCTTTTGAAAGAAAATGGAATTTCAACAGTTCTTGATACAAGTAATGAAAAGATAAGTTATAAAATCCGTGCTCACTCAACTGCAAAAATGCCTATCATTGCAGTAATCGGTGATAAGGAAAAGGAATCAGAAACAATTACTATAAGACGTATTGGTAGTGATAAATCTGACACTTTTGGATTAAATGAATTTATTTCTAAAATCAAAAATGAAATAAATGCAAAGAAATAAAAACTTGCTTTTTATACAAAATATGTAATAATGAACTTTGTTGAAAAACAAAATTAAAATGAAAGGACTATCAAAATGAAAAAAGTATTAAATTATTTAGCTGTTGCAGGTCTTGCTCTTGCTGTATCTGCTTGCTCAAAAGAAGCTCCTGAAACATCAATGGAAGATAATGCAGAAGTTGCAATTTCTTCTGAAATTAAGGGTGTAATTGCTGGAACACAAGCTGATTTAGATGCACGTGCTGGTAATACTGTTTACTTCGGTTATGATAAATATTCATTATCACCAGAAGCAACAAAAACTTTGAAAAAACAAGCTGCATGGTTAAAAATGTTCCCAAAAGTTAACGTTATTATCGAAGGAAACTGCGATGAACGTGGAACAAGAAAATATAACCAAGCTCTTGGTGAAAAACGTGCTAATGCTGCAAAACGTTATTTAATTGCTCAAGGTGTTTCTGCAAAACGTATTACAACAGTATCTTATGGTAAAGATAAACCAGTTGCTCTTGGTAATACAGAAGAAGCATACGCTAAAAACCGTCGTGATGTAACAGTTATTGCAAAATAATTAAATTACATTGTGAAAATTTAAAACCTCCTGATTTTATGGAGGTTTTTTTATTATATTTTTTATTTACAATAATCTTTTCCTATGTTAAATTTTAAATACTTTAAACATTAAAAGGAAACAATTATGGCATATGCAAATTTTAACGAAATAAAAACTGACCTTAATACAAAAATGACTAAGGCATTAGAAATTTTAAAAAAGGATTTATCTGGATTAAGAACTGGTCGTGCTTCTATTAACCTTTTGGATAATATTATGGTTATGGCTTATGGCACTCCTACACCTATAAACCAAGTTGCAAGTCTTTCTACACCTGATGCAAGAACTATTTCTGTTTCTGTGTGGGATAAATCTGTAGCAGGAGCAGTAGAAAAAGCTATTCGCGATTCTGATTTGGGTTTAAATCCTGCTTCTGATGGCACACTTATCAGAATTACTCTTCCTACACTTACAGAAGAAAGACGTAAAGAACTTGTAAAAGTGGCAAATAATTATTCTGAACAATCAAAAGTTTCTATCCGTAATATAAGACGTGAAGGTATGGACAGTGTTAAAACTTTGGAAAAAGATAAAGTTATTTCAGAAGATGAAAGAAAATCAAACGAAGAAGAAATTCAAAAAATTACTGATAAATTCATCGCTGAAGTTGATGAACATTTAAAAACTAAACAAACAGAAATTATGAGCATTTCTTAATGAAAGATTAGTATGGTAGAAGAACTTAAAATACCTCTACATATAGGGATTATTATGGACGGTAATGGTCGATGGGCAAAGGCAAAAGGTCTTCCTCGAACAACTGGTCATACAAATGGTGCAAAGGCATTACAAAGAATTATTGAAGCATGCAAAAAATATGGGGTAAAAATTCTTACTACCTATGCTTTTTCAACTGAAAATTGGGAAAGACCAAAAGAAGAAGTTGACTTCCTTATGAATCTTTTTGCTAAATATCTTAAAAATCAAGGTCAAAAACTTATTGAAAATAAAATAAGGTTTCGTGTATTGGGCGATAAATCCCGATTTTCAAAAGATATTCAAGAATCTATGATAAAACTTGAAAATGAAACAAAGGATTTTACCGATTTTTACCTTAATGTTGCAATGAATTATGGTGGTCGTGCCGAAATTGTAAAGGCAGTTAAGGAAATTGCAACTGATGTTAAGAATAACAAAGTAAATATTGATGACATAACTCCTGATATGGTAAGTAATCATCTTTATACTGTGGGACTTCCTGACCCTGATTTGATAATAAGAACCAGCGGTGAACAAAGATTAAGTGGTTTCTTGTTATGGCAATGTTCTTATAGCGAATTTTATTTCCCAAAAGTGCATTTCCCAGATTTTGATGAGGAACAAATTAAACTTGCAATACAGGAATATACAAAAAGGGACAGACGTTATGGAAAAGTTTAAAAAATTTATTTCTCTATTTATTTCAACAAACAGAAGATTAAGAATCACTACTGCAATCATAATGCTTGCTTTGGCATTTGGTGTTTTCAAAATTGGATTTTTTGGGGTTGTGCCTTTTGCTCTTGTGCTTGGTTCTCTTATGATTTACGAATATGATATAAAACTTTTTAACACAAGTAAATTAAAGTTTGTATGGGATTTGATTTCTATCAATCTTGTGCTTTGTGCTTTTGTATTCAACAGAATTTGTTGCGATTTGCCAGTTTACTATATTTCAGCTTTGTTTGTAATACTTTTTTGCGTATCAAATCTTTTCAATATTGCAACGGATAGAAAACATTGGATACTTGAAAGTCTTCAACCTATATATATCGGATTTGGCATAATGTCTTTCCTTTATATTTACTTATATTCAAGTATTTTTTCACTTATTTATTTATTCGTGATTACAATATCTACTGATAGTGGTGCATATTTCATTGGAAGTATGATTGGTGGACCAAAGTTTTGGCCAGCAATAAGCCCAAAAAAAACTTGGAGCGGTGCTATTGGTGGTGTGCTTTGTGCTTTTGCATTTGGAACAACTTATATCATAAGTTCACTTTGGCTTTCTGGATTTGATAATTTCAACAGTGTATCACTTTGGGCTTTGATAAGTATAATTCTTTCTGTGATTTCAGAATTTGGTGATTTATTCGAATCATGGCTTAAACGTTTAAATAGTGTAAAAGATTCAAGTAATATTATACCAGGACATGGTGGTGTGCTTGACAGATTTGATAGCTTTTTATTCATTGTTCCAATTATGGCTTTGATTATTGCATTTACAAAAATTGGTTATTTTATGCTTTAAATTGCTAAAAAGAACTGGGTTTTAAAGGATTTTTTATGAAAAATGTTTTTAACATATCCCCTGTGTATTCCTTTCTTGATGTATTGGGAGAATATGTTTTAAATAGTGCAAAGGAAAAAAATCTTAACATTGCAAATGATATTATACTTCTTCCAACAAGACGTGCGTGTCGTGCATTAAAGGATATTTTTGTATCCCTTAATAATGGGGCAACATTGCTTCCAAAAATTTGTCCGATTGGCGATATTGATGAAAATGGAATCGCCTTTTTGGATTATGAAAATGAAAATATTTCTGATGAATGTCTTTTGCCTCCTATAAATGAAATTGAAAGAAATTTAATACTTTCAAAACTTATCAAACAAAAAAATCAATCTTTAAATGATGAACAGGCTTTTGCCTTGGCTGTGGATTTGGCTCATCTTATTGACACAGTAGAAATGGAAATGTTAAGTTTTGATAACCTTTCATCTATTGTGCCTGAGCATCTTTCACAATATTGGCAAGAAACTTTGGAATTCTTGCAAATCATTACAGAATGGTATCCAAAGATTTTACAAGAACGCGGATATACAAATCCTGTTGCCAGAAAAATAAAACTTATATATAAACAAGTTGAAATTTGGAAACAATTTCCACCAAAGGGTCGTATTTTTATTGCGGGGTCTACTGGTTCTCTTGTGCCGATTGCATATATGATAAATGCAATTTCAGAAATGGAAAATGGATATGTGATTTTGCCTCACCTTGATAAAATATTAAGTGATGACGATTTTGAAAATGTAGGTCAAAACCACCCTCAATATGGGCTTAAAAACCTTCTTTTGAAAATGAATATCAAAAGACAAGATGTAAAAGAATTAAAACCATCAACTCCAATAAATGAAAATTTGTTTGAACGTGAAACTCTTTCAAGCTATATAATGCTTAACTCTTCATTAGATGCAAATTGGCAAACTATGCCAAATGTTAATGCAAATACATTAAATGGCATATCAAAAATAACCTTTAAAACAGATTTAGATGAAACTTTGGGACTTGCCCTTTGTTTAAGAGAAATGGTTGAGAAAAATAAAAAAACTCTACTTATTACTCCAGATAGAAAAATTGCAAAATCTGTGGCATCGGAACTTAAACGTTGGGATATTATTGTTGATGATAGTGCGGGAATTTCGGCAAGTGAAATTGATACAGGAAATTATATAATTTTACTTTTGAATGCAATAATTGAAAAATTTCCACCATTTGCATTGCTTTCCATATTAAAACATAAATTTACTTCTTTGGGTTATGCAAAGGATAAGTTAGAGCAAATTGTAAATAACCTTGAAGAAAATGTTTTAAGAGGTAATTTCGGACTTGATAACATTGATAAAATTATTTCAAAAACCGAAGAATTAAAAATTAAAAATGATAAAATTGAAATAAGCCCTATTCTTTCACTTCTTAATACATTAAAGGAACAAATAAAAATTTTTGATAACCTTTTTGAAGAAAATGAAAAAGTTTCAATTTACAATATACTTTATACACATTTGCAAATTGTTGAAAAATTTGTGCAAAATGATAAAAAAGAACCGGATTTTGTAAATAATCTTTTATATAATGGGGATTTGGAATTTCAACTTTGTGATAAGTTAAAAGAGCTTTTGAAAACTCTTTATAATCTTAAAGATGACAAATTTGATATTGATAAAATGGATTTGAAATCTTATCGTGATTTTATTTCAAGTTATCTTTTTAATTTAAAATTGCGACCAACAAATAATTCTCACCCTTTGATTGCAATAATGAATTCTATCGAAGCAAGACTTTTGAATGCCGATGTATTTATTATGGCAGGCTTGAATGAACAAACTTTTCCATCTACAACTTCAGATGACCCATGGATGAGCCGACCTATGAAAGCGGAATTTAAACTTCCTCTTCCTGAACGAAAAATTGGTTTATCATCACATGACTTTTCAGAATTTTTTTGCAAACAAAATGTCATTATGACAAGGGCTTTAAAGGTAGATAGTAATAATACCATAGAATCAAGATGGCTTCAAAAACTTGATGCTATACTTCAAATTAAAAACCTTAAACTTGATGATGAATTTTCAAATATGGTTTTGGATTGGACCAATAATATTGATAAAGTAAACGATACTCCTGTGCGATGTGTGCGACCTGCACCAAAACCTCCACTTGAGGCAAGACCGAAACAACTTTCCGCAACAAATATCGAAAAACTTTATCGCGACCCATATATTATTTTTGCAAAATATATTTTGAAACTTTCAAAACTTAAAGATATAGAGCAAGATACTTTGCCAGCGGATTTTGGAAATGTTATTCATAATTCGTTAGAAGAATTTAAAAAGAAAAACCTTTCTACTTATGAAGAATTGATGCAAATTATTATGAAAAATGCTTTGCCATACAAGGAAATTGATATTATCGATTTTTGGTATAGAAAATTCGAATCTATTGCTAAATGGTTTATCGAATATGAAGCAAAGTTAAAAAAAGAAGGTGTCGAGGCAACTTATACCGAAATCAATGGAACTATGCCGATAACAAAAAGGTTTAATTTGTTTGCAAAGGCTGACCGTATTGATATTTTAAAAAATTCTGGTGGTGCAATTATAAGTGATTATAAAACTGGCACTGCACCAAGTGTAAAAGATGTTGAAAGCGGATATTCTCCTCAACTCCCTCTTGAAGCGTTAATCCTTAATCATCATGGGTTCAAAGATGTAAAGGGAAACCCTAAAACATCAGAAATGAGATATTTGGAAATATCTGATGGTAAAGAAAAAAGTGCAATTAAAAATATTGAAATTGATGAATTTTTGGAAAAAACTTTGGCAAGTTTGGTTGAAATAATCGAAAAATTTGATAATGAAAATACTCCTTATATTTCAAGACCAAACCCAAGCACCGTTGGACAGGCAATAGAAGAGTATTCTGACTATAACCATCTTGAACGTGTAAAAGAGTGGAATGAACAATAATTATATTTCTATTGTTTCACTTAAAATCCATGATGGATTCTTTTTACTATAATCCTTTGTAAAAGTCCATGTATCAGTAATTGTTTCAATTTGATTATCATCACCCTTTATAATTTTACCGGCCTTATCCTTTAACACAGTAATTTGTTCGGTAATAAATTCAATTAAAATATTTGCTGATTTTTTTGTAATGCCAATATCCTTTATCAAAATCCTTTTGAAACGAATAATTTCTGTATTTAATGTTTGATTTTTTGTTTCAAATTCAGAAATACTTTCATCAAAAACCTTATAAACATTTGGGGAAACCAAAGTTTTTAATTGGTCCCTATTTTTTTCCTCAAATGCCTTTAAAATAGAGGTAAAAGTTTGTTTTGATTTTTCCATAAATGATTGTGGTTCAAATGATTTATCAAGTTTTGATAATTTTTGAGCCTTTGTTTCAATGCTTTCATTTGAAAGTGTTTCAATAATAAGGTTGGCAAATTTTTTATCCTTTGACTTTATCAATGATTTTAAAGCCTTTTTATTAAGAGAAGCTCCTGAAACAACATTTGTTATTTCAATATTTTCAGGTTTTAATATCTTATAAATAGAAATTACTATTGTTATAAAAAGCCCAATTACCAAAAAATCTATCAAATTCAACATTGTCTACCCTTTAAAAAAATTGTTGTTTAATTTATATAATATAATATAGTATAAATGTTAACAAAATTAAAGAGGAAAAATAAAATGGCTGAAAATATTCAAAATAATGCTCAAGAAAAACCAGAATTTGAAATTCTTAATCAATTTATAAAAGATTTGTCTTTCGAAGCTCCTAATTCTCCTAAAGTTTTCTTTGAAAAAATTCAAGAAAAACCAAATATGGAAATAAATTTAGAAGTTAAATCAACTCCTGTTAATGAAAAACTTTTTGAAGTTGTTATTCATGTTAAAGTTAAAAACAGCCTAAAAGACAATGTATTATATTTAATCGATTTGTCTTATGGTTCTATGGTTGTATTAAATGTTGAAGATGAAGAAACAAAGAAAACTCATTTATTAAAATCTGTTCCATCTTATCTTTTCCCATTTATCAGAAGTTTGGTTTCAGATTTAACAAAGGATAGTGGCTTTATGCCTTTTGTGCTTCAACCTATTAACTTTGATAAATTAAAAGCAGAACCTCAAGTTCAAGCTCCTGCAAATGAAAATAAATAAAAGGGTTTAAATGTTTAAAAACTTGATTACTATATTCAAACTTATTTTATTTGTATTGTGGATGATTACTGAAATGCCTGTGCTTATAGTATGCCACTATACAAAGGTTTTGATGCCATGGTATGCAAAATTTTATTTTAAGGCTGTGTGTTTAATCCTTGGGATAAAGGTCAAAGTAAAAAGTGGTAAATTGGCAAAGGCAAAAAAACTCCTTATCCTTTCAAATCATGCTTCTTACTTAGATATTTTTGCAATAGGTTCAGTATTTAAAACCAACTTTGTATCAAAGGCAGATGTGAAAAAATGGCCTTTGTTCGGTTGGATTGCAAATCTTGGAAATACTGTATATATCACAAGAAACAGAATGGATGCAAAAAACCAAATAAGTGTTATTGATAAGGCATTCGAAGGAAGAAAACTTCCTCTTGTAATATTTCCAGAAGGAACAAGTTCAAATGGTTGCGAAGTGCTTCCTTTTAAAAGCTCTATGTTTGCAATGTTTGAAAATCATATTGGAAGAAAGTCCGACGATAATATAGTTATTCAACCTATATCTATGGCCTATGTTTCAAAAAATGGTAAAAAATTATCTGAGAAACAAAGACAGGCTTTTGCTTGGTGGCTTGATAGTCAAACAATAACCAATCATCTTTTTGGTGCTGTGAAGGCTATGCCTGTGGAAGTGGAAATTATTATCCATAAACCTATTGATTTATCCGAATTTAAGGATAGAAAAGAGCTTGCAAAATATTGTCATGATATAGTTGAAAATGGATTTAATAAACTTGTTGATAAGGAGGTATAATGTTAGGTAGCAATAAAAGAATATCTATTGGAAATAACAGAAGACGTGAACCAATAACAAAAAAACAAATCATACTTTTGATTGTTTTGGCATTGGTTATATTTCTTTCTATATGGCAAATGCCATTGAAACAAAAAATTGTTTCCGAGAATATAAATCCTCCTAAACCAACAGAAATAAAATAAAAGGTGGCATAAAACCACCTTTTTTATTTTTTAAATCTTTGATTATTGATTTCTATTTTACTTAAAATCGCCTTATCTAAATCTATACCACATTTTTCTGCCAAAGCATAAAGATATATTGCGACATCAGCCATTTCATGTTTAAGAGAACTTTTATCATTTTCTGGAACATCTGGTTTATGATAAACGAATTTGCCACGAACGCAACTTGCAAGCTCTCCAAGTTCGGTTGTTAAACCACAAACCAAAAGCATATTGTCTTCCTCTGAAAAGCCCCATGATGACCTTGCATTACAAATTGTTTTTTGAATATTATCTGCCATTTTGCCTCCTATGATAAATTGAAATAGAAAGTTTATAATTCGTCCTTTACTATATGTTGTATTTTTTCAAAGACTTTATTAACTGGTATTGTTTCAGGATATTCTTCTTTTAATCCTGAATATTTCATTTCAAATACACCATGTTCAAGATTTTTTGGACTTATAATTGCACGAATAGGTGCACCAATTAAATCTGCATTGGCAAATTTTGAACCTGCTCTGTCATCTGTTGTATCAATAATTACTTCAATACCAGCAGATGTTAATTCAGTATAAAGTTTTTCTGCAAGTTCCTTTGCTTCACCTTCACCTATTGATATAATGTGAACTTTATAAGGAGCAACTTCCATATTGAAACTTGCCTTTACATCACTGCCACATTCTTCCAAAAGACAACCGAAAACACGGCTTACACCAATACCATAGCAACCCATTACTGGAATTTGTTTCTTACCTTCGGCATCTGTGTAAATTGCATTCATTGATTTTGTGTATTTATCACCAAGTTGGAAAATATTACCAACTTCTACACCACGAAGTTTTTGAAGTTTTTTACCACAATTTGGACATACAAGAACGTCCTCGGCATCTTTATCTGTTAAAACTTCCTTGTTTGCACGATAATCACAATTTTCACAAACATAGATAGTGTCTTCACCAATATCACTTATCATTTGAAATTCGTGTGAAACCTTTCCACCCATATCTCCTGTTGGAGCAAGAATATCAATCACGTTTTTCATTCCCAAACGTTTATAAATTTTATGATAAGTTTTAAGCATTATATCGTAAAATTCCTTTAAATCGTTCCATGATGTGTGGAATGAGTAAGCGTCCTTCATCATAAATTCACGACAACGAATAAGTCCTGCACGAGCACGCAATTCATCACGATATTTTGTTTGAATTTGGTATAGACACAAAGAATTTGGAGATGCAGGTAATTGCTTATAACTTTGCAATATTGAACGAACATAATCTGTTACAATTTCTTCGTGTGTTGGATTGACAACAGCTTCTATCCCTGCACGAGTTTTAAATTTTAATAAAACATCAATGTTTTCACGACCTGTTTCCTTCCACAAAGATAATGGTGAAACAACTGGCATATTCATTTCTTGACAACCAACGGCATCAAGTTCTTCTCTTATAATCTTTTTAATATTTTGAAATACCTTAAATCCAAGTGGTGAGTATGTATATATACCCGCACCAGTTTGATGAATATAGCCACCCTTTAATGCCAACTTATGTCCCAAAGTTGTTGCATCAGCAGGCAATTCTTTTGTTCGCTTTATAAATAAATTTTCTAATCTCATAATTATCTTTCTTTGGTTGTGAAAAAATCTTTCAATTTTTCGGAATTGTTTATATCATAAACTCCATTTTTAAAACAAAGTCCACAAGGTCCATTTAAATTCCAGTTTAAAGATTTACAATGATTATTTAAAAAATAAGGACACTTTGATAAAAATTTTGAACTTTCAGATACAAAAATATTTTTCTTATCTTTGGATATACCTATTTTTACAAGATTTGACATTATAATTCTTCCTTTATTGTGCCTTGTTTATCCTTATAACGGAAAGTGATACGACCCTTTGTTAAATCGTATGGGGTCATTTCGATGTTAACAACATCACCAACCATAACCCAAATTCTGAACTTTCTCATTTTACCAGCGGTATGAGCAATAACGGTATGTCCGTTTTCAAGTTCGACTTTGAACATTGCATTTGGAAGTTTATCTATAACTGTTCCTTTGAATTCTAGTAATTCTTCTTTATCCATAAAATCACCTTTTTTGTTGTTTTTATTCTTTGTTTTTTATATATTATAAACCTAAGAAGATTAAAATTGCAACAAGGATTTAAAAATGACTTATTTGGATTATTTTCATTTCGATAAAGAACCTTTTCCAACAACAACTTTTAATAACTATATTTATGAAAATAAAGGACAATTTAAAATTATTGATGATATAGTTAATTCTATTAGATTTAACTCTGGTATTTATTCAATTATTGGCTCTGAAGGTGTTGGAAAAACCTTTGTTTTACGACAAATTCAACAAAACCTTAAAAATAACGATATAGTGGTTTTCATATCTGCAAATGAAAATTTAGATATTTTAAAAACTATAAACGACCAAATAACTTTTGCATCAAAAAAACAAAATGTAGAAGATATTTTTCAAATAATTTCCAAATATTACAAAAAGGGTCAAAATATTATCTTTCTTATTGATAATATGCAAAACTTAGATAAAAAACAAATCACAAATTTGACTGCATTGATAGATGTTTTGCCATATTTAAAAATTGTTGCAACTGGTGATAAGTCATTAAAAAAACTTTTTAATAATAAGAAATATAAAATCCTTAAAACAAAAATGGTAAAGCAATATAAACTTTCATACCTTTCATTTACAAAGGCAATGAAGTATATAAACTCTATTTCTGTTGATGCGTTGTCATTAAGCCAATATAAAAAAGTCATCGGATTTTTGCCAAGAGCTTTTATTTCATATATATCCAACAGAAATATTAAAAATATCAATTTTATTACAACCGAAGCTATAAAAAAAGCGTATGAAAATAAAAATAAAGTTGTAAAAATCAAAGATGTTTATGATGTGGCAAAAACAAATTTTCATATTGTGAAGGAAAATATCTATCTTAAATTTCAAAAGATTTTCTTTTGGATTTTGGTTGTGGTTTCAATGTATTTTTGCTTTAAACTTTTTGCGGATAGAAACTATCTTCTTCAAAAAATAGAAGTTGAAAAATCTCTTGATAAACAAGAAAAAAGTTTTGAAAAACTACACTAATATTTCATTGATTTAAGTTTATTATAAACTTCACTATTTCCAATTATTTTTGTTGCAATAGTAATTGGAAGTTTTTGTATATCCTTAAGTGGATAAAGTGCAGGACAAGTTTTTCTTACCCTTTCAATATCTGTATTTGATGGAGTTGCTAAAAATCTTTCACGATTATCCTTGAACTTTCCATCCTTTACATTTGAAATAAATATATCTATATCAGAATCAGTTTTGAAACTTGAAAGACAAACAAGTGGTATTACCCCAACCTTATTTAAAACATAATCGTTTGGTGATACAACTTGTTTTGTTGTAAATGTTATTTGGGCTTTATTCGGTAAATCAAAAGTTTCCTTAACTGTGCCATTTCCAAATGTTGGTGAACCAATCAAAACTGCACGTCCCATTGATTGAAGTATAAATGCAAAGATTTCAGCTTCTGCTTTTGTAGTATTATCCGCAATTATAACAATAGGTTTGTCGTTTAAAATATCACCACTTTTTGCGGTATAGGATTGATTTTTATTTGAACCAAGACCCTTTGTTTTAAGAATTTCACCACCATTTATAAATAAATTTGCCATTTCAACAGCTTCGGTAAAATCGCCACCACCACTCGCACGCAAATCAATAATTAAACCATCTGCCTTTGATTTAACCTTATCAATACTATCTTTTAATTCATAAGATGATTTTGGTTTAAAATTCATAATTGAAATTACTGGAACTTTTGGATTTGCAATATCAACATATATTGATGGAACAATAACCTTGTTTCGTTTTACATAAACTTCATCTGTTTGACCACTTATGTAAGAAATATAGTTTATATGCACAATTTCAGATATATCATTATTGAACGTTGCTTCTATCTCTTCGTCTTTTAATTTTGATACAGGAACAGTATTCAAATGTGTGATTAAATCACCCTCCACTATATTTGTATGATATAAAGGCGAATCGTTAATAATGCTTAATACTTGAAGTCCATAAGGTGTTCTTCTGTATGTAAAACCAAGAATATGTGAGTTGTATTCATTTTTCTTTTTAAGCAAACTTATATTATCACTATACTTTGCATTTTCATCTAAACTTTTAAGTAAATATGTGGAAGTAAGATAGTAAATTTGTTCTGGATGAACATTTTTTACACCTTGATTTATCTCCCTTAATGATAAAATAACATTTACAATTAAATTTGCCCAAGCACGAGTATCTCCTTCAACTGGAGTATTAAAATTACCTATTAACTTTAGGTTCTTATCATGCACAAGAACTCTAGTATTCGCAATAGTAATATCTAATTTACCATAAAAGCCTGATAAACCTTCTAAAACATAATTCAACATTTTAACATAAGGTATGTCATACACAAAATTATCTGATAATGTTTGAAGAAGTGCTGTGTAAAAATCAGATGCTTGTTGAATTGAAAAATTATCAACTATATCAGTTCCATTTAACCAATATTCGTATTTATTATATGAATACTTTTGTCTGTCTTCCTTTGATATAGGGATTATTTCAACTGATTTAGTATTTTTTACTACAGAGGGAACTGTATTTGCAAAAACCATAGAAGGCATTAAAAATGCTCCTATAATTAACTTTACAAAAAACTTTCTTCCCCCCATATATAATTCCTTTATTTTATTCGTGATTTGTTAAATAAAAGCAATGATGATGTTGATAAAAACATTGAAGAGTAAGTTCCAATGATTATACCAAATAACATAATTGCAGAAAAGCCACGTAAAACTTCACCACCAAACAAATAAATTGCAAGAACGGCAAATATTGTTGTCATTCCAGTCAAAATTGTTCGTGAAAATGTTTCATTGATTGAAAGGTCTACAACATCACTTAATGACTTTGATTTATATTTTTTAAGATTTTCTCTTACTCTATCATAAATAACAACTGTATCGTTAATTGAATAACCTGCAAGTGTTAAAAGTGCAGCAAGTGTTGTTAAATCAAATTCTATACCTGTAATACATAACATTGCCAAAGCCAACAAGACATCGTGCAAAAGTGAAAGTCCAGCGCCAACTGCAAATGGCAATTCAAATCTTATCCATATATAAATAGAAATTACAAGAATTGAAAGAAGAACGGCTAATGTTCCATTTTTAACCAAATCTGCACCAACCTTTGGTCCAACAATTTGTGTATTTCTGTATTCAACTGTTTCACCCAAAATATTTTTTACTGATACCAAATCAGATGTGATTTCGGTTTCGGTTTTATGTCCCTGTGGAAGATAGATTGAAACAACATCACCTGTTTCACCTTGGGATTGAATTTGTGGTGAAAAAGATTTTAATTCTTCACGTAAATTTTCTATATTTGCCGGTGTTTTTGTTTTGATTTCCAATAATACACCGCCAGAAAAGTCAATACCATAATTAAATGGTTTTATAAATAATGTAATTATTGATGCAAGTGAAAATAAGCATGCAATACTTACAAAAAAGATATTTCTTTTCATTATATTAAAATGTGTTTGTATTGGAACAACCTTGATAAGTTTAAACATAGCAACTTCCTTTACTCTATTATCTTTGGAACTGTAAAATATTCACCTTCGTCATCAGGAGCAGGTGCATTTTCAAGAACCTGTTCACGTGTATTGTCTATACTTACTGTATCAATACGACGAGGAAGTGGGTGATCCGCAACAGAATTAAGTGGTTCAACACCATCAACATTTACGTCATCAAGCCCCTCTATCCATTCAATAACATTTTCAAGTTCACCAACCATTTTTTCAGCCATTTCGTCAGTCATACCGATACGAACCATTTTGGCATTTGCTTTAACTTTTTCTTTTGTAAAATACATATTTTGACCTCTTTTATTTTGATTTGGATTTTAGCATAAATCTTTTGCACCAGTCAAGCAAAAGTATATTTTAATATTGAAGATGTTCCTACTGACTATAAAGGTGAAATATTTTATAATAATTTTATCCGATATGGATAAATACAAACTTTAATGAAAGGATAAAAAAATGCATAAAATAATGAATTATATTTGCAAACCTTTGATTCTTATAGGTGCAATAAATTGGGGTCTTATTGGCGCTTTTAACTTTAATCTTGTAAGTGTTCTTTTTGGCGTTAATACAATCCTTACAAACATAATATATATTCTTGTGGGTATTTCTGGACTTTGCGGATTATATATGTATGGACAAACATGCAAATTGAATAAAAACAATATGAGATAGTTTTTATTAAACCCTTAAAAATAATAAAAAAAGAAAAGTCTAGATGGTGGCTCTCTAGACTTTTTGATTTATTCCCAATGATGCTGTTATTCCAGATGCAAAGGCAAAATGTAAATTATAGCCACCAAGCTCGCCTGTTATATCTAAAACTTCACCAATAAAATATAATCCCTTTATTTTATCACTTCCAAGATAGTTATTCAAATAACCAAGCCAAACCCCACCTTTCATAACTTCGGCTTTTGTATAACCAAAAGTGCCACTGTTGATATATTTTAAATTACAAATTTTGGATAAAAGCTGGCTTTTTTGTGAAATATCGAAATAATTCATAAAAAAATTATATACTCGTTTTGGAAGTTTTATTAAATTTTTATCAGGACAAAAATCTATCTCTATAACATCTCCTATATTACTATAAAGAGATGTATTTAAAACAGCAGGTCCCGTAATTCCAATATGTGCAAAAAGCAAATTATCAGAAAATGTTTTATTATTTACTTTTATATTAACTGGAAGACTGATACCAGATAAACTTGAAAAAGTTTTCATATTATTTGGATATTTAAGTCCGACCAAGGCAGGTTGATTTTGTATCAGTTTAAATTTAAATTGTTTTGCAAGTAAAAGTCCAAAATCACTGGCTCCTATATGTGGATAAGATTTTCCACCAGTTGCAATAACCAGCGTTTTTGATATAAATTTTGTAATTCCTGTATCAATAGTAAATAAATCACCATCTTTTGATACTGATAAAATATCAACACCAAGAGCAAATTCGACCTTATTTTTTTCACATTCGGATTTTAAGATATTTAAAATATCCTTTGAATTAAATGCAAAAAGTTTTCCCTTTTCACGCTCTTCATATTTAACATTATATTTATTAAGGAGTTGAATAGCTTCTTTCACAGTCCAATTATTTAAAATATCACCTATTCGTTCAGGTGTAGATGAAACATAATGTGATGGCCCCATATTTTTATTTGAAAAATTACACTTGCCACCACCAGAGATAAGTATCTTTGCACCTATATTCTCATTTTTATCAAGAACAAGCACCCTTCCCTTTATTTTTGAGGCACACATAAGACCACTTGCACCTGCACCTATAATTATTGCATCATATACAAACATTAAAAATCCTTGAATAAATTATGTTTTTATTCTACTTTATATAAAAGCGAAATGCAAGAAAGGAAAAATTATGCAAAAATTTAAAAATATGAATAGCTATCTTAAAAAAACTATTATCGTTTTGACTGGCTTGACTATCATTCGTTTGATATTAGCATGCTTCCTTGGACTTGATGGCGGACCAGCATATTATGCTATGTGGAGCAGAAAATTAGAGCTTTCATATTTTGACCACCCTTTAATGACGGCATTGTTGATACGAATTTCAACAGAAATTTTTGGTTGGAATAGTTTTGCAATAAAATTACCGGCTATTTTGGTATATTTAGCTACAAGTATATTTATGTATAAAAGTATAAAACTTTGGGGTGGTAAAGACAAAGGTGCATTTTATGCAGTTATGTTTTTCAATTTTATCCCATGGATAGCGTCAAGTTTTGGAATAAAAGCTGGAAACCCAGATATTCCATTCCTTTTTTGTTTTATGATGACATTTTATTATTTTTCAAAATTATATAAAACTGAAAATTCAAATAATTGGTATTGGATAGGTCTTTGGACCGCTTTGGGATTGCTTTCAAAATATAAAATGGTATTTGTCTGGCCTGCTCTTTTCCTTTGTATGATATTTTTACCAAAGTTAAAAAAGCAATGGAAGGCTCCTCAACTTTATATATCAACAATATTTGCTTTGATTGGAATTGTGCCAACTTTGATTTGGAATATAAATAATGATTTTGCTTCTTTTTCATATCATCTTGTTCAAAGACAAGGTCATTTTGGATTTAAACCTATGCAACTTTTGAATTTCTTAGGTAATCAAATTGCAATTATGGGTGTATTTATCCCAGTCCTTTTGTTCATAAATGCTTTTAAATACAAAAAAACTGAAGTAGGTAAAGCAACTTTGTCTTTTGTGGCTCCTGCCGTAATAGTATTTAGCTGTGTAAATTTATTCTTTGGCCAAAGTATGCAAAATTGGTGGGCTTCTGTTTATATGATTTTACTTGTCCTTTATGGTGTAAAACGTGTATTAAATCGTGCGGATAAATGGATTTTGGGTTTTACTATATTTGTATCTGTTGTTGGAACAGCTTTTTATGCTTACCCATTTGGTATAAAATTAAAAGAAACAACAAACTTTTTGGATCATCATTTGTTTGATAAGGCATCTGAGCATCTTGAAACAATAATAAAAAAGCGTGAAGCAAAAGGAGAAACTGTTTATGTTGGAACTCCAAGATACAGAACTACTGCTATGCTTGGTGTAAATATTCCAAACAGAAAAATTTATTCTATGGATTACAGAAAAGGCGACCAATTCCAAATTTGGTATAATCCAAATGAACTTATTGGAAAAAATGTTATTTATGTTGCAGGTGGTTCTCAAGTAAAACAAAAACCTGAAAATCTTTTTAATGCAGATAAAATTGTGTTAATAGATACTCAAAAATATACTTATAATCCAGCTTTTTCACGAACTTTTTACTTTTATGAACTTAAAAATTATAAAGGCTTAAAATAATGTTTAAAAGATTTCTTAAATTTGGATTAGTCGGTGGTTTGGGTGCTATTATAAACCTTGTAATATTTGCATTATTAAGTTTTGCTGGTGTGAATTATATGATAAGCTCGGTAATAGCTTTTATAATAGCAGCAACATCAAATTATATATTCAATAGCATTTGGGTTTTCAAAGACCGTGGCCATAAATCAAGCAAAATTTTATGGGCAAAGTTTATGTGTGTATCTGTATTTTCCCTTTGCATAAATTTAGGGGTGCTTTTTGTTATGGAAAACTTTGTTATGCCATATATTATAAAATGGTGGTTTGTAAATGAAATTATGCAAATTACAGCAGGTATTTTAAATGTAAAAACTTTAAGTAAAATCACCGCATTATATTCTCAAGCCATAGGTATAGGCTTTTCAATGATTTTTAATTTTATTGGAAATAATTGTATCACTTTTAAGAAATAATATTCAAATTGGCTGGGGTAAATGGATTGTCTGCTCGTTCCTCGCATTCATCTTGTCAATTTGCTTTGCAACCGGCAAACCTTTTGCCTATTGACTGCGATTCCGAACCACTTATAGTGGTTCAAATCCTCCTCAACTATATTATTTACTTGGCTGGGGTAAATGGATTCGAACCACTGTTAACAGAGCCAGAATCTGTTGTCCTACCACTAGACGATACCCCAAAAAGATAGCTATATTATAGAATAACTTCTGATTAAATCAATAAAAATATAATTTGACATACTTTTATCATTAAAGTAAAATATCTGAAGAACAAAATAAGAAAGTATGTTAAATGAATATCGTTGATAATGAAAAAAATTTGCCTGATTGGCTTGAAAAACTTAATCCTGAACAAAGAGATGCTGTTCAAACTACAGAAGGACCTCTTCTCGTGCTTTCTGGTGCTGGAACTGGAAAAACAAGGGTGCTTACTTCTCGTATAGCATATATTATGTATAAACAACTGGCTTTGCCATGGCAAATTCTTGCTGTGACATTTACAAATAAAGCCGCAAATGAAATGAAAAATCGTGTTAAATCTATTATAGGAGATAGTGCAGATAGTCTTTGGATTGGAACATTTCATTCTATTGGGTTAAGGATTGTAAAACGATATTATGAACTTATCGGACTTAAAAAAAACTTTCTTATATTTGATGAAAGCGACCAAAAAATACTTATAAAAAAAGTAATGGAAGAAGATTTAAAAATTGATACAAAAAAATGGAATCCATCTATTGTGCTTGAAAATATTTGCAGACTTAAAGATAAGGGATTTTATTTTGATGATGAAAATATCAATATGATTGATGTTGAAACTATTAACGGAAGACTTTTAGAAGTTTATAAATATTATCAAGAAAAATTAAAGGAACTTAATGCCGTTGATTTTGGTGATTTATTACTTTATCCTTTGATGATTTTTGAACAAAATCCAGTTATTTTGGAAGAATTTCAAACTAAATTCAAATATATCCTTGTTGATGAGTATCAGGATACAAATGCTGTGCAAGATAAGATTTTAAAATTGTTGTCTGCTAAACATAAAAATATTTGTTGTGTAGGTGACGATGACCAATCTATTTATTCATGGCGTGGTGCCGAAATTGAAAATATTTTGCGATTCGAAAGTGATTTTGAAAATGCAAAGGTTATACGACTTGAAACAAACTATCGTTCAACACCACATATTCTTCATGCGGCATCTTGTTTAATTGCAAAAAATAAAGACAGACTTGGTAAAGAATTACGTCCTTGTAAGGCTATGATTGATGAAGAATCAAAAAAAATACAGGTGCATGGAGTTTGGAATGGTGTTGAAGAAGCCCGTGAAATTGTTGATGAAATAGAATATTATCAAAGAAAAGGTATTCCTTTATCACAAATGGCTGTGCTTGTAAGAGCAGGGTATCAAACCAGATTATTCGAAGAACATTTCATAAGAGCAGGGGTTTCATACAAAATTATTGGTGGTTTGCGATTCTATGAACGACAAGAAATAAAGGATATTATCGCATATTTACGACTTCTTGCTTATCCTCAAGATAATCTTTCTTTTGAAAGAATTATAAATGTTCCTAAACGAGGAATAGGTGATAAAACATTGCAAAATATAAATACCTACGCAAAACAAAACCATCTATCTCTTTTTGAAGCAACCGAAGAAATGTTAAATTCAAATAAAATTACTGGAAAAGCGGCTCTTAATATTCAAAAATTTATTGATGATTTTCATAGATGGAGAAGTATTTATAATGGCGATTCTGTTGATTTATTAGATACAAATAAAATTACTGAACATTATCAACTTGTTGAAATAATGATAAAAGAATCCGGCTATATTGATATGTGGCAAAATTCCAAAAAAGCAGAAGCCGAAGCAAAACTTCAAAATATAAATGAACTTTTGGGTATTATAAAGTCAGATTTTGAAACAATTAACGAATTTTTGGAATATATAACTTTGTTCACAGAAAATAATCAATCTGTTCTTGATAATCAAGATTATGTTTCATTGATGACTTTACATGCGGCAAAGGGATTGGAATTTGATGTTGTATTTCTTCCTGGCTGGGAAATGGGTATTTTCCCAAATGAAAAATCTACACAAGAAAATTCAAGCTCTTTAGAAGAAGAAAGAAGACTTGCTTATGTTGGAATTACCCGTGCAAAAAAAATTGTTGAAATTTATTATGCAGGAAGCAGGCAAGTATTCGGTCAATGGCAACAAAATCTTCCATCTGTGTTTTTAAATGATTTACCTGATGAAGATGTAGAACATACATCATTTTCAAGTGCATATAGTTTTAGATAAAAAAAAGCCTCAATCGAGGCTTTTAATTTGAAAATAAATAATATTATCTTCTTGAAGTTGTATTATCATCATCTGCTGCGATGCCAGGGCGACCATTTCTTTCAGCTTTTTTGCCTCTTGGTCTACCTGCTTCTGCTAAGCTAGCGAATACAATACCTAATAATAAAGTTATAACTACTATTTTTTTCATTATATACCTCCTTATTTAATTAACAGATCCCTTAATATAAGGAAACTAATATCAATTTAACACAAAAAATAAACTTTGTAAATAAATATTTATATACCATAATTTATTTTATTATTTAGTTTTATTGCATTCAATTCATCTTGATTTTGTGTAGTATCAAGATTTTTTAATGCCTTTTTCCACTCGTATTTTGCTTCTTGCTTTCGACCTAAAGACCAATATATATCACCAAGATGGTCTATAATTACCGAATTTTTAGGTTGAATAGCTTTTGCATATTCAAGCATTTTTAAAGCATCATCTGTTTTACCAAGTTTAAAAAATGCCCAACCATAAGTATCAAGATAATATGGATTTAATGGGTCGTATGCAATTACTTGTTCAGAAAGTTTAAATGCCTTTTCATAATCAATATTATTTAAAAGTAAAAAATACGCATAATAATTTAAAACAACAGGATTTTTTGAATTTAAGACTATTGATTTTTCTAAATCCTTTTCTGTCATTTCCTTATTTTTTAAAATATCATAAATTTGTGCACGGGCAAAATAAAGCTCGGCATTTAAAGTATTATTATTGATTTCCTGTTCAATACCCTTTGTATAATAATTGATTGCTGTATTGAATTTTTTATCATTTTTATAATAATCACCAACATTTATATAAAGTTGCAAAATAGCAGGATTTGACTTTATCAATTCATCATAAAGTGTCAAAGCCTCATCAATTGATTTTGGTTGTGTTAATAAATATTGTGCATAATTAACTTTGTTTATCAAATTCAAATAACTTGTTTCTGGAATTGATTTTACTATTGTTTTATACTCATCAACTTTATTATATTTTTTATAAACCTCAGCTTTCATAAGAGATGCCATATATAAATTAGAATCCAAATCCAAGACCATATTCAAATACATTAAATATAAATCCAAAGATGATGGGAAAACCGTAATGATAATAGTAGATATATCAAACAAAGATTTTGCCATTGCCTTTTGAGGAGTATCTATATAATAAGGCGTATAAGTATTATTTTGCAAAGATTCTAATAAAGACAAAGATGATATAGAACCCTGTGATTTCTTATAATAATCTGAAACAACATCTATTGCTTTTTGTTTTCTATTATGTTTTATATAAAAATTTGCAATAGTTTCTATATCAAAAAGATTTAATTTTGTGGTCAATGCTTCCTCGTATAATTCTTCTGCATATTCATCATCACCAGAAAGTTCAGCCATTATGCCAAGATTTATTAAAACTATATTTTCAAATGCAGGATTATTGATTTCTGTTTCCAATAAATCTAAAGCATCATCATTTTTTTCAAGAGCTAACAACACCCAACTTTTTAAAATTTTTACAATAAAAGTATCTGATTTATTTTTTATAGAATTAAGTCTATCTAATGATTTTTGATAATTACCATTTTTAAAATCAATATAACTTAAATAAATAGAAGGAATTATATTTGATGGATTTTGTTTTATTTCATTTTCTGCATCAATAATAGCTTCTTTTTCATTATTTTGTATAGCATTTATAATAAATGATTTACCAAGAAAATCACGTTTGTTTTGTGAAACAGCCTCTGAATAAATATTATTAAGATTCAAATAATCGCCCATTATTTCGGCACGAAAACTTGAAAGATAAAGGCCGTATTTATTATCCTTATTATAAATAGAATCATAATTACCTGTTTTTTCAATATTTTTAACAGGGTGTATAAAAAAACTTAAAACAATTAAAATCAATATAAAAGTAAAAATTAACTTTCGTATATATTTTTTTAAATTTTTATTTTGCATAATTATCTCTTTCTGTTATTATTTTAATAAAATTATACCACAAAACCGAATTAAAAAAAAGAGTATTTAATGAAAAATTATAATAAAGAAATTTTTAAAAAATATATTGAAACTTTACTTAAATGGCAAAAATCAATTAACCTTATAAGTCCTTCAACTATACCTAATGTATGGGAAAGACATTTTGAAGATAGTCTTTTTTTATATGACTATATAAAAGATGAACAAAATATTTTTGATATTGGAAGCGGTGGTGGTTTTCCTGCTCTTGTTTTAAGTATTGCAGGAATAAAAAATATTACTATAGTTGAAAGCGATAAACGTAAATGTTTATTTTTAAATGAGATAAAAAGAATTTACAATCTTGATGTAAAAATAATAAATGACAGAGTTGAAAATTTAACCTTTGATAAAAATAATTGTATTATAGGACGTGCATTTGCTCCACTTGATAAATTTTTAAATTTATGTGTAAATATAATAAACAAAGATACAAAAATGTTTTTATTAAAAGGTTCAAATATCAATAATGAAATAACAGATGCAAAAAAAGACTGGAATTTTAATTATACTTTAAATAAAAAACCAAATGGTTTTATAATTTCTATATCAAATATTTGTAAAAAGTAATTGTTAATAAAAATGTTTCACGTGAAACAATTTCGCCTTATTTTATGTAAAATCAATAACTTAATTTTCTAAAAATTTAATATAATTGTTAATAACTTTTAAAAAATAAAAAACAACTTGCAAAGATTTGTTAAAAATATTATATTTTTAATATAGTATTTATAAATTCGGAGGAAAAATGAGTATATTTCAAAATACAAAAATCATTTCAATAACAAATCAAAAGGGTGGGGTTGGAAAAACAACAACTGCTGTGAATTTAGCAACTGCTCTTGCAAGTGTTGATAAAAAAGTTTTAGTTATAGATTTTGACCCACAAGGAAATGCAAGCACTGGTCTTGGTATAGAACAAAACGACAGGGTAAAAGATATTTATTCTTTGTTATTTGATAAAAATATTTTCAAAGAATCTATTAAACAAACAAAAATTAAAAATTTAGATGTAGTTCCAGCTTCTATTGATTTATCTGCTGCTGAAATAGAATTATCAAATATAGAAGAAAAAACTTTAAAATTAAGAAGTTTGTTTGAAAAAAATTTATTTCTTTCAAGTTATGATTATATATTTATTGATTGTCCTCCTGCACTTGGTTATTTAACATTAAATGCCCTTGGTGCATCAGATTCTGTTATGATACCTTTGCAATGTGAATTTTTTGCATTGGAAGGTGTAAGTCATCTTATGAATACTATTCAACTTGTTCAACAAAATATAAATAAAGAACTGGAAATAGAAGGTGTTATACTTACAATGTATGATAAAAGAAATAAACTTTCCGAGCTTGTTGAAAAAGATGTTAGAAATTGTTTTGGTGAGTTTGTGTTTAATACTCTTATACCAAGAAATGTTCGTGTTTCAGAAGCTCCATCACATGGAAAACCAGTTATTTTATATGATTTAGATTGTGCTGGAAGTCAAGCATATATAAATCTTGCTGCTGAATTTTTAACAAGAAATGAAAATAAAAATGTAAGAAAGGTTGCCTAAATGAAAGTTGAAAATAGATTAGGAAAGGGTTTATCCGCTTTCTTTGAAAATAAAAATCAAAATGTTCCTGTATTTAATAATCCTCAACAAAATGAAAATAATGAACAAATTAATGAAGTAAAACAAAATTTGGAACAAAATGGTATTGTATATATTCCAGTTGGAAATGTTAAACCAAATCCAAATCAACCACGAAAAGAATTTAAAGAAGAGCAACTTCGCGAGCTTGCAAACTCTATTGAAAAAAATGGCGTTTTACAACCTATATTGGTAAGAAAGACAAATACTCCTAATATTTTTGAAATTATCGCAGGTGAAAGAAGATGGCGTGCTGGAAATCTTGCTGGAATTTATGAAATTCCAGCTATAATAAAAGATTTTTCAGATAAAGAAACTTTTGAAATAGGCTTAATTGAAAATTTACAACGTGAAAATCTTTCTCCTATTGAAGAAGCAAATGGTTATAAAAAACTTATGATTGATTTTGACTATACTCAAGAAGATGTTTCTAAACTTGTAAATAAAAGTCGTTCATACGTTGCAAATATTTTAAGACTTTTGACTTTACCAAAAGACGTTCAAGAAATGATTTCTGATGGTAAATTATCTTATACTGTTGCAAGAACTTTGATTGGTTCTGATAATCCTTCTAAAAAAGCGAAAACTCTTGTTAAAAAAGATATAAATGCAAGAGAAGCAGAAAAAATGAAAGATTCTTCAGATATAGAAGTTAAAAGTGAACTTGACTCTGAGTTAATCTCTTTAAAAGAGAACTTAAGCGAACATCTTAAAGTTAACGTTGACATTAAATGTAAAAATAACAAAGGTGAGATAGTGATAAAGTTTAAGGATTTATCTGAACTTGATACACTTATGACTAAACTAAATAATATATAATATAAATATTGTTATTGTTGATCCTGTGAAAATTGTTTATTACTTTTTGTTATACTAGTTATTCACAGAAAAAATTTTATTATATTCCTTTAGAATCCCAAAAAACTGGGATTCTTTTTTTAGTTATTCACAGATTTTAAACTTTTATTAAAGTTATTAACATGTTTATAAAAATGTTTATTGATTTGTGAAATCTTTGTTTCTATACTTTATATAAAAGTTATTAACATTTTATTAACAATTTGAATTTTGTGTTAAATATGAGTATTAAAATAGGACAAATTTATAAGCATTATAAAGGATTTAGTTATCAAATCTTAAATATAGCAAAGCATAGTGAAACTTTGGAAGATATGGTTGTGTATAAGGCTTTGTATGGTGAAGGTTTGGTTTGGGTAAGGCCTTTATCTATGTTTGAAGAAGAAATTATAAAAGATGGTAAAAAAATAAAAAGATTTGAACTTATTTCAGATAGATAATTTTTTCTTATATTTTACTTGATTTTTATAAAAACAGGAGTATATTTAATTTCATTATTGGGGTGTCGCCAAGTGGTAAGGCAGCGGGTTTTGGTTCCGCCATTCGTTGGTTCGAATCCAGCCACCCCAGCCAACTTTTAATCCGTCCTTTTGGGCGGTTTTTTTTATACTTTATTAAAATAAAAGTCGCTCTCGAGGTAAGGGCGACTTTTTTTAGGTAGAAATAATATGTTTTTATTCGGCTTTGATTTCTATTTTCTTTGTGTTGTCTTTTAATGCTTCTGTCTTTGGTGCAGTTATCTTTAATACACCTTTTTTGAAAGAAGCTGAGACTTTATTTGTATCAATTTCAGATGGAAGTTGTATTGTTCTTTCAACCATTCCATAACTTCTTTCTGAAAAATAATGTCCTTTTGATTTTTCTTCTTGGTTTGATTTCTTTTCACCTTTTATTGTTAAGTATCCATCTTTTGAAATTTCTACATCAATATCTTTTTCATCAATTCCAGGAAGTTCAGCAGATACCTGTATATCATTTTCATTTTCAATAACTTCGATTTTTGGTTCTATTACCATTGGGCTTTGAACGGCTGTTGACAATGGAAAATCGAATACATCAAAGAAGTTATCAAATACTCTGTTAACTTCGTTTTGAAGCATATTATAGTTGTTATTATAATTCTTTCTTGCTAAAGATTTATTACATTTGTTGCATACCATTTTTTATCTCCTTGTGTTTAGTTCTTGCACAATAATTTATATATGTTAGAGGTGTTTTTTTATTCAAGAGGTTTTATTTTTATTCCTATAAAATTTTTGTAAAATCAACAAGATAAAATATTTTTGATAATTTTAGGAAAAAATGTTTTTAAAAATTGGTGGAGTAGGGTATAATAACAATATCTTTAATAAACGGAGGTTATTATGAAGAAATTTATTATTATTTCTATGATGCTTGCTGGTTGTGCAAGTATGGAATCAAAACTTGGTTCTGAAAATGCACAAAAAACACAATGTGTTTCTGCTATGACTTTGACTATGACAGCAACTTGTTCAAGTGAAAAGGCTTGTATAAAAAAGAAATTAAAGAAGAATTATAGAGCTATTGCAAATAAGTGTAATTTACAAAGTTTGCAAGAATTAAATGCAATGTATGACAATATACAGTTGATGAAAAGTTTAGCTGAATAAAAAAAGAGGGAATTAACCCTCTTTTTTAATACTCATCATCGTTGTCATAATTTTGATTTGAAGATAAAGTTTCATCATTATCCATATCAAAAAACATTTCAGATTCTGATAAATCAATGTTGTTATCGTCAACATCTAAATTATCAATAATTTTGTCGTCGTCTTTGATTTTTGTTTCGGCTTTTTTCTTTTTTTTGATAAATTCTAATTCATCATCCTTTGAAAGTGCCTTTTTACATTTTGGACAATTATGAACTTCTTTATTCATATCGTAAAACATTGCATTGCAGAAAGGACATATATGTTTTTTACCTCTAATATCCATTTGGCTTACCTCATGTTTTAATGTATTAAAGTTGTGTTAAAAATACATATATATCTATACAAATGTCAAGAAGAAAATTACCAGTCAGAGCAAGAATTTTTTACACGAAGATATTCTTCCTCGGAATCGTGAGCGGAATTTTTGGTTGTGATTGCTTGTTCCAAGCGTGATTTTAGAATATTTAATTTATCATCACCCTTTAAAATCTTATCTATTTTTTTTGTAATTTGAAGTTCTGTTGTGTTTGCTGGCATTAAAAATGATGGTGTGTTTTCAAGAAGAATTTTTATTTCCTCCACTATTAACTTTCCATAATATTTTAATTCATTTTGATAAATTTTTACGTGTTCTTGTTCGTGCTTTTTTATTTCTTCGTATTGGCAAGAAAGAGGTTTGTATTTATCATCAATTAAAACATTTATAGAATTATAGCCTATATCAAAATCAATACTGTTTATATTTACACAAATTCCATTTGGTGATGGGTTTTTATCTACAAGTAAGGAAAATTGTATTTGAAAGTCAGCAATGGTAAGTCCCATAGTTTGTAATGGATTTTTAAGCCCTGTTATAGATGTGATTTGTTCTTTTGCTATAGATGTATAGGTAGGGATAGAATAATTGATTGTAGTGGTGATTTTTGGGGGTGTATTGTATTGTTGACACTCTGAAGCATATATAGGTGTTGATGTAAGTAATATTCCAGCGATTTTTAATAAATTGCTTTTCATTTTACACCTATTTAAAAGAGTCCAAATAAACCTCGACAAATTTGTTTCCATGTAGTTTTCGTAATTCTTCGGCAAGAAGAACAGCCTTTCTTCCACTGTTGAATAATTGAAGATAAGGACCAAGGCCAGATAAATCAATGTTTAAAATTACAGATTCATCGATGGTTGGTTTTCTGAAAAGAATTGCGTATTTTAAATCCTTGTATATTTTTCCTTGAATAAAAGCCATTTCCTTTGGTGTTAGGTTCCAGCTGTCGTAATCTTCGGGACGTGCCTGAACGTTACGGAAAAAGATTTGTGTTTGACATTGACCACGGATTACTTCGCCTATACCAAGTTTATCCAAAACATTTGGTTGTTGGAAGGCAGCAAGGTATGCTTGACGTTTTTTACGACCTTCTTGAAGACCGATGACAAAATTCTGTCTGAAAACTGGATTTGCAAGCATAGGTGCAGTTTCATCAATGATAATTAAACTTGGGGCACCTGTTCTTCCAGTTATATTTTGTATTCGGTTCATAATATAACTTACAACCGCTGGAGCAAGAGTTTCATCTTCGAAAATATAAGTAAAATCAAAGGTATTGAAACGATTTGATAAATCAAGGCTGTCGGCTTCGCTGTTAAAAAGTTGACCATATTGACTATCATCAACCCAACGGAAAAGTTCACGTCTCATTTTACCAGCTGGGGAAAAACAAGATTTGTAAAGATTTTTAAGTGTTCTTTTGTTTGGTTCAAGATAATCAAATGCAGTTGTAACAGCACGAGCAATTTCGGCTTCGCTGTTTGCATCATCAACAAGTGTAATTTCCTTTAACCAACGGCGAAGAAAAGCACGATTTTCTGGTGTATCATCTATACGGAAAGGATTTAGATAAGTTAATGTTCCACCCTTTTGAACATCTTTGTCCTTTGTATCGCCTTCAAAATTTATGTATGAACCGCCTGCGGAATATGTGAAAATTTCAGCACCTCTGTGGCGGTCGAAAAAGAATACCTTTAAATCATCAAATCTTAAAGATTGACCTGCTAAAAAGGAATAAAGTGTTGTTTTACCTTGACCTGTTGGACCTATTGCAACAGTATGAGCAACGGCACTTTGTTCTTCGGATACATGAAATTCAAATTGATATGCGGTTCCTTGATATGTTGGGAATAGGGCAATAGGACCATTTCCCCAATCGCATTTTGATAATCCCTCTGGTTGACGTTCAAAATTAAAACTTGTTGCAACGGCACGTGAAAGCATTTTATACATTCGTGGGTATTTATCATAAGTTGGAAATTGTGAAAACCAAGAGCTTTGAGCAACCCAACCTTCACGAACTGGTGTTAATCCATAAAGACGACATATTTTTTCAATTTCAAATACAGCTTTGTTTAAATCATCTTGGCTTTCAGCAGTAATGAAAAAAGTTTCTGCATAATTTACTAATGTTTGATGGTCTTCATCATTTTGTTCAATAAGTGCAAGAGCATCATCAAATTGTCTTAATACATCATAAGAGAAGGTGCTTGAACTTGCCATTCTTCGTTGATTGATTAAAATCATTTGAGCTTTTGTTTTTGATATAGGAAAAAGGTTATGTAAGACAGTTATTTCATAATTTAATGATAATATGTCAGATAACATTTGTTCATCAACTGTATTTGATTGTTGTTTTATACCAACAACAGCCATATATTTTTCCTTTGTTCCAGAACGAAATCTTATGTATCCCTTATTTGAAAAGAATATTTCATCAGATACAATAAGTTCAGAAATATTGTCAAAAACCATATTTTCAGATTTTGGTTGTGGGCGTGAAATTGGATTTATTATGTGGGCAAAAAATGAAATAGGACTTTCGGATTTGCCATCTTCCTTTAATGCCTTTACACCGAAATTTGATAATATTGCTTCAAGATTGCTTGAAGCAGTATCCAAATCCTTCATTGCGTCCTTTCGGTCATTTACAGAAATAACTATATAATGGGAGTTTTTGAAAATATCCTTTTGAGCATCGCTCCATTTTTCGGAAATTTCCTTTAATACCTTGTTTGTATTGTTTATGACTTTGTCGGTTTGAACCTTTTCACGAATAGTGAAAATACGGCTTTCTATACTTATTTCAGAAAGAGAATCAATCCATTTTTTTCTTTCCTCAAGTAATGATTGAATTGTTTCACGACGGGCAAATGCTATGCTTGTTCCAGTGATTTTGAATATTCTTACAAGTGAACCATTTGAGCATAAAATAGTTTTTTTATCGTTTAATAATTTTTCAAATGGAAGGTAATCAACAAGTCTTGTATCATAAGGACGTGGTAAAAATATATTTGATTTTTTTGATATTATTACAGTTATTATTAGTGCAACAGCAATTATGCCTAAAATCAAAGAAATTGTATAGGTGTTTGATAAATGTGTTAGCAATATTGTTGATAAATCAAAATTCATTTTTGCTTCCTATGGTGCGAATTTGTTGCCATTTTCTTTTATTATATTTTTTGTTTTTGCCTTTATATTATTCCTTGCACGGATAATATTGTCGATGTGAGGGTCGTGTTTTGCAAGTAAAATCAAAAAAAGATGTATAATTATTATTCCAAGTATTGGTATCCATATATATCCCATATAGCCAAAGGTTAGGCATAATAGCATTATAACCACGCCAACAGCGATATTAAACATTGCCAAACCAAATGGTGCAAAAAACATTAAACTTGGATATGCAATAGATTTTAAAAGTTCTTCTTTCAATATATTCCCCCCATATATACCTTATTAATTTTACAAAAATAAGCATAAAAAGACAAGTAAAAAGTTAGAGTTAGTTGGAATATCTTCTCCTTTTATTTTTTAATTATTTTTATAGTATGATTTTGAAAGGAGTTTTTTATGATGGATTTAAAATATTTTCCGCCAAAGGAAGCTGTGAGGAATGCAAGACTTGGTTTAAAACTTCGTGAAAAGTATCATAGAGGTGGACTTGGGTATGAAGAAGCGGCGGCCCTTGGCATAGATAGTGGTGTTGTAAGAGCATATCAGATTATTTCTGGACGACCTTTGACATTACAAATAATAAAACGTATGGCAAGGTTTAATAGACATAGACGAAACTATAGACCTTTTATTTTGCTTAAAGATGGTGGTCCAACTGCTGGGACTATTGCGTGGCTTTTGTGGGGTGGTGATGAAGGTATAAATTGGGCAATTAACTTTAAAGAGTGATTAAGCCTTTGTTTTACCTAGACCACTTTTTTTTGCAAGTGTAGAGCGGGTTTTTGCATAGTTTGGGGCAATCATAGGATAATCATTTGAAAGTCCCCATTTTTCCCTGTATTCCTTATCAGTCATATTATATTTTGTTTTAAGGTATCGTTTTAACATCTTTAATTTTTTTCCATCTTCAAGACAGATTATGTATTCTGGGTGGACTGAATCCTTTATATCAACAAATGGTGCCAAAGCATAAGATGATGTTTTGTCAGTTATTGAAATAAGGTTTGAATAGATGTTTTCAATCAAAGATGGAATTTCGGTTTTTTCAATTTTATTGTTTGCGACATAACTGCTTGTGATTTGTGATGTTGCAGATATTATTGCAAGTTTTAAATTTTCAGATATGTTTTTTTGAATTTTATCCATTTTTTAATACCTTTGATTTTTAATTTTTTCCCTTGTATTATATCAAAAATTAAGGTAAAAGTAAAAGGTAAAATAATTTTTTAAGAGGCGTTTTTATGTTTTCAAAATTTTTTAGTAAATTTTATATTGATATTCTTCCAACACTTCCTTTGAATATAAGTTTTTGGGGTGTTATTTTGTTGTTTTTATTTGCTTTTTTCCCTTCTTATATAGTTTATGCAAAGCAATCAGTTCAACGAAAAATTATTTATTTATTTTCACTTTTTGATTTTGTTTTATTTTTCTTTTGTATCTTTGTAAAAATAGAAGATTTTTATTTTGATAGGGGGGATTTAACAATATTTGCAAAAAGTTTGTATGTGATTTTGTTTATTGGTGCGATTTTTGATGCAGATGATAAAAAGTCTTTCCCATATAAAAAGAAAAGTTTTGTAAAAAAATATATTCAACACCCAATGGAATCTTTTATTTCTCATTTTATGTTTGTGGTTTTTCGAATTTTGCCTGTGAAGGTAGCATCTGGTATAGGTGGATTTTTGGGAAGAATGTTGGGTAAAACTCAAAAATGGTATAACTTTCTTATGGACGCAAATTTGAATATTGCATTTCCAAGAAAAAGAAAGGCTGAAAAGGAAAAAATTAAAACCCAAGTTTGGGATATGATGGGAAGATATGTAAGTGAACCTGCACATTATAAGAATATTTACAGAAATTATAAAAAATATCTTACCTTTGAAAATGATAAAATTTTGGATAAGTTAAATGGAAAACCTTATATTGCATTTATTGCACATTGTGGAAGTTTGGGACTTATTTCTATACCATTTGCTATTCATAAGGCAGATTGTTCAATTATTTATAAATATCCAAGCAATAATTTAACAAATAACCTTGTTATAAAATCTTTTGGTAATGGTATTGGAAAATTAAAATTTATTCCAAATACAGCAAATGGAACAAAGGACGCAATGAGAATACTTAGTTCTGGTGGTGCAATTTTGGCTGTGCCAGATCAAAAGTTTCAAACTGGAATTGAAACAAAGTTTTTTGGACAACCTGTTAAAAGTCCTGTGGGTGTAGCTAAATTGGCAGGTCATTTTAATTGTCCTATTTTGCCTGTGCAACTTGTTCGTGTTGATGGGGTAAAACATAAAATTATATTTCACGAACCATTTATGCCTTTTAAATCAAAAAATAAGGAAATGGATGCAATTAAAACTATGCAAAAAATAAATGATATTATTGAAGGTTGGATAAAAGAAAATCCTTCTCAATGGTTTTGGGTTCATGACAGATGGGGCATTAAAGATGTTTTAAAAAAGAAATACAAAGGAGAAAAAAATGCAACAAAAAACAATAAGTAAAGAAATTTCTATTTCTGGAATTGGTCAACATAAGGGAACTGAAAATACTATTGTTTTAAAACCCGCTGGTGTTGATAGTGGTATAATTTTTGTTATTAAAGGAAAAAAATATCCCTTTAATGTTGAAAATGTTTTTGGTGAAGCGGGATATACAACTATTGGTCAAGGAGATGAAAGTGTGAAAACTATTGAACACCTTATGTCTTCTTTGCATGGTTTGGGTATTGATAATTTGATTATTGAAACAGATTCAGAGGAAACTCCTATTTGTGATGGGTCAAGTGAACCTTTGTTAGCTGAAATTAAAAAAGCAGGTGTTTTCGAACAAAATGCTCCTAAAAAAATGATAAAAATTTTGAAAAAGGTTGAGTATAGTGATGAAAAAGGACGTGTTAGCATTGAACCAAATGATAAAAATTTGCTTACTTTAGATGTAAGTATTGATTATAGTGGTATTAAGCCTATTGGTTTTCAAAGTGTTAAAATTGATTTGACAGAGGATAATTATGAAAAATTTGTGGCTCCTGCTAGAACTTTTGCAAGAATGAGTGATGTTGAATATCTTCATTCAAAGGGTTTATGTTTGGGTGCAACACTTAAAAGTGGTATTGCCGTTGATGAAGAAAAAGTTTTAAATCCAGAAGGTTTAAGATTTGAAGATGAATTTGTTCGTCATAAAGTTTTAGATGCAGTTGGTGATTTATATCTTCTTGGCCATAGTGTTATTGGCTATTATAAGAATAGTAAAGGTGGACATTTTCATAATAATAAATTAGTAAAGGCTGTGCTTTCTGATAAATCTAATTATGAAATAGTTGAGATTTAAAATGATTATTATGGGAATTGACCCTGGGTTAAGATATTGTGGATTTGGTGTTGTTGAATACAAATCCGGAAGTTTTAGGCATATTGCAAATGGAACGTTTAAAACAAACGAAAAATTAAGTTTGGCTGAACGACTTTCACAAATTTATTATAATCTTATTGATATATTGGAACGATATAAGCCAGATGAAGTTGCGGTTGAGGAAGTTTTTGTGAATATAAATCCTTCTTCAACTTTGAAACTTGGGCAGGCGAGAGGGGTTGCGATTTTGACACCTTCGTTGAAAGGAATACCTGTATTTGAATATTCGCCAAATTTGATTAAAAAATCAGTAGTTGGTGTTGGTCATGCAGGGAAAGAACAAATACAAATGATGGTGAAGTTGTTGCTTTCTTCTCCTAAAATAGATAGTGAACATAGTGGTGATGCTTTGGCAATGGCAATATGTCATGCACATAACAGAAATTCCTTTTAATAAACAAAATTATTGAAATACGAATTTTCTTCTTGATTTTTAGAATATTTTAGGTAAATATGTAAATGTAAAAGTTTTGTATGGCTTGTCGCTTACAACTTTTACTTTCTTTGTGTTAAAAAAAGGGGCTATTTTATGGCCCTTTTTTATTTCCTTAAATATATATAAAATGCGCCATCGTTTTTGTTTTGGTATGGAGCATATTCGACATAAAGAATCATTTGCCTTATATCCATTGCATTTATCCATTTTGGAAATTCTTTCCTTATGGTGCCGGTTTGTTTTTCGGGGTTGCCACGACCTGTAATAACAAGTAATGTGCGATTATGAGAAGTATAATTTTGTGATACAAATTTTATAAACGTTTCGTATGCAGATTGAAGTGTGTGTCCGTGTAAATCAAGTGTAGAATCGGGCTTTTTTAAATCTTTTTTGATTTTTTTTGCAATGGTTTTATCAATACGAGATGTGTCGGATATTGATAAATCGTTTTCAATTATATGGCGTTCTGGTTTGCGTTTTACATCTTCGGTTGAAATAAATGTGATTTCAATGGTGTTTTCTTTTTTCCTTGGGATTTTATTAGGTATAACTAAATTCCCCTTTGTTTTTGATTTAAGGGGCTTTATTGTTGATATAATTTCTTCCCATAATGATTTAGTCATACGATAAATATAATATTTTTTGTTTATAAAAGCAAATAAAAATCCCTCTTTTGCAAGAGGGACTTATTAAATCAAAGTTATGAATTATATTCTCATTGGCATAAGAACATAAATTGCAGATTCGTCATCAAGTTCTGTTATAATAGCAGGTGATGAGCCATCAGAAATCATAAATTTCATAAATTTACCTTCGATTTGTGATGCAATATCAAGAAGGTATTTTGAATTGAAACCTATTTCCATAGAATCGCTGTCGTAAACAACTTCTAAATCTTCAAATGCACTTCCAGAATCTGGAGTTGATGCAAGGAGTGTTAATTTTGATTTTGATAATTTAAGTTTAATTGCTTTTGATTTTTCGTATGCAACAGATGATACACGGTCAACTGCTTCTGAGAAAAGTTTGCAATCTACTTCCATTGCCTTATCATTTGAAGTTGGAATAACCTTTTCATAATCTGGGAAACGACCATCAATAAGTTTTGATGTGATTGTTGTGCCACCGAATGAAAATCTTGCTTTGGTTTCACTTACTTCTACATTTATGTCTGATGATGTATCTTCAAGAAGAGCACGAAGTTCGTTCACAACCTTTCTTGGAACAATAATACTTGGCATACCCTTTGCACCTTCTGGGCTTAAAACATCTTGACGAGCAAGTCTATGTCCATCAGTTGCAACAGCACGGAGTAATTCCTTTCCATCTTTTTCAAGTGTGTGAAGGAAAATTCCGTTTAAGAAATAACGAGTTTCTTCTGTTGATACAGCAAATTTTGTTTTATCAATAAGTTTTATTAAATCATCACATGGAAGAGTGAATTTAAAAGGCATTGATGAGCTATTCATTAAAGGGAAATCATCAACAGGAAGTGATGGTAATGTAAATTCTGAATTACCTGCCTTTATAACAACTTTTGAATTATCTGATGATGTTTTAAGTTCGATTGTGCCTTCTGGAAGTTTACGAACAATATCATATAAAATATGTGCAGGTATTGTTGTTGAACCCTTTTCATTGATTGTTGCTTCTAATTCCTCAATAATTTCCAAATCAATGTTTGTAGCAGTGAATTTTAAGTTATCGTTTGCTTCGATTTTGATATTTGAAAGAACTGGAATAGTAGATTTTTTTTCAACAATTCTATATAAATGAGAAAGTGTTTTTGATAAATTTGCTTTTTCAATAGTAATATACATTTTCATCTCCTTTGATTTAATTCAAGTTTATTCTAGTCCATAATAAGATATAAAAGCAAGCAATTTTTTTGATATTTTTTTATTAAAAAAAGGCTCTTGTTAGAGCCCTTTGTTTATTTTTTTACTTTGGTAAATTCTTCAGGTTTTACTTCGCGTTCCTTTGTTTTTACCTTTGAAAGCATTATATCCAAAACCTTGTCTTCAAAGATTCCAGCACGGATTGCTTCGGTTGCAGATGGATTTTTTTGATAGTATTCAAAAATTTGACCTGCTTGGGTTGGATATTTCATTGCTTCGCCCATAATTGCTTGTTGAACATCGTTTTGTGATATTTCAACTTTTTCCTTTTTACCAATGTCAGCAAGGATAAGACCAAGTTTTACACGGCTTTCTGCTTGCTTTTTTAATTCTTCTTTTTTCTTCTTTTCTGCCTTTTCATCAAGTTTTTCAGATGAAGAATGTTGGAATTGATGGAACATATATTCTGTTTCTTGATTTACAAGAGATTCAGGAAGTTCAATCTTTTCATCAGCAAGTTTATCAAGAAGTTCATCTTTCATTTGAGCTTTTGATGAGTTTTCATAATTTTGTTCAAGTAATTCTTTTACATAAGATTTTAGGTCTGCTAAATCTTTTCTTTTAAGTTCAACAGCAAATGCGTCATCGATAGCAGGTATTTTCTTTTCCTTTATATCGTTAAGTTTTACTTTGAATACAACTGGTTTTCCAGCAAGTGTTGCATGGCCGTAATCCTTTGGGAAACTTACGTTAACATCAAATTCATCACCCTTTGAATGACCGATAATTTGATCTTCGAATCCAGGGATAAATGTGTTTGAGCCAAGTTCAAGAGGGTAATTTTCACCCTTGCCACCTTCGAATGCTTTACCATTATCAAAGCCTTCAAAATCGATAACAGCTATATCACCAGATTTAATTTTTCTAGCTTCTGAAATTGATTCAGTTGTAAATCTTGATTTTGCGATGTTTTCGATTGCTTCGTTAATTTCCTTATCTGTTGCCTTTGCAACCTTTTTTTCAAGAGTGATTTTTGAAAAATCAATATCCTTTATTATTGGAAGGATTTCAAAATCACAAGAGAATTTTAATGGTTCGTTGCGAACAAAGCTGTCAACTTTTACATTTGGTTGTGTTGCTGGTGTAATATCATGTTCTTTGCAGTATGAAGATAAAGTGTCGTTTATTAAAGAATTGATAACATCACCAATGAAATGACCTTCGTATTTTTGTTTGATTACTTCCATAGGAACATGTCCAGGACGGAAACCCTTTTCCTTATGTGTTTTTGCAAATTCAGTTAATTGTTCGTTTAATTTTTTTTCAAATTCATCAACTGGAATTTCAAAAGATAATTCGTATTTAATTCCTTTAACTTTTTCTTTTGTTGCTTGCATTTTTTTTCCTTAGATTTTTAAGAGTTTGTTTGGTGCGGATGAAGGGACTTGAACCCCCACGCCGTAAGGCAATAGATCCTAAGTCTATCGCGTCTGCCAATTTCGCCACATCCGCAAATTGTTATAAATCTTGTATATTTATAGCATAAAAAAAAAATAAATCCATAAAAAATTTAAAATTTTGAAAAAAGTATGATATACTTCTTATTATGGAGGAAAAAATGAAAAAACTTTTGGTTTTATTTATGTTGCTTAGTTTTAATGTTTTTGCGGGGGAACAACGTTTTTCAGGTGATGTCTTACCGCGATTTATGGCATTAAAGGCAAATAAAATAAATGCCAGAGTCGGTCCAAATGTGATGTATCCTGTAAAATATGTTTATACAAAGAAATTTTTGCCTGTGGTTGTAATAAATGAATATTATGGTTGGTATCAAATAAAAGATATGAATGGTGATTTGTCATGGGTGTATAAAAGCTATTTAACATCAAAACCGTATGCAATGACACAAAAAGATGGCGTTTATTTGTATGAAAAACCAAAAATGACAGCCGATATTTTGGCAAAGGTTAATAAGGGTATAATTTTTTCTGTGGATAAGTGCAAAGATAATTTTTGCGAAGTGAAAACAAGTTATATGGGAAACGTTTTTGAAGGCTATATTTTGGAAGATGAACTTTATGGTATAAATTAAAGGAAGTAAAAAAAAGAGGTAGAAAAAACTACCTCTTTTTAATTTAAAGAAATTTGAATTAACATTCTTCTTTCTTTGTAACGCCTTCACCAACTGCAAAACGAACAAATTTTACAATCTTTGCATCAGAAGATATTGATTTAACAACATCTTTGATTTTCTTTGAAGGTTCCATAAAGAATGCTTGTTCATTTAAAACAACTTCTTCGTAGTATTTGTTGATTCTTCCGTTAATCATCTTTTCAACAATTTCAGCTGGCTTTCCTGATTGAAGAGCTGTGTCTCTGAATATTGCCTTTTCACGTTCAAGTGATGCTTCATCAACATTTTCAATGTTTAAGAATGAAGGTGCAGCAGCAGCAATGTGCATTGCTATTGTATCACCAACTTCAACGATTTTTGCTTTATCAGCAGATGATTCGATACCAACAAGCACAGCAATCATACCCATACCTTCTGCAACACGGTTGTGAATGTATGAAATTACTGCACCGTTTTCAACTTTTATAACATCAGAACGACGAATGTTTAAGTTTTCACCTATTGTTGCGATTTCATTTGCTAATGCTTCGCTTACTGGCATACCATCGATTGATGCTGATTTGATTTGGTCAATATCACCATCTTTTTCAAATGCTACATCAGCAACCTTTTTAACAAATGTTTGGAATTTTTCGTTTCTTGCAACAAAGTCAGTTTCAGAATTTACTTCTACTACTATACCCTTTGTGCCTTCAACTTTGGCTGCAACAACACCTGCTGCTGCTTCTCTATCGCCCTTTTTTGCTGCTTTTGATAAACCTTTTTTTCTTAGGATATCAATAGCTGCTTCGATATCACCATTTGCTTCAACAAGTGCCTTTTTACAATCCATCATACCAGCACTAGTTCTGTCTCTTAATTCTTTTACTAAACTAGCTGTAATTTCTGCCATATTATGCCTCCTTTTTAACTTCAACTTTTGGGTTAAGTGCTGAACCAAGGTCTGCACCAGAATTTTTAAGTTGTTCTTCAAGTCCATCAAGTATTGCTTTTACAGCCAAATCACAGTAAAGTTTGATTGCCTTTATAGCATCATCGTTTCCTGGGATTGGGTAGTTTACATTTGATGGGTCAGAATTTGTATCACAGATTGCAACAACTGGAATATCAAGTTTGTTTGCTTCTGTAATAGCTAAGTCTTCTTTTGATGCATCAATAACAAATATTATATCAGGAGCACCGTTCATATCGATAACACCGCCAAGAACTGCTTGTAATTTTTTGTGTTCAAGTTCCATCTTTGCGATTTCTTTTTTTGTGAAACCAAGATTTTCAGCGTTAGCAATATCTGCTTCTAATTTTTTAAGTTTTTTGATTGAGTTTACAACAGTTTTCCAGTTTGTAAGCATACCACCCAACCAACGTGTGTTGATGTAGTATTGTCCGCACATTTCAGCTGATTCTTTTACAATGTCTTGAGCTTGTCTTTTTGTGCCTACGAATAAGATTTTTCCGCCGTTTGCAGCAGTATTTCTTAATGCAGTAAGACCAGCATGAAGCATTGGAACTGTTTTTTGTAAATCAATAATGTGAATCTTATCTTTTACACCAAAGATGTATGATGCCATTTTTGGGTTCCAACGACGTGTGTGGTGACCAAAGTGGCAACCTGCTTCGATAAGTTCTTTCATTGTAAATTTAGGGAATGTCATTTTTGTATCCTTTCATTTTTTATTAGTTATCCCTCTATTCAACAAACCGATTCTTCGGACTAAAAGGCAATTTCAAAGGGAAAAAACCTTGTGTTGAATATGTGTATTTATCTTTACTTTTTCAAATAAAGACCTTTGAAAAATAGCTTTTTTTATAAAAAAAGTCAAGTGAAATCATTAAAAATGCTTGCAATTTTAAAATTTTTGGGATATAAATCTTTACATCTTTTATGATGGCGAATGTAGCTCAGTTGGTTAGAGCGCCAGTTTGTGGTACTGGATGCCGCCAGTTCGAATCTGGTCATTCGCCCCATTTCTTTGATTTTTCAATAAATTGTTGTTCGTGTTTAGGGATTAAAAAATCCCCGTATGAAACGAGGATTCTTTTTTGGTTTATTTCTTAATCTTAAACTTTCTTTATATCGAAACTTAAGTCTGTGTTATCAACTTTTGAAGTAAGGGCAGATTGTGCCAATGTAATTTTTGTTGATAAAACAGTTGAGGCAATTTCATTTTCATAAAGTTTTATGCCGTCAATGATTGACTTTGTTTCTGTGTAATATGAAAGTTCAATTCTGTCAGAAACGTTAAGATTTCTGGATTTTCTTTCTTCTTGAATTGAGCGAATGAAATCGCGGATAATACCTTCGGTTTCAAGGGCTGGTGTTAATTGAGTATCAAGAAGAACAACCGCAGAATTATCTGATGTTGCCTTGCCCTTTATATCGCCAAGGATTTCAACACGAATTTCAAATTCATTTGGTGAAAGTTCATATCCAGCAATTTTACAGATACCATTTTCGATTGTGTAATCGTTTGCCTTTGATGCCTTTTGTATATCTGCAAGTGCACGACCTAAACGTTTTCCAACGATAGGAGTATAGATATACAAGAGCTTTTTAGCATATTTATCAATATCCAATGTGAAGTGAACTTCCTTTACATTTGATTCTGATTTAATGATTTCTGTGTATGGTTTTAGGATTTCAGCCTTTGGTGATGCTATGGTCATAGATTGCAAAGGTTGACGATTACGGATACCAACATCTTCACGTATATTTTTACCAGCAGAGCAAACGTCTTGGACCATATCCATTGCTTCGATAAGTTTTGTATCGATGTTTTTGTTTGCCTTTGGATATAAATCTAAGTGAATTGATAGTTCGCCAGTTAGGTTTTTGAATATAAATTCTGTGGTAAATGGCATAAGTGGTGCCATAATTTTACACAAATCAATCAATACAGAATAAAGTGTATTGAATGCCTTTTGTTGAGTTTGTTTATCAACACTGGTGCCCCAGAATCTTTCACGGCTTTGGCGAATATACCAGTTGTTTAGAATATCAAGGAACTTTTCAACTTTGCCACAGAATGTTGCAATGTCGTATTTATCAAGATATGTGCTTGCATTTTCCTTTAATTCATCAAGTTTTGCAATAATGTATCTGTCCATAATGTTGTCAGATGAAAGGTCGTAAGTTGCCTTTATTCCATCGGCATTTGCATATAGTGTAAAGAAGTGATATGCGTTGTAAAGTGGAATTTGTGATTTACGAGCAGTTGCAGAAACTTCAGTTCCTTCCTTTGATATTTTTGCAATTTCACCACGAAGAAGAGGTGATGAAAGTAATAACCAACGGAAAGCATCAGAGCCGTATTTATTGAAGAATTCTGTTGGTTCGGCATAGTTGCCAAGTTTTTTTGAAAGTTTTCTTCCTTGTTCATCAAACACAAAACCAGAGCATACACAAGTTTTAAATGGTGCTTTGTCAAATAAAGCTACACCCATTACAACAAGTGTATAGAACCAACCACGGGTTTGGTCGGTTGCTTCGGTAATGAAGTCAGCAGGGAAATTTTTTTCGAACCAATCCTTGTTTTCAAATGGATAATGGCATGATGCAAATGGCATACTTCCACTTTCGAACCAGCAATCAAATACATCTGGAACACGACGCATCATTGATTTTCCAGTTGGGTCATCAGGATTTTTGTAGACAATTTTATCAATATGTGGACGATGTAGGTCAACAACTTTCATACCGCTGGCTTTTTCAATTTCAGCGATTGAACCAAATACATCAATTCTTGGATATTCTGGATTATCAGATTTCCATACAGGAATAGGTGCACCCCAGAAACGATTTCGTGAAATTGACCAATCTCTTGCTCCTTCAAGCCATTTACCAAAACGACCATTTTTTATATGTTCAGGTATCCATGTTATTGTTTGGTTGGCTTTGATTAGTTTATCCTTTATTTGTGATACGCGAACGAACCAAGAGCTCATTGCCTTATATATAAGAGGTTTATCAGTTCTCCAACAAAATGGATATGAGTGAACAAGTTGGTCCTTTTTGAAAAGTTTTCCTTCGACTTTTAATCGTGCAAGTATATCGTTGTTTGTATCGAAAACTTGTTTTCCTTCGAAATCCTTTACTTCACAATTAAAGCAACCTGTTGAATCAATAGGGCAAAGGATAGGGAAGTTTGGGTTATAGCTTTTGCATAGGTTAAAGTCGTCTTCACCAAAACCTGGTGCAATGTGAACAACACCAGTTCCATCTTCGGTTGAAACAAAATCACCATTTAGGACTTGGAATGCATTATATTCATCACGATATTTTTCAAAATATGGGAAAAGTGGTTTATAGTGAATACCCTTTAATTCTGAACCCATTATTTTGCCGATTTCAGTTGCACCTTCAAGTTCTTTTTTATATGCAGGGATACGAGCGGTTGCAAGAGTAAGTTTTTCACTATCTTTTTCAAAGATTGTATATTCAATGTTTGCACCTGTAGCAAGCATTAAGTTTGATGGAAGTGTCCATGGGGTTGTTGTCCATACAAGCAATGTAAGTCCGTTTTCAAGAGCAAATTTTACAGTTGCAGTTGTGTCGGTTTTGTCTTGATATGCTTGATTTACTTCAAAATTTGATAATGGTGTTTCAGCAGCCCAAGAATATGGAAGAATACGGAAATCTTCGTAAAGAAGTCCCTTTTCATATAGGGTTTTAAATGCCCACATAATACTTTCTGAATATTCCTTGTCCATAGTTTTATATGCGTTTTCCATATCAACCCAACGGCCAAGGCGGTTTATGATACCTTTCCAATCATTTGCATAAGTTAAAACATCAATACGGCATTTGTCAGTAAATTTATCAACACCATATTCTTCTATGGCTTTTTTACCAGAAATACCAAGTTCCTTTTCCGTTTTAAGTTCAGGAGGTAGTCCATGACAATCCCAACCCCAACGGCGGTTGACCTTTTTGCCCTTCATTGTTTGATAACGAGCAACGGTATCCTTTGTAAAACTTTGTAAAACATGACCATAGTGAGGAAGTCCATTTGCAAATGGAGGACCATCATAGAATACAAATTCGTTCTTTTCATCACGTTCGTCAACAGAGCGTTCGAAAATCTTTTCCTTATTCCAAAAGGCAAGAATCTTTTCCTCTATTTCAGGAAAATTGGGTTTTGTTGTGGTTTCTGGATAAATATTTTTACTTGACATAATTGTTTCCTTTGTTTAAAATGTGTCCGTTTTAATATTTATTATAATAGTAGGATTTAAAAATGAATTCAATAGAAAAAGATAGTTATTTGCGAGAAAAGTTTGCAGGAAAGCCAGTTTCTGAAGTTGAATATTGTGATGAAGAAAAAAATAAACTTGTTATTTTTGATTTTGACGAAACTTTGGTTCAAAGTAAAGATATGTTTTTTAATGCGAATAAAAGAGCGATGGAAATTTTAAACCTTCCACATAATGACTATATCGTTTCAAATATATTTATTCTTGTAAATAGTGAATATTTAGGTTGGGGAAAGGATTTGAAGGAACAAGGTGAAATTTATGAAAATTTATATGCTCCTTTGGTGACAAAACTTTCTAATACCGAAGAATTTTTAAATCAAGTTAAGTTTTATAATGTTATGCATTCTGTTATCAAAGAATTGGCAAAATTGAATATTGCTTTGGCGGTTGCTTCTTCTCGTGATTTATATTCTATACTTTCCGTTTTAAAGCGTGAAGGTGTAAAAGGTTATTTTGATATTATTGAAGCAACTGAGGGTGGTAAAAATTTCCGTGATAAGCCTGATACTCATATTGTTCAATATATTTCTCAGGAAGTTGGAGTTCCTCTTGAAAAGGCTGTGATGGTTGGTGATTCAAAATGTGATATTGAAATGGGAAAATCCGCTGGTATGAAAACAATAGGTGTTGGATTTGGTGCGTTTACAAGTTTGGAAAAAATGAAATCTTGTAGACCTAATGTTTTGCTTAGTCGTAAGGAAGAATTGAAAGATATTCCTGTTCATATAAAATATTTGTTAAATCAAAAATCAAAATAATATTTCATAAAGTTAGTGATATTTTTTAATTTGATTATATAATAGTCATATAAAATCAATTTAGAGGTCTTTTATTATGAAGTATGATGTTGTTGTGGTTGGTGCTGGACACGCAGGAATTGAGGCTGGTTCCGCATCTGCTAGATTAGGTCTTAAAACGGCTCTTGTAAGTTTTTCAAAAAATAATATTGGAGAAATGAGTTGCAATCCATCTATTGGTGGACTTGGTAAAGGTCATTTGGTAAGAGAAATTGATGCTCTTGATGGTGTTATGGCAAGGGCGATTGATTTTGCAGGGACTCAATTTAGAGTTTTAAATGCTTCAAAGGGGGCTGCGGTTCAAGGTCCACGTGCACAAGCAGATAGAGAGCTTTATAAAAAGGCCGTTAATTCAATTTTGGCTGAATATAAAACTTTGGATATTATAGAAGACGAAGTTATAGAAATTCTTTTTGATGATGATTTTAAAAATGTTAAGGGTGTTGTTTTAAAGTCCGCTGGTGTAATAGAATGTAAATCAGTTGTCCTTACAACTGGAACTTTCCTTAATGGTATTATGCATACTGGGGAAGAAAAAACAAAGGGTGGAAGAATTGGTGAAAAAGCGTCCTATGGAATTACAGAATCGCTTAAAAAAGCCGGCTTTTCTATTTTACGACTTAAAACTGGAACCCCAGCAAGACTTTCAATGAAGACTATTGATTATAGTGAACTTGAGTGTCAAACAAGTGATGAAGTGCCTGAACCTTTTTCATATATGACAGATAAGATTACACAAGAATTGATACCTTGTTATATAACCTATACAAATCTTAAAACACATAAAATTATTACAGATAATAAAGATAGGACTCCTCTTTATAATGGGCAAATTAAATCTATTGGTCCAAGATATTGTCCAAGTATTGAAGATAAGGTTGTTCGTTTTGCTCATCACGAATCTCATCATGTGTTTTTGGAGCAAGAAGGTTATGGTTCAGATGTGATTTATCCAAATGGAATTTCAACATCATTGCCAAAAGATGTGCAAGATGAGTTTATTCATTCTATTAAAGGGTTAGAGCATGTGAAAATTCTTCGCTATGGTTATGCGATTGAATATGATGCAATAGATGCTCGTGAGTTAAAAGCTACACTTGGTTCTAAACGCATAAAAGGACTTTATTTTGCAGGTCAGATAAATGGAACAAGTGGTTATGAAGAAGCCGCAAGTCAGGGTATTCTTGCTGGTATCAATGCGGGATTGTTTGCAAAGGGTGAAGATGAAGTTGTTCTTGATAGGGCTCAAGCATACATTGGTGTGTTGGTTGATGATATTACAACTTTGGGTGTTGATGAACCATACAGAATGTTCACTTCTCGTTCAGAATATAGGTTAAGTATTAGGGCGGATAATGCCGACCAAAGATTGACACCTCTTGGTATCAAAATTGGGGTGGTTGGTGATAAAAGAACCGGCTTTTTCAATGAAAAAATGAAAAAAATGGACGAGTTTAAAAAGTTTTTAAAATCTCATAAACTTAATCTTAAAATGCTTAAAAGTGTTGGAATAGATGTTGTTGGTATTGCTGGAAACAATTTGTATGATGCTTTGCGTTATGCAGAAATTGATATGAAAGTTTTAAAGCAACTTTATCCTGAAATTTCAAATTTTGATGAAAAAATTGTTAATCAAATTGAAATAGAAGGTAAATATCAAGGCTATTTAAAACGTCAACAAAAGGATATTGAAGCATATAAAAAAGACCAAAGTTTGAAAATTCCATCAAATATTGATTATGACAAAGTTGGTGGACTTACCTTAGAAGTTAGGGCAAAGTTGAAAAAGGCAAATCCTGAAACTTTGGCTTCGGCTTCTCGAATCCCTGGGATTACTCCTGCGGCTTTGACTTCTTTGTTAAAATATGTGAAAAAATAGTTTAAAAGGGGATAAAATGAAACCATGTAATTGTTGCTGTTTCCCATTTGAAAGAATTATGTTAGAAGGTGATGGGGAGGTAAGTTTTTGTTGCCAAAGCAATAATTACAAGTATGTTTTAGGAAATATTTTTTCAGATTCCTTTGAGGATTTATGGTATGGTGAAAAGGCTATAAATTTTAGAAAATCGATTCTTGACGGGTCGTATAGATATTGCAATTTAGATGTTTGTGGTGATTTTTGTCCTTGGAATTGTTTTGATGCGAATGGTAAAGATAAAGAAAAATTATTGTATCCACCATATCCAAAATATGTAAATATAAGTTATGTGTCTTCTTGTAATGTAAGATGTATGACTTGTCGAGATAAACTTTGTTTGGAACGACCTGAAGATACTGAGCAATTTGATAAAATTACAGATAAAGTTATTGATTTGTGTTGCAATGCTAAAACGGTTTATCTTGATGGTTCAGGTGAGCTTTTTACAAGTAATCATTTAAAGAAAATGGTTCATAAGTTGGTTGATAAATATCCGAATTTAAAATTTCATATACATACTAATGGTTTGCTTTGTGATGAACAGCATATTAAAGAATTTGGTTTAGAAGGTAGGATTTTATCACTTAATATTTCTATACACTCAGCAACAAAGAAAACTTATGAAACTATAGTCAGAGGAGGGCATTGGGAACAACTTATTCAAAATTTAGAGTATATAAAAAGTTTGAATATTAAAGAAGTTTATTTCATTTTTGTTTTACATTCTCTTAATTATAAAGAAATGCCAGCTTTTGCAAAAATGGCAAAAAAGTATAATGCAAAAGCAAAGTTTTGGAGATTTAGAAATTGGGAAACATCTCAGATGTGTAGAGAAATTGATAGATATTCATGTTGGGAAAGTTGGCATCCTGATTATAAGAATTTTATAAAGATTTTAAGCAAACTTAAACGTGTAGGGAATTATATACTTGCAGAACCTTTTTTACGAAAACTTCAAGCTGGCGCAAAGGATTCCTTTGTTGATAAAATTGTTAATTTTTTTAATAAAAAATAGTTAGTTTGTTGTTATAATATAGCTCATTATTGCTTTGAAAATTTTGGCTGGAATTGTTCCGCCATAGCTTGAGTTTGTCATTGCGGTGTTGTTGTCGTTTCCTATCCATACACCTGTTATATATTTTGGTGAATATCCAATAAACCATGCGTCGCGGTTGTTTTGGCTTGTTCCTGTTTTACCACAAATATATTCGCCCTTTATATTTGCATTGGAACCTGTGCCACCTTCGATTACTCGCCTTAACATATAATTCATATTTTCGACTTGGGCTTCGGATAAAAGTTTTCCTACACCACTTCCTTTGCGTTCATAAATGATATTGCCATCGGCGTCAGTTATTGTTGTAATTGCATGAGGAATTACGCCATAACCCTTATTTGCAAATGTCGCAAATGCAGATGTTAGGTCAAGTAGTGTTGTTTCAGAGGTGCCAAGGATTATTGAATAATCGTTGTTTATTTTATCAATAAGTCCAAGTTTTCGTGCGGTAGCAATTATATTTTTTAAACCAACTTCCTTTGCAATAGCAACAGGGACTGTGTTAACTGATTTTTCAAGTGCATCAGCCATTGAAATTTCGCCTATGTATTTATCATCATGATTTCTTGGGGTCCAATTTTCAATCGTTGTTGGTGTGTCGTTAAATATATCGTTTGGTTTGAAACCCTTTTCAAGTGCGGTTAGATAAACAAATGGTTTGAATATTGAACCTGGTTGGCGTTTCATTTGATTAGTGCGATTAAATTGACTTTCGGTGTAATTTTTACCTCCTACCATTGCAAGAATATCTCCGTTTATATCAATTACAATACTTGCGATTTGAGAAAAGTTATACTTCTTTCCGTCTTTTTCAATATAGGTTTTAGTTATGTTTTCAGCAGTTTTTTGTATAGAGTTATCAAGGGTTGTATAGATTATAATATCCTTTGAAATATCACTTATTAAAGAGTGCATTTCATTTAAAACATAATCTGTAAAATATCTTATTTGATTATAGTTGTTTGTAGGATTTTCGTATTTATAATTTAATGCTTCCTTGTATTGTTGTTCGTTTATATAGCCTTGGTCATACATAAGAGCAAGCACAGTTTTTGCACGTTTTAAAGATGCTTCTGGATTATTTATTGGATTTAGTCTTGTTGGGGCTTTTAACATTCCAGCAAGAATTGCAGATTCAGCAATATTTATATCGTAAATTGATTTGTTGAATAATATTTCGGCGGCATTGGCGATGCCATATTTTCCTCCGACAAGAGAAATTCGGTTTAAGTATAAAGAGAGGATTTGATTTTTTGTAAATTTGTTTTCAAGCCAAAGAGTTATCATAACTTCCTGTATCTTACGGCTTATGGAACGCTTACTTGAAAGGAAAACATTTTTTGCAAGTTGTTGGGTGATGGTGCTTCCACCTTGGGCGGAGCGATTTCTTATGATGTTATTGACTAAGGCACGGAAAAGACCTCTTATATCCACACCAAAGTGAGAATAAAAACGGCGGTCTTCCACAGCAAGAACGGCTTGCCATATATGTGGTGGTAATGTTTCAACATCAACAGTTTCCCCGTATATATCATTTATTGCAAAAATTTTTTCATCATTTCGGTCTGCAATTATTATGCTTGGTTTCCTTGTTTGATTGGTTATGTGTTCTATGTTTGGAAGTGTTAGTGCAAGGTATAGTAATATAATTGATAAAAAAATTCCTGCCCATATTCCAAAGTATATGAAGTAATAAAAAAATTTACCCCAAAGACCATTTTGGTATTTGTATCCCTTTATTCTTCCGTGATATGCGGGACCACAGTGATATGATTTGGCACCACTTGAAAGGCTATATCTAAATTTGTTTATCTTCATATTTTATTTTGTTTTGTATTAAAAATGCTTTGATAGTGTTATTCATTAACATTGCTATTGTCATAGGTCCTACACCTCCAGGAATTGGTGTTATGTAGGAGGCAATTTTTGATACGGATTTGAAATCTATATCTCCTGTTAGTTTTTTTGTTTTTTCGTTTCGAATCATTGCAACATCAACGATGCAAGCCTTTGGCTTTATATAACTTGCGGTTATTTGATTTGCTTTTGTTCCCATAGCAGATATTAAAATATCGGCGGTTTTTGTTATTTCCTTTAGGTGTTTTGTGTGGCTGTGGCAAATTGTTATAGTTGCATTTTTTGCAAGCATAAGTTCAGCCATTGGTTTGCCAACGATATTTGAACGACCAAGGATTACAACATTTTTACCATCAATTTTTATTTTATAGTTTTCAAGGAGCTTTAATATTCCAAGTGGAGTGCAAGGAATAAAATTTGAATTGTGGGTTGTGGAAAGTAGCCCTTTGTTTATAATATTAAAGCCATCAACATCTTTTTCAGGTGCGATTGCATTTATAACAGTAAATTCGTTTATATGTGATGGAAGTGGTAATTGAACAAGTATGCCATTTACCTTTTTATCCTTGTTTAATTTAGTGATAGTTTTTAAAAGTTCGGTTTCTGATGTATTGTTTGGTAAATGGATTGATAAGGAATTTATTCCAATTTCATCACAGCGTTTTTGTTTATTTTTTACATAAATAAGAGATGCAGGATTATCTCCTACCAAAATAACGGCAAGGGTTGGAACCTTTTTGTATTTGGATTTAAGGTTGGTTATGGTTTCCTTGAATAATTCAATGTATTTAGATGCGGTCTTTTTCCCGTCCAATAATTTTGCAGTCATTTCTTTCTCCTTTTCTTCTATTATAACAAAAAATCTGGGATTTAAAAGTTTTTTATACTTGAAAAGGTGATTTTCAGTTGTTATCTATATATTATATAATAACTTTATAAAGGAATTTGGAAATGACAGATAAAAAATGGAAAAATAAGCATTATGAAAATACAGATGTTAAAAAAGAATCTGAGTGTGGTTGTAAGTGTGGTGAAAAATGTAATTGTGAAAAGGATAAATGTGCATCTGGAAATTGTGAATGTGGAAAGGATTGTAAGTGCCATCATGAACATCATTGCAATGATTGTGGTGAAGGTGTTGAATGTCCAGATAATGGTTGTGAAAAGGAATTTGATAAAATTGAAAATTTAAAGGCTGAAGTTGCTTCTTGGCAAGAAAAGTATATAAGGACTTTGGCTGATTGTGAAAATGCAAAACGTCGTGCCGATATTGATGCAAAAAATATGATTGATTATAAAATCGCAAAATTTGCAAAGGATATGTTGCCTTTGGCTGATAATATTGCTTTGGCTTTGGCTTCTATTGAAGGAAAAGTTGATAGTAGTGTTATTGAAGGTTTGAAATCTATACAATCTGGTTTTATTAGCGCATTAGAAAAAAATAATATTTGCAAAATTAAAACTGTGGGTGAAAAACTTAATCCTCAGGAACATTGTGTTGTTATGCAAGTTGATGACCCAAATGTAGAAGAAGGTGTTGTTGCACGTGAGCTTCAAGCTGGTTATAAGTTGGGTGATAAGGTTATTAGAGAAGCAATGGTCGCAACTTCAAATGGAAAAAAGAACTAATTATTCTTTGGGTATAGAGGCAGAAGATAGAGCAAAATCGATTCTTCAAGATAAAGGTTTTGAGATATTGACTTCTCGGTATCAGGTGGGATATGGGCTTGATGCAGGAGAAGTTGATATAATTGCAGTTGATAAGTCAAAAAAATTATTATTGTTTGTTGAAGTGAAAAAGCGAAAAACTTTGGAGCTTGCAGGAAATTCAATATTTCAATCACAAATGGATAGAATTTATAATTCAGCAGAGGTTTTTTTATCAAAAGAACCGGCTTTTTGTGATTTTGATTGTCGATTTGATGCAGTGTTATTTGATGATAAATTTAATTATGAATATTTAGAAAATGCATGGGGATTTTAAAACTTCTTGATTTTTAATTTAGTTTAATGTATAAATATTCTTACTTTGGGAATGTGGCGGAATTGGTAGACGCGGCGGACTCAAAATCCGCTGGGGCGACCCTTGAGAGTTCGATTCTCTCCATTCCTACCAAACTTTTAAAGTAAAGGCGATTGCCAAACAAGGATACAAACTTACAATTCTAAAACTCCTCACTATCGCTGTTCGTCGTTAAGAATTATTCGTGTTTGTGTTCTCTGATTCCTGCTAAATTTAGAATCAGCATTTTTCGGTGCTGATTTTTTTATGAAAATTTTCTTGTTTATTTTGAAATAATATTATAAAATGGAATTAGTTTTTATAGAAATGTGAAAACTTGGGATTAATGAGGAGAAAACTATGATGAAAAAATTTCTATTATTTTTTTCTATTTTATTTTGTGTATTTTTCAAAGTGAATTCTTCCGTTTATGCAACTGTAAGCAGCAATTCTCTTGAAAAAATTCTATTTCAATATTGTGTTCCAAAAGAAGGAAATTGTGATGTAAAAGCCACATATAAAAACGGTAAATGTATTTGTCCTGGTGATAAATTATATATGGACAGAGAATGTTTTAAACCTGTTTGTCCTTCTGGAACTTATATCTATTATAGTAACGACACAGATTCTTGTGGTGCGGGAAATTACAGAACAAAAGTCAGAAATTAAGTTTATGGGAGAACTACTTTCATAATTTTTGTCTGTTCTCTCTCCATTTAAAAATTTGTCTTTTATATAATAATCAAACAAAAAGGAGAAGACTATGAACAATAAAAAATATATAATATCGGTAATAGGTGTGTTATCTTTTGTTGGAATTGCACACGCTGCTATTTTTCAATGCAGAACTTGTGAAGAGGGGACTTATGGTGATGGAACATCTGTAAGTTGCACAAAATGTCCGACTGGGGCAGTTTGTCCTGAGGGAACTGGAGCACCAATTTATTTATCAAATTATAAAGATAAGTTATTATCTGTATGTGGTGAGATAGGTAAGGAAATTGCAATAGATACAGGTTTTTCTTCCAGTAATTTTGTTTCAGAAATGATTGATAAACAAAAAGTAAAAATAAATTATAGTGGAGATATAATTAAAAAGGGAGAAAGTGGTTATAATTATGCAAGGGCATATTATGAAGTTAGTTGTTATGATCTTGATGGTTATTATGCAAGTAGTGGATATAAAGCTATTACAGATTTTATTCAAAGCAAAATATGTAATGATGAATCAGAAGTAAAAAGTCATTTAGAACCTATGAGTTCATCATCAACTTTAACACCTGGAATATATAGGATTGATGTAGCTGGTGCCGGTGGTGGCGGTGCAGGTGGAAATGCTTGTGGATGGTGTTATGGAGCTGGTGGAGGTTATGGAGGTAATGGTGATTTGCAGACTAGATATATATATTTAGTTGATAATCAGCCTTATAATTATGTTGTTGGTGCTGGTGGTGGTAATGGTTGTGGTTCTGGTTGTAATCATCGTGGAGTAAATGGTAAGAAAGGTGGAACATCATCCTTTACTTTGTTAGGAAATGTTTTTGAGGCATTAGGTGGAGATGGTGGAGAATCTGCACATAGTGGTTGTGATGTGTCTAATGGTAAAAATGGTGCTGCTGCTGGTAATGGTTTAGGTGGTGTTGGTGGTGAGAATAGATATGGTAACAAATGTGCTTATGATGGAAATACTGGTTGGGTAAAGATTTATCAAATTGGTATGAGAAAAACCGGTTGTCCTTCTTTAAGACCATCTACTTCTTCTGGTGGATGTTCTTCAGGTGGTTATTTTGGCGGTTGCTCTACAGGTGGTTATTTTGGTGGTTGCTCAGGAGGATACTGATAATATATTAATAAATTTTCCCCTCTTTGTAGGGGAATTTTTTTAAGAAGAAAAACCAATTTATAGATTTTGCTTTGCTTTTGCCTAATCTTTTGTTATTATATTTCATGCAGGGAATAGTTTTTATATTATTTATTTTTTCCTTTGCTGTTCCTTGTTTCGGGAGGGGAAATTTAAGACCATGAACAATTTCAATTCCTGAAAAAAAGGAGGGCTTTAAAACCCTCCTTTTTCTTTTATCTTTTTTATTTTATGATTAAAGAGTTGCTTTTACCTCTTCTACTTCATAACATTCAAGTCTGTCGCCAACTTGGATATCATTAAAGTTTTCAAATGAAATACCGCATTCCATTCCTGAACGAACTTCCTTTACATCATCTTTCATACGTTTAAGTTGTGCAAGTTTGCCTTCGAAAATAACGATGTTATCGCGAAGCATACGAACACCACAACCTTTCTTTACTATACCTTCGGTTACCTTACATCCAGCAGCCTTTGCCTTACCAGCATTGAATACTTGTAATACATCGGCATATCCAATAAAGGTTTCCTTTACTACAGGGGCAAGAAGTCCAGACATAAGAACCTTTACATCATCAATAATGTTATAAATAATTGAGTAGTATCTTATATCTACTTCGTCGTGATGAGCTTGTTCCTTTGCATTGGCATTTGCACGAACATTGAAAGCAATGATTACAGAGCCAGTTGTTTTTGCAAGTGTAATATCGGATTCGTTAATACCACCAACACCAGAGTGCATAACCTTTACTTGGACCTTTTCTGATGGAATCTTTATCAAAGATTCGGCAATCGCTTCGGCTGAACCTTGGGTGTCGGCCTTGATTATAACAGGAAGTGTTTCGGCACGACCTTCTTTGATGTTTTGGAAAAGTTCTTGCCAGTTTGATTTTTTTGCAATCATTTGGCGTTCTTTTTCTTTTCTTTTTCTGTATTCTGATACTTCGCGAGCTTTGGCTTCGGATTCAACAACAACAAAGTCATCGCCAGCAACTGGAGTTCCTTCGAATCCAAGAACGACTACTGGTTGAGAAGGTCTTGCTTCTTGAACCTTTTTACCATATTCGTCAAGGAGTTCACGAACCTTTCCAGTTGATGAACCAGATACGAAAATATCACCCTTTTTAAGGATACCTTTTTGAACAAGGATTGTTGCAACGGAACCTTTACCCTTTTCCATTTTGGCTTCAATAACGGCACCCTTTACTAATCCGTTAACGTCAGCCTTTAATTCAAGCATATCTGCTTGTAAAAGGATAAGTTCTTCCAGTTTATCAAGGTTGATTTTTTGTTTTGCTGAAATTTCAACGTCAAGAACATCACCACCCATTTTTTCAACAACTACACCTTGTTGAAGAAGGTCCATACGAACCTTTTCTGGATTTGCATCTGGTAAATCGATTTTGTTAATTGCGACAATCATTGGAACGTTTGCTGCCTTTGCATGATTGATAGCTTCAATGGTTTGAGGCATTATTCCATCGTTTGCAGCAACAACAAGAATTACTATATCTGTGATATTAACACCACGAGCACGCATAGCTGAAAAGGCTTCGTGTCCTGGGGTATCAATGAAAGTAATTTTTCGACCGGATTTTGATTTGATTTGGTATGCACCAATGTGTTGTGTAATACCACCAGCTTCACCACTTACAACATCAGTTTTACGGAAAGCATCAAGAAGTGATGTTTTACCATGGTCAACGTGTCCCATAACTGTTACAACAGGTGGGCGAGATTCAAATTTTTCATTTGCTGTATTTTCAACAAGAATTTCCTTTTCAATATCGGAATCAGATACACGTTTTACAGTATGACCAAATTCCATAACAATCAATTCAGCAGTGTCGGCATCAATAATTTGATTGATTGTTGCCATAATGCCAAGTTTCATCATTGTTTTGATAACATCACTGCTTTTTTCAGCCATACGGATAGCCAAATCCTTTACAGAAATTGTTTCAGGAAGTATTACTTCGTGATAAGTTTTAACTGTTTCCTTTGGTTCTTGGCGTTCCATAAATTTACGATATTGTTTTTCCTTTTGTCTTTTGATTGAGGCAAAAGAACGGCGTTTTTGATATGTGCCAACGGCTTCCATTGCAGAAGTAAGAGAATTTGATGGAGCTTCTGAAGCATCGTCTTCTTCATCAAAATCCAAATCACTGCTTGAAACGATGATATTTGAAAAGTTTATTTTTCTGTTGTCATAAGATGATTTATTCTTTTTTGATTTTTTATCATCATCAGAAGATTTATTTTTTTTACCTTTGGTTTTATAGGATTCTTCTTCCTCTTCATCATCTTCTTCTGCATAAACATCTTTGTTCTTTTTATATTTTTTTTGTTCAGAAGGTTGTTCTTCGGTTTTTATATCTGTTGAAGATGGTTTTTCTTCTGAAATAATAGTTTGAGTTTTGGTTTCAGCTTCAATTTCTTCCTCAACCTTTTTATTTAATTCTTCTTGGGCCTTTCTTTCTTGTTCGATTAGGGCAAGACGTTCACGTTCAGCCTTTGCAAGGAGTTCTTGTTCCTCCTTTGCAGATTCTTCGATACGTTTTGCATTTGCAAGAATATTTTTAAGTTTATCGGCCTTTTTAGAATCGATTTCAGGTTGTTCAGTTGAAGGAGAAGAGGTATTTTCATTGCTTGAAAAAACACGTCTTTTCTTTATAACTTCAACCTCGATTCCATTTGAACGAGATGTAGATGAAGGAACTTTTGTTCCAAGTTTTAATGTTAATTTTCCAGCCATTTAATACCTCTTTATATTTTTATTGTTTTATTTTCCTTCTTTTTCAAACCAATGTGAACGAGCAGACATAATAATTTTTTCTGCTTCTTTTTCTGTTATGTTATCTTTGCCTAAGATTTCAACAAGTTCATCTGATGCAAGGTCAGCTAAATCGTCAAGAGTTTTAACACCATTGTTTCCAAGAGTTAAAACCATATCTGAGGTAAGACCTTCGAATGAAGCAAGTTTGTCTTCGATACCAATTTCTTTTGATTCTTTTGTAAATGTTGCTTTTTCTTTTTCCAAGAATTCTTTTGCACGAGATTGAAGTTCACGAGCCAAATCTTCATCGAAACCTTCGATTGATTTTAATTCTTCAATATTTACAAAAGCAATTTCTTCAATAGTTGTGAAGCCTTCTGCAACAAGTAAGTGTGCAATAACATCATCAATGTCAAGAGCAGAAATAAATCTTTCTGTTCTTTGTTTTACGTCCTTTTGACGTTTTTCTGATGATTGATCTTCACTCATTACATCAATGCCCCAACCAAGAAGTTGTGATGCAAGACGAACATTTTGACCATGACGACCAATTGCAAGAGAAAGTTGATCATCTTCAACAATAGCATCAATTTTCTTTGCTTCTTCATCAACAATAACTTTTGATACTTTTGCAGGTGATAATGCATCAACAGCAAGTGTTGCAATATTTGTTGTCCATTCGATAACATCGATTTTTTCACCAGCAAGTTCGTTCACGATATTTTGAATACGACTTCCTTTCATACCAACACAAGCACCAACTGCATCAATAGAGCTGTCGCTTGCAAATACAGCAACTTTTGCACGAGAACCTGGGTCACGAGCAACAGATTTTACTTCGATTGTGCCTTCGTAAACTTCTGGAATTTCAGCTTCGAAAAGTTTAGCAAGGAATAGTGGGTGTGAACGTGTAAGTAAAACTTGGGCAGAAGAATTATCTCTTTTTACTTCTAAAACCAAAGCACGGATTCTGTCGCCAACATGTAAGTTTTCGCGTGGAATAGTTTCGTTTCTTCTTATCAATGCTTCGGCTTTGCCATTGATGTCAACATAAACACTTCCGTATTCAACACGTTTAACTGTTCCGTTAACAATAGTTGATACTTTGTCAGCAAATTCGTTATATTCTTTTTCCTTTTCTGCTGATTTGATTTTTTGTAAAACAATTTGACGAACAGATTGGAAATTTGCACGTCCAAAATCAACAGGAAGTAGTTCTTCGTCGATATGAGAGCCAACTTCTAATGTAGAATTGATTTTTTTTGCATCTGATAAACGAATCATTGTGTTTGAGTCAAAATCAACTTCTTCGCCTAAATCATCAGTAATTTTATCATCTGGAACAACAGTAATTCTTTTTAAGATAGTAATAGTTCCATCACGGCGGTTGATGTTTGCAACTATATCATAATCATAGCCATATTTGTTTTTTGCAACCTTTTCAACAGCAGCTTCAAGTGCAGAAAAAACAATTTCTGAGTCGATGTTTTTTTCGCTACTTACACTTGCTGCGATTGCAACTAGTTCAGGGCGTGGTAAAGATAATTTTGAAGTCATTTTACTTTCCTTTCTTATTACTTATTTTTGTTATTCTTTTTGTTGTTTTTTAAAATTTCTTTTATCATTTCATCAGTGATGAGTAATTTTGCCTTTGCAATATTATCAAATTCAAATTCGATAGTTTGGTTTTTATCATCTAAAAATGTATCAAGAGAGATTGTTTGATTTTTAAGAGAGGCAATTTTACCCTTAAATCTTTTTCTTTCATCTTCAAGGTTGCGAGGCATTTTTAATTCAACCTTTATATCGCGACCAATGAATTTTTCAAAATCAGCAAGTTTTGTAAGTGGGCGGTCCATACCAGCAGAGCCAACTTCCAACATATATTTTTCGTTGATTAAATCTTCTACATCAAGGGTTGCAGAAAATGCACGTGATGCTTCTTCGCATTCGTCGATAGTAGGAGATGAACCATCTTTTTTTTCAAGCAAAATTTGAAGATTCTTCTTTGCATAGTTGACTTGGACAATATCCATATCGTAATCATTTGCAATAGGTGTAAGAATTTCTTCGATTTTTTCAGTTAATAACATTTTTACCTCTTGATATTAAAAAAAGCGGGGCTTTTAAGCTCCCACTCTTTGATTTTCTTAAGAATGTGATTACATTATAATACTTTTCTTTACAATTTCAAGAAAAAAATGTATAATATTGCCTATATTTATTAACTTAAGGAGAACGTTATGAACGAAATGATGGATTTGGTTCCTATGGTTGTGGAACAAACAGGTAGAGGTGAAAGAAGTTATGATATTTTTTCACGTCTTTTGAAGGAAAGAATTATCTTTTTGAATGGTGAAGTAAATGATGCAAGTGCAAGTTTGATTGTTGCACAACTTTTGTTTTTGGAATCGGAAAATCCTGATAAAGATATTTTTATGTATATAAATTCTCCTGGTGGAGTAATTACTTCTGGTATGGCAATTTATGATACTATGCAATATATTAAACCTGATGTTGCAACTCTTTGCATTGGTCAAGCATGCTCTATGGGTTCATTTTTGCTTGCGGGTGGAGCAAAGGGAAAAAGATATGCTCTTCCAAATGCAAGAATTATGATACATCAACCTTTGGGTGGTTTTCAGGGGCAAGCAACAGATATTGAAATTCATGCAAAAGAAATTCTTAATATCAGAAAAAGAATGAATAGCCTTTATTCTTTCCATACAGGTAAGGATATTTGCGAAGTGGAAAAGGCTGTGGAACGTGATAATTTTATGAGTGCCGAAGATGCAAAGAATTTTGGTCTTATCGATTTTGTTGTTAAAAACAGAGGTGATATTAAGTAAAATTGTCTAGATTTTTCATAATATATAAATTATTGACTATAAATTTAAAGAATGTATAATTTTAACAGGTAGTTTTTCCTAAGGAACTGCCTGTTAATTTAAAAAAGGAGAAAAATATGAATACAAAAATTATTTCAACAGGTTTAATCCTATCTTCACTTATACTTATGGCTCCTAAAGCAGATGCTTACTATATCGGTGCTTCTGTTGGTTCTTCAAAAACAAAAGTTAGTGTGGAAGATAAAATTAATATGCAAAGTAAAACTGCTTTTACAGTTTCTACTGGTATGGAAATTCCTCTACCTCTTATTCCAATAAGAGCTGAAGTTGAATATTTACAACTTAATTCTGATAAAGATGGAGCAGATTTGAAAACTTATGGAGTTGGTGCAAATGCTTATGTTGGATTGCCACTTCTTCCTATTATTAAACCTTATGTTGGTATGGGATTGGGTTATTTAAAACAAGATCTAAAAATGCCTGCTGATTTTGATGATGATGATATTTATGAATCAAAAGTTAAGACAAAATCAGATTGGACAGTTGTTCCACAATATATGATTGGTCTTGATGTATCACTTCCTATTATCCCAGTTGCTGGTGGTGTTGAATATAGATATATCGATTCTAAATTCAAAGGATTTAATGATACAGAAGAAAATTTTAATGCAAAATCAAAAATCCATACTTTCTTAATGAAAGCAAGAATTAAATTCTAAGATTTAATTTTTGGAAAATTAAAACTGTCATATTTTTAGTATGGCAGTTTTTTTTATTGCCTTTTTGTTTCAAAAATGATAAATTTTTTTTAGATGTAATGAATAATTACATTTAGTATCAAGTGTATAGTGATACGGAGCTTTGAACGGCTTTTTTACTTACAAGGGTATGAATTTTGTGTGATACCGTTTGGTATCTTTTTTTATACCCAAAGCCCCAACCTTTGTTGGTTGGGGAGCTGTGGTTATACAACAGGAATATAGTCTTTGCTATAGTCTAAAAGCCTCAGAGTCATTGTAAGTATGATTGTTCAACTGCCCGACCACTATCTTTGATATGTGGGTTTATTTTATTAAAGGGAGAAAAATATGAAAATCATGAACAAAAAATTACTTTTATTATATATGTCTTTATATCCTTGTATAACAAATGCAAATGTATATATGTGTTTGCGATGTCCTGTTGGAACTTATGGTGATGGAAAATCATCATATTGTTCACCTTGTCCAAAAATAGATGGAGCACATTATTTGGAAGATTCAAAGAATTGTGAATGGGAGTGTGATGAAGGTAAAGTTGTTGTTGCAAAATATGCGAATGGTGGAGGTTGTTGCACTGAACCAGCTAAACCAAAATGTCCTTCTGTTAAAGTTTATGTTTTCGGTAACTGTTCAGGTTCGGGTTCTCATGGAGGATCTTGTCAACTTCAATATTCAAAAACTTTGGAATGTGGAGAAAGTTTTCAAAATGATGGGAGTGCGACAAATACACCAAATGGACAATATGATTGTATAACGATGGCTTGTAGAAGCGGAGGTTTTGTTAAAAATATTAATGGAGAAATGTGGTGTTATAAAGACTCCTATGATATGAAAAAAAATAAAAATGGACGTCATTATGATAGGTCAGGTGATGCTAAATGTCTAAAAGAGTAAAAAAAGTCCCTAGTTTTGGCTAGGGATTTTTAATTATCTTTTGTTTGAAAGATGGTGGTTTAATATTTCAATTTATTTTTAAATTAAGTAAATAATTATCCATCAAGATTGCGTCTTTCTTTGCTTTTTTTAGTTGATAAATTTTTGCTAATATAGATGCTTTGATTTTATTGTGTTAATAGATTTTATAAAAAAATTCCCCTTATAAAAACAAGGGGAAAATTTTGTAAGATTTTGTTTTATCTCCAGCTATCACGCTTTCTTGCAAAATATGCTTGAGGGTGATTGCATGCAGGACAAACTTCAGGAGCAGAATTTCCAATGTGAAGATATCCACAATTTAAGCATTCCCAAATGATTCTTTCGGATTTTTTGAAAATTGTATCTTCTTTTAATTCCTTTACCATAGAAAGGAATCTTTCTTCGTGGTGTTTTTCTGCTACACCAATTGCACCCATAATTTTTGCGATTTCTTCAAAACCTTCTTCACGAGCAATTTTTGCAAAGGTAGGATACATTTCTGTGTATTCTTCCTTTTCTCCATTTGCAGCAGCAACAAGGTTTTCGGCTGTATCACCAATTACACCAGCAGGGAAACTTGCATCAACATTTATTGATGACATACCGCCTTCTAAAAGTTTAAAAAGACGTTTTGCATGTTCCTTTTCTTGGTCGGCTGTTTCCTCAAATAATTTTGAAATTTGAACGTAGCCTTCCTTTTTTGCAACAGAGGCAAAGAATGTATATCGGTTTCTTGCTTGGGATTCTCCAGCAAATGCTGTTAATATATTTTTTTCTGTTTGTGTCCCTTTTAAGCTAGGCATTTTTTATATCCTTTCATTATTTATGAGATTTCACTTTTTCCAATTCTTTGGTTATTTGTTTTTCTGTATCTGCGAATGCATTATTAAAAGCAGTATATGCGTCATCAGCTTCGGCTTTTGCAAAGAAATCAGCAAGTTTTAATTCCAATTTTACAGATGCTTGAACCTTTTTATGTGGGGCATCAGTAAATGTAATATTTGCAGATATTAAGTTTTGATTATACTTTTCGATTTTTTTTGAAATAGTTGATTTAACATGTTCTGTTAAAGATTCTCCTATATCAAAATTTTGTCCTATAACTTGAATAGTCATTTGAAACCTCCTTGGTTAGTTGAACATACTTTATATATAGCTTTTTTTTAGGAGTTTTTCAATATAAATAATTTTTGATTTTTATCTATTTTTATGTTATTATTGAAAATAAAGGAAAGAATGGGAATGAAAAAAATTTTATGTTTTTTGATGGTTTTTACTTTTGCCGTTGAGGGCTTTTCTGCTCCACGAAAGAAGGCTGGCTCTTCTAAACGTGTAGCAACAGCAGGTAAGATAAGGACTGCTTCTTCAACCACAATAACGGCCACAAATTCAACAGAGGAAGATTCTTTTGAATCTTGTATGGATAATATTTGTAAATCAGAACTTTATGAAGATAAGGGTAGATGTAGATGTTCATCTCAACTTGGAAGAATTGAAAAGGTTCTTCGTGATATTGAAAAAATCCAAAACCAAGCAGATGAAGATAATAAGTTGATGGAAACTTTGATGAATGTTTCAAATACTGCAAATGTAGATGATACTGTTGGAAGTGTTTATGATAATATTAACAGTATTGAAAAAAAGGCAAAAACTATTTCTGCAAGGGCTGTGGATAAAGATTTACTTGTGATGGAAGGATTGCCTTTGTATGAAGTAGGATTAAAGAAATGTAAGGGCTTTTTGGATACACTTTCATCAAAAGATAAGGATAAAAAGAAAGAAGAATATACAAAACTTATTGAAGGAGATTGTTCTGCTTATACAACTATTTTAAAAGAAAAGGCAGATAGTGCACAAAATCTTTTGGTGCAAGCACAAAAAAATCGCGAAAAGTTTGATGAACAGGAATATAAAAAGCGTAATCAACTTGATACTAATGCTTGTTATGTAGAATATGAAGCATGTGCAAAAACCGAATGTGGCACAAACTTTAAGTATTGTAAGGATAGTGCAAAACAAGCGACCGTCCTTAAAAAGTGTCAAGCTGTGAATTATGGTAAATGTGAAGATAATAAAACAACGGTTATTGCCGATGTAAAAAAGTATATTGCAAAGGAGCTTGAAAAGGTAAGATTAGTTGATAATTGTAAGGCTGCAATGGGTCATCTTCAAAATGGAAAATGTTTGTTTAAGGTTATGTATATTGCAGATAAATGTTCAAGTGGTAGTGGTTGTGGATCTTCTCAAGTTGTATGGGCGACACCACGTCAAAAATTCAAATGTGATGATACACGCGGTAGTTTTAAAGAGCTTATTGCTGGATGTTATGAAAGTTGTTATATTATTGGACCAAATGATGAAAAGATTTATAAGGGAACAAACCATAGTGATAATATGGGTGGTCAAATTGTTGGTGCAATATTTTCTTTGGGTATAAGTGTTGCACATACACTTCCTGGATGTGTAGAAAAAAAGAATATTGATACTTTCTATACTCCTGCGGCTCCTGATGGTTGGGGCGAAGATGGTTATCCAACGAATCCAGAATATAAGGGAATTTTATAAATGAAAAAATTTTTAGTATTTGTTGTTTCTTTTGTGGTTGTATTAGGTAGTTTTTTTGATGTGGCTTTTTCTCAAAGAGCAAGGAGAAGACAAGCATCATCAAGAAAAACAAAACGTGCTGGGAATATTAAAAGGGCGGCAACTTCTGGTGGAAGTGGGGCAAAATCTTCTGGAAATACAAAAAAGGCAACTGGTTCAAAATCAAAAAGTAAAAGTTCCTCTTCTTCAAAAAGTGGGTCTTCCTCCTCCTCTTCATCATCATCATCTTCTTCTGATGAAGGGTTGTCAGCTGAACTTAAATGTCTTCAACAAAATCTTTCTTCTCTTTTAGGAGATAAATGTAAGTTTGTTGTGGATTCTGATATAACTTCTGCTTTGGAAGGAGAAGATTTATATTGTGTTTATAATTATAAGGATAGTGGTAAAACCTCAAGTGTTTATAATTATTATTTGAATGCTTATTATGGTGTTTCAGAAACATCTGTAAAGTCAGATACTTCCATCGTTAATGTGAAAAATAGTTCTAAAAATGCACTTAAGTATTATCAATATTTGATTGATGAAATTGCAAATGGAACATTAAAGGAAAGTAAAATTCTTGATAGTGTTACTGAAAAGGTTTTGGAAAATTCAAATGTTGCAAATGATGTGCAAGGTGTTATTGAAAAAAAAAGTGTTGAAACTGTGCCATTATCAATGAGTATTGTTTCTTCGGATTTGGAAAATTGCACAAAGGCGACGAAGGCAATTTTAAAAGAGTGTGGTGCGATTGGTAATCAAACAGTTAAAAAGAAAATTTCTGAAAGTTGCACCGCTTATAATGCAGTATTGTTAAAACTTGCTGGTAATAAAAAGACAGAAGCTCTTGGTTTCGAGGGTGAAATTATAAATGCATTGAAGGAACGTGCAAATGCAGACTTTTATGATTATAAAGAGCTTGTTGAACAACAGGCTGAAAAGTTGAAACTTGATGAACAATATGCAGAAACACAAAAGAAAACAAAGCTTTTGACACTTAAGAATAAGCGTGATGATACTGCAAGTAAATTGGTTGAATTGCGAAATAGGATAAAAGGACTTAATTCGGATGATTCTGCAAAGGAAACATTTGAAAGTCAGGCAAATACTTATGCAAGCTCACTTTGTCTTTTGGATCAACAAATTTCAAGTTTGGATAGCACTTATAAACCATCTGATAATTTAGCAAAGTGTTCAGATGATGATAAAAAAAATGATAGTGATAAAAAAGATGTAGATAAAAATAAAACATCAGAAAGCGGAAATACTTCTTCTGGTTCAAATGATACCGCTGGTAAAGCTAATATGGATGCAAAATAATTAAATAATGTAAAATCAAATATTAAAAAAGGAGCAAAGTAATTTTTGCTCCCTTTGAATTTTATTTAAATCAGCGAAGATTTATTGTTTTGCCTTGAATCTTGGATTCTTTTTATCAATAGCATAAACACGTTTTCCGCGACGAACTAATTGGATAGTGTTACTTCTTTTTTTTGCTGATTTTAATGAACTTAAAACTTTCATTTTTACCTCACATAATTTAATTGTTTATGTATCATATATAAAGAGTCGTAATTTGTCAAGTAAATTTATTATTTTAAAGGAAATTAGTCTTTTATATATTTAATTATAAATATTATTGATTATCAAAAAAAAAATTTGTATTATTTCAAATTATATGAATTTAAGGAGTTATTATGTTTATGGGGATTGTTGCTTTTATTATATTGATTCCAATAGTGGTTTTCGTTCACGAGTTCGGACATTTTCTTTTCGCACGAATCAATGGCGTTAAGGTCGAGTCTTTTTCAATAGGTTTTGGTATGAAACTTTTTGGTTGGCGTGATTCTTTTGGCACAGAATGGAAGGTTTGTTTGGTTCCGCTGGGTGGATATGTGAAAATGTTGGGACAATCCGATACTCCTGAAACTTCTGAACAAAAGCAAGCAAATAGAAAAAAACTTTCAAAAAAGGAAAAGTCCGAAAGTTTTGAATTTAAAAAGCGTTATCAAAAGGCATCTATTGTTTTTGCAGGTCCGTTGTTTAATTTTATTTTGGGTATTTTGGTTTTCTTTTGTCTTTTCTTTTTTATTGGAATGGCAAAGTATTCACCCGTTATACATAGTGTTGTAAAGGAATCTCCTGCGGTGAAAGCTGGGCTTAAAAGTGGTGATAAATTGATTAGTCTTGGCAGTAATAAAATCGAAATTGCATCTGATGTGTCAAAATTTATGAAGGAGGCAACTGGTAAGCCTATGCCAATAGTTGTTGAACGAGATGGTAAAGTTTTAAAATTTTCTATTACACCAAAAAAAAGTGATGGAAAGTTTTTATTGGGAATTGTTTATGCTCCAAAATTTGAAAATTATACAAAGGTTGGATTTATTGATGCCGTTAAAAATTCATATAATCAAACCTCAACTATTGTTGTGGAAACTGTGAAATCATTGGGTGAAATGATTATTGGAAAACGTTCATCAAAGGATTTGGGTGGTATGATTTCTATTGCTCAGATTTCAGGTTCTGCTTTTGAAAATGGATTTTATTCATTTATGTATTTGATGGCATTTATTTCTATTAGTTTGGGGCTTTTTAATTTGTTCCCTATACCTGTGCTTGATGGAGGATATTTATTTATTTATATAATAGAAGGAATCATAAGACGAGATTTACCAGAAAAATTAAAAGAAATAATGTTTTTAATTGGTTTTTGGTTTATTATATTCCTTCTTTTGCTTTCTAATTATAACGATATTGTAAGGTTGCTAAAGTAATGAAGAAGTTTGTAAGTTTTGTTTTGGGATTTATGTGTGTCGGCCTTTCTTCTGTAAAGGCTGGTGTATTAAAGGATATTAAAGTTGTTGGTAATGAGAGAATTCATTCTGATATGATAAAAAATTTCTTATCAATAAAAATTGGTGATGAAGTTAATGAAAAGGTTTTAAATAAAAACCTTAATATCCTTTATAGATCAGGGTTTTTTAATAATATTAAAATTGATGAAAATGATGGTGTCCTTGTAATAAAGGTTTCTGAAAATCCTGTTATAAATAGTGTGGCATTAGAAGGTAATTCATCAGTAAAAGATGACGATTTGAAAAAAGGTTTGCAAACAAGAAGTAGGGCTATATTTTCTCCAGCAACAATAAAGCAAGATGTTGAAAATATAAAAACTATGTATAAAAGGTTGGGCTATTTTAAGGCTTCTGTTGATGCAAAGGTGATTAAAAAAAATGACAATAGATATGATGTTGTTTTTGAAATAAATGAAGGTGATAAAGCATTTATTAAAAAAATTGAAATAAATGGAAATGAAAGTTTTTCTTCCTCTCAATTACAAGATGTGATTATGAGTAAGGAATATGCTTGGTGGAAATTTATGGAAATGTTTGATACCTATGATGAAGACAGAATTTTATATGATACCGAGCTTCTTCGAAATTATTATGTATCCCAAGGATTTTTGGATTTTGAAGTTGTTTCCTATACATCAAAAATGGATTTGAGTGAGAAAAATTTCTTTGTTAAATTTAATTTAAAAGAAGGTAAGCGTTATAAAGTTGGTAATGTTTCAATTAACTCCCAGATACCAGATTTGAATATTGAAAAATTGCAAAAGAAAATTATTCTTCCAACTGGGATTTGGTATGATGAAAATTTGGCAAAAAAATCTGTGTCTGCTTTGGCTTCACAAATGGGTGAAGATGGATTTGCATTTGTGGATATTGAAATTATCAGAAAACCAAATAAGGAAACTGGGGTTGTCGATGTTATTTTTGATATTCAAAATTCGTCAAAGGCTTTTATAAATAAAATTGAAATAAAAAATAATACACGAACCTATGAAAATGTGATAAGACGAAATCTTGCATTTGATGAACAAGATATTTTTAATTCCAATAAGTTAAAACAATCAGAACAAAATTTGATGGGACTTGGCTATTTTGATAATGTGAAATTTGTTCCAAAGCCAGTTGCTGGGACTCCTGATAAAGTTAATGTTGATGTTAATGTTCAGGAAAAATCAACTGGTGAACTTTCTTTGGGTGCAGGTTGGTCAAGTATCAATAAGGGATTCTTTGAATTTGGCATAAAGGAAACTAACTTTATGGGAAAGGGGCAAACTTTGGGCTTTACCTCTACATTTTCAGGAAGACAAAATAATTTTAGTTTATCATTTGTTGAACCTTATTTATTTGATAGGGATTTGATGGGTGGTGTTGATGCTTACTATAATCAATATAAATACTCTTCTACTTATGGTTATGATATTAATGGTATTGGATTGGCTCTTAAACTTGGGTGGAGTTATACTGATAAACTTTATCACAGATTAAGATTTTCAGCAAAAAATGAAAAAATGACCAACATTGCCGACAATTTGCCAAATGATTTGCGTGTTGGTATTGGTGAATATAATGTATTTAAGGTTGGTCAAACTTTGACCTTTAAGGACCAATTTGTTGATTATGTAAATGATACCAAAAATGGTTATGTAATTTCATTGTCAAATGAGTATGCTGGTTTTGGTGGCGATAAGTATTTCATTAAAAATGATTTGTCATTTAAGCAATCATTTTCTTTTTGGGATAATGAGTGGATGTTCGGTATTTTGGTTGATGCTGGAAAAATACATTCTTTGAACGAAAAGGTTTTAAGTCGAAGCGATAGATATCTTTTGGGTGGTGATAGTTTGAGAGGTTTTGAGTATGGTGGTATTGGTGCAAGAAATAAATTAAATCCAACCTATGCTTATGGTGGTGATTGGGTTGTAAATGGAACTTTCCAACTTAACTTCCCTATTGGTATTCCAAAGAAATATAAAATTTCAGGATATGTTTTCTATGATTGGGGAAAACTTGGAAGCCCAGATTTGAAAAATGACGAATATATTATGTATAGTGGAAAGATAAGAACTTCTGCTGGATATGGAATTTTATGGAATTCTCCAATCGGAGCAATCAATCTTTCTTGGTCTAAAGCCTTAGAATATGAAGATTATGATGAACTTCAAAGATTTAGATTTTCTATTGGAAGTTCGTTTTAATACCTATTGCAACTTTGTTTGAATGCTTTATAATATAAATATATTTAGAAATAAGGAGATAAAAATGAAAAAAAATATAATTGTAAATTTGGTTTTGGGTTTTGGTCTTTTGTTTGCAAGCGAATCTTTTGCTTCTGGATTTGGTGTTGTTGATATGAATAAAATTACTATGCAATCAAAGGTTATGAAATCTCTTAATGGTCAAAAAGATGAAAAGTTAAAATCTATACAAACTGTGGTTGATGCAAAGCGTAAGGATTTTGAAAAACGTGAAGCAGATTTAAAATCAAAGGCAAAGGATTTTGAAAAACGTGAAGCTGCTTTGAAAACAAAGGCTTCTATGCTTAGCGATGATGCAAAAAAGGAATTTATGGGTGAAGTTGCCACTTTCCAAAAAGATGTGGCTGAATATGAAAAACTTTATAACCAATTCCAACGTGATGTTGTTGAGTATGATAAATCTACTGCTTTGAAAGTGAATGCTGTGGAAAAAGCATATATGGACGCAGTTTTGAAAGTTCAAAAAGACTATCTTGATGGTATTATTAAAAAAATTGGTAAAAATAAAGGATTAGATTTAGTGTTTAATTCTCAAGCTGCTATTGTTGTTAATAATGATATGGATATTACAGATGTTGTTATTGACGAGCTTAACAATCAAGTTGTGGAAATAGAACTTAAAACAAAATAATTGTATTAAATACTTGAGTCCCCTTTGAAAATTTGTTATAATTTTGTTATGAATTTAAAAGGGGATTTTTTATGCAAAAATTTTTTAAAAAAGTTTCTTTGATTTTTGTTTTGGGATTGGTTAGTGCTTGTTCATCTAATGTAAAACAAGATAATGTTGCTCCTCGTGTGGTGGCGGAACTTCCTGTGTTTGAATATAAGGAAACTGAAGTTATTAGCAATGATAATGACAATATAGAGCAAACAAAACAAGAAAAGTATTTTTCAACAAAATCTGAATATGATGGAAAAATGCTTTATAAAGAAGTGGAAAAACAAGTCAAAAAAGTTGAACTAAAAAAGAAGGTGATTAAGCCTGTGTATGATACAGAAAATCATCCTATTAGTTTAGATAAAAATCAAGTAAAGCAAGTTATTAAACAAATTTCTTCTAGTCCTGATTTTGTTGATGGTGTTGAATATAAGGATAAAAATGTAAAGGCTTTGATGGAAAATTATCAAAATATCCTTAAAACTTCTTATAGTTGTTGTGTTGTAAATATTGCAGAAGAATTAAAGCATCGTGGAGTTTCCAAAGAAAGTATTGTTCAATTTTTAAAATTTGATGCTGAGGAATTTGCTTTGCAAAATATGTGTATTGTTGTTGATGATAGTGATATTAACGATGTTTATGGAAATAAACTTTTGACAGAGGTTGTTGCAAAATCAAAAAATAGTTGTATTTGTAATAATGCTGAATTTTTAAAACGAAATATTGATAATTTTTATAAAATTTATAATATGAAACCTGAGTTATATAATGAAGTTTTAGTCTATAGATTTAAGGATAAAAAGGGTCGTATTGTTGAGCATGATATAAATGAAACAGTCCTTAATATTTCAACAATTTTGAACAGTTGTGTAAAGTAGGGGGCATTATGGAAAATAGATTTTTTGATGTTGTAAATTCTATGGCCTTGGGTCAAATTGCAACTTTGTTAGATGTAAAATTATCAGATGAGTCAAAGAAAGATTTGGAAATTACTAATCTTGGCTCTCTTGAAAAAGCAGATGAGCATAGTATTATTTACCTTGCTTTGGGTAATGCAACATCTGAACTTCTTAATAAATCTTCTGAATATAAAGAAAAATTGAAAAGTGTAAAGGCTGGGGCTTGCTTTATTTCAGAAGCTAATGTCGGTTTATTGCCTTCATCTATTGTGCCAGTTATTACAGATGACCCAAAGGGTGCATTTATCAAACTTACAAACCTTTTTTATAAGGATAAGTCTTTGCAATTTAAGGGTATTTCAAAAAATGCAGTGATTGGTGAAAATGTAAAATTTGCGGATAAAAATTCTGTGCATATTGGGGATTTTGCCGTTATTGAAGATGATGTTGAAATTGGTGAAAATTGCTATATCGCAAGTGGTGCCAAAATCAAAGTTGGTGTTGTTATGGGAAATAATTGTGTTGTTAAAGAAAATGCAGTGATTTCACATACAATGATGGGTAATAATGTTAAAATTGGTGAAGGTTCTTGTATCGGTGGCGATGGCTTTGGCTGGCATAGTGGAGCTTTCGGTCATATTTGGGTGCCTCAACTTGGTCGTGTTATTTTGGAAGATAATGTTGAAGTTGGTATAAACTCTTCTATTGATAGAGGTGCTTTGGACGATACAGTTATTGGCAAGGGAACAAAAATTGATAATGTGATACAAATAGGTCATAATTGTAAAATTGGAAAGAATTGTATCTTGGCAGCGATGAGTGGTGTTGCAGGTTCAACAATAGTTGAAGATTGGGTTTTGATTGGTGCGGCGGCTGGTGTTTCTGGACATCTTAAAATAGGTGCAGGAAGCCAAATTGGTGCTGGTGCTGGTGTTATTCAAAGTCTTCCTCCTAAATCAGTGGTAAGTGGTTATCCTGCACAACCTGTTGCGGACTTTTTAAAACAAACTGCGATGTTAAGACGATTTGTTAAAAAAAGGAAAATGGATTAGTCAAAAAAGTTCTTGCCTTTTGTTCTTTAAAGTAATATTTTAATAACGTATAAATTTTAGGAAAGAAATTACTATGGAAAAAAATGTATTATATATTGATGATATAAAAAAGATATTGCCACACAGATATCCTTTTTTGCTTGTTGATAGAGTTATTGATATTGTGCCTGGACAATCTGGAACAGGTATTAAAAATGTAACAGTTAATGAAGAATTTTTTAATGGACATTTTCCTTCTTCTCCTGTGATGCCTGGGGTTTTAATGTTGGAAGCAATGGCTCAAACAGCGGTGCTTGTTGGTGCAACAGATGAAACTGAGGAATTAAAGGGACAAATCGTATTTTTAACAGGAATTGATGATGCAAAATTTAAAAATAGAGTTATTCCTGGTGATCAACTTCATATCAAAGTTGAAAAATGTTCACAAAGAGGTGCTTTTGAAAAATGGAAAGCTGCAATCTATGTTGATGACAAACTTTGTGTATCTGCAACTTTGAGTGCTATGAAATCAGGTAAAACAAAGGTTTAAATTTTTATTATTTCAGTTATTAAAGAAGGGTGTTAATTTTTTAACACCTTTTTTTGTTGCTTAAATCTTTATTATGTAATATCATAAAATTAGATTTGGATTTATCCAAGTTTAGCGTCCATAGGTGGACGTGGGACTGTCGTAAGTTCTTTATATACTGCCGTATGTTATTTTACATACGATCTTTGTCCCCACCTTTAGTGGGGAGTCTTTGGTGTATGTCCAGAGGATATTTTTATATTCTTAAAGACCAAGGAAATCATCTTGCAGTATATATGATTTACGAACTCCCCGCCATTTATGTGATAAATGGGAAAAATTTTGTGATACACAAAAAAGGGGAAGAAACCATGAAAAACTTATCTAAAGTACTTTGTATTTGTGCGGGGGCTATCTCGGCAAATCCTATTAACCTTCAGGCTAAAACTTTGCTTGAAACCTTGACTCAATACTGTGTTCCGACGGTTGGCAACTGCGACAAAAAGGCTACCTACAATACCTCTGGCAACTATTGCGATTGTGCCAACATCAACAAATTCTATAACTCTTCGAATCGTTCTTGCGAGAACTGTATCCTCGGCTCTTTCGCAACCTCAGACTATAAAACTTGTGAGCCTATTCATTGCCCTGACGGCTATGTTGCGACTTTGATTTCCAAAGGGGCGTGTCCAGATGGCTATACTTTGCAACAAATCAATGTGGCTTCGGGTTGTGGCGAGGGTTATGCGTTGAAGAAGTATAATCCGGCGACGAAGAGTTTTAATTAAAGATATGGGCGGGAGTTTTTTATCATAGTCTTGCTTCCGCCCTCCCAGATTGGCACTTTTGAAGAGGGGGAGGTGTCAAGGAAGAAACACCCTCGAAGGAGAAAAAAATGAAAACCATGAAGAAAAAGAAATTAGCGGTGATAGGGATAGCGGGAATGCTCTCTGCAACACCTGCCTCCGCTCAAACATTTTATCAATGTATGCCTGTAAAGTGTAAAGCAGGAGAGTATGTAAGTGGAAGTAGTTGTGAGCGTTGCACTGGAGGTTATCGTTGTCCAGGAGATAATAAAAGGTATGCGTGCACAGGCGAATGGGAATATGCAACACCAGGAAGTTCATACTGCTCTACCTTTGGCCCAAGTGATGTTCGTATTTGGGTTGGTGGTGGCTGTGCTGATAGAGATAGAAACGATCAAGCTCTAATGTCTAAGTTAGTGCCAATTACATCTTTTTCTACAAAGAAGGAAAATGGTCAAACAAAATATATTACAAACTTTAGTATTCTATCAGACAGAAACAAATATGATAGATCAGGTTTCTTTAATTGTTTAGATAATAATTTTAAAAAAAAATATACTTCACAAGAACAATGGTGTAAATATGCAAGTATTACTCTTTTAACAACTCCAAATGCTGGTGGTTCATCAGACTTTACCGTAAAACAATATAGTAAAGTATATGGAACGTTAGAGTTTCGATCTAGTTTTGAGTGTTTAAGATTAGGTCCAGGCGGTGGTTGTGCAAATAAATGTAATAATTAAAAAAAAGCCCTCAAATGAGGGCCTTTTTAATTTTGAGGTTTATTCCCAACCTGATGTATCGCTTAGACCACCGTATGTTTGTTGGATATTGTTTTTACCTTCTGGGTCAGCCATATATGATACGATAAAGCCAGCAACTCCAAGAAGAACAAGTGCAACGATTAACATAAATAATTTTTTCCAGTCAATGTCTCCTTTTTCGATAGCATTCCATGCATATCCTAAAAATGCAACAGCAGCAACAACGAATAATGCATTTCTTGTATATGCGAATAGTTGGCTTCCACGTTGTAAGAATCTTTCAAAAGGACCAGTTTTTCCGGTTGTTACAATCTCACTTCCAGTTTGTGCAAGAACATCAACAGGAACCATAAACATAAATGCAACTAAAATACCAAGACATACAAGTGTAGATTTTTTAGTTAAAAATTTGAATATTGACATTATTTTTTCTCCTATCCGTTAATATCTTAGACAATTATATCAAAATTTGTATGGTAAAGCAAGTTTTTTATTTTGATGTGATGGTCTTTGGTTTTGCATAATGAGGCTTTATATATAATGCCTCTATCTCACCTTGGATAAAGGTTTTTGGGTCAAATGTTTTATCAAAATATTTTAAAATTTTAGGGGCATTGATTTTTGCAGTTATTATATTATCACCATTTAAAAAGTCAGAAATGATTGTTTGGTTTAAATCTATTTCCTCCTTTTTTATAAGTTTATGTGGAATAGTTTCCAAACCATTTTTATCAAGTTGGGTAAAGTAGCAATCATTCCCGCCTGCATTAAGGGCAATATTGTATTGTGGTAAGTTTTTATCATTAAGGCTGTGATATAATGCTTCGAAATTATTGATACATATCACAGGAGTGTTTGTTGCGATTAAAAAACCCTTTATTACAGAAAGTCCAAGGCGGATTCCAGTAAATGATCCAGGTCCCACATTTACAACAATAAAATCCAAATCAGAAATTTTTGTGCCGTTAAGAGTTGATGAAATTGCATCAATTATTTCTTCGGATTGGCTTTTTTTTCCATCAGAAATAAAATCGACTATTTTATCATTATTTTTAAAACAAATTTCAAGTAATTGATTTGATGTGTTTATGTAAAGGGATTTCATTATTTTAATTGACCTCAATATTTTTTCTTATATAATAACAAAGAGGGAATAAAATTACAAGAGGGAAAGATGTTAGAAAAATTCTTAAAACAAGAAACTTCAAAAGATATCTATACATTGCCGATTGGCAGTAAGGAAGTTGTTTCCTTTGCCACAACAATTTTTGAATTTGCATCTGATGCGATGTTAATCCTTGATGCAGTAGGTAAAATTGTATCAGTTAATACAGCCCTTTGTAATTTGATTGGTGATGAAAAGGAAAATATCGTTGGAAAAATTCCAGAATTTTTATTTGGAGGACAAAGCGATATTTCATCATATAAAAATTTTATTCGTGATTTGGTGATAAATGGTTATTGGTCTGGGCAAGTTTTTGCACGAAATAAATTCGGTGCGGTTGTGCCAATGGAACTTCATTTTTCAGCAATTTATAATGATGTAGGTGAAGCAAATCATTATGTGGGTATTTGTTCTTCTATTTATTCATATATTTCAAAAATGAATGAGTTGCCTTTTGATCCGAATATTGACCCACTTACAAAAACATATAATTCAAATTCTTTTTTACACAGGCTTGAACATAATATACATAAGGTGGAAAAGGATATGTCCGTTCTTTCATTACTTTATATTGATATTGATAAGTTTAAGGAGCTTGATAAAAATCATAATTATTTGACTGGGGATACTGTGCTTAAAAACCTTGGTCAATTGCTTATGGATACACTTGAAAAAAGTGATACTGTTGCAAGATTAAAGGCAGATATTTTTTGTGTAATAATCCTTGATATTTATACTCAAGAAAGTATTGAGGAAATGGCAGAAAAGATTTTCAAAAAGATAACGGCACCTTATGCTTTGCACGAAAATATAGAAAAGGTTTCTATTAGTATGGGGGTTGCGACTTTTCCAATAAGTGGTGATAATCCTCAAGATTTGATTGCAGCGGCTGCGGAGGCATCTCAACGTGCCAAAGCCGAAGGGGGTAATCAAATTTGTTATCACAAACGTTTGAATGAAGTTTAGTTTAAAACGTATAATCTGTATATTTGAATTGACGGCGAGCTTCTTTGTTGGCTTCTAGGATATCGAAAGCCTGTTGTTTTTTGTTTTCCAATGTAAGTTTTCCGTATTCGGCAGTAAGTCCAGTTGGAAGTTCCTCTTCCACATCTAAAAGCCATTGATTTGGTTCAACATTTGGTTCCCCATATTTTGATAAAACGAAATACCAAAAGGCTCTTCTTCGTTCGTCCCTTTGATATTGGAAATTTTTTGCATCGCCATATTTTTTATTTACATCATTTGTATATTCGACCTTGAAAACTTTGTTGTCTGTAATAGGGCTTGTAAAATAAACATTGATGTCTTCGTTTGTATCGTGTTTTTTGAATGAAACTTTATAGATGTATTCCATCTTGTCCTTTTTTGCAAGACCCTTGATGCATGCCTTTAGATTTTCAGGGATAAAAATTTCATAAGAGCGACATATTGAGTCATAGTTGAATGAAAAATATTCTGGAATTTTGTATTCTATATCAACAAGTTTGTATTTGCGTTCCTTTAATACTTCACGAACCTTTTTATAATCCATACCAAGCATTACACCAGATATGTCAAAAGCCTTTACACGTTCGTTTAGGTTTGAGGTGATGACTTCCTCTTGACCTTCTTCAACGTAATCTTCGTATTCTTCCTCTTCACCATTATCACCAATATCTTCTACTGCGTATTCTTCGTCCTCCATATCCATAAATTCTTGGGAATATGAAACCGAGCTTGTGAAAATAAATATCAGTGTTAATAAAATTTTAAGCAAAGTTTTCTCCTTCTTAAAACATTATAATATATACTTTTTGAAAAGTAAATTGATTACTTTGTTTTGAATTCGGTGATGATTTCATTTATTTTGTTTGATTTTAAAAGTTCACCTAATTTTATTTCAATAAAGTTTTTAAATGGATAAATTTCCTTATCTGAAGTGATTTTTGCAAATGTCTTTTTCTTGTTTAATGCCATAAAGTAATTTATTTTGTTTGGGTATTTTATTATTTTAAGGCTTTTGATTTTTGGATTATTTTTATTATCGTTTAGGTAGTTATTTACAAATTCCATTGTGGAAATAAGAAAACTTTTGTTATTAAAAATTGTTTCCATAGCGGAGTTTATATTTGCAATTTTTATTGATGATAGTTGTAGGTTTGGAATTGTGAAACCTTCTAATTCTATTGCATTATTTGTTTGTGATAGTTTTGATATTGTTTCAAATAAATCCTTTGAAATTGTATTGTTGTTTGGAATAGAAGATTTATCAATAACAAGGACAATATTGTCAGTGTAGATTGGTTGAGAAATATAATCTAAATATTCAAGATTGTTTTCGTCAAATGTTATGCCTATGATTATATCAGGTGTGTTATTGGATAGGTAAAGCATAGATGTTTGTAATGCTTCGTTATAATTTGAATATGGTGTGTATTTTGTTTTTACATTTGTGTTTTTGAATATTTCATTAAGGATACTGTGGCTTGCACCATAAGAAGTTGAGTTATAATAGTTTTTATTTGATTTTATGTTAGGATTTAAAGTTTGCATACCAATAGGGGCTGTGTATTGAATGTATAGAGGTTCATTTGTTTGTGCAAAAGATAAACTACTTATCATTAAAAATATAAGTATTAAAAGATAGTTTAAAATTTGTTTGCCCCCTCGAACCATTATTAACCATCCTCTTCATATAATAAAATCGTGATACATAAAAGTATTGTAACAGTTGGGATTGTGATGTTTGCAATTATGATAGGGATTCTTCCTGATGTGCCGATTGCACGAACGACTTGGTCCATAAAAAATGCACCAAACCCGATTAAAATACCACCTGTAAGTTTGAATATAAGGTTTGCTTGGTTTCGCTTTGGTGATATTGAAAATATTGCAGAAATTAAAAGCATTGCACAAAGTGTTAATGGTAAGAATAATAATGTATAAAAATATGATAAATGTTTTCGTGCAGAGAAGCCTGATTTTTCAAAAAATCTTATGAAACTTGGAAGTTCCCAAAATGAAAAACTTTCTGGTTCAGAAGAATTTTCTTCGATTTTATCGGTTGTAAGCAATGTTGGATAATCGTATATATCAAATTCATCAATGAAAAGTTGAGGGTCAATCATCTTTACATTATTTAAAATAAGTTTGTGATTTTTAAGAATTGCAGATTTTGCCTCTATACGTTTTAGGAAATTATTTTTTAAATCAGTTATAAAAATTGTTAAATTTTTTGCGTTAAGTTCTACACCTTCCTTTTTTATAAATTCGGCATAAATAAATGATTGGGTAAGGTCGGATTTTTCCTTTAACCATAAACCATTTTGTGAAAATAAAAGTGGGTTAGAATGTGTTATTTCATATTTATAACTTAGTCTTGAAATTCGTTTTTGTAAGGCCGAACCAATAGGGCTTAGGACAGTCATATTAAGTAAGCCGATTGTAATACATACGCCAAGAATTGGAGTTAAAAATTGCCATACGGAAATTCCAATGGAACGAATAACGGTTAGTTCTGATGTCCTTGATAATTTCCAAAAGGTTAATATTCCAGCAAGTAAAACAGATAATGGAAGTACCGTTGTAAGAGTGTATGATATATCAAGTAAAGCATATTGAATTGTTATGCTGAACGGAATATCCTTTACTTTGTTTGCAAATTTTTTGGAATTGTCGATTATTGAAAATAGGGCGATTATTCCAGATATGCAAAAAAATACAAGGCTGAATGACTTGATGAAATGGATTGCCAAAAATTTATATAAAATATTATATTTCTTTATTTTCATAATTCTATTTATACTATATTATTTAATAAAATAAAGACTTTTTTACACAGATTTAAAGGAAACAATTTTATCCTTGTCAACAATGGATAAAAAATAACCGCCAAGATATCCTGCAGTTCTTATATTTATTCCATTGATTGTTTCGTTAAGGGCAAAGATTTTGTCGTTAAGGTTGCTTATCGGATATGATATTTCCACAAGATGTAAAACTGTGCCATTGAAAATTGCAGTAGAATCAATTACTTCGTAAAGAGGTATTTGCAATCTGTGTAATGCACTTTTAAGCCATGTGTTTGTGATTGTTTCTGATGTAGCAATTACCATTATACTTCGGTCAAAATTCCAATGATTTGAGCTGTTAGCAATAAGGTATTCTGGTGTTTTGTCGTAATCTTCGATTAGTGGAATTTTGTTTATGATTTTTACATTTTGTTTTTCAGGAGCAAGCATACCCATCCACCAAACATCTTTTGGTGATGTTTTTGTTGCGGGAATTACTGCCATTAAGTTGTTAGAGTGGGTTATGTTTGAAATGATTTCGCTGTATTTTGAAAAGTATTTATATTTTATATTGTCGAAAAGTGGGAAAAGGTTGTTTATATAAGATGATGTTGATGAAAGTTCATCTTTTAACACAAGACCCAATTCAATATTTCGTGATGTTAAGTTTATAAGTTCAATTAAGCCAGAAGTTGTTGATAAAGTTTGTTTATCGTATTTACGTTGGCTTGTTATCTTTTCAATACTTAAAGAAAGGGATTTTGATAAATCAGATATTGATAAATCAGTTTTGGTATTTAATTCAGCCATAAGTTCAGTTCTTTTTTTTATAAGGTCGTATAATGAAATATCAATTATATCTATTGTTGAATTGATTTCTTGTATTTCCCCTTCGTTTAAAGGTTTTATTTTCCTTATAAGCATTTTCCTTCCTTAGAAATTTTACTTAAGTATTATATCAAAAAAAGTTAAAGTTGGAAAGAAGAATTTTTTAAATCGAAAAATTGTATTGTAAAATTTGTTATTTTAAGATAAATTTATGTATAAGGAGAGGGTAAATGTCAAATGAAGTTTTAAATTCAGCTCTTAAATATCTGGCGAATTGGTATATGCAATCTAATATAGAAGAAGTTGCTGTAAATAGGGCTGGTGAAGTATGGCTTAGACTTCGTGGAAAGCGTGAAATTCCGTGGGTTATGGAGCCTGATAAACATTTATCAAAACAATATTTGACCGATATAATGAATATTATTGCAAATACTTATGAAGTGCCTTTTGACCCATCTGTGGGAATACCTGTTGTATATGCAACTTTGCCTGGCGACCATAGATTTTCTGGGATTGCAGGGAAAAATGTTTTATATGATAATGATGATATAGAAGGGGGAATTGCCCTTGCAATTAGAACGAAAAAGGATAGTGTCGATTTTAATTTTGCCGATTATGGCCTTGTAAAGGGTGAGGAGCTTAAAAAACTTTCTTGTGAGGAGGAAGTACTTTCATCTGACCCATATCAAAGATTGATGGATTTTATTAAACGTGGCGACCATATTTTGATAAGTGGTGCAACTGCCACTGGTAAGACAACTTTTTTGAATAATATTTTGAAGTTGCTAAGTCCAAATCTTCGTGTGATTACGATTGAAGATTCAAGAGAATTGATTGTCCCACAAAAAAATCATCTTCATTTGTTGTTGTCAAGAACGACTCAAACAAATATGTTTTCATATAAAGATGTGATTGATTTAGTTGTTCGTATGACACCAGATGCAATTATGGGTGGTGAAATTTCAACGGAAAATGCTGGTGCAATTTGGGAATTGATGGGAACTGGACATAAGCATTTCTATGCAACTATACATGCAGAATCTGTTGAAGGAGCGTATGAGGCCTTTATTGATAGAATTTTGCATACCTTTCCAGAATTGGATCAGGAAAAAACATTGGCTGAAATGAAAAAGAAACTTCACGTTGTGCAAATTGGTCGTGAAGGAAATATCAGAACAATTACAGAAATTGCATAATTATTTACCAAAAGGTTTTAGTGAAAATAACACAACAAGAGGATTTTCAGATTCAATTGTAAGTGTTAGTGATTCATCTTCGCGTTTAAATGATATTGCATTTGTTTTTTCAGAAATTTTATTCCAACCCAATGATTTTAATGTTTGGGTATAAAAGTTTAAAAATTCATCTTTTGTTAGGGTTGCACTTGAAACATATTGTTCAATAATTCTTATTTCTTCATTGTCATAGGAGAATGGCTCTTCCTCGGTTAATGTGTCTTGAAGTGGGATTTCTTCGAATGCAGACATAAAACCTTCAGCCCTTGCACAAAGGGAAAATGTTAAACATAGTAAAATTGTAAATAAAAATTTTTTCATTTTTCACCTATTATTGTCCATATTTATGGTCAGGATTTGCATCTTCAATCATTTGATCCATTTCATCTTCAATTCTTAACATAACATCGTTTTGAAGAAATACCATAATTCGTGTTCCCGCAGCAACGGTAAATGGAATGCTTGTTTGTGCACTTTGGTCAATTAACTTTTGCATAGTTGTTTTCCAATTTTGCTCGATTTCCAATTTCATTTTATCCTTTGATGACATATTTGCTATTGTTTGTGTATCAGTTGGGGACCAGCCATATTCAGGTTGGTTTTCTGTATTAATTACGTCAGATACATTTTCTCCATCATCATTTATAAATGTATCTAATGCTTGATATGTTCCATCGGAACGTTTTACACGTGTTACAAATTGAGAAGAAGTTGGGAATAATGCTTCCATTGCAACAGGAAGAACAGAATAAAGTAATGGTTTTACGAATAAATCACGCATATATTCGGTATCGTTTTTACCTGCTACACCCTGACGACCTTGGGCATCTGCAGTATAGTTAACAACTTGAGTTAAATCAAATTCGGCACCATCTGGACGTATAAGTCGGTCCCATTCTATGCTGATTTTTTCAATTTCTTGAAGACCTGCACCTTTAGGAGCGGTTGCTTTTCCAATAAGTTGTGAGCCAGCAGGGACAATAATTGTGCGTCCATCACCACCATAAACATTTCGTTCAACCGTTGCAACGGCAGGTGTTTCGTTTTCAAAATTTGTTCCATCATTTTCAGCATAATCTATATTGCCGAAGTAAATTGGTCTGTTTAACACAGCTGGAATTGGTTTTGATTGACGAAGAACGTATCTTTCATCCTTTGGCATAGAAGATACTTGACCAGTGCTTGTTATAGTAAATGGAATAAGTGAGTTTTTTTGTTTGCCAATTATGTTTAATGGGTCGTCTGCCTTATATAAATCATAGTCAACATCTTTTCCACCATAACCTTCTTGTTTCACAGCAAGGCGGTTGTTCCAAACATCTTCGAAATTTGGATTAAAGTTTTCGGAATTGATTGTTTGCATTACCTCGTCCAAAACAGGAAGAGTTAGTTCAATTCTTTTTTCTTCGGATTTCTTTTTATCAAATACGGCACCCTTTCCAATGATTTTTCCAGTTGCAGTTTCAAGGACCATTCCGTCTTCTTGAAGTGAGCCGATTATTTTTGAACAATTTGGTGAAAATACATCATTATTTGATTGAACCCAACCAATAAATGTTCCAGAAAAATCATAGGCTTTACTTGCATATTTCTTGCAATCGCTTGGATATACAGTTCTTTTTTCTTGTGCCTTTGGTGTGATTGCAGGAGCCACTGCATTTGTGAATTCTTCGACTTCTTCCTCGTCTGCTGGTTCTATATCTTCATTATCATAGATTTCTTCATCATCATCTTCTTCAAAAAATTCATCTACTTTCTCTTGTTGTTGAGGTTGTGTTTGCACAGGTGCAGGTTTTTCTATTGAAGAGATTGATAAATTGACCTTGAAACTTTTTTCGGGTGAATTTTCGTTAGTATTATTTAGTTCATTATATTTTATAAGTATAAATATATTTTTATTTTCAACCTTTGTAGGGGTCCAAACAACATTTATTATACATCCAGATTCTGGTGTAATTGATGCTCTTTCAGTGCAATCTTGGTCAAAGCCAAGTCCATTTACAGATGTTGATAATGAAATATTGTTAATTTTGATTGGATTATTTGCAACAGATAACATAATAGAGTTAAATGTTTCATTTCCAATAATTATATTTTCAAATTTTATATTTTGTGGGTCTGCAGTTAAAATAGGTGAAATATAAGTGAAATTTTGAGTTGTTTCCTTTTTTGTTTGTGCTGGGGTAGATGGAGTTTGCTCTATGGTTTCAATCTTTTTATTTGTTTGGTTTGCTGTGATAATAGCTCCTAATACAAAAATGCCAAGCATTACAAATGCGATAAAAAGCAAAATGATATTTGTCTTTTTTGTGGCAAGTTCAGATTTGCTTTTTTTATCGTTTGGAAGCATTTCCGCATTTTCTTCTGATGTTGAAGAAGATGGAGTATTTGTTGCTTTACCCTTTTTCTTAAATAAATCTACCATAGAAAAAACCTCTATCTTCTTTTATTGAGTCCTTACAACACTGCATGGAACACTTTGAAGTGAAAGTTTTTGACATATTTCATCAGCAACTTCTATCTTTGCAAATGGTCCAATTCTTAGGCGATAAAATTCTCCGCCGTAATATCTTTGTTGTCCGATTTCATCAACACCACTTGTTTCAACAGAATAGAAAGGTGTGTATTCGTCAAGCCATGGAAGTTTTTCAGTTAATTCAAGCCATTTGTTTTCAAGGTCGACAACTGACTTTCCTTTAAAGACTTCTACACTTACGTTTTGTGAATTTTGTTTTACAAGTGGAACGTAGTGGTTTGGAAGCACAGATGCGTTTGTCTTTGTTTTTGGTAAAAGTGAGTTATATATAATTTCATTTTCTTGAGATGTATAAGGTTGCATACCTCCCATAGGATAACCACCAACCATATTTGTCATAGGGTATGACAAGTTTTGTGGATACATATATGCACCAGTTGTCATATCTCCAGCATAGCCAGTTGTAAGCATCTCTTGTCCAGACATATAATTTCCAGATAATGTTGCGTTTGCATCACCAATGTTTCCAGCAACTGCAACCAAATCTTGTGGAGGTGGTGGATTAGAGAGCAAGTATGGTTTTGAACGAAGTTTTATACAAACAATTCTTTGTCCGTTTCGTAAAACCAAATCGCCGATAGCTTCAACAACAAGAAGACGGCTTTGTGGACCTTCGGTTCGTGAACCTACAGGAGTTTCGCCACCTTCGACCAATAATGAAACTACAGGTCGTTGATTCATATTTAATGCCTTTTCACCGAAGTCAATGTATGTGAAAATTTGATCACGCCATACACGTTCAGGTGCAATTACGTAATCATCAGGATTTGGAACGAATACATCTAAATCAAAACGAAATTCTGTTGGGTCAACATTTATACTTTTTATCCAACCGAAATCTTCGCCTTCCCAATCATTATCACCCACATCTTTGAAACTTTGTCCGCCCATCATTGATTTTGATGATACAAAGTTGTTTGATGAACCAGATGAAGATGCACCGTTGCTTCCTTTTCTGTATTTATATGGAACAGAAATATCAATTACAGAAGAGGTAATTTTTTCAGAATTAAGTGGTTCTGATTTTAGGTAAAAGACATATTTATTTCCACTGTTTCCGAAAATGAATAGGTTTGTATCAGCCATTGCACGACCATCAACAGGAGAAATCATAAATGTATTTTTTTCAACTGGACGACCATCAAAGAAATCCTTGTCCCCGACATAAGCGTCCTTTATGGTTTCCCATTCTGGGAAGTTAATGATTGTTAACATACCATCACGAAGTTTGATAGGCATAACTGATCCTGGTTCCCATTGTATTTTTTGGAAACCTGGTTTTGTTTGGTTTTCTCCCATATTTTGCATTGGGTTATCCCATGCGTTTTGTGTTCCAAAACCAACCCCAGGAACAACTTCTTGAGAATAAACTGGAGCTGTTAAGAGTGAAAATATTAAAGGTAAAATTTTAAAAATATTTTTCATTTTATGTCTTTCCTGTTCCTCATTTTTATAATTTAGCCTTTTTTTTACTGATAATACAAGTATTTTTTTTATTATTTTATGTATTTGTATTCTTCAATGACAAAACCAAGAGGATTTTTCCACATTGATTTTGTATCCTTTTTATATGGAGTTTCAAGAAACTTTGCCTTTATTTGGATTTTTTTAATTTCTGTTCGTTTGTTTAATCCGTATTCGTCTGTTATGTTTAGGGTTGCTAATGCTTCCCATAAATTTAGTTTTGAATGATATTGAATGTCATCAGGATTTATTGAAACGGTTATTATTTCCTTATTTGGATTTAAAATACCGTTTTTGAAATCTGAACTTGTGTAAAAAGATTTGTATGTGTTTTCTGTGCTCATAAAAAATAAATTGCTGTCTATACCCCAAAGTTGTCGCATTTTAACTGGATTTGTGTATAGGCTTTCACGTTCAATAATGTATTGAATTATGTATGATTTTGCAATTTGATAGCCCACAGAATTTTGTGAAATGTTTAAATTTGATGCACGTTGGATATATAAAGTTTCGATATTTTTATCTTGTGCTTCGACAAAAAAAGCCTCCCACTTTGTTTGTGGAGCAATTTTATTTAATGAAAATATAAGGACAATGTTGAGTATTATGCTTAGGGCAATAAAAATACCAAAAATTCTTAAAAGCCATAAATATCTTTGTTCGTCAATTTTTTTCAATTATTCTCTCCTTATAATTATAGTTCATATAATAATCTTATTCTTTGAAAATTTCAAGTAAATATAATATTTTTTATGTTATTTTAGAGTTGTTTTTCCTATTGATAATATTTCCAAAAAAGGGTATATTTATTTTATGAATTTTTATAAGAGGAAAGAGAGTATGTCTGAAAAAAAATCAAATATAGGTATTGTTAAGGCTGTTGAAGGTAGTGTGGTTGTTGTTTATTTTGAAAAGAAACTTCCACCTATTTATACAAAACTTGTTTGCAATTTGGATAATGAAAAGCAAATTGTTGTGGAGGTGGAGGACCATATTGATACTCATCATATACGTGGTGTTGCAATTACTTCTACACAGGGGCTTTCTCGTGGTGATGAAATGATTGATACTGATGGACCTTTGACTGTGCCAGTTGGAAAGGGTGTTCTTGGTCGTATGATAAATGTGATGGGGCAACCTATTGATAATCAAGGAGAGTTAAATGATATTGCTTCTTGGCGAGGAATACATAATAAACCTATTCCATTGATGGACAGAAGTGTAAAGTCAGAAATTTTTAAAACTGGGATAAAGGCGATTGACTTGCTTACACCTTTGGAACGTGGTGGAAAGACAGGTCTTTTTGGTGGTGCAGGTTGTGGTAAAACAGTTCTTATTACCGAAATGATTAACAATATGTTTGGAAGATATGATGGTGTTTCACTTTTTTGTGGTGTTGGTGAGCGAAGTCGTGAAGGTGAAGAACTTTATAGTGAAATGAAAGATGCTGGTGTTTTGGATAAAACAACTATGATTTTTGGTCAAATGAATGAACCATCAGGTGTAAGATTTAGAGTGGCTCAAGCAGCACTAACTATTGCAGAATATTTTCGTGATGATTTGAAGCAAGATGTCCTTTTGATGATAGATAATATTTTCAGATTTATTCAGGCTGGGTCAGAAGTGGCTGGACTTATGGGAAGAATACCATCACGTGTTGGGTATCAATCTTCTTTGGGTCAAGATTTAGCAGCGTTGGAGGAAAGAATTGCCTCAACTCCGTCAGCGTCTATTACTTCTATACAAGCAGTATATGTGCCAGCAGATGATTTTACAGACCCGTCCGCAGCGGAAACTTTTTCTCATTTATCTGCAACGGTTGTGTTGTCTCGAAAAATGGCATCTCAAGGATTGTATCCTGCACTTGATCCATTGGCATCAAGTTCAAAAATGTTGTCTGCAGATGTTGTTGGTCAACGTCATTATAATGTTGCAAAAAATGTTAAAATGGTGATGGCTCAATATGAAGAATTAAAAGATATTATTGCAATGCTTGGTTATGATGAACTTTCAGATGAAGACCAAGCAACAGTTATTAAAGCAAGACAATTAGAAAGATTTTTAACTCAACCTTTTGCAACAACAAAACACTTTACTGGATTAGAAGGAAAGTTAGTTGATTTGGAACAAACTTTGGAAGGTTGTGAAAGAATCTTAAGTGGTGAATTTTTACACCTTAGCCCAAATGCCTTTTATATGATTGGTGATATTAGTGAGGTTAAATTGGATATGAATAAAACCGAAGAAAATAAGGTTAAAAGTGAAGAAAAAAAGATAGAAGAAAACCAAGAGGACTAAGCTGTGAAACTTAAAATTATTGCACCGTTGGAAATGTATGAAGTAGATGATGTTGATGTTGTCTATGCCGAAGGTATGGAAGGCTATTTTACAATACTTCCTTTGCATGCGGACTATACAACTTCTTTGGAAACATCGGTGTTTAGATATAAAAAAGGTGGAAAAGAATTTATTTTTGCAGTTGATGGTGGTGTTCTTGTAAAAATGGGTGATGAAGTTCGTATTGCAATAAGGCATATTATAAAGGGCGATAGTCTTTTGGATTTGAAAAAACAAATGCAAAAAGAGTTTTTTGAAATTGATGATAATGAAAGAAAAACACGAACTGCTCTTGCTTCATTAGAGGGAAATATTGCAAAACTTTTGTTGGAATTAAGTGAGTAGAGGTTGATATGGTAAAAGAGGGAAATATTCAAAATAAAAATAGTTCCAAAATTGATAAGGATATGGAAATTACTGTGTCAAAAAAAATTGATAGGAAACTTCTTGCTGGTCCTAAAAAAAATTTTGTGATACGTGCATTTTCTTTGTTCGGGCTTGTTGGGTGGAGTATTGTAATACCTGCTGTGCTTTGTGCATATATTGGTATGTGGTTTGATGAAAAGTATAAATCTGCATCAATTTCATATACTTTTTATTTTATATTATTTGGACTTTTGGCTGGCTGTTATAATGCTTTTCGTTGGATAAAAAGAGAAAAAGAAAGATTGGATAAGGAGGATAGTTATTATGGATAAAATTCTTCATTATTTAGTAATTATTTTTGCAACTGGTTTGTTTAGTGTTATTTATTTTGCTATGCTTAAATCTGGTATGACAAAGGTTTTACAAAGAAGTAGGGAGCTTAATTATGTTGAAATGAATTATTTGTATGGTTCGTTTTTGTTAAGGTTTTTCCTTGCTGGTGTTTTTTTCTTTTTTATATTAAAATATTATAAACGTTTAGATGAAATTATTTTGGTTGTGGCAACCTTTGTTTTTATAAGATATTTGGAAATAAAATTTGAAAAATCAAAAATAAAAAAGGGAAATAATAATCAATGAATATAAGTCCAGATGAAATTGTATTATTTAAAATTCCAATGATGCTTTTTGGAAAGTTCTTTTATATTGATATAAATATGACTTTGGTTGGCACATGGGGAATTATGATTTTTATGTTATTATTTTTCCGATATTTAACAAGAAATTTTAATAGCTCATTTAAACTTTCACCTCTTCAAAATGGTATAGAAGTTGTTGTAAAGTTTGTAAGGGACCAAATTGAAGGTATGATGGGAAGAAAGGCCGATAAATTTATTCCAATTATTGGAAGTTTGTTTATTTTTATTTTGATTTCAAATTGGAGTTCTTTGCTTCCAATACCTTTTTTTGTTAATGGAGAGATTGAGTGGTATATGCCTCCAACAGCATCAATTTCAACTACCGCTGGGCTTTCAATTTGTGTGATGAGTTCGGTTGTAGTGTTTGGTATGGCAAAACTTGGCTTTTTTGCTTATTTTAAAAGATTTTTTGAACCAGTGTTTTTCCTTTTTCCACTTAATGTTTTAAGTGAGATTTCAAATGGTGTTTCATTGGCGATAAGACTTTATGGTAATATTATGAGTGGAGGATTGTTAGCAACAATACTTTTTGCTTTGGCTCCGCTTTTTTTACCGGGACTTATAAATATTTATGGGCTTCTTGCTGGAACTATACAACCATATATTTTTTCTGTGCTTGCTATGGTGTATATAAGTGCTGGTATGGGAGATCCAACGGAATCTGAGGAAGAAGAACTTATGAAATTACAACTTTCAAGGATTTAATTTAACTTTATAATAACAAAAAGAAAGGAAGGTATAATATGGATATGGGTTTAGTTTGGATTGCAGTTGCATCTGTGATTGGCGCTTCTTTTGCTGTGGGTCTTGGTGGTATTGCTCCATCACTTGCAGAAGGTGGTGCCGTTAAGCAAACTTTGGCATCTATGGCTCAACAACCAGATGAAGCAAGTAATTTAAGAAGCACTTTGTTTGTTTCTTTGGCTATGCTTGAATCTACTGCTATTTATGCGTTGTTAGTAGCTATGATTTTGATTTTTAGTAATCCATTTTGGAACTATGCAGTTGCAAATGTTGCAAAATAAAATTTTTAAAATTTAAGGATTTATTATGAATATAAATTGGAGCACTGTTTTTTTTCAGATTGTAAATTTCTTACTGATTATTTGGATACTTAAAAAATATCTTTTTAAGCCTGTTTTGATGTCTATGGATAAGCGTGAAAAGGCTATTCAATCACGACTTAAAGATGCAGAAGAGGCAAAAATTTTGACTGAAAAAGAACGAGAGAATCTTAAGGCAAAAATTGCTCAAATTGAAAAAATGAAAAATGATGTGTTGGCAGAAGCATATAAAAAAGCCGATAATGAACAAGCAATCCTTATTAAAACTTTGAAAGCAGAAATTCAAGGTAAAAGAATTGCTAATGATGAGCAAATGAGGCAAGAACGAGAAGCTCTTAAATCTTCAATTAAAGATATTGCAGGAGAAACCATTATCAATACGGTTTCTTCTGCTTTGTCAGATTTGGCAAATGTTAATATTCAAAATGTTATATTGGAAAATTTTACACAAAGACTTTTTTCTGGGGAAATTGAAAAAATTGATGAATTAAAAAAGTTTTATAGGGAATTTAATCATATTATTATTAACACATCGTTTGATTTAGATGTGGAAGAAGAAAACAGAATTAAAGAGGCTCTTACAAAACTTTTGGGTGAAGAGGTTAATGTTGATTTCAGAGTAGATAAATCGATTTTGTGTGGAATAGAGGTTGTTTGTGAATCTCTTTTGATTAGTTTTGGTATGAATACTTATATAAAGGCGTTAAAAGTAAATCTTGATAATAAGATTGCAGAGTTGACTAAAACAGAAGAACCAGTTGATGCAAATGATGAATAGGGGAATATGAAATGCTTACAGAAGTTATTAAAGATACTTTGAATGATTTGAATGCCGTTTCAAAAGAAACAAAGGCAAGTGTTATTTCAGAAGAAATTGGTGAAGTTATTGAAATTGTCGGTAATGTTGTAAGGGCAACTGGACTTTCTTCTGTAAAAATGGACGAGCTTGTAAAAATAAAGGATTCTATGGGTATTGTTATCAACCTTAATGAAGATAGTGTTGGTATAGTTCTTCTTGATAATGCACAAAATATAGAAGCAGGTGAAAAGGTTAAACGCACTGGAAGAATTGCTGATGTGCCAGTTGGTAAAGAATTGCTTGGTAGGGTTGTTGACCCTCTTGGTAATCCATTAGATGGTGGAAATAAAATTATTACAAAGGACAGATATAATATTGAACGTGAAGCGCATCAAATTATGGAAAGACGCGAAGTTTCAGTTCCTTTGCAAACTGGACTTAAGGCAGTTGATGCGATTATCCCAATAGGTCGTGGACAACGAGAACTTATCCTTGGGGACAGACAAACAGGTAAAACAGCATTGGCGGTTGATACTATATTGGCACAAAAAAATACAGGTGTGATTTGTGTTTATTGTGCTATTGGAAGTAGGGCTGATAGTGTCGCAAAAGTTATTGATGTTTTGAAGCAAAATGATTGTATGAAAAATACTATTGTTGTTGTTGCAAGTGGTGAAAGTTCTCCTGGGCTTTTGTATATTGCACCGTATGCTGCAACTTCTATGGCAGAATATTTTATGGAACGTGAGGGAAAAGATGTTCTTATTATCTATGATAATTTGACTTTCCATGCACAGGCATATAGACAGCTTTCTTTGTTCCTTCGTAGGGCTCCTGGTAGAGAGGCTTATCCAGGTGATATTTTCTATGTTCATTCCAGATTGTTGGAACGTTCAACTCGATTGAGAGAAGAATTTGGCGGTGGTTCTTTGACTGCATTGCCAATATGTGAAACTTTGGCTGAAAATATTTCTGCATATATTCCAACAAACCTTATATCCATTACTGATGGACAAATATTTTTAACAAATACTTTGTTCCAAAAGGGTATTATTCCAGCAATCAATATAGGTATTTCGGTTTCTCGTGTGGGGTCAAAGGCACAACTTCCTGCTTATAAAGCAGTGGCTGGAGATATGAAAATCTCATATTCTCAATTTGAGGAGTTAGAGGCGTTTTCAAAATTTGGAACACAGCTTGATGAAGATACAAGAAAAACTTTGCGACGTGGTGAAAGAATTAGAGAAATTTTAAAACAACCTCAATACAAACCTCTTCGTGCATCAGAACAAATTGTGGTGATTTATGCAACAAATATTGGTGTGTTTGATGATGTGGATTTGGATAAACTTGCATTGGTGCAAGATGAACTTATTAAACGTGCCAATATAGAAATTAAAAATGTTTTAGATGATATTGATAATGGTTCAAAACTTCATGACAGCTTTAAAGAAAAAATTAAAAAATTGGCTGAAGATGTGGCAAAAAAATATATAGAGGAATAAAATGCAAACTCTTGAAGGACTTAAACGCAGAATTAAAACGACTACTTCTCTTAAGGATATTGTAAGTAGTATGAAAACTTTGTCTGCGGTAAGTGTGGGACAATATGAAAAGTCAACAAAGGCATTGGAAAATTATGTCGATGTCATTGAACAAGGTTTGCAAGTTGTTTTGAAGGATATTACTTTCCCTAATGTAAAAGAAAAGCCAATTCAAAATCAAAAGGTAATTGCAATTTTGATTGGTTCGGACCAAGGATTGGTTGGTAAGTTTAATAAGGTTATTTCTGATTATGCCTTTAGATATTTTAGGGATAATAATATTGATAAAAAAGATATAACTCTTATTGTTGCAGGACGAAGTTTGGCACCAAAGGTTTTAAGTGAAGGTTGGAATATTGATACTTTGTTTTCTATGCCAAGTTCTGTGAAAATGATGGTTGCAGTTGCAAAAAAGATTATTTTGCGATTAAAGGATATCGCTTTTAAAGATGATAAAGATGCTTTATTAAATTTTGCAAAAAATAACCTTAAAGTTTTGGTTTTCTTTAATAAAAAAATTGATGCAGTAAGTTTTGGGCAAAATATGTATCAGCTTTTGCCTGTGGATATAAATTATTTGAAAACAGTGAAATTAAGAAAGTGGAATACTAAGCAAATTCCAATGTATAATGCAAATAGTGCAAAGTTGTTTTCATCATTTTTAAGACAATTATTGTTTGTGAATATTTATCGAATTATTTCACAAAGTTTGTCTGCGGAACATTTTACTCGTATGATAACAATGCAAAATGCTGAAAAAAATATTGATGAACATTTGGAAGAAATGAATCTTGAATATCAACAAAGACGTCAAACAGAAATTACAAATGAACTTTTAGATGTTGTAATTGGTGCAGAAGTTTTAAAATCCAAAAAGTAAGTTGCTAGTTTTTGATTTTTAATGTAATATAATTTTATAATATAAATAAAAAAGGAGGCTAATATGGTTAAAGATAAAAAAGTAAAATCAACTAAGTTTAAAAAAATATCAATGGTAATTTTTTTCCTTTTATTGATTGTTGCAATAGCATTTGGGGTAAAGTCATTTTTCCCATGTAGCAAAATGAAAAAGGAAACTTATAAAATTACTTCTTTTGATGGTAGAGTGAAAAAAGCAAAGTTTGATTTGGAAGTTGCCGATAATAACGAAGCAAGATTAAAAGGTTTGATGTATAGAAAAAGTCTTCCTGAAAATACAGGTATGATTTTTGATTTTGAAAAACCAGATTATTATGCAATGTGGATGAAAAATACTTATGTTCCTTTGGATATGATTTTCTTTAATGATGCAGGTGTTGTGGTTGCTCTTGCAAATGACAGAGAACCTTTGTCAGAAGATTATGTCAGTCCTTGTAATTTAGAGTATGAAGTAAAGGCAAGTAATACTCCTATAGATGTTGAATGGGATATTGATGGTTTCTTTGATGAATGTGAAGCAAGATACCAAAAGCCAAATAAACTTATTCGTTATGTTATTGAGGTTCCTGCTGGAACAATTAAGGCAAACAATATTGGTTTGGGTGATAAACTTTCAAAATAATATTGAAGATTTTTAAATGTTTTGATATGATGGCTACTATAATTATTTAGTAGCTTTTTTTTAAAGAGGTAAAAATGAAAAAAGAATTTTCAAAAAGACATTATCAAATTGGAGAATCTATAAAAAGAACTTTGTCAAAAATTTTTATGGAAGGTAAGTTTGAACATAAAATAAAGGATTTGTTTTCTGTGGTGGAAGTTGTTCCTTCTCGTGGGTTTGAAAGTGCAGTCGTTTATATTTCTGCAATAGATGCAAGTAAGAATAAAGAGCTTGTTCAAAAACTTAATGAAATAACATCAGAAATTCGTTATGAGCTTGCAAATAATAGTGAGCTTCGTTCTACACCAACATTGATTTTTAAACTTGATACAACGCTTGATTATGCACAACGAATTGAAGATATTTTAAATTCAGATGAAGTTAAGAAAGATTTAGAAGATTTGTAAAATAAAACCCCTTTTGATAAGGGGTTATTTTTTAAACGTTTAAAGCAACACGATATGTTTCTGTTAATTCATCAAGTTCTGTTCTGTCTGCTTCATCAAGTTTTTGAAGACGGAGAATAACTCTCATAATTTTTGGATCATAACCGTAATCTTTTGCTTCTGCGTAAATTTCACGAATATCGCTTCTGATATTAGCCATTTCTTCTTCTAATCTTTCGATTCTGTCCATAAAGCTTTTTAATTGAGCTGCGTCTATTCCATCTGTTTTTGGCATTTATTTCTCCTCTTTTGTAAAGTTAATAAAAAATAAGTTGTAAAACTTAAAATATAATGTATTATATTAGCCATAAAATTACTTAACTACAAGTAAAAAAATAAAAAAATAATAACATAAATGAAAAGGAAGTAAAAATGGATTTGAAGAATCTTGATAATAATTACAGATTTACTAAAATCGTTGCTACTATTGGACCAGCAACAGAAGAATATGAAAATTTAAAGGCTGTTATTGAAGCTGGTGTAAATGTATGTCGTCTTAACTTCTCTCATGGAACACATGAAGACCATAAGAAAAGATTTGATAATATTAAAAGAATCGAAAAAGAATTAGGTAAAAAAATTGGTATTCTTGCTGATATGCAAGGTCCAAAACTTCGTGTTGGAAAATTCAAAAATGAAAAAGAAATGCTTGTTGATGGACAAGAATTTACATTTGATAACAATGAAGAACTTGGCGATAATACAAGAGTTCAACTTCCTAATGTTGCTATTCTTGATGCTTTAAAAGTTGGTGATTATGTTCTTATCAACGATGGTAAAATTAAAGTTCAAGTTATTGAAAAAACTGCTGGTGCTGTAAAAACAAAAGTTATCGTTGGCGGTATGATTTCTGATAGAAAAGGTTTCAATCTTCCAAATACAGTTGTAAATCTTCCTGTTTTCACAGAAAAAGATTTAGGCGATTTGGAATTCGCTCTTGGTTTGGGTGTTGATTGGGTTGCTGCTTCTTTCGTTCAAACACCAGATGATGTTAGATATGCAAAAAAATTGATAAATGGTCGTGCATCACTTATCTGTAAAATTGAAAAACCAACTGCTGCTATTGATTATTTGGAAGAAATTGTTGAACTTTCAGATGGTATTATGGTTGCTCGTGGTGATCTTGGCGTTGAAGTAGAACCTCAAATGGTGCCACTTCTTCAAAAGAAAATGATTAAAATGTGTCGTGAAAAGAGAAAACCAGTTGTTGTTGCAACACATATGTTGGAATCAATGATTGATAATACTTTCCCAACACGTGCAGAAGCATCTGACGTTGCAAATGCTGTTTATGAATGCACAGATTGTGTTATGTTGTCAGCTGAAACTGCTCAAGGTAAGTATCCAGTAGATGCTGTTAAAATGATGGCTTCTATTATTAGACAAGTTGAAGCAGATCCAGAATACAGAAAATATGTTGCAACATTTACAAGTGAAATCAAAGAAAACACTCTTGGTGATGTTATGACTGCTGCTGCTGCTGATATTACAAGAAAAACAGATGCAAAAGCTGTGCTTGCTTATACAACAAGTGGAACAACAGTTATCAACCTTGCAAAGCATAAACCAAATGCTCCTATTATCGCTGTTACAACAAATGATAAAGTTGCTGGAAGAACTGCTCTTTGCTGGGGTGTAACTCCAAAGGTTGTTGAATCAACAGATACTGATAAAATTGATGATTTATCAAGATCTATTGTTAAAGAACTTAACCTTGCAAAAGATGGTGATGAAATCGTTCTTACATTTGGTAAAGGAACAGAAACTTCAAAATCTATCTTCAAAGAAGGTGCAACAACTTTGGTTAGTGTTGTTAAAGTATAGTTTCTTTGACGGTATTATTAAAAGCCTCCCTTTGGGGAGGTTTTTTTATTGATAAAAGATATTTTATATAAATCTGTTGATTTTGTATAACTTATTGAATTTACAGGTGTTTTACCCCCCCAGAGGAATTTTTCCCTTGTGTTTGCTGGGGTTTTATGCTATTATTAAATATGTTGAAATTTAATATTAACTTTAAAATAAGGAGGAAAAATGAATAAAAAAATTTTAACGTCTTTGATTGTTCTTTTATCGGCTTGTTCTATGGTAGAATCGGCAAAAGTAGAAAGCGAATCGGTAAAGGATAAACATTTGGAAGGGTATAAAGTTTATACCTGGGATAGTACAAAAGAATGTGGTGAGAAAAATAAGCAAAATGATTTTATAAGAAGATGTGAAAAAGAAAGTGGTGCATTTTTAAATGGTGTTATAAAAAGCACTTCTGATAGTAAAAAGTATGGTGATTCCTATACATATTATAAAGATGGATTTGAAGTAAAGTATATTTCATATTGGAAAAATGGAAATGTTGATTATATTTCAGAAAGTGAAATAGATATGAAAAATTTGATACAAAATAGAACTTCTAAAAGTTATTTTAAAACAGGTGAAAAGTCATCAGATAGTGTTAGAAAAATTGATTTAATTTTAGATGAGGATATTAGTTATGCTGGGACAAATTATTATAAAACTGGTGTAAAAAGTGGTGTAATGAAAGGTGGAAAGAATTTAAAATCTGAAAATTGGACCTATGATGTAGATGGAAGTTTTATTTTAAAGGGAGAACGTCCATACAAAAACTATAATGAAAAAGAAAGTTGGTTTGATAGGGATAGATTTGATATTTGGGTAAGATATGATAAAGATGGAAAGTTATATAATGGTGTTGCGACATATCATTTTGATGAATATCCAGATAAAATTGAATCTCATGTAAGTTTGAAAGATGGTAAGAGAGATGGAACTTCGGAGTATTTTTATGTGAAAGAAGATGGTGGTGATACCGAATATAGCACAAATACATATAAAGATGGTGTTGCAGTTTCATTTATATCAACTCCATTTGATAAAGAAAATGATCCAATTAAAGAAACTTATTTCTTTGATAATACAAGATATGGAAGAAATATATATCCAACAGGACAGAATAAGTTAAGGGTGTTTTGTGATTATAAAGGAATTGATGGAAGTGTTTCCTTTGGTGGAAGTATTGGTGAAAAATTGAATAGTATATTTGAAAAAGATAAAACAAAGAATCCTTGTCCTGTTTTGGATTTTATAAAGTAGGAATTTGGTTTTTCTTATGAAAGTAGCGTTCTGTTGGACGCTACATTTTTTTTGTTTAATATTTTACTTGACTTTTGTTTCCTAAAATTGTATTTTGTCAATAAATAACATTATAGGAGTGTGAAATGTTTAGAAAGAAATTGAAAAGTGATATAAATCCAGAGGCTATTTATGTAAGAAAAACAGGGCTTTATATGTCTTTTATCAGAATGTGTCTTTTTATGGTTGCCGTTTTGATATTGGTGTCTTTGGTTGCTCCTACATTAAGGACTATTTTTGTATCAAGTAAGGTTTTAAATACTTTTATTTTAACCGTGTTTGTATTTGGTGTTTTATTAAATTTTAGAAATACTATAATGTTGATTGCTGATGTCGATTGGATAAATGATTTCTTTGCGGGTCGTGATAGTGGTAAAGTGCCAAGTATTATTAACCCTGTGGCTTTTCTTTTGAAAGAACATAGAAAAACACATAAACCATATATGGAAGCTGGCACAATGAGAACTTTGCTTGGAATTGTGGATTCTCGACTTTCTGATTATAAAGAATCTGCTAATTACTTTTCTGGTGTGCTTGTGTTTTTGGGACTTTTGGGAACATTTTGGGGACTTCTTTTAACAATAGGTTCAGTTGGTGATATTGTCAGAAATTTGGATATTGTTGGTGGAAATGTAAGTGCAATGTTTGAAAGTTTTAAGGCAAATATTTCAAAACCTTTGTCTGGTATGGGGACTGCTTTTTCAACATCATTGTTTGGTTTAGGTTCATCTTTGGTTTTAAGTTTTTTACAACTTCAAACTAATTTGGCTCAACATTTCTTTTATAATGAATTAGAAGAAAATATGACAAGATATACAAGAATTATTTCTTCTTCTGATTTAGCAGAAGGTGGTGATGGTTCAATTATTACTTATTTGCAAGCTATGTTGGAACAAACTGGAGATAACATAAATACTTTGCAAAAAACAGTGATGAAGTCTGTTGAAAATAATGCGGAAGTTTCACGTAAAATGTCAATTATGGCGGAACAAACTTCAAAACTTGCAACACAAATGCAAGAAAAGTTAAAGGTGATGGAAAAAATTTCTGTGGCACCAGAAAAACTTTATCCTGTCCTTAATGATTTAGTAAAAATTTCAAAATCTGGTTTCGGTATGGACGACAGAACAAGAGACCATATCAGAAATATGGATTTGGGTTTGAATGATATGACTGAAAAATTGTCTGCGGATATAAGATTGCTTGCAAAGACAATTGCTATGACAGAAAATAAAAAAGATAAAAAATAGGGGGCATTATGAATAATGTTAGACGAGTTATTGTTGGTGTTCGTGTTTTAATGTTTGAAACATATAATTTTGCAAAAATTCATTTAAAACGTTATGCAAATAAAGTTGAAGATAAGTTTTATTTTTTAACTTCTGATATCGAAGGAACATCAGGTGATAATGAAATGACATTTGAAACCTTTAGAAATATTTTAAGTTCTATGCGTCTTCAAGAATTAAGAAATCTTCAATCAAATATTCGTGGTGATGAACAAAATATTATTAAAAGTATGGTTGATGATGAATTAAGGAAAAGACATCGTCCATTAAAGGATAAAAAAACTTTACCTGAATTAGGGTTAATAAAAGCATCTGATTTAGAAAAGAGGTAAAAAATGAAAGAAGTTAAAAATTTTGATATTAAAAATAAAACTTTTCAAATGAAGGACGATGTTGAAATAACATCTTATGTTAGTCAAAAGATTACTTCTATAAATGATGATAGTTTTACAATGGCTTTTGAAGTTGAAAATCCAGAATGGGAAAAGGCTTTTGATAGAAAAGAGATGGCTTGTATATATGTGCCTGCAACTATTGCTAGCGAATTGGAAAGTGAAGGTATTAGCCAATATTTTTGGATAGAAGGTAGAAAGAATATTGTTAAAAATGATGTATCAAAACTTATTACTTTGCTTTCATTAACAAATAAAGATAATTTGGTGGAGCTTTCATCTTCTCTTAATGATAAACACTTTTTTAAAGTTATTGTTTCGGATTTGATTTTGGCTTACTCAAAAATAACTACAGGACATTATTTTGATAGAATTGTTGAAGGTATAGATGAAAAAATAGTGAACTTTTCACAAAAGGAAATCAATCCAGAATGGGATTATAGATTTGATAAGTATATTGATACAGGTGTATTGAATCCTTATGAAGCAACAAAAGTTTTAGAAGCAGATGGTGTTTTTGAATATAGGTTATACGATAAACAAGAAACACTTGGGGAATATGGTGTAGATAATTTATTAAAAGATATTTATATGTTGGAACCTTATTCTATAAAAGGATTGCTTGGTAAAATAAAAAATGCTCCTGTTATGAAAAAAAATGTGGCAAGCATTTATAAATTGAAACAAAAAATAGTTGAAATGACAAAATAATTTGGTGATAAAATGTCCAGAAAAAATACAGATAATTTTTTTGATTCTATGTGGCCATCATTTGTTGATGTGATGAGCAACCTTTTTGTATTGATGCTTTTTATGGTAGTTATATTTTTGATGACTAACTTTATTTCAACTGCGATAAATCCATCAAGCAAGGAAGAAAAAATTGCTCAGCTTGAAAAAATTATTGAAGATAAGGACAAACTTAATCAACGATTGATTGCAAATATTAAAACCGTGAAAGGTGATAGTAATAAAATTTTAGAAGAAAATCAAAAAAAAGAAGATGCTTTGCAGGAGCTTTCTAATACTTTGGATTTTACATCTAATACCCTTAAGAAAGAGGAAATTAAAAATGAAAATCTTTCTAATAAGGTAGCTGAACTTAATATGTTTATTGTTCAAATGGAAGGTGATATTATCAAAAAAGATAATCAAATCAAGGCATTGGAAAACAATGAAAAGAATCTTGAAAACACAGTTTCAAAACTTACAACCGAAATGCAAAAGTTAAATGATGTTTTTGAGGCAACAGATAAATATATTGCTTGGCAAAAGGTGCAAATAGTAGAGCTTGGCAAAAAATTGAATAGAGCGTTGGCGAATAAGACAGCTGAACTTTGGAAGGTGCGTTCTGGCTTTTTTGAAGATTTATCAACAGCTTTGGTTGGTAATGATAACTTTGTTATGCAAGGTGATAGATTTGTTATGCCTTCGGAAGTATTTTTTAATAAACAATCTGCTGAAATTGGGGAACAAGGTAAAGTGCAACTTAAAAAAATAGCGAAGGTTTTAAAAGATGCAATGCAAAAATTCCCAGATGATATGGATTGGATTTTGCGTGTTGATGGGCATACTGATATTACTCCTATTAAACAAGGGACAGGTAAATATAAATCAAATTGGGAATTGTCTGTTGATAGAGCGATTTCTGTTGTTAACTTCCTTATTTCCGAAGGTATTCCTGAAAATAGGTTGGCAGCAACTGGATTTGGTGAATTCCATCCTTTGGTTATGGGGACCGATGCAAAATCATTGCAAAAGAATCGAAGAATTGAGTTTAAGTTAACAGAAAAATAAAATTAAAACTTTCATTATATATTATAATATATAAAATTTTTGGTTTGACTTTGCCTTTAAAATGGAGTTTTATATTATAGTTAATAAATGAGGTATTTTTATGAAACTTTTAATAGTTGAGTCTCCTGCTAAATCAAAAACCATATCAAAATATGTTGGTTCAGATTTTGTTGTGGTTCCATCTGTTGGCCATGTTAGAGATTTGGATCCACATGATGGTGCAGTTGATGTCGATCATGGCTTTGCTATGAAATGGGCTATTATGAAGGATAAAGAAAAGCAAATAAAGGAAATTGAAAAATATCTTAAAAAGTCCGAAGGGCTTTATCTTGCAACCGACCCTGATAGAGAAGGGGAGGCTATATCTTGGCATATAGTGGATATTTTGAAATCTCGTGGTGAACTTAACAAACCAATTCATCGTGTGGCTTTTCATGAAATTACAAAGTCTGCAGTGAACAAGGCTTTGACTGAACCTCGTGAAATTGATGATAAATTAGTTAATGCTTACCTTGCACGTCGTGCATTGGATTTCTTGGTGGGATTTAAACTTTCACCAGTGTTGTGGAGAAAGCTCCCTGGTTGTAAATCTGCGGGTCGTGTGCAATCAGTTGCACTAAGACTTATTTGTGATAGGGAAAGCGAAATTGAAACTTTTGTAAAAAAAGAATATTGGTCAGTTGAAGGTAAATTTAAAACCAGTGAAGGTAAAACTTTTTCTGCAAAACTTTTTTCATATGACGGAAATAAACTTGATAAATTTGATATTCCGAATCAAGAAAAGGCAAATGAAATTGTTGAAAAGTTGCTTTCTCAAGAATATCACGTTGGTAATATAGAACGTAAAAAGCAACAAAGAAAACCTGTGGCTCCATTTACAACATCTACTTTGCAACAGGAAGCATCAAGAAAGTTAGGTTTTTCAGCAAAGCAAACTATGCAAATTGCACAAAAACTTTATGAAGGTGTTGATGTCGGTGGTGAAACAATTGGTTTGATTACCTATATGAGAACCGATTCCGTAAATCTTTCTCAGGAAGCATTGGTTGTTATTCGTGATATGATTAAAAATGATTTTGGTGATGATTATTTACCAAAAAGTGCAGTATTTTATGATAACAAAAGTAAAAATGCACAAGAAGCTCACGAAGCGATTAGACCAACTTATGCAAATAAGACTCCTGCTATGGTAAAACCATATTTGGATCCAAATCAATTTAAACTTTATGAACTTATTTGGAAAAGAACAGTTGCATGTCAAATGGTGCCTGCTGAACTTAATTTAGTTGCGGCGGATATTGTTAATTCTGATAATACTTCTTTGTTCCGTGCGAATGGTTCAATGATTGCATTTGATGGATTTATGAAACTTTATAAAGAAGATGTTGATGACAGTAGTGATGATGATGAAAATAAAATGCTTCCTACTATGTCAGAAGGTGATAATATCGGTAAAGAAGAAATTAAACCAGAACAACATTTTACTCAACCTCCTCCTCGATTTAGTGAGGCATCTCTTGTTAAAAAAATGGAAGAGCTTGGTATCGGTAGACCATCAACTTATGCATCAATTCTTTCTGTTATTCAGGAAAGAAATTATGTTGTTTTGGAAAAGAAAAAGTTTGTTCCACAAGAACGTGGTAGAGTTGTTTCAGTTTTCCTTGAAAAATATTTTTCAAAATATGTCGAATATGATTTTACTGCATTTATGGAAAATGAACTTGATGAAATTTCAAATGGAAGAAAAAATTATAAGGATGTTTTAGCAGAATTCTGGAGTGGCTTTAATTTAGCTATACAGGCTTCTGATGGTCTTTCAATGACAGAAATAACTAATGCGATTGATGAAGAGTTGGCTCCTCATTTCTTCCCTCCTCGTGCAGATGGAAGTGATCCTCGCAAATGTCCAGATTGTGAAAATGGAAGATTGGGAATTAAGATTGGTAAATTTGGTGGATTTATTGGTTGTTCAAATTATCCAGAATGTAAATATACAAAACCTTTGATTTTGAATGATGATAATAAAACCGCTGGTGAAACAGGTGAAGTTGTTAAATCAGATGGTCAAATACTTGGTCAAAATGATAAGGGTGAAAATGTATATCTTAAAAAGGGTCCTTATGGCGATTATTTGCAACTTGGTGAGACAATAAAGGGTGATGTAAGAGGTCCAATAAGAACTTCTATACCAAAAAATATTTCAATAGATGCTCTTACTTTGGAACGTGCGTTGTTCCTTCTTTCACTTCCTAAATCTATTGGATTTGATGATGGTGTGGAAGTGCAACTTGGTATTGGAAGATTTGGTCCTTATCTTAAAAAGGGTGATATTTATAAAAATATTCCAGCAAATGTTGATTTGTTCACTGTGGATATTATGATGGCTCAAGAGCTTTTGAAAGGTGCCGTTGCAAAACCAAAGGGTAAAGAATTAGGACTTCACCCAAGTGATAATAAACCAGTTGTTTATTTTTCAACTGGACGATATGGTCCGTATGTTCAACATAACAGAGTGTTTGCATCTGTGCCTGCAAATGTTGCGACTGAAGATACTATTACTTTGGAATTGGCAGTTGAAAAACTTGCTCCAAAGGAACCTAAACCTGCAAAGGCAAAGGCGGATAAAAAACCAAAGGCAGAGGTTAAAGAAAAGCCTAGCCCCAAAAAGTAATAGCTATTCTTACTTAAAATAAATCTTAAAAAATATAAACTAATATAAAGGAATTTAAAAATGTCAGGTCATTCAAAATGGGCTAATATACAACATAGAAAAGGTGCCCAAGATAAAAAAAGAGGAAACTTATTTACTAAACTTGCAAAAGAAATTACTGTTGCAGCAAAACTTGGTGATCCAAATCCAGATATGAATCCAAGATTAAGATTGGCTGTGTTGGCTGCACGAAAAGAGTCTATGCCTAATGATAATATTAAGCGTGCTATACAAAAGGCTCTTCCAGGTAGTGGTGAAGGTGATTATTCAGAAATCAGATATGAAGGTTATGCTCCTGGTGGTATTTCTGTTATTGTTGAATGTTTAACAGATAATAAAAACAGAAGTGCTTCTGATGTTCGTTCAATATTTTCAAAACATGGTGGAAACCTTGGTGAAACAAATTCTGTTTCATTTAATTTCGAACATATAGGTTTGTTTGTTTATAAAAAGGAAGTGTCTGATTTCGATACAATGTTTGAAACTGCTTTGGAAGGTGGTGCAAAAGATGTTGAGGAAGAAGATGATAGCTATATGATTACTTGTGAAATTCCTGATTTTGCGAATCTTTCAAAAGCGTTGGAAAAATTTGGTGAACCAGAAAAGGCTGAAATCATTTGGCAACCAAAAATTTCTGTGCCAGTAAGTGGCGAATCTGCTGATAAAGTTGATAGATTTGTTGAAGCATTGGAAGATAATGATGATGTTCAAAAAGTCTATACAAATGCAGATTTTGAGTAATATAATTTTATAGTTAAATAAAATCTCCGAGAATATCCACGGGGATTTTTTTATTTTTAAACTTTACATTATTTATTCAAGACGAAAATATCTGTAGTTGTGGTGATAAAGGTAATGAATGGGGTTCTGGAGGTGGAAAAGGTAGAGTTCGTATTTATCAAATTAACTAATACCCTTACCATTAACACAAAAAATATCCCCTCGGTTGAGGGGTATTTTATTTCCTTATTTTTTCAAATGTGTTTATTTTAAATTCGAAAAGTGATGATGGGTTTATATTTACTATGTTCTTTACACTTGGAATATTTCGAAACCTTTGTAATGGTTCAATTTCCATATTGATTTCCCAATGTTCCTTTAATGCTTCGGATAATGAATTTGTTGATGGTGTTTTATATATAAACTCAACTTCTGTTTTCCATTTGTCCTTATATCTGTATGGCTCCTTTGTAATTTTGACTGAGCGTGTAGTATTTTCGTTTAAAAGTTTTATTATTTCGTTGTATTCGTTATTTTTTGCATTTTTGAATGATTGGTATGCTTGGTTGTTATATTCTCCAGTTAATAAGTTATAACTTGGAAGTTTTAAGATTGAGGCATATATTGAATTTTCGTTTTTATCATTTATTCCTAAATCCCTTAACATCATATATTTTGAACCATTTACAGTATAACGAACGGTTATGTATTCCATAATTAGCTTTTTTGTAAAGTCTTCTATTTGAAGTTTTGAAAAGGCTTTACTTTTTAATGGAGTAATTTCAAATAATTCCTTTGAATTATCAAAATTGGAAATTATTATAGGGTTAAGTTTGAAATTTGTGCTTTCAAGTTCTTGGTTTAAAACATTGCTTATGAATACGGATAACAATATGCTTGCAGTTCCGAAAATTGAAAGAATAATCAAAGATAGTGCGGAAGTGTTAGAGTTTAATTTCATTTTGCACCTCTTTTATTTCAGTTTGTTTTTGTGTGTTATAATTTTTTAATATAAGTTCGTAATTTGGGTTAAACATATAACTTAAACTTATAATCTTTTTTGTTCGAGGAGATGATTTCATTCCAGTGATTGTTATATATGATGTAATAACATCTTGGTTTATGACTTTGTTATTTTGAAAATTTTCAAGTATGAAGTTGACCTTATACTCGTTTGTGATTTGAGTATCGGTTGTTGGTGAAATCCATTCTGATATTGTGCCGAAAAAAGATGTGTCATTTACTGTTTGTTGTGCTTGGATAAGTTCCATATCTAAAATAGTGATTGTTTGTGTAATACCATTTTGCACCATTATTTCATAAGTTGGTTTTTGATTTTGTAAAAATGAGCTGTAAATAGCGTTTGTTGAAAAGTTGCATATATAACATTTTTTTGTTATGTTTAAAAAGTCGGTGTTTTTTAAATTTGCATTTGTTGTGCAATCGCACCAATTTTCTTCGTTATCAACAAAGCGTTGTGATGTTGTGAAAGTTTTTGTTAAATATTCTCGAATCAAAAATTCAGAAAGGTATGTGTTTTCGGAAAGTTTCCTTATTTGTTGTGTGGGAATACCGTTTGTGCTGTTTAATTTTTTGAAACGAGTTTCATAAGTGTCCCAATAAATAAAATATGGTTTTATTTGTCGTGAGTATGCCTTTATGATTATGAATAGAGATATTATTATCGCAATTAAAATGAATAAAAAAGTTAATTTTGATAACTTGTAAATTCCAAAAAGGTATTTACGTTCAGGAATTGATGCAATATCAACAGAAAATGGATATACGGGAAAATCGTTTTTATTTTCGGTTGATTGCCCATTTGTTATATTGTTGCTTCTATTAACCATTCAGGTAAGCCTGGCTTTGTATCTACTTGAAGACAAGCACAAGGTGATATTTTTAATTCGTTTGCATCATAGCCAACACCAACAGGGTCTGTGTTATAAATTGAACCACTGCAACCTGAAATAAGTATAATTGTTAAAAGAGCTAATAATTTTTTCATATTTCCTCCTATTTATAAATATAAGGATACAAGATGCTTTTTGTTTGTGCAAGTTTTTTTTGATGATGTTTGCAATATTTTCCTTTATTTTCTTAAATTTTATTATAGACTTTTATTTGTTAATTAAATGGAGTTTATTTATGAAAAAATTGTTAAGAAAAATTTATGATTATGTTTTGTATTTAAGTGAAACAAAATATGCTATGGCTGTGTTGCTTTTTATTTCATTTTTTGGAAGTATATTTTTCCCTCTTCCAACTGAAATTATTATGATTCCGATGATTTTAGCTGTGCCTAAAAAAGCATTATGGATTTCAACTATGGCTTTGATTTTTAGTGTGCTTGGCGGTGCTGCGGGTTATGTTGTTGGAAGTTTTTTATTTGAAAGTGTTGGTATAAAAATTTTGGAACTTCTTAACTATGTTGATACTTTCCATAAATTTGCTGGACTTTATAACGAATGGGGTTATTGGATTGTGTTTGCTGGTGGACTTACTCCTTTCCCATATAAAGTTATTACTATTGCAAGTGGTTTTGTTAATATGAATTTTGCAATATTTATAATTGCTTCTGCTGTGTCAAGGGCAGTGCGTTATTACTTTATTGCTTGGTTGTTATATAAATATGGTGAAAAGGCAAAGTATTTTATTGAAAAGCATTTGGAAGTTTTGACGGTTGTTTTCTTTGTGCTTTTGTTTGTTGGATTTTATGTATTAAAGTTTATATAATATGTTAAGTTTTAAAAAAAATAACTGGGATTTTTTAGGTCCCAGTTTTTTTTATTAGAAGCGGAATAGAAAACCAAGTTTTATGATTGGAAAATATCCCTTTCTTATTGAATTTAGTTCATCTTCATATTGTGTTTTTGTATCGTCTAACAATTTTTGAATATCTGTATTTGATGTATCAACTGGTGCAGTTGCAATAAGATTTGTATAGTTTTCATCAGAGTAAATCTTTATATTTCCAGTTCCAGAAATGTCAGTGGTAATTTCTGGTTTGTCTGTGAATACAACACCAGCATCAAGATACATTTTTAATCCCCAGAATAAACCAAAGTCAAAACCTAAACCTGCATAAGGTCCGTTTATATCATAATCAAGTCCAGCTTTTAAGTTTGCTGTGGCATCAACTTCATAGTAAAGTGTTTGATTGTTGTCTGATTTCATAGAAAATTTTTCGCCAGCAGTTTTTTTCAATTCGCCATTGATTGAAAAATCACCTGTGTAATATCCAGCAGAAATTCGGAAGTTGCCAAGTGCCCAAGTGTTTCCGAATGGATAAAAATCGATTAAGGCACCAAAGTTTTCACCCTTTATTTTTGCCTTTATTTCATTATCATCAATTTTAATTGGGTGGTCATCAAGATAATCTTCGATATAGCTATCAAGAGGTTTCCAAGAGTTATAATCCAAACGAAAACCGAATCTGTTTTTCCAAAAGTTATCTTCGTGTTGTGGAATTCTGTATCCAATTTGTGCATTGGCACCACCAAGAACACCAATACCAACACCAAGTTGGAAGCCTTTGGCTGAAAAGCCAGAATTTTCTTCCTTTAGTGCATATTTTATTGGAGAATTTTCAGGTTGAGCGATTTCCATTTTTTTTATGGGTGATGTTCCCTCAAGAGTTTGAGAAAAAGCATTTGCAGAAAGCAATGTTGTTGACAATGCCAATGTGAAAATTTTTTTATTCATATTTCCCTCGTTTATTTGTTTATTTATATTTAAGATTTTATACCTATATAATAACAAGGTCAAGATAATAAAATTGTCAAATTATAGACAAAAATAGTAAAAATAATTATTGAATAATATTCAAAAATGTGATATATTTATTTTTATAAAGGAGATTGTATATGTTAATGTTTAGACAAAAATCGGGGGGGGTAAAACCACTTCTTTTGAAAAATCTTTAAATATTGCGAAGTTTGTTCGCATTTCTTCAATTTGTTTATGTTTCAGTTTGTCAACTTTTTACTCCTCGGACGTTTTTGCAAGAAGGGGTAGAAATTCCAATAAACGTTTTGCAAGTAGTGGAAAAAATTCACGTAGGCAAGCAAAAACTGGAACTAGTAGTGTTTCTTTAAGAAAATCACAAAGTAGAGATATATCACTAAGTAGAGATATAGATTCTTATTCTGTTGTAGCAAGTCCTGCTACAACAAGTAGTGTTTCGACAGATAGTTCCGCTGGTAATAATTATTCAAATTTGCTTGCAACTGTAAAAATGCTTTCAAACAGGATTGATGAACTTGAGAAAAAAATAGAATTAATAGTAGATAAATTAGACATTAGAGTTAATGCGTTGGAAAATCGCATTTTTAGTCTTGAAACAGTAAAGTTAACTGATGAACAACAAAAAATAGTTGAGAATTTTAGGCGTAAATATCTACGTGAAGGGTTGGAAAATTTAACATATGAAGAAGCAAAATCTCAATTACCTTTTTTAACTGATGACTACATTAAAGAATTTATCCAAAAAATTAAGGATCTAAGTTCTATTGCAAGTGTTGCTTCTTCACTTAAAGAAAGTGAAAGTGCAAGATAAATTTTTGAAATAAAAAAAAGAGGAGCTGTTAACTCCTCTTTATTTTTCTTTTAATCTTCCAATTTGAATTTGCTTAGATATTCAAGGAAACGAGATTTGTAATTGTTTTCGAATGTTCTTTCACGAACGATTTCTTCAAATCTTTCTGGATTTGTATTTTTAATTACCTTATATCTTGTTTCTTTTAATAAGTATTCACGAATATCTAATGTTGGAATACGGCTGTCCATTTGAAGTGGAGCTTTGCCCTGTGTGATAAGACGTGGGTCAAATCTGTAAAGTGGCCAGTGTCCAGATTCAACGGCTGCTTTTGTTTGTGTTGGGCCGTTAACCAAATCAAAACCGTGTGCAATACATGGAGCATAAGCAATGATAAGTGATGGACCATCAAAACTTTCTGCTTCGCGGATTGCCTTTACAGCTTGGGCTTCGTTTGCACCCATTGCAATTTTTGCAACATAAGCATTTGCATTTGCCATTGCAATTAAACCCAAATCCTTTTTCATAAGTTTTTTACCACCAGTTGCAAATTTTGCACTTGCACCAAATGGAGTTGATTTTGATTGTTGTCCACCTGTGTTTGAATATACTTCGGTATCAAGCACAAAGATGTTGACATTTTTACCCATATTTAGAACGTGGTCAAGTCCACCGTATCCAATATCGTATGCCCAACCATCACCACCGAAAATCCATAATGATTTTTTGATAAGATAGTCTGAAACAGAAAGAAGCATTTTTGATTTTTCATCTTTTGCAGATGAAAGTTTTTCCTTTAATGCCTTTACACGATTTCTTTGAGCATCAATACCAGCTTCAGTTGATTGGTCTGCGTTAATGATTTCTTCAACAATGGTATCGCCGATTGTTGATGATAATTCCTTTAATAATGTTTTTGCAGTATTTGATAGAGTTTCAACTGCAACTGCTTGACCAAAACCATATTCTGCATTGTCTTCGAATAATGAGTTTGACCATGCTGGACCATAACCCTTTTCATTTTTTGCATAAGGGGTTGTTGGTAAATTACCACCATAAATTGATGAACAGCCTGTTGCGTTTGCAATCATCATTCTGTCACCAAAAAGTTGAGTGATAATTTTAATATATCCAGCTTCACCACATCCAGCACATGCACCAGAGAACTCAAATAATGGTTGCATAAGTTGAGTGTGCTTTGGAAGAGCAGGGTTTAATTTTGTTCTGTCAATATAAGGAATTGATTCAAAGAATTTAAAGTTTGCACTTTCAACTTTGCCAACTTCTTGTATTGATTTCATTGTTAATGCCTTTGCAACTTTGTCTGAACCTTCGATAGGTGTTTTTACAGGACAATTTGCAACACAAAGTCCGCAACCTGTGCAATCTTCAGGAGATACTTGAACAACATAATTTAAACCTTCGCCAAGTTCCTTTGTCTTGTATTTTGCAACTTTGAATGTGTTTGGAGCATTTTTAAGTTCTTCGTCTGTCATAACTTTTGTTCTTATTGCACCATGTGGGCAAATGAAAGCACATTTTCCACATTGTAAGCAAGTTTCGTTATTCCATACTGGAACCATTTCTGCGATTGAACGTTTTTCGTATCTTGAAGTTGCAGTTGGGAATGTGCCATCAGGTGCAAATGCAGATACAGGTAAATCGTTTCCTTCACCAGCAATGATTTTTGCATGAAGTCTTTTTACAACTTCGGTTGCATCACTTGAAACAACAGATGGACGAGGACGTGCATTTTGTGATGGTGTTGATGGAACTTCTACCTCATAAATATTTGAGATAGCATTATCAACAGCGTTAAAGTTCATTTGAACTATTTCAGGACCCTTTTTCATATAAGTCTTTTCAATAGCTTTTTTAATTGCTTTGATTGCTTGTTCACTTGGGATTACACTAGCAAGATGGAAGAATGCAGTTTGCATAATTGTATTGATACGTCTTCCCATACCTGAATCACGAGCAACTATATTTGCATTGATTGCATATACTTTTAATTTCTTTGAAATAATTTGTTCTTGAACTTCAAGTGGTAAGTTTTCCCAAAGTTGTTCTTTTTTAAATGGTGAGTTGATTAAAAGTGTGCCACCTTGTTTGATATTTTTTAACATATCAAGAGTATAGAACAATGGGAAGTGGTGAACTGCCAAAAAGTTTGCAGAACTTATTAAATATGGAGCTTTGATTTGTTTATCACTAAATCTTAAATGTGAAATTGTGTTTCCACCAGATTTTTTTGAATCGTATTCAAAGTATGCTTGACCATATTTTGTTGTTTCTGAAGTGATAATTTTAATTGAGTTTTTATTTGCTCCAACTGTTCCATCACTTCCTAAACCATAAAAGAGTGCTGCATAAGTATCTTTGTCATCAAGTTCAAAACCATTGTTATAATCAAGTGAAAGGTGTGTTACATCATCATTGATACCAACAGTAAATTCTTGTTTTGGTTCGGATTTGTTTAGTTCGTCGTAAATAGCCTTTACCATATTTGGAGTAAATTCTTTTGATGAAATACCATAACGACCACCATTTACATAGATGCCACAGCGATTTTCTTCTTTTAATGCAGAGCATACATCAAGGTATAATGGTTCGCCAAGTGAACCAGGTTCCTTTGTTCTATCAAGAACAGAAATTTTCTTTACACTTGATGGAATTGCATTTACGAAAGCCTTTGTTGGGAATGGTCTGTAAAGATGAACTTTTACCAATCCAAGTTTTTCGCCATTTGCATTTAAAACTTTTATTGTTTCTTCGATTGTTTCACAAGCAGAACCCATTGCAACAATTACTCTGTCTGCATCAGGAGCACCTACATATTCAACAACATCGTAATGTCTTCCTGTAAGTTTTTCGAATTTTTCCATTTCTTCCTTTACGATGCCTTCAACCTTGTCATAGTAAGGGTTTGATGCTTCACGTGCTTGGAAGAATACATCAGGGTTTTGAGCAGTTCCGCGGATTGCTGGATTTTCAGGTGTTAAAGCATTTTTGCGGAATTCATCGATTTTTGATGTATCAATCATTTTTGATAAAACTTCGTCTGAAACTTTTTCAATTAAGTTGATTTCGTGTGAAGTTCTGAAACCATCAAAGAAGTGTAAGAATGGAACACGAGCTCTTAGTGTAGCAGCGTGTGAAATAACAGCTATATCGTGAGCTTCTTGAACACTGTTTGAAGCAATCATTGCAAATCCAGTTTGACGACATGCCATAACATCGGAATGGTCGCCAAAGATTGATAAAGCGTGAGAAGCAACAGTTCTTGCACTTACATGCATAACGAATGGGAACAATTCACCAGCGATTTTATACATATTTGGAATCATTAAAAGAAGACCTTGTGATGCGGTAAATGTAGTTGCAAGTGAACCTGCTTGAAGAGCACCATGAACTGCACCAATAGCACCAGCTTCTGATTGCATAGTTGTTACTTCTGGAACTATACCAAAAAGATTTTGTCTTTTGGCATTACTCCATACTTCGTAATTTTCTGCCATAGGTGATGATGGAGTGATTGGGTATATAATTGCGAGATCGGTCAATCTGTAAGCAACATCAGATGCAGCTTCATTTCCATCACACATCAATTTTGTTATATCAGCCATAATTTTTACCTTTCATTTGTTTTTATTAGCTTTTATTGTTATGTATGATACTAGCTTTGTCTGCTTGTTTCAAGGGAAAATTTTTCTATATTAAAAAGAGTGTTAAAAAAACTTTACAATATTTTTGTTATATGATATTATCGGAGTCGGTTCACAAAAAGAATCAAAAAGTAGAATTAAAATATATTGAAAAAGAATAAAATATAATTTTACGGGGTATTTTAAAGTTATATTTTGCTAACATTTTGATATGTATTTAGTTTTAATTTGGCACTTTGTAGGGGTAAAAAATTCGAAGTGCAAAACGGGAGAAAATAAAACCATGAATAAGATTATGAAAAAATCTATAATGTTGTGTCTTCTTTGCACAATGTTTTCTGTTCACGCATATTCACAATACGGTGGCTGTAGTTATTCTTCTGGTGGATATTCTGCACCTAAAAAGTCTGCTTTGACTTCGGTTTTGGAACAGTATTGTGTTCCTGCAAGTGGTAATGATTGTTCAAAGTCTTCTGAATTGGCAGAATATACTTCAAAGGGTTGTTCTTGCAATATTGGAAGATATTGGAATTCATCTTTGCGTAAATGTAAGGAATGTGAATATGGTAGTTATAAACCAAGTTTAGGTGTTGAAGATTGTATTCAAATCGAATGCCCTGTGAATACTTTTTTAACAACTGTATCCAATTGTGGAGTTAATGAATATAGAAAAGTTTTACAAGAAACAAAATAAAAGGGAGAAAAAAATGAAATTAAGACCATGGAATTTTATAAAAAGTAATTTATTTAAAAAAGGAACTCTTTTAGGGTTATTTACTTTATCAAGTGCGGCTGGTGCACAAACTATTTATCAATGTCAACCATGTCCAAATGGATTGGCTTCTCAACCTGGAACAATATCTGCTTCTGGTTGTTTTAATCCAGTAAGTAAATCTGGTTCAAGAGTTATTTTTGATAATTCAAGTTCTGGTTGGAGTGGAACTTTACAACCAGGTTGGTATAGAATTAGTTTAAGAGGTAGTAGTGGTTCAGGTGCTGGTGGTGGATGTGGTTATTCATCTTGTTATGGTGGTAATGGTGGAGATATGTATTATGTTTTCTATGTTTCTTCAAGTGCATCTGGTGAGTATTCTTGGAATGGTGGTTCACCAAAGTTTGTTGTAAAAGAAAATGGAAAAGTAAGAACATTTAATTCAACTAGAGGAACAGATGGCTATCAAACAAAATCAAATTGTCGTAAAGTATATTCTACTTATGGTGATTACTTGGGGGAACAATGTGATTACAGTTGTACCAATGGAACAAATGGTTCATCAACAGTGGTGTATGGAAGTGAAAAATCAAATTGTCATAAAGTAAAGACTACTTATGGTAGTTATGATGTTTGTGGTTACAATGTAAATGAAAGTGAAAAATTTACATCAAATGTTGATGCAAAATCTTATGCTGGTGGTAAATTAACTAGATTATAATCTTTGAAACAAAAGGGAATATCTTCTTATTCCCTTTTTTATTTTTTTTAAGTAGGCTTATTTTATGTTTAAATTATTTTCAAAAAAATCAGTTGAGGATACATATACGGTTATACCTTTGGCTCTTAATAAAAAAGCCAACAAATTGGTTGCCTATACTAATCAAGATATGTTGAAGCAAAGTGAAATTTTTGAAGGTATGGTAAAAGATTTTTTTTCAAAACTTGATTGTGTGAAAACAAAACTTAATCATATTTATGAATGTCAACAAAAGGATAAAAATTTTGTTGCTGATTGTCGTGAAATTGATAAGGAAATACAAATGCTTTTATCCTTGCAAAAGGAAATAAATGGATATAGTGATGATTTTTCACAAAATATTTGGCAAAGTATTATAAATGAATTTCCTTCTGGTAATTAAATTTGGGTGGACAGATGCAAAAATTTATTTCAGTGATTATTCCTTGCTATAATGTTGAAAATTATGTGGCTCGTTGTTTGGATAGTGTTATAAATCAAACTTATAAAAATCTTGAAATTATTTGTGTGAATGATGGCTCTACTGATAATACTTTGGCTATATTAAAAGATTATGCGAAAAAAGATAGTCGTATCAAAATTATTGATAAAAAAAATGGTGGACTTTCTTCTGCTAGAAATGCAGGTATTGAAGTCGCAAGTTATGAATATGTCGTTTTTTTAGATAGTGATGATTGGATTGAACCTAATACTTACGAGCTTGCAATTTCAAAAATGGATGATGATATTGATTTGGTTCGTTGGAATGTTCGACTTGTCAATTATGATGATATTTGGTATGTGTGTTCTACACGAGAATGGTATAATTTATTTGATATGCAAGGTAAAATTTCATTTAATCAAGAAGTGTTAAGAAATTTTACTATAGAAGTATGGAATAAAATTTTTAGGAAATCAATTATTGATAAACATCATATACGTTTTCCTGAAGGATTGTTGCATGAAGATTGGGTGTTCTTTTGGCACTATGCTTTGTTTATGAGAAATGTGTATTGTATTCCTGATAAACTTTACAATTATTATCAACGTAAAGGCTCTATTGTTAACAATGTATTAACACGAAAGTTGGCACATAATTTTGATAAACTTCAAATTTGTGATAGAGTTTATGAAAATTTTGTAAAAGAGGGCGTTTTTGAAGAATATAAAACAGCATTTATTGAAAGTGTTTTCCTAAAACTTTTTCCTCAAATGGTGAATGAAGTTTATTCTGTTAAAGAAGCATGTTTAGAAGCAAAAAAATATATTTGTAAATGGGGTATTCAATTTGAAGATTATCATTTAATGTATTTGCTTATGAATGATTGTTTCAAAGAAATTGAAGATATTTATGTTAAAAGTATTTATGTTAAACAGTTCAATAATAAAAAACGTGAACAAAAAATTTCTATTATAGTTCCTGTGTATAATAGAGAAAAATATTTGAAAAGATGTTTGAATTCTCTTATGAATCAAACGTATAAAAATATTGAAATTATTTGTATTGATGATTGTTCAACTGATAATTCCTGTAGAATTTTAAGTGATGCTTCAGGTTTTGATTGGCGAATAAAAGTTTATCAAAATGATGAGCATAGAGGAATAGGTTATACTCGACAAATGGGGTTGGAACTTTCTTCTTGTGATTATATTATGTGGTGTGATAGTGATGATTGGTATGAACCAACTATGTGTGAAAAAATGTTGAAGGCTATGCTTAAATACAATGTTGATATGGTTGAGTGTAGTGTTCAATATGTTGATAGCCCAGATATAGGAATAAGAAAGGAATTTGAACTGGATTTTGCTTATCACGTATGTCGTAAAGGTAAGCAAAGTATCGATTTTTATATCTTTAGTAATATGTATAAATTTTTCTGGAACAAATTGTATCGTCGCTCAATTATTGAAGATTGGAAAATAAAGGTTTTTTCTTTGCCTGTGTATGAAGATATGGCTTTTGTATATCTTTATTTAATGAGGTCTAAATCGGTTTATTTTATTGATGAAAAACTTTATAATTATTATAGGCATGGTGGTAGTGTTTCTTCTTGTTTATATGATGAAAATAAAGGTGTTGTTTTACTTGATGAATTTAAGGCATTTGAAAAAGTTGTTGATTTTGTAAAGGAACATAATTGGAAAGATAAGTTTTATATTTGTAATGAAATGTATTATAAATATTTATTTTCATTATTGGATATAGGTAAATTTATTGTTAATAATCATACAAATAAGTTATTACGATTGGCATCTAAAGTTGTTTCGGATTCAAGTAAATATTGTTCTGTGAAAATGAATATATTTTTTGCGTGTGATAATAACTATATAGAGCAATTATATGTCGCAATGTATTCTATTTTAGTAAATTCATTACCTAATGATATTTATAATTTTTATATTCTTGATGGTGGAATTTCTTGGCTTAATAAACAAAAGTTGAATAAATTGAAAAAGGTAAAGCCTTTTACAATAGAATATATTAAAATGAATGATAAGTTGTTTTCAAATTTTCCTATTACCGATTTATGTAATTATATTTCAAGGACAACTTATTACAGATATATGATTCCAAGGTTAAAGCCAGAATTGGATAAGTGTTTATATTTGGATTGTGATTTAATATTGGAAGCTCCTATTCGTAAATTATATTCTATTGATATAGAAGATAACTATGTGGCGGCAGTTCAAGATGCTTCACGATGCACACACTCTTTTTATAAACAATTTGATATAGATGTGCCATTTAATGCTGGGGTTCTTCTTATCAATAATAAAAAGTGGAAAGAGGATAATATTGTTGAAACGTTGTTTGAAAATACTTCTAAATTAAAAGATGTTTTAGTATGGCAAGACCAAGATGTCCTTAATTATACATTTAAGGGTAAAGTGAAGTTTATTGATTGGAATTTTAATTTACAACAAAGTTTCTTTACTGAAAATGTAGAGCCATATAAATATACTTTTGATGAAGTGCAAAAGTTTAAATTTAATCATATTGTTATTCACTATGCTGGTCCAATTAAGCCATGGCAAGCAGGGTGCGTTCATCCTTTTTGGTGGAGATATTATTCTTATCTTAAACAAACTCCGTTTAAGAAAAATGCAAAGAAATATTTGAAAAAAATTTTGAAAGAATTGTAATAAAAAAAGCCTCAAATGAGGCCTTTTTTATATTCTTGAAATATGAACTGATACAGGTGGTTTTTTATCCATTGCATCGCGGATTACTCGTCTTGTTGAGGCAGTGATTATTTCACGAAGACCTGCATCGTTTTGAAGTTCTTTTTTTGATAAGTTTTTAATAGAACTTTTTATTTCATTTATAATTGAAGATTTGATTATGCCGGTTGCATCTGTTTCAAATACTCCAAGTGATGAAATTTCAGGTTTGCCAACAAGTCCACCTTTGTTCATAATGACACTTACGAATACTGCACCATTATAGTTTATTTTTCTTCGTGCTGAGAAAACATCGTTTGCAGCAGAAATTTGGCGTGTTCCATCAATGATTATTTCGTTTGTTGGAACTATTTCAACGATTTGTGGTGCTTTGCCATCTTCGATTGCAACAAATTGTCCGTTTTCCACAATCATAGCATTTGGAATTTTGCATTCTTGGGCTATTTTATAATTACGGAAAGTGTGAATTGGTTCCCCGTGTATAGGAATTGCAATTTGTGGTTTTAGCAAATTATAAAGTTGTTCAAGTTCAGGCTTGCTTCCATGTCCTGAAGCATGAATTTTGGGATTATCCATATTTGTGATAATATTTACACCATATTTTGCAAGGTTGTTTTGAACGTTTAAAATGGCCTCTTCGTTTCCAGGAATCATTTTAGAAGAGAAGATTACAGTGTCGCCTTCGTGCAATTTAAGACCAACATAAGTGCCATCAGCAACACGACTTAATACAGAACGAGGTTCGCCTTGAGTTCCTGTGCAAAGATATAAAACCTTTTCGTTATCATATTTGCTTGCATCTTCGGCAGAGATATAGTCAAAATCTTTGAGATAACCTTCTGATTTTGCAATATCAATATTTGATTCCATAGAACGACCAAGGACAACAAGACGGCGTCCTGTTTGTTTTGCAGCCTTGTAAATACTTTCCATACGGACGACATTTGTTGAAAAGCAAGTGATTACAATTTTACCCTTTTTTATGGATTTTACAACTTTTGCAAGTTCGTCTCTTACTTCTTCTTCACTGCGACTGTGGTTTAAGTTAAGGGCGTTTGTAGAGTCGCTTAGGACGGCAAGACAACCTTCCTTTGCAACAGCCTTTAGTGTTTGAAGGTCGCTTGTTTTATCAATAAGTGGTGTTGGGTCAAGTTTCCAATCGCCAGTGTGGACAAGTGTGCCTTGTTCAGTTCTTATGATAATACCATTTGATTGTGGAATAGAGTGAGTGAAGTGAAAGTATTCAATATCAAATGGACCAATGTTGAAGCGAGCTCCATTTTTATCAATTTGGCGAAGTGGAACCTTTCCAAATAATGGAGTTTCAGAAAGTTTGTTTTCAACCATTTTAAGTGCAAAAGGTGTTCCATAAATTGGACATTTTACTTCCTCCCAAAGATATGGAATAGCACCATAGTGATCTTCGTGTGAATGTGTAAGTAAAATACCAAGAATACGGCTTTTGATTGCCTTTAGAAATGAGGCATCAGGTATAACATATTCTGCACCAGCCATACGTTCACTTGGAAAACCAATACCCATATCAACGATAATCCATTGACCACGTGTTCCATATAAGTAAAGATTGCAACCAATTCTGTCGCCCATACCACCAAGTGCACCGAAATAAATTCGATTATCTGATGATGACAAGTTCATTGAAGTTTTGACTTGTGTTTTTTTGATTGTTGTAGTTGTCTTTAACTTCTTTTCAAATTTTGTAGGTTTTGTTTTTTTTATGTTTTTAGTATTTTTTTTATTTGTCTTTTTATCTTTTTTGAAAAACATACGTATATCCTTTTTGTTATTAAGTATTTTTATTGTATCATAAATTTAAGTTGAATTCTATGTTTTTTTAAAGTAATCCAAGCATTTTGAAACTTATGTAATTACCCTTTGCTACTATTAAATGGTCGTGCAAAGATACATCAATGGTTTTAAGAGTTTCCTTTATTTTATTTGTGATTTGTATATCTGCCTTTGATGGGGTAGTATCGCCAGTTGGGTGATTGTGAACTATGATTATTGATGTGGCACCGATTTTTAAGACTTCTTTTAAAATTTCACGTGGATAAACAGATGAGGTGTTTATTGTTCCTGTTGAATGAGTTTCGTCCTTTATTAAATGACATTTTGTATTTAAGTAAAGGATATGAAATTCTTCGGTGTCCTTGTTTCCAATGTTTAATTTGCAATAATCAATAAGTTCGGTCCAGCTTGAAATAATAGATGTATTTTCGATTTTATCCTTTAGTGTTTTTATTTGACTTGCTTCTATAATTTTTAATGTTGCGATTACGGTATCACCAACACCCTTTATTTGTTTTAAATCACTTTGGTTTGCTGTAATTACACCACCAAAGGTTTTGAATGTATTTATTAACTCCTTTGCAAGAGGTTTTACATCTCGTCTTGGAATTGCAATAGATAAAACAAGTTCCAATAATTCGTAATCAGCAAGAGCTTCACTTCCATTGTTAAGTAATTTATCTCTTAGTCTTTGTCTATGACCTAGATAATGAGGTTGTTGTAAATTTTCGTCTGTCATTAAATTATTTCTTATGTTTTTTTACTTTATTTATTTTATCATAAGATGTTTTGTGAGCAACAGTTTTTTTATTTGATATATATTTATTATATATTTTTTCAGTTGTTTTATCTAAAATGAATAAAAATTCAATTAAAATAAAGTAAATGAATTTGAATAATGGAGCAATGATTTTGTCATATAAAATTTCACTTATTCTGAAAAGGGCAACTGTTATGAAAATTATCCATGCAGTTATAAAAAATCCTTCGATATAAATTTGTGAAGTGCGAGAAATTTTATAATCGTATAGGATTGTTGAAAGTGGAGTAGAGTATAAATAGATATAAACGAATCTGTAAAAAATTCCAGATGCAATAAGTGCAAATACGAAAAGAAAACGAAGAGGAAATAATGGTTTGTCAGTTGGAATTATATCTGTGTTTGTAAGAAAATTTTTCCAATTGTGTTTCATTATTTCCTCCGTTGTTTTATTGTTGTTTTTTTGGTAATTCTACCTTTATATGTAATTCTCTTAATTGTTTATCATCAATTCTTGATGGAGCACCCATCATTAAATCTTCACCACGACCATTGATAGGGAATAAAATTACTTCACGAAGATTTGGTTCATCTGCAAGAAGCATTACTATTCTATCAATACCTAAAGCAATACCAGCATGAGGAGGAACACCGTATTTGAATGCAGTCATAAGACCAGAAAATCTTTCTTCTACATCAGCACGTGTATATCCTACATTTTCAAAAGCCTTTACCATAGTTTCAATGTCATAGTTTCGAACAGCACCACTTGCCATTTCGTAGCCATTACATACTATATCATATTGGTATGCTTTTATTGATAAAAGATTTTCACTTTTTAAAGCATCAAGTCCACCTTGTGGCATTGAGAATGGGTTGTGTCCAAAATCAAGTTTGCCTGTTGCTTCATCTGTTTCATAGAATGGAAAATCAACGATGAAAGCAAATTTGAAAATATCCTTTTCAATTAAATCCAAATCTTGACCAAGTTTTGTTCTTGTTAAACCTGCAAACTTTTGTGCTGGTGCAAGTTTATCGCAAACAAAAAATACACTGTCTCCATTTTTTATATCGCAAATTTCTTTTATCATTTCTATTCTATCTTTTGAAAGATTTTTTGCAATAGGACCTTTTTCTTCACCTGTTTCTTTATCAAAAACAATATATCCAAGTCCAGCAGCTTTGTTTGAACGAGCCCACTCATTAAGTCCGTCGAACCATGAACGAGGTTTTTCTGAACTTGATGGTGCAACAATGGCTTTTACAACGCCACCCTTTTTAATATTGTTTGCAAAAATTGTGAAAGAAGAATCTTTGAATGCTTCTGTTACGTCCTTTATTATCAATGGATTTCTTAAATCTGGTTTATCAGAACCATATTTTTCCATTGCTTCTGTGTAAGGGATTCTTGCCCAATCTGCAATTTTTCTTCCGTTTGCGAATGTTGAGAATGTTTTTTCAACTAAGCCCTTTGCAATAGATAAAACATCTTCTTGGGTTGCAAATGACATTTCCATATCAAGTTGATAAAATTCTAATACTCGGTCAGCACGTAAATCTTCATCACGGAAACATGGAGCAATTTGGAAATATTTATCAAATCCAGCAACCATTGCAAGTTGTTTGAATTGTTGTGGAGCTTGTGGAAGAGCATAAAATTTTCCAGGGTGAAGTCTTGATGGGACCAAGAAATCTCGTGCACCTTCTGGTGATGATGCTGTTAAAATAGGTGTTTGAAGTTCATTAAAATCTTCGTCCCACATATAATCACGCATAGTTTTTATGATTTTTGAACGAAGTTTGATAGTTTTTTGAAGTTTGTTTCTTCTTAAATCTATATAACGATATTTTAATCTTAAATCTTCTGGGAATTGTTCATCAGTTGCAACAAGTATAGGAAGCACATCGGCTGATGAAATTACATTGAAACTTTCAATTTTAAGTTCAACATATCCAGATGGAAGATTTTCATTTATTGTTTCTTTGTCACGAGCAATAATTTCACCGTATACAGAAATAACACTTTCAATTCTTAAATGTTCAAGTTTTGGAAAGTCAGGGTGTGTTGTATCAATCACACATTGAGTTATGCCATAATGATCACGTAAATCAATAAAAACAAGACCACCATGGTCGCGTTTTGAATTTATCCAACCTGAAAGTCGAACCTTTTTTCCAATAAAACTTTCGTTAATATCACCACAAGTATTTGTTCTGTATATATTTTCCATTTTTACCTCTTTTTAATTGTATTTGAGTATGATAATAAATTTTAATATCAGAGTCAAAGAGTTTTTAATTTTTAATACAATGACTTAAACAGGAATTTATCTTTTATATTTATGTTTAGTCTTTTTATTGAATTAGTTGGATATTAGAGAAAAAGAATAAAAAAGTCCATAGTTTTTTGTTGAAAAATGACTCAAATAGAGTCTTTGCCTTATGTTTTTGATTGAAATTGAAAAAAAAATTGTGTATATTATGGGAGCTTTTAAAAAATGCTTGATTTTACTAAGGATTTTGGTGTAGACTCTTTCTACTTATCTAGTTTGGGTTTATACTTATTCGGTAAATTCAAATATTTAGGGGTATAGCTCAGCTGGTAGAGTACTGGTCTCCAAAACCAGGTGTCGAGGGTTCGAATCCTTCTGCCCCTGCCATAAAATTAAGGAAAAACCTTAGTTTTATGGAATTTTGGAACATAAACGAATCGGAAAAGATTCTTTATAAAATTATGTGTTGAGCGAATCGGCATATTAAAAAAACAAAGTGAGGTTGAAGAATGTTTGGTAAAATTGTTAATTTTTTTGAACAAGTGAAGCAAGAAATCTCTAAGGTTATCTGGCCTACTAAACGTGAAACTGTATCTTCAGCTATTATGATTTTTGTATTTTCTATTGTATTTGCTTTGTTTTTCTTTCTTGTAGATAGATTTTTTATGTGGTTAATGAGTTTTGTTTTTAACTTTTAATAAAATTAAAGGATAGGATTATGGATATAAAAGAACAAAAAACAGTTGAACAAGTTAAAAATGATAATGCTAGATGGTATGTTGTTTATGTACACTCTGGTTGTGAAAAGGCTGTTGTTAAACGTTTAGAAGAAAAAATTAAAAAACAAAAAATGGAAGATTCTTTTGTGGAAATCCTTATCCCTACACAAGAATCAACTGAAATTAAACAAGGTAAAAAAGTTAAAGTTGAAAAGAAATTCTTCCCTGGATATGTGCTTATCCGTATGGTTATGAATGATGATACTTGGCATATGGTTCGTGATATTCCTCTTGTATCCGGATTTTTGGGTTCAAGAACAAAACCATCTCCTGTAAGTGAAAAAGATGCTGAAAATCTTATTCATAGACTTGAAAATGTTGAAGATAGTTTTGTTTCAGATATTAAATTTGAAGCAGGTGAACAAGTTAAAGTTTGTGAAGGTCCTTTTGCATCATTTAATGGTGTTATTGAAAAGGTTGATGATGAAAAACAAAGACTTAAAGTTTCTGTATCAATCTTTGGAAGACCTACACAAGTTGATTTGGAATATAACCAAGTTGAAAAATTATAAAAATTTTAACAGGGGTTCCTGTTAATTAACTGGTAGTAGGTTTGCCATAACCAAACTACCGTTCCTAATAACAAAAACTAAACTAAAGGAGTTTAAAATGGCATCTAAAAAAGAAATAGCAAAGTATGTAAAATTACAAATTGCTGCAGGCTCCGCTAATCCTTCACCTCCTGTTGGTCCAGCTCTTGGTCAAGCAGGTGTGAATATTATGGAATTCTGTAAAGCATTTAATGATAGAACAAGTAGCTTGGAAAAGGGTATTCCTTGTCCAGTTATTATTACTGTTTACAAAGATAAATCTTTTGATTTCATCGTAAAATTACCTCCAGTAAGTTTCTTAATCAAAAAAACTGCTGGTATTAAATCAGGAAGTAAAACTCCTGGTCAAGGTGCATCTGTTGGAAAACTTACAAAATCTCAAGTAAGAGAAATTGCAGAGCAAAAGATGAAAGATATGAACTGCCATACAATCGAGGCTGCTATGTCTATGGTTGAAGGTCAATGTAAATCAATGAGTGTAGATGTAGTGGAGGGCTAAAATGACATTTGTATCTAAAAGAATGAAAAAAATGTATGAAGGCTTTGATAAAGAAAAATTATATACTATATCTGAAGCATTGAAAGTATTAAAAGAAAAATCAACTGTAAAGTTTGATGAAACTGTTGATATTGCTATGAATCTTGGTATTGATATAAAACAATCAGACCAAAATATTCGTGGTATGGTTTCTCTTCCAAATGGAACTGGTAAAAAATGTGTTGTAGCAGTTTTTGCTAAGGGTCCAAAAGCAACAGAAGCAAAAGAAGCTGGTGCTGATATGGTTGGTGATGATGATTTAATTGCAAGCATCTTAAAAGGTCAAATTAACTTTGACAGATGTATTGCAACTCCTGATATGATGGCATCTCTTGGTAAAGTTGCTAAAGTTTTAGGTCCAAAAGGCTTAATGCCAAATCCAAAACTTGGAACTGTAACAATGAATATTAAAGAAGCTGTTGAAAAAGCTAAAGCAGGACAAGTTGAATATCGTGCTGAAAAATCTGGTATTGTTCATGCTGGTATGGGTAAATTGTCATTTGGCGAAGCTAAATTGGAAGAAAATGTTCGTGCATTTATTGATGTTATTGCAAAGGCAAAACCTGCTTCATCAAAAGGTACTTACATTAAAAAAATCACTCTTTCATCAACACAAGGTGTTGGTTTAAGAATAGATTTAGGCGATTTGAAATAATCGTATAAAGAATACTTGTCCAAGACCGTAGGGACGAAAGTTTAAAAGGTTTTGACCTCCCTACCAAGACAAGAGAAAAATTTTTTTAAATTTTTATCTTGGGCAAGATGGGTGGTTTTGAAATTAAGATGATTTCGAAACTTTATATTAACCAAGAAAAAGAAAGGTTTGTAAATGAATCGTAATGATAAAAAAGATTGGATTTCAAGTTTGAATTCTTCTTTTTCTGAATCAGAATCTGTTGTTGTTGCTTCTTTTAAAGGATTAACAGTTGCAGAAATTTCTGCTTTAAGAAAAAAAGCATTGGAACAAGATGCTACAATCAAAGTTACACAAAATAGACTTACAAAGCTTGCTTTAAACGGAACAAACTTCGAAGAACTTGCTCCTCTTTTCAAAGGTTCAACTTTGGTTGCTTACTCAAAAGACCCAGTTTCTTCTGCAAAAGTTATTTTTAACTTTGCTAAAGAAAATGATAAAGTTGAAATACTTGGTGGTGCAATGGGTAAAGAAATCTTAGATGTTGCTGGCGTTAAAAGTATTGCTATGCTTCCATCTCTTGATGAATCCCGTGCAAAGATTTGTGCAGTTATCAATACACCTGCTGGAAATCTTGCAAGAGTTTTCAAGGCTTATTCTGAAAAAGAAGCGGCTTAATAACCAAATAATAATAACCATTTAAAAAAGATAAAAAGGATTAAAAAAATGGCAGATTTAGAAAAATTAGTTGAAGAACTTTCAAAATTAACAGTTATGGAAGCTGCTGAGCTTTCAAAAAAATTAGAAGAAACTTGGGGTGTATCAGCAGCAGCTCCTGTTGTAATGGCAGGTGGTGCAGCAGCTGGTGCAGCAGCAGAAGAAAAAACAGAATTTAACGTTGTTTTAGCTTCAGCTGGTGGCAACAAAATCGCAGTTATTAAAGAAGTTCGTGAAATCACAGGACTTGGTTTAAAAGATGCTAAAGATTTAGTTGATGGTGCTCCAAAGACAATCAAAGAAAACGTTGGTAAAGCAGCTGCTGAAGAAATGAAAGCAAAATTAGAAGCTGCTGGTGCAACTGTTGAACTTAAATAAGTTCTTATAAATTATTGGTGGAGGTAGAAGATTAGCTTTTCTTCTTCCTCCCTTTCGGATTCTTAGCCGACTGTAGTATTAAAAAAGCAAAAAAGTTAATTTGACTTTAAAAAGATGATAAACTTTTAAGGTTCAAGCCCAAAACAAAAAAGGATAAAAATATGTTTAATGCTTATAAACGAATCAGAAAAGACTTTGGTAAAATTAAGGCTCCGATTGATGTTCCAAATCTTATTAAAATTCAAGAAGAATCTTATAAAAGTTTCCTTCAATTAGAAGAAAAACCTGAAGAAAGAAAAGATGTTGGTATCCAAGCTGTATTCAAATCTGTATTCCCTATACATGATTTTTCAGGACTTGTTGATCTTGAATTCGTAAAATACGAGTTTGATACTCCTAAATATGACGCAGAAGAATGTCTTCGTCGTGGTTTGACATTTGCTGCTCCTCTTCGTGTTACTTTGAGACTTATTATATGGGATATAGATGAAGAGGGTAAAAAGACTATTAAAGATGTAAAAGAACAAGAAATATTTATGGGTGAAGTTCCTTTGATGACTGATAAGGGAACATTGATATTTAACGGCACAGAACGAGTATTCGTTTCTCAAATGCAACGTTCACCTGGTGCTTTCTTTACACATGATGAAGGTAAAACTCATGCTAGTGGAAAGCTTTTATTTAGTGCAAAAATTATTCCATCTCGTGGTTTCTGGTTGGATTTTGAATTCGATGCTAAAGATATTCTTTATGTAAGAATTGATAAAAAACGTAAAATACCTGTTACTTCATTATTATCTGCTTTCTATAATGATGAAACTCAAATGGCTGTTGAAAAAGCTATTGCAGAAGGTAAAAATCCAGATGAAATCGAAAAAGTTGGTATGTCATCAAATGAAATACTTAAACTTTTCTATAACGAAGAAAAACTTACAAAATTTAAAAATGGTTGGAAGAAACCTTTTAATGCTTCTTTGATTACAAAAAGCGTTAAATTTTCTTATGACTTAGTTGATGCAAAAAATGGCGAAGTTGTTCTTGCTATGGGTTCAAAACTTTCACCAAGAAATGCTAAAAAATTAGCAGAAGGTGGTTTGACAGACCTTTATATTACAGATGAACAACTTGCAGAAGCTGGACTTTTCTTGTCTGATGATGTTTTGGATATGGAAACATACGAAGTTATTGCAGAAGCAGGTCAAGAAATTGATGCCGAAGTTATTTCAAAATTCGAAGATGCAAAAATTAAAGAAATCCCAGTTCTTTATATTGATAATGTAACTGTTGGTCCACATATCAGAAATACTTTGATTGTTGATAAAAATAAAACTCGTGAAGAAGCATTGTTTGATATTTATCAAGTTATGCGTCCTGGTGAACCACCTACAGTATCATCTGCAGAAAGTATGTTCTTTAAGATGTTCTTTGATAAAGATTTTTATGATTTATCATCTGTTGGTAGATTTAAGTTGAATACAAGACTTGATATTTCATTTGAAGATGCTCCTGAGAATTTAACAATTCTTCGTCGTGATGATGTTATTAAAGTAATTAAATACTTGGTTGATTTAAGAGATGGTAAAGGTGAAATCGATGATATTGATAACCTTTCAAACAGACGTATTCGTGCGGTTGGTGAACTTCTTGAAAATCAATACAGAATTGGTATTGTAAGAATGGAAAGAGCAATCAAAGAAAAGATGTCTTCTGCTCAAATCGATTCTGTGATGCCACAAGATTTAGTTAATGCAAGACCTGTTCTTTCTGCTGTGAAAGAATTCTTGGGTTCTTCTCAATTATCACAATTTATGGATCAAAACAATCCTCTTTCTGAAATTACACATAAAAGAAGATTGTCTGCTCTTGGACCTGGTGGTTTGACAAGAGAACGTGCAGGTTTCGAAGTTCGAGATGTGCACCCAACTCATTATGGACGTATTTGTCCTATTGAAACTCCAGAAGGTCAAAACATTGGTCTTATCAACTCATTGGCATCTTATGCAGTGATAAATAAATATGGTTTCATTGAAACACCATACAGAAAAGTTATTGATGGTAAAGTTACAGATGAAATTATTTATGTTTCTGCTATGGAAGAAAATAAATATATTATTGCCCAAGCAAACTCTGTTTTAAACAAAGATGGAAGTTTCGCAGAAGATTTGGTAAGTTGCCGTAAAAATGGTGAATTCGTTTTACTTCCAGCAAGTGAAATTACTTTGATGGACGTATCTCCAAAGCAACTTGTTTCTGTAGCAGCAGCGTTGATTCCTTTCCTTGAAAACGATGATGCTAACCGTGCTTTGATGGGTTCAAACATGCAACGTCAAGCTGTGCCTCTTATAAAGTCAGAAGCTCCTTTCGTTGGAACTGGTATGGAATATCGTGTTGCAACTGACTCTAAGGCTACTATACAAGCTGAAAACGATGGTGTTGTTACTCAAGTTGATGGTTCAAGAATCGTTATTCAAGCAACTGGTAAAAAGTCAAAATCAGCTACTGGTGTTGATATTTACAGACTTCAAAAGTATGCTAGATCTAACCAAGATACTTGTATTAACCAAAAGCCGATTGTTAATGTTGGCGATAAAGTTAAAGCAGGTGATATTATTGCTGATGGTCCATGTACAGATATGGGTGAATTAGCTCTTGGTAGAAACGTTCGTGTTGCATTTATGCCATGGCAAGGTTATAACTACGAAGATGCTGTTGTTATCAGTGAAAAAATCGTAAAAGATGATGTGTTCACTTCTGTTCATATTTCTGAATTTGAAGAAACTGCACGTGATACAAAGTTGGGTCCAGAAGAAATTACTCGTGATATTCCAAATGTTGGTGCCGAAGCATTAAAGAATTTGGACGAAACTGGTGTTATTCATATTGGTGCTCATGTTAAAGCTGGCGATATTTTGGTTGGTAAAGTTACACCAAAGGGTGAAACTCCTGTTACCCCAGAAGAAAAACTTCTTCGTGCAATATTTGGTGAAAAGGCAACTGAAGTTCGTGATACATCTTTGAGAGTTCCACCTGGAACAGAAGGAACAGTTCTTGATGTAAGAATGTTCTTCCGTCGTGGTATTCAAAAAGATGAACGTGCTTTGTCTATTGAATATATGGAAATTGAAAAACTTAACAAAGATAGAAATGATGAAAAGCAAATTTTGGAAGTTGGCTTCAATGAAAAGTTAAAAACTTTCCTTGATGGTAAAGTTGTTGCAGAAGCTCCTAAAGATGTTGCATCAAAGGGTGCTACTTTGAAGGCTTCTGAATTGGCTGGTATTCCATCTTCTAAACTTGAAAAAATCAAACTTGATAATGAAAAATCTCAAGAAGCATTTGTTTCAATGATTTCTGAATTTGAAGAAGTTTTGAAAAAAACAGATGCAAAGTTTGATGACAAGATTGAAAAAGTTAAACAAGGTAATGACTTGCTTCCTGGTGTATTAAAGGTTGTTAAGGTATTTATCGCTGTTAAAAGAAAACTTCAAATCGGTGATAAGATGGCTGGTCGTCATGGAAATAAGGGTATTGTTTCACGTGTTGTTCCAGTTGAAGATATGCCTTATCAAGCAAATGGTGAACCTGTTGATATCGTTCTTAATCCTCTTGGTGTGCCAAGTCGTATGAATGTTGGTCAGATTTTGGAAACTCACCTTGGTTGGGCTGCAAAGGGTCTTGGCGTTCAAATCGGTGAAATGATGGAACGTGTATATAAGAAGGAACTTAATGTTTCTGATATCCGTAATAAGTTAGAAAGAATCTATGGTAAAGAAATTTATGATAGAGAACTTAAAGACTTTACAGATGAAGAAATTAAATCTTTTGCAAATTCAATTTCAAATGGTGTTCCTATGTCAACCCCTGTATTTGATGGTGCAAAAGAAGCCGATATTTCTAGATTATTAGAAGAGGCTGGTCTTGATAGTTCTGGTCAAGTTGAACTTTACAATGGTGAAACTGGTGAAAAGTTTGATTGTCCTGTAACTGTTGGTTATATGTATTACCTTAAACTCCATCACTTAGTTGATGAAAAAATCCATGCTCGTTCAGTTGGACCTTACTCTTTGGTTACACAACAACCATTAGGTGGTAAAGCTCAATTCGGTGGTCAAAGATTTGGTGAAATGGAAGTTTGGGCATTGGAAGCATTCGGTGCTGCATATACTTTACAAGAAATGTTAACAGTTAAGTCTGATGACGTATCTGGAAGAACAAAAGTCTATGAATCTATTGTTCGTGGAAACTATGACTTTGAATACGGAACACCAGAAAGCTTTAATGTTTTGGTTAAAGAAATCAAATCACTTGGTCTTAACTTGGAAATGAAAAAATAATAAATAGGAGAAGTTATAATGAATAATGAAATTCAAAAAGTTTTTACAAATGTAGTTCCGGAAGATAGTTTTTCTAAACTTAAAATTTCCGTTGCATCTCCTGAACAAATCCGTTCTTGGTCTTATGGTGAAGTTAAAAAAACTGAAACTATAAACTACAGAACTTTTAAACCTGAAAAGGACGGACTTTTTTGTGCTAAGATATTTGGACCAGTTAAAGATTACGAATGTCTTTGTGGTAAATATAAACGCATTAAATATCGTGGCGTAATTTGTGAAAAGTGTGGTGTTGAAGTTACACTTTCAAAAGTTCGTCGTGAAAGAATGGGACATATTGAACTTGCTTCTCCTGTGGCTCATATTTGGTTTTTGAAATCACTTCCATCAAAAATGGGTGTGCTTTTGGATATGCCACTTAAGAAATTGGAAAAAGTTCTTTATTTCGATAACTATATCGTTATTGAACCAGGTCTTACACCTCTTAAAATGCACGAACTTTTAACTGAAGATGATTATCAACGCTATATTGAAGAATATGGTCAAGATAGTTTCCGTGCAGGTATTGGTGCCGAAGCATTGAAAGAAATGCTTGCATCTGTTGATTTGAAAGAGGAAGCAGAAAAACTTCGTTTAGAACTTAAAGATATGAAGTTTGAAATGGCTCGTAAAAAAGTTATTCAAAGACTTAAAATCATCGAAGCATTTTTGGAATCAGGTTCAAAACCAGAATGGATGATTATGGACGTTATTCCAGTTATTCCACCTGAACTTCGTCCACTTGTTGCTCTTGATGGTGGAAGATTTGCAACTGCTGATTTGAATGACTTATATAGACGTGTTATTAACAGAAATAATCGTTTGAAAAGATTGATGGAACTTAAGGCTCCTGAAATTATTATCAGAAATGAAAAGAGAATGCTTCAAGAAGCTGTTGATAGTTTGTTTGATAATTCTCGTAGACCAAGACCAGTTGTTGCAAGCAACCGTCGTCCTTTGAAATCATTGGCTGATATGCTTAAAGGTAAGTCAGGTCGTTTCCGTCAAAACCTTCTTGGAAAACGTGTTGATTATTCTGGTCGTTCAGTTATCGTTTCTGGTCCTATGTTGAAATTACATCAATGTGGTCTTCCTAAACGTATGGCTCTTGAATTATTTAAACCATTTATTTATTCAAAGCTAGAATTTTATGGACACGCAAATACAATTAAATCTGCAAAGAAAATGGTTGATAAGGAACTTCCTATTGTATGGGATATTTTGGAAGAAGTTATTAAAGAACACCCAGTTCTTTTGAACCGTGCTCCTTCTCTTCATAGACTTTCTATACAAGCATTTGAACCAGTTCTTATTGAAGGTAAAGCTATTAGACTTCATCCACTTGTTTGTACAGCTTTCAATGCTGACTTTGATGGTGACCAAATGGCTGTTCACGTTCCACTTTCTTTGGAAGCTCAACTTGAAGCTCGTGTTTTGATGATGTCAACAAACAACATCTTACACCCAGCTAATGGTAAACCTATTATTACACCTAACCAAGATATTGTCCTTGGTATTTACTATATGTCTATTGAAATAGAAAAGGCAAAAGGTGAAGGTATGGTTTTGGGTTCTTTAGATGAAATTAAACTTGCTCTTGCATCTAAAAAACTTGATATGCATGCAAAAATTAAAGCAAGAATCCAAGTTGTGAATGAGAATGGTGAGTTGGAATCCAAAGTTGTTGATACTACTGCTGGTAGAGTTTTGATTTACGAAATTGTTCCAAAGGCAAAAGGTGTTTCTTTTGATTTAGTTAATCAACAAATGACAAAGAAAAAGATTGGTGAACTTTTTGGTGCAATTTATAAATATTGTGGTCAAAAGGAAACAGTTATCTTTGCTGATAAAATTATGGATCTTGGTTATAAAAACGCTATGTATTCTGGTATTTCATTTGGTAAAGATAATATCGTTGTTCCAGATAGTAAGAAAAAACTTATTGAAGATACAGAAAAGAAAGTTATTGAATATGAAAAACAATATCAAGACGGTCTTATCACTTCAAAAGAAAAATACAATAAGGTTGTTGATGCTTGGGCAAATTGTTCCGAAGTTGTTGCTAATGAAATGATGAAAGTTCTTTCAAAGCAAGAAGATGGAAAACCACAAAATCCTATTTATATGATGGCAAATTCTGGTGCCCGTGGTTCTAAAGCTCAGGTTAAACAGCTTGCTGGTATGCGTGGTTTGATGGCTAAACCTAATGGTGAAATTATTGAAACACCTATTATTTCAAACTTTAAGGAAGGTTTGACTGTGGCTGAATACTTTAATTCAACTCACGGTGCTCGTAAAGGTTTGGCTGATACTGCTCTTAAAACTGCTAATGCTGGTTATTTGACAAGAAGATTGGTTGATGTTTCTCAAGATGCAATCATTACAATGGAAGATTGTGGAACAGAACGTTCTATCTCAGTTTCTGCTGTTGTTGATGGTGGTAATGTTGTTGAATCATTGGCAGAAAGAATCCTTGGTCGTGTGGCTGCTGAAGATATTATGACACACAATGGCGAATTGATTGTTTCTAAAAATAATCAAATTACAGAAGAAGATATTGAAAAAATTGAAGCCGCTGGTATTGAATCAGTAAAAATCCGTTCAGTGTTAACTTGTGAAGCAAAACATGGTATTTGCACAAAGTGTTATGGTCGCGATTTGGCTCGTGGAAATATGGTTAATGTTGGTGAAGCAGTTGGTATTATCGCTGCACAATCAATTGGTGAACCTGGAACACAGCTTACTATGAGAACTTTCCATATTGGTGGTGCTGCTCAAAAGGGTGTTGAAAAATCATCTATTGAATCTCCATACGATGCAACTGTAAAGTATGAAAATACATCTTATGTGAAGAATTCTGCTGATGAAAATATTGTTATGACACGTAATGCAGAACTTATCTTCGTTGATTCAACTGGTAAAGAAATTAGCCGTCAAAAGGTGCCTTATGGTTCAAAGATTTATGCTCTTGAAGGCGATAAGGTTTCAAAAGGTCAAAAGGTTGTTGAATGGAACCCTTACATCAGACCTATTATCACAGAAGTTTCAGGAAAACTTAACTTCGTTGATTTGATTGATGGTGTTTCAGTTTCTGAAGTAAAAGATGAAGCAACTGGTATTTCATCAAAAGTTGTTGTTGATTGGAAAACTGGTCTAAAGAAGAAAGATTTGAATCCATCTATCTATATACTTGATGAAAAGGGAAATACTTTGGTTCTTCCTACTGGTTCTTCTGCAAGATATATTATTTCAACAGGCACAGTTATTTCATCAAACAATGGTGATGAAGTAAAAGCTGGTGATATTATTGCTTATATTCCTCGTGAAGATAGTAAGACAAAAGATATTACTGGTGGTCTTCCACGTGTTGCTGAACTTTTCGAAGCAAGAAGACCAAAAGATGCTGCTATTATCGCTGAAAAAGATGGAACTATTACATTTAAAGAAGATTACAAATCTAAATATAAAATTGCGATTGTTCCAAATGATGGAAGTGAAGAAGTTGAATATCTTATTTCAAAAACAACAGCTCTTAATGTTCAAGATGGTGATATTGTTAAGAAGGGTGATAAAATTACTGAAGGTAAGATTGCTCCTCATGATATATTACGTATTTTTGGTGTTGAAGAATTGGCTAAATACCTTGTTAGTGAAATCCAAGGTGTTTATAGACTTCAAGGTGTGGAAATCAATGATAAGCACATAGAAGTGATTGTTCGCCAAATGCTTCGCAAGAACGAAATTATAGATGCTGGTGCAACTACATTTGTTAATGGCGAATATGTTGATGAAGAAGATTTGATTGAAGAAAACAAGAAGGCTGTTGAAGTAGGTGGAAAACCTGCTACTGCAAGACCTTATCTCCTTGGTATTACAAAGGCAAGTTTGCAAACTCGATCATTTATTTCTGCTGCATCTTTCCAAGAAACCACAAAAGTTCTTATCGAATCAGCTATTGCTGGTAAGGAAGATATGTTGACTGGTTTGAAGGAAAATGTTATCGTTGGAAGACTTATTCCTGCGGGAACTGGTGCTTATATCAACAGAATTAAAGCTATTGCAAAAGCTCAGGATCAAGAATTGGAAGCAGAAAAAGCTGATGAACTTAATAAAAAGCAAGATTCTGCTGACTTGACTCTTCCTGGTATTGCATAATATCTTGAAAGAAAGTATTTAAAAAAGGAAGGTTTGATGGCCTTCCTTTTTTGCTATTTATATTATTGTAAATTTTTAAAGTAGATATTGACAATAGAGGTTTTTGTCTATAGTATAGAGTCGATTAAAATAAAAAGTGTAAAAATGGCAAAACCTAAAGTAAAAGTAAATATGTTATTGATAAAATTAAAGAAGTATGGAGCTTTGTTTCCTGTGCTTTTTATTTTGCCTTATTTTGCCTATAATCCAAGCATTGCAAAAATTCATTTTTTGATGATTATGATTGTGTATTATTATGTTTTATTTATGGGACCAGTAAAGTTTATTGAATTTTTGATTCCTAAATTGGATTTAAAGCAAAAGGTTGTTGATGTGTTGGCTTGGTCTTGTGGTTTAATAATGTATTGTTGGACTTTTTATAATTGGATTTTTGTTTTTATGAAAAAGTCGGATTATGATTTTGCATCAGCTATATTTATAATTCCATTTATTGCTTTTTTGCGTTGTGTGCAAGTAATTTTATTTACGATTATTTGTGTATATTGCTATAACTATTTATCAACTAAATTGAAAAAGAAAGAAGGTTAAAATGAAAGTATTTGAAAGTTTGATTCCAGAAGCTAAATTTTTTAAAAAAACTATAGATATATATCGTAAATATACAAATAAAATAAATAGAATTAAACGTCGTTTTAAATTATCTTCTGATATTCGTGAAAAAGATATTTTAAAATTACGAGATTATAATTTTGTGCGTTTTCAATCTATACTTTATCAAATGGATATGTTTAATGTGTTGGAAGAACAAGAAAGAGGCTTGACTTGCGATTTTATTTCGGAACAACTTGATCCTTATGCTTTGTCAGATGTTTTTTATCAAGAACAAGAATCTCTTGATCTTGTGAATGCTTTGAAACTTAATCTTAATACAGATATGTTAAGTTCAGGTTTTAGTTTCTTTTTTAATAATATTGTTGTAGATACTGTTGATAGTGGTGTTGATTTGGAGGTCGTTCAAAATTTATTGGAACCATTTGTTAAAAATCAAAATGATATATTACGACTTAAAAAGGCTGCTATGAATGAATATAAACGTCAACTTTATCTATCTGTTGGAAATTATGATAAGGAACGTTTTGATAATTTAAGATATAATTTAAACGTTTTATTTTCTTCTATGGATTGTTCTTATAGAAATGGAAGAAAAGGTAAAGTAGATAATCGTTTGTTTAAACCTGAGAATAATAACGAAAGATAAAAATAAGAAAAATATTGACTTTTTTAGGAAAGTATTATATATTTTGAAAACATTTAAAAGAATCGAGGTAATGAAAAATGTTTGCAATATTTACAACTGGTGGAAAACAGTATAAAGTTCAAAAAAACGAAGTATTAAAAGTTGAAAAACTTGACGCTGAAAAAAATGTTGAATTTTCAGATGTACTTATGGTTGATGGTAAAGTTGGTGCTCCTTTCGTTGAAGGTGCAAAGGTAAAAGCTGAAGTTGTTGACCAAATTCGTGATGACAAAGTGATTGTTTTCAAAAAGAAAAGAAGACAAAATTACAGAAGAAAACAAGGTCATAGACAATATTTAACTGTTATTAAAATAACTGATATAATTGCTTAATTATTAAAGAAAAAGAGGTAAAAAATGGCACATAAGAAAGCTGGCGGTAGTTCAAAGAATGGTCGTGATTCTGAAGGTAAAAGACTTGGAATCAAAAGATTCGGTGGTGAAAAAGTAACTGCTGGAACTATTATTGTAAGACAACGTGGAACAAAATATCACCCAGGAACAAATGTTGGTATGGGAACTGACTATACTATTTTTGCAACTGTTGATGGTTCTGTTTCTTTCGTAAAAGGTGATGCAAAAGGAAGAACTTATATTTCTGTGATTCCTGCATAATTACCGAAAATCTTTTAAGAAAATGCCCTCTTTTTAGAGGGTATTTTTTTTGTTGATAAAAATTCTAAAAAGAGTTAATATAATTTTATAAAAGAGAGAAAATGGACCATGATAAAATTTAGATTTTGTAAATATTTATTTGTATTTTTTGTTTTTTTATCAATAATTTCAGATGTAAATTCTGCACCAAGAAGAAATTCAAAGAGAGCAAGTGTTGTTGGAAAAAATAATTCAAAAAGAGCTGCAACAACTTCTCGACGAGATAGTCGTAGAAATTCCAAACGTGCTGCTGTAACAGGTCGTGGAAAAGCCTCTAATTTAAGAGTTTTAAATTCAAATGTTTCAACTAAGACAAATGTAGATACTTCTGCTTCTGTTAAAATATCAGATACGGATGAAAAATATGATAAAATTTTAAGTGAAATTAATTTTTTGAAACAAAGTGTTTCTACTTATGAGAGTAAATTTTCTGAATATGATAATAAACTTAAAGAGGCGAATACAAAAATTTCTATGTTCGAAGAAAAATTAAAAGCAATAGATAATAAAAATCCTATTTCTAATACAGAATCTGCAGAACCTGTGTATACAGGTAAGATTTTTAAAAATAGCGAAATTACATTAAATGAAGGGCAAGGATACTATTTAGATGATATTATTGATAGTGCAAAATTTGCTAGCTATAAAGCTGTGAAATTTTATTTTTCTAAATGTGGTTTTGAAGGATATTTTTCAGTTGTAAAAGATGCTGATATAAGTAAAGATTTTGGTGATTTCCCTATTGGTGGTTTCAATATGGATGAAGTTACTTATTCATTTACCGATATATATTTAGATGCAAATACTTCTTATGATTTATCTAATACATTTAAAAATTATAGTTATAATAATGTAGATTATCCAATTATTATTACACAAAAGAAGAACAAAAATAAGGGATATTCAGTATATTTTCAATATCGTCCAACATCTGCAAAAAGGTGTGATAATTATAATTTTGTAAAAGCTGTTGCATTAAATGGTGATGAGGATTTTGTTAAAATTAAAATTCGTGAACGTAATGAAATAACTTCTGATACACATAATAAATTAGTTTGGACAGGAAAAATATTTAAAAATCCAGTGCTTCGTTTAAAGGAAGGCGAAACTTATGATTTAAGAAATTTGGCTAACTTTCCAAATGATGATATTGTGGATAAATATGGTAATAAGTTACGATATTTATATGTTTATGTTTCAGAGTGCGGATTTAATGGCGGATTTGGTAGCGGATTTTATGATTATAGTAATACAACAATTGATAATGTAAAAAATTATTCTCGTGATTATGCAAAAGAATTAAATTTTAACCAGCCTAGATTTGTTGTAAAGAAAGGTGCTTCGGATATTTGTAAAACGAACTTTATTCATGTCGCTGGAGCTGCTTCTGGTTTGATGTATCAAGATAGTGTGAAAGTAGAGTTTTATAAGTAAGATTAAAAATTCATACTATCCAAAACATTTTGTAATATATAGGAAGCGGATACTTTATCCAAGATTTGTTTTCTTTTTTGACGGGAAAGGTCAAATTCGCGGATTAGCATTTTTTCGGAAATAGAAGAGGTTAGACGCTCATCGGATAAAACTATATCAATATTTGGAAATTGTTTTTCAAGGGCCTCTTTAAATTTATGGACCTTTTGTGCGGTTTCACCTTCTTGTCCATTCATTTGTAGTGGAAGACCTATGATTATGGCTCCTATATCCATTTCCTTTATAATATCAGCAAATTCGTCGAATAAAATTGTATAGCTTTTGTTTTTTAGCATTTTATATGGGCTTGCAATGCTTCGGGATACATCTGAAATGGCGGTTCCTATGTTCACATCGCCGTAATCTATTCCAAGAAATCGTTTTTCAGTTGATGAATATTTTTCTTTTAAATTCTTGAAAATGTTTGTAATCAATGCTATACTCCTTTTATATTGGTTTTAATATAATCTATAAAAAAAACAATGTAAATATAAATATAAGGGGGATAAAATGGTAGCTAAAAAAAATATATCTAAAAAAACTACTGTAAAAAGTGTTAAGAAAAATTCTGCTGTGAAGGCTTCTGTTAATGCAAAGTCAGAAATGAAAAAGGAATGTGATTGCAAATGTTGTGATCATGCTTATGGTTGTAATTGTGCTTTAAGTTGCAGATGTGGTTGTTTTAAACGTGCTTTGATTTTTGAAGCAATTATTATTCTTGCAACTGTGTTTATTACACTTGCTTTTGTTGGCACAGGTTGTCAAAAACATAAACCAGACTTTTTCTCACCAAAATGTGAAAAAATGAGAGAAGGTCAACCTTGTCCTTGTGCAAAAAAGTATGATGATAGAAAAGATAACAGAAAAGGTTGGTGGAAAAAGGGACCAAAGGACGAAAAGAAAGCTAAAGCTCCTGCTCCTGTTCCTGCACCAGAAAAATAGTTAAAGTTTTTGCTTTTAAAACCAGTCTGTTTTTAGGACTGGTTTTTTTATGTGCTTTGATGTATTATGTTTATAGGAGGAAATTATGGAACAAGCAAAGTTTTACAATATTTTGATAAATCCAAATGGTGATATTTGTATTATTTTAAAGCCAGTGAAACCTTATATTGGAATGATTGATAATCCTGAAATTATTTATGATGGTGGGGATAATGCTTTCCTTTACAGAAATTCAAATAGTATGGTTTTGCTTGATTATATTCCAAAGGAGCAACAAAGACTTATCCTTGATAAGGAAAAGATTTTGGTTGTGGAATATGATTTGGAAGGGGATAAGGTTGTAAATGAGTATTTTGCCTTTGTTATAAAGGTTAAAAAGATGTTGGATTTGGGTTCAAATTTTGTTGATAGGGAAAGTTTGAATGCTGAATTAAAAAATCTTGGTTTGTTATAATTTTTTTTGATGTTTTATGTAATAAAAAAACCCTCCTTTCGGAGGGCTTTTATTTTAGCTAAAAATGATAGAAACTTACTCTATAATTTTAGAAACAACACCAGCACCAACTGTTCTACCACCTTCACGGATAGCAAAACGGAGACCTTCGCTCATAGCAACTGGAGTGATAAGTTCTACTGTCATTTTTACGTTATCGCCAGGCATTACCATCTTTACATCATCTGGAAGGATAACTGAACCTGTAACGTCTGTTGTTCTGAAATAGAATTGTGGACGATAGTTTGACAAGAATGCAGTGTGTCTTCCACCTTCTTCTTTAGTCAAAATATAGCATTCACATTCAAATTTCTTGTGTGGTGTAACTGAACCTGGTTTAGCAAGTACTTGTCCACGTTCAACTTCTTCTTTCTTTGTTCCACGAAGAAGAACACCGATGTTATCACCAGCTTCACCTTCATCAAGAAGTTTTCTGAACATTTCAACACCTGTAACAGTTGTTTTTTGTGTAGGTTTAATACCAACGATTTCAACATCATCACCAACTTTTACAATACCTGTTTCAACACGACCTGTAACAACAGTTCCACGACCAGAAATTGAAAATACGTCTTCGATTGGCATCAAGAATGGTTTATCAAGTGGACGAACTGGAGTTGGAATAAATTCGTCAACAGCTTTCATAAGTGCACGGATTGCATCTTCACCTAATTCTTTGTTTGTGCCTTCAAGAGCGCAAAGTGCAGAACCACGAACGATAGGAGTTGTATCGCCAGGGAAGTTATATTTGTTAAGAAGTTCACGAACTTCCATTTCAACAAGTTCTAACATTTCTGGATCATCAACCATATCGCATTTGTTTAAAAATACTACGATAGCAGGAACACCAACTTGTCTTGCAAGAAGAATGTGTTCACGTGTTTGAGGCATAGGACCATCAGCTGCTGATACAACGAGGATAGCACCGTCCATTTGAGCAGCACCAGTGATCATGTTTTTAACATAGTCAGCGTGTCCTGGGCAGTCAACGTGTGCATAGTGTCTTGTATCTGTTTCATATTCAACGTGTGCTGTGTTAATTGTAATACCACGTGCCTTTTCTTCTGGTGCAGCATCGATTTGATCGTAAGCTTTAAATTCACCAAAGAATTTTGTAATAGCAGCAGTAGTTGTTGTTTTACCATGGTCAACGTGGCCAATTGTACCAATGTTAACATGTGGCTTATTTCTTACATATGTTTCTTTTGCCATATTATTAGCTCCTTTTAGTTTATTTAATAAAAGTTTTTCAAAGGATTATCTATCAGGAATCTCCTGATTTAAAATCACATACGCGATATTTTATAAAAAATCTTTTGAAAATGCAAGCTCTTTTTATATTAAATTAGTGATAATTATCTTATTTTTTGCATTAGTTGTTTGAAAAGAGTTTGTCTTTTATCTTCTTTGAGTTTTATTTTTTTTAATATTTCAGAATGAGAATTTGTTTTGTTTGTATATGATATTATGTTTTCAAGATTTTCAAGGTTGTATTCAAAGTGAACTCCTGAAATTATGACTTTGCCTTTGCCGTATGTTTTTTGTAGTATAGCAGGGAGCTTTTTGCCAGATTTTAGTTTATAGTTGGCAATGATTTGGCAATTTTTTTCAATTAAATCAAAAAATGGTCCGCCGTGGTAAAGTGCAGATGAATTTGTCTTAATAACAGAATTTATATATTCTATATCTACAATAGTTGTTGCATCGATTGAGTGAGAAAATGGTTGTATGTCAAGTTCCTTATATAATGTACCTTTTGCACAAGAATTTATTAGGTCGAGTTTGTATTGGGCATTTATTTTTGAATTTGGAATGTCGTTTTCGAATTCGACTTTGTTGCAAGCATAGTATGCTCCTCCACATATACCAAAATATATTCCGCCATTTTTTATATAATTTTGGATATTTTTGTTGCCTTTGATACCTATTTTTTCAAAGTATTTATTGGCAATGCCTCCTGGAATAAAAAGTGCCAAAATATCATTAGTTAATTTTGTATTGTTGACTATTTCAGTTGAAGAAATTGTGTCTATTTCAATATTGTTTTTGAAATATGTTTCAAGAGCAGTTTTCAAAGGGTGGATATTAAATACACCAACATCGTTATAAATAAGTATTTTATTTTTCATAATAACATATTTTTAATATTAAAATAACTTGATTTCAATGAATATTTTTTATATTGCTAGAATAATAAAGAGAGAGGGTATGTATTTTAAAATAGCACCTATAAAATTATCCTGATAAAAAGTAATATTAAATTTATTATCTATATAATACAATTTGTGTGTATATTCTCTAATTTTATCTACAGATTGTGATGTAGTATTTTCTACCATTAATATTTTCCCAATAATTTATTTTCTAATTTTAGTTCAATATCTTGCCAATTAGGGATTTTAGATGATAATAATTTATAAAATTCTGTTGAATGAGTTTCATAATAATAATGGCAAAGTTCATGTGTAATAATATAATCAATTGCCTTTTTAGAGGCTTGTATTAAAGCTGGATTTAATATTATTTCATGTTTTTTTAAATAGCTTCCCCATCTTTTGTTTAATTTTCTAACTTTTAATGTAGGTATAGGAAAATCAAATGTTTTCATTATTTCCTTTAATCTATTATTAAAGATTGTTATGGATTTTTTTAATAACCATTTATTGAAAATGTGATTGATTTCATTTATTTTTTGAGGATGAGAAGAATAAAAAATAATTTTATTTCTTTCAACTTTTACTAAATTATTTAAACATGATTTTTGAATTATAAATTGATATTGTCTTCCAAGATACAAAATACTACTTCCAGATACAATATTTTTTTGTTTTACAGGATTAAACTTTGAAAAATATTCAATTTTATCATTTATCCATTGTTTTTTCCTTTTAACAAAATCTTGAATTTTATCTTCGGTTGCATCTATTGGTGTTTTAATAACAACAGAACCATCAGGAAAAACTGTTGCAGAAATAGTTTTTCTCTGTTCTTTAATAATCTCTTTAATTCTTATATCAGATATAACCATTAAAACATCTCTTCATTTAATACAGCAATATCCCAACATTTATTTGCTATCAACTCAACATCCGGTATAGTCAAATCAGATTCTATATCATCAAGTAAGAAATCTTCTATAGTTATAATAAATTTTCTTTTTATCGAAATATCATTATACCAATCTACTTTTTTCAATGATATTATTGTATCAACTATATGATTTATAATATTAGGAATATCATCATTTTCTATTTTATTTTCAATTAACTCTTTGATATTTCTATAAATTGGATGAGTTGATTTTCTTTCTTTTAATTCATTTGGAATATCATTAGCTTCATAATTTTCAACACATTGTTGAATTTCTTTAACTTCATTAAATAGAGATGAAATATCTTCACGTTTTGCTTGTTCAAGATCGTGTAATAAAGCATTTAATCTTTCTGAAAGTTTACTATAAAAAACTTCATCTCGTTTATATCTTTCACTAATAGTCTTTTTTGTCTGTGCAGCAATAGCAGCAGCCTTTGACCTATCAGATAGACCTTGCTTTTCGTCTTCAATATATTGATTAAACTCTCTCATATCAGACAAACTAATTTCTTTCGAAAGAATTTCAACTTCATTTGCAGTTACATATTTATCCAATAACTTATGTAATTGATCCTTATATTTTGAAAAATCAACTTTTTCTGCTGCTGCCAATTGTGTAGTTTTTTTGATTTCAACGAATTTCTTCAAATCCATTTTATATCTATTTAACTTCTCATCATCAAACTTTTGTTGAAAATCGTATAAAGAGTAACAAGTTGCAAACATTCTAATAAACTGATTAACATTTGTATAAAATTTATTTTTTTTATCTTCATCTTTCATCAAAGCATGAACATAAGCATCAGTATTATTTGTGTCTTTAATATCCTTAAATTGCTCATGTATTTTTTGATAAATATTATCCAAAAGTTGTATTTGATCGTCAGTATTTAATAATGCTCCTTCTATATCCTCTGGATCATAATTACTAAATAATGTTAATGCATTTTTAAGATTTTTTGCATTTTTGGAATAATCTACAATCAATCCAGCAACCTTTGATTGCTTATTATTATCTCCATTATAAACTCTATTTACACGAGCAATTGCCTGTAAAAGATTATGATCTTTTAATTGTTTAGCCAAATAAAGAACAGTATCACAAGGAGCATCAAATCCAGTTAAAAGTTTATCAACAACAATTAAAATCTCACAACCATCAGGATTTTTCTTATAATCTTTAATAATGGTATCTTCTCGTTTTTCAAGAGATCCATATCTTCTTTTTTCCTCTTTTATAAAGTCGTTAACAACTTTTTTATGATTTGCAAGTTTATCTTCTTCTGTATCTGTCTTTTGTGTATCTGAAATGATAACTTCTGATTTTATTCCACCAAGCATATCCAATGCTTCCTTAAATAAAACAGCTGTATATTTCGATGGAGCAACAAGCTGTCCCTTCAATCCAGTTCTCTGAAAATTATCTTTGAAATGCTTCCAAATATCAAAGGCAATCATTTCTACCCTAGCAGAAGTTTCCTCAAGCAATGACGCAGAAATAAACTTCTTTTCAAAATCCTTTTTTTGTTGTTCTGTAAAGTTCGATGAAATATTTTCATAAAATAAATCTACCGTATTATTAACAGCTTGATCAACAAATCTTCCCTGATAAATAAGAGGAAGAATTGCACCATCCTCTTCAGCTTCTGATATAGTATATGCATCAATAAGTCCACCAAATTTCTTTTCTGTAATAGATTTATCCTTTGTCATCAAAGGTGTTCCTGTAAATGCAATTTGACAAGCACGAGGTAAAATTCTATTCATACTATCATTTGCATCACCGCCTTGTGTTCTATGTGCTTCATCAATCAAAATAAAGATATTATCATCTTCATCCTTAAAAGAAGTAGTTGTTTCAAATTTATGAACAAGCGTAGTGATAACATCAGTCGTTTTACTTTTAATTTTCTTAATCAAATCATCTTTTGATGTAGCTTGTTTTGCCTTAACTTTTATATTACAAGCATTAAAAGTATCATTAATTTGATCATCCAAATCAGTTCTATCAGTCACTACGATAACTCTTGGATTACTAATTGTTTCAATTAAATTCTTTACGAGCATAACCATAGTTAAAGACTTACCACTTCCTTGTGTATGCCAAACAAGTCCACCTTTACGTTTTCCATTTTCTTCACGATTTTCAATTTTTTTCAAAATCTTTTTAATAGCAAAATATTGCTGATATCTTGTAACTTTCTTTATGCCGTTATCATAAACGATAAAGTTTCTTACCAAATCCAAAAATCTTTCTGGTTCCAAAAGACTATAAATTCCCCTGTCTTGTGGAGTTATATTTCCTTTTGGAGCTTGAACATAATTACTTCTTAACAAATCATTCGAAATCTTATCTAAATCTTCCTTACTTATAGGATTATTTACAGACTTCAAAACCTTATCTTCAAAATCTTTACTAAAGTCTTTTTCCTTCCATACAGAATAAAAATCCCTTGGTGTTAGCATTGTTCCATATTTAATTTCGCTAACATTAGTTGCTATTAAAATTTGGGGATAAAGGAAGAATTTAGGAGTTTGATCTCCCTTTTGGTTTCTTATCATCTGAGTCACAGCTTCATCAACAGGAACAGAACTTTTTTTATTTTCAATAACAGCAAAAGGTATTCCATTAACAAATAAAACTATATCAGGACGACGATTTTGCTCTTCTGATATTTCAAATTCAGGCACAACATGAAATGTATTTTTATCCCAATTTTTCCAATCAATAAACTTTAATTGTGGGGATGATTTTTTACCGTCAATAATCTCGGAAACAGCAACACCACCCAAAAGATTAGCATAAATATTCTTTGATACATTTACAACACCATCATCCATTTTTACCTTTTCCAACGAAATAATAGCATCCTTTATACTTTTATCAGAAATATTTGATCCGTTAATATTCCTTATTGCCTTAAATGCAATATCCCTAAGAATATATTGAGATTTACTGTCCCTATACTTATCAATTTCATGTCTTCCAATATAGTTATAACCAAGATTTATAAGTTGAATTATTGCTGGAATTTGTGACGAGTTTGCTTCATCAAAGTTTGGTAAATAGTATGGATCATTAATATTAGTCATTTTTATTTATCCTTATTTTTTAATATATATTGTTGTAAATCATCCAAAAAACTATCAGGTAAAATAAACCACGTCGGATATCCACGAGTATTGGGATAACCGGTACAAGTTTTATCTTTATTATTAGCATGCGTTTCGTATTCTGAAGAAGCAATATTCCAACGCATAGCTAAATGAATTCCATTATCATCTTCTATTTTAGCAATAATATAATTTTTTCCATCATAAACCGTTCCAGAAAATTTATACCTCATCGGAGAAATACTTTTTTCATAATCATAACAATTATAATATTTCCCTTTATATTCTATTTCTATTTTTTTCTTTTTTTCTAAAATTTTACTTACCATATCTATCTCCTATTTATTCACTTTTACTCTTATCTTTCCGGTAAGAAGTTGTTGCATAAGGCCTTTCTTTTGTGTTTTAAGAGCTTCTAATTTTTGATTAAGTAAGTTAATTTCATCATCTGCCGTTGATAAAACATCCGCAATAGCTTGTTGTTCAGATATGTCGGATGGGATAAATAGTTTAATTTTTTTAATATCATTACTTCCAATATTTGGTTGAGCTCCACCATAAGACATTCTAAGAATTTTATTATTAAAACGCATTAAATATTGATTGATGAAGCATTGATTACTTTTTTTAGCCCTTATAATTCCTACACGTTGGTTAAGAAGCATAGGAGTAACAGTTTTATTTATTCCCATTTTTCCTGTAGTTGCACCAGACATGGCGATTAATAAATCTTGTTGTTTAATACAATATTTTTGATATTTTTGCAAAGATGATGTGTCTAAAAAAACAGTATCTTTATCTAAAGATAATTTATCATCTTCTATATTAGATATACGAATTAAGGGAATACCATTTTCCTTAAAATCATTACTATCAAAAGAGTAACCTAAAATAAATTCTGCAATCTCACCTAACTTTACTTCTTTCCAAGGTTGTGTGAAGCCGGATAGGCGGGTTTTGTCGGTCAAGAGTTTTTGCATCAGGCCTTTTTTGAGGAGCTTTTTCTGCTCTATCAGATCAGACACCTTTTCAATCGCCTCATCCCAACAACTCAATATCTCCGCAATCTTCTCCTGTTCAGCAAGTGGGGGAACAACTACTTTATACCAAGAAACTTGAGGAACTGTCAGTTGAGGAACACCTGTATTTTCATTAAAAAATTTAATACGACTACAAGAATAACTCATAAATTTTGTATTTATATTATTTTTTGGAATAGCTGTAATTAAACGTACTATAGGAGTGAACTTTCCCTCACGATAAAAGACTTTTCCTATATCTCCTCTACCTGTAATAGTAATGCATTCATTTTTTATTTTATACTTTGAACTGTATCCATATAAACCTTTGTTTGTAAGAGCATTAGCATATATAGGATACGGATGTAAATCATCTTTTACATCAGAAAAACAATCCTTATCAACATCACCTCCTGCTGAAAAGGAAAATATTTCTCCAAGTTTTTTAATATCCCATCCTTTTGGTATATTTATGTTATTTGTTGCCATTTGTTTTACTCTTATCCATATAATTAAATAATTCTAATTCTTTAATTTCTTTATCGACAATATCTATTTTTATTTGTTTTGTTTCTTTTTCTGTTGTTTTATAGATAGATAATGCTGTAATTTTTTTCTTTTTTAAGACATTATAATCAAAATTTAAAATTCCAGAAATTGATAGGTTAGCATAAACAAAATCTCCTTGAGTAAAAGATATTTCTTTATTTTGCATAAGATGTTTAAAGCCATCATCTTCCACAGAAAAATAAATTATATCTCCATCAATTAAAACTGGAATATCTCCTCTCTTTATAGTACTTCCTTGATATATTCCAACCCATAATCTTTTACTATTATCGACTAATACTGGAGAAACTAATTCAATAATAACTTTATCAAAATTTTCTGAATATATTTTTTCTTCAGCTACATAATCAAAATTTTTGAATTGTGAACGTTGAATCTTTGTATCAGACAAAATAGTATTATCTTTTTTGACTATTAAATTTTCAGATTTTAAACTTTCATCTTTATTTAATGCTTGATATTTTTTTGATAATGCTTTTTTTATGTCAACATCTTCACAAACCTCATGTAATATACCTTGAAAGTTAGCTGTATCACAATCAACTCCTAAATTTTTAGCCTTCATTGCTAAATCTAATTTTTTATTTGCTTCATCGTATTTGTTTGAAAATAATATTGGCCATAATGCTACTAATAACGAAATCCAAGGAAGTATTTTTTCGCTATTAAATTTTATTTTTATAGTATCTTGGTAACACCCATTTTTAGGAATTGTAAGTTTTATTTCATAATAATCTTCAGATATTCCCATTTTATCTAAAACCGAATTTAAAACTTTTATTGTAGCTTCAGACGCTATATTTCTAGCTTCTGGAACAATTTCGGCATTTAATACTTCATAATGAGATTCAAAAAATAAAACATTATCTTCCATTTAATAGTCTCCATAATATTAATTACTCTTATCACTAGTTTTATCTATATATTTAGCATCAATAACTTTTCCATTTTCTTTATTTTTTGGATTTTCTTTTTTATTAACAATGTTTATAATATTGTTAATAACAAGCATATTTGTTTTGTTATTTAATTTTTCTTTATTTATTAGATGCATTAAATGATCTATTTTATATTTTGCAGGCAAAAATTTACAAAAATAAAATATAAATTCCTTTATTTTGGAATATATTTTTTCAATAATGTTTTTATCATCATTAAATACTTTACGCAAAATTAACTTATCTAATTTTATAGATACATATCTTAATGTATTATAACTTTCGATGAGTTTATTTTGTAACATTCGCTTATATGGACTATTTTTTTCACACTTTGAAATAATTTCATATTGATCTAAAATATATTGAGAATAGAAAAAAATTCGTGTAAATAATAGTGATGCCTTAGGATTTAAAAGTTGAAATTCTAAAAAATCTTTTTCTTTTGTCCATTTTAATATAAAATTAAACGCTTGAGATATATTTTTATTTATTACTTCAACTCTTTTACATTTTTCTAGTCCTGTGATTTTATTATGTATAAAAAGAGAGATAAAATTTAACTGTTTATTGTAAAAAACATCCTGACGTTGTTTTTCCATTATTTTCATTTGTCTATACATCCAAAATAATGTAACTAGACCAACAAATAATGTTATAACATGTTGATAATTTGCTAAATATATTTTTTCCATTTTAATACTCCTTTTATTATTTAACTATTCTTTCAATTCCAATTCTTTCAAATATTTATTCATTTTTTCTTCTATTTGTTTTATTTCTTCCTCAACTTTTTTTATTTCTGCACGAGTGTTTGGAATATCAACAATTTCTTCCTCTTCATAGGTATCAACATAACGAGGAATATTAAGATTATATTCATTTTCCTCAATTTCTTTTATTGTTGCGATATGAGAGTATTTTTCAATTTCCTTACGATTTTTATATGTATCAACAATCTTTGCAATATGTTCATCAGAAAGGTTATTTTGATTTTTCCCTGGAACAAATTCCCTTGATGCATCAATGAATAAAATATCTTTACGATTTTCATTTGCACCACCTTTTTCCCTTGATCTATCAAACACAAGGATTGCAACAGGAATACCAGTTGTTTGGAAAAGTCCAGCGGGAAGCCCAATAACTGCATCCAAAATATTTTCTTCAATAAATGCTTTTCTGATACGACCTTCGGCAGAACCACGGAACAAAACTCCGTGAGGAACAACTACTGCAACACGACCTTCTTTTGCTTTTGCTGTTTCAATCATATGAGTAATAAATGCATAATCTCCTTTACTTGCAGGAGGCATACCTCTATGAAAACGATTGTATTTGTCGTTATTGACTTTTCCTTCATCAGCCCATTTATCCAAAGAAAATGGTGGATTTGCAACAATTACATCAAACTTCATCAAACCATCATCATCAGTAAGTTTTGGTTCATTTATTGTATCACCCCACTCAATACGAGCTGAATCTTGTTTATGTAAAAACATATTCATACGAGCAAGATTGTATGTAGTTCCTGTTTTTTCCTGACCATACAATGCATAATTAGTTGAGCCGCTTTCACGAACTTCATTTCCCGCAATAATAAGAAGACCTGCAGAACCACAAGTTGGATCACAAATCTTATCTCCTTCTTTTGGATTAGCTAATTTTGCAACAAGTTTACATATTTGTTTTGGGGTAAAGAATTCTCCCGCTTTCTTTCCTGCTTCCGAACCAAACTTTTCAATCATATACATGTATGAGTTACCAAGAATATCATCTCCAACTTCTGTTAAATCAATTTTATTAAAATCATTTAACAAATCTCTTATCATTTTGGATCGTTGAGATGTTGGTCCAAGTATCTTCTCATCATTAAAATCAACTGTAAAAATACCTTTTAATGCTTCATTTGCATCTTCAATCTTTCTAAGTGCAATATTTAATAATTCCCCAATATTACTTTCCGATTGATGAATATAAATATCTTTAAAAGAAGTTCCTTTTGGCATAATAAATCTTGAATTTTGAAGACGCATTTCAATACGAGCTTCATCATCACCATATTTCTCTTTTAACTTTTTGTATTCGACTTCATGCAAATCACTCATATATTTATAAAACAAAAGTGAAAGTACATAATCCTTAAATACACCACTATCAACAGTTCCTCTTGAAGAGTCTGCAGCTGACCATAATGTTTTATTTAATTCGTCTTGAGTTATACTAGCCATTTATTACTCCTTTTATAGTTTTATTGATTCTTTGAGTTTCAAGATTTAACAACTCTTTTAATAAAGTCGTTTTCCTCTCATATAATTTTACAATCTCCGAAAGTTTTTTTTGTTTTTCCAATGAAATCAATGGAATTTCAACTTGCTTTAAGGTTTTTAGTGTTATTGCAGGTATAGTCATAACTTCCTGCAAAGAAAATAATTGTTTTTGACCTTCCGAGGAATTCAAATATGCAGAAATATATTCCGGTAAAATATTACTATCATCTTTTACTGAAAGAATAAAAATACCACCTGATGCAACTGTGTTTTTGGAAGGATTAAACACGCAAGATTTAAACACCCCTCTATTTGTTATAAGTATACTGTTTTTATTAAGACAATGTTTTCTCCTAACTGTTTCATCAGAAACCTTAACCAAATCAGAAAAATCACCACTTAGAATATTTTTGGGCTGAATTACAGAAATAACACCATTATGTTCAGGAAGTATCTTACCACGAAAAGCATACCCTAAACAAATTTCACAAATAGAATCTAACATTACCACATTCATACCTATAAATATATAGTATAAAACGAAATCTGTCAAGAAAAATTTGCAATATTTTAATATTGTTATACTTTCTTTCTGCTTTAAGGTATTTCAAAAAATATTGGTATCTTTGTAAATGTTCTAAAATAATAAGTTTCAAGAAAAATAATGCTTTTCATATTATATCCCTAATTTTAGTAAAGGGGTGGGGATTTTGAATAATTGTTTTTAATGGTGGATTGATTTTTTTAATCAGTAAAAATCCTTCAAAAATAAATTTTAAAGTTTGGATATTCAATAAAATCAAGGAGTTAATATTGGAGCGGGTGAAGGGAATCGAACCCTCACGGCCAGCTTGGAAGGCTGGAACTCTACCATTGAGCTACACCCGCAAAGATAAAGATGTAGAAAAGAATATATCTTTTTTTTATAAGTTGCAAGTAAAAAATACAAAGTATGCTGATTTTATTCTTTTTTATTTAAAATTTTTGTAAACTCTTTGAAAATAATTTTACTTTAACTTAAATAATTTAACTATTTGATTTTTTATAAATAATATTTTTTGTTTGAAAAAATGAAAAAAAATAGTGGAAATTTCTAAAATATACTATATATTTGTTTTTGTAAGATAATATTTCATATATAAGGAGATAAAAATGGAAGAAATTATTTTCCCTAATAAAATAAGATTATTAAGAAAAATGGCTGGTAAATCTATGCAAGATTTGGCTGACCAACTTGGTGTAAGTTTATCTGCAATTTCAAAAATTGAAAAAGGTTATAGAAAAATTGACCAAGAACAAATGATGATTGTTGCAAATTTCCTTGGTTGTTCTATGACAGATATTTTTATTTCTGAAGATGAAGACGATGAAGCAATACTTGTTGCTTGGAAAAAAGAAATTGAAAGACGTGTCCAACTTAATCAAAATAATGGACTTAAAATTTTTGGTGCTGGCTTAAGACTTATCAGAAGTAATAAAGATATGACTTTGATGGAAGTCGCAGAAGCTGCTGGATTGACTTTGTCTGTGTATCATAGAATTGAAATAGGTCAACGTGAAATTTATGAACAAGAATTGTTTAATATTGCACGTGCTCTTGGTATGACAACCAAAGAAGTTTTAACAAAAATTTATGAGCTTAAAAAAGATGGAAGTCTTGATAGATTTATCAATTCAGGTAATAACCCAATCGATTCTATTGCAAAAATGAGTGATATTCTTAAAACAACAGAAAATGTTTATACTCCATCTGGTGTTGTTAAGTTTAATAAGGTTCTTGTTTATTCAAAAACTTTGGAAAATGGAAATATGATTGTGGATAAGGCAAACAAAGATTATGTCGTATATCCTGTAAGTGATAAAAAAGTTGAAAATATTTATGCTTTGGAACTTTCAAGCAGACGTCTTGGAAACATTATTCCTATGCGTTCAATTCTTTTTGTTGATGCAAATCAAGCTGTAAGAAGTGGTGATATTGCGGTTCAAGTTCTTCAAGATTTGGACGATAAAATGGAAATCCGCTTTGTTTCTGTGAAGGAAGACATTGATGGAAAGTTTTATGGTGTAATGTTCAATCCAGATGAAAAGGTTGAATTAAGCTCAGCAGATTTGGCAAAACTTCAAAGAGTTGTTCTTATTTCAATGAGCTAAAAAAAATAAATTAGTTTGAGGGGAAAAAGAAATTATTTTGATGATTTCTTTTAGGGGCTAATGGATAATAAAAATAACTTAAATTTTAGTGAATTTCAATCAAGGGAAAGAGCTATCGCAGTTGGAAAAAGGTATCTTAACCTTTTTCATCAACTTCATGTGATTCAAGCTGGATTAACAGTGTTGAATAAGGATTTTATTGCTTTGCCTGATGATGTTATTGCTATATTGCCAGAGCTTGCTGGTGGTGCAAAGTTCAGACAACATATTTTAAATTTGAAATCTGGTATTACTCCGATTGATAAAATTGATGCAGATTTGCTTCCTTTTGGTGAAGAAGTTTTTGATGATAAGGATTTGTATATAAAATATACTCAATATAATACAAATTCTAAAGCTAAAAAAACGGAAAATAAAGTTTCTGATAAAAAAGAGGTTGTCTCTGAAGTTGTCAAAGAAGAAGTTGCAGAAAGTCTTGATGATGAAAATGCAAAGGTGATTTTTGAACTTCTTAGAAAATTTCAAAATAATCCAAAGGATTTAGAAGCATTTAAGTCAAAGGAAGAAGTTCGTGATTTTGGACCAGAATGGAAATCAAAAATTTCAGAATTGATTGAAAAATCAAATGAAAAGGATAAGTCCAATTTGAAAAAGATTTTTGATGGTCTTTGTATTTTTGATTATGCTTTGAATATTTGGCAAGAATGTGTTGCATTGATTAAAAATCCAAAATCAAAGAGTAAAGAAGATGTTGCATCAAAACTTGACGAATATAAAAAGTATTTGAATATGTTTGGAGATGCGGGAAATCGTTTGTATGAAAAAGTCGAATCTTTAACTAAATAAGGAATAAAAGATGAGTTTTTTTCAAAAATTCTTTCAGAAAAAAATAACTATCCAAGATGTTTTATTATCTTTGGAAAATTTTTCAAATGATGTAAAGTCATTGAATAATGTTTCACAAATTTCATCTGAATTTTTTGGGGTGAATTGGAAATTTAATTTGGAAATGTATATCAATACTATACCAAAAGATGATAAGGAAAAATATTTATCCTTGTTTTATAATGTATTGACTTTTGATAAGGCTTTGGGGCTTTGGACTTCGGCACAGCAGGTTTTAAAGGGTGCGAAAACTTTGTCTGCTGATATGATAAAGGATATTGGTGAGTATGAGGAGTATTTACCAAAATTTGGTGTTGAAGGAGTAAGGCTTCTTGAAAAATTTAAGGAAAAATTTAATTTCCCTAATGTTATAACTCCAAAAGATGAAAATGTTGTTGAAGATACAAAAAAGGTTGAAGATGTCGTTGATGTAAACGAAAACGAATCCGAACCTGAGACTGAAAAAGTTGAAGTGCAGGAAGATGTTAAGACTACTCCTGTGTCCTCAAAAATTTTGCATAAAGTTTCAGTAAAAGATTTGGAAGAGGGTGTATTTTGTAAATTCCCACGTGAAGAAAAAACTTTTGAAGAAGATAAAGTTGAACCAGTTGTTAATAATAGTATGGGTGATGATTGGGAATTGAAAAATTTTAGAATGGTTCATAATTTTGTTTCACAGGTTCGTGAGGTAATGTCTGCTATTTCTTTGTTTAAAAATGCTCAATCATTGGAAGAATATCCTTACTATGGTTTTGTTATTGACACTATTGATTATTTGATTGCTCAGGGAAACAAGATTTTATCAATAAAATCCAATGAAGAAATAGAAAAGTATTTTCCCGCTGGGGCAAAGGAAGTTGAAGATATAATTTCATTTTATACTAAACAAAAACAAGATGAAGTTGTTATGCCAGTTGAAATGAAATCTGATGAAAAAGATAAAAAAGAATATGAAATTATAGAAGATTAAATTTTTGCTGGTATTTATTGAAAATACAATATAAAATAAATCCGTGTGAGGTAAAATGAAGTTAAATAAATTTTTATATATAGCAAGTTTTTTATTTATAATTTCTTGTTCAGATGATTATAACAATGGTATGGTTATGCAAACACCTTATGTTGTAGAAAATTCTTCTTATGATATAAAGGTTAATGATTATGTTCCTGTGTTTGATAAAACTCCATCTCGAACTTTGGAAAATGTAGAAAAATTTAATTTGGAAACTCCTCTTCGTTGTGAAGTCGATTGGGATTCTCAATCTATTATTTCAACACAACCTTTTGCAAGACGTGATTTCTTCTTGGAACGTGTTGATAAGGGTGATGCCTTGCCAGTATTAAAAGTTGATAACCTTTCTTTTGAAAATAAACCTGTAGATGAAGTTTTAAGAACTTTGCTTAAAAATACAGGGATTCAGGTTTATGCAACCGATTTATATTATAAAAAGATTTCACAAAGTGAATTAAGTGGTGATTTGACAAAGGTTGTTGATTTAATTGCTTCACTTGGAAATGTTTATTATTCTTATGATAACAGAATTAAACGAATCACATTACGAAAATTTGCAAAATGGAATTTGCATGTGCCACTTTCTTCTGATGTAATACTTGCAATGGAAGATGCTTTGCGTGGTGCGGATATTGATGATATTGTTATTGATTGGGAAGACAAGGTTATTATATTTCAGGGTGATGTTGTTGTTGAAGACAAGGTTAGAAATATAGTTAATAAGTTTGAACGTGAGAATTATTTGCTTGCCTTTGATATTGATGTTTATCGTGTTTATCCAAAAACTTTGAATGGTTCAATTATTTGGATGAATATTTTAGAGGCGTTTAATCCTAGGTCAATAAAGTTATCTCAAAAGGGTTTGATTGGTAGAGCTTTGGTTGTATCATCAAACTTTAATAGAGATAGTTTGAACGAATTCCTTATTCCACAGGCTAATGTTGTGCTTGTATCAAGTGGAACTTTTATTACTCCTGACAGATGGCAAGGTAGATTTGATATTGGTAGATGTGGCCGTGAAGTAAGATTGGAAACTGATTTGAATATTTTGACTCAGGCTCAATTTTATCCAAATGATAAAAATGTTGGAAAACTTGATTCAACTATTGTGCTTAGAACTTCAAATGGTGATATTGCAAAATATACTGTGCCAAGTAGGTTAGGTGATAATATCCTTATTATTGGTATTCCAACACAATATTTTGTTGATGGAAAGGAAACTATTATTCCTCCTAATGCTGAGTTAGTTGTGCTTGTAAGTCCAAGAATTATTAAAATTGTTCATCCTCTTGAAAAATAGGTTTTTTATGTTTATTAAATATTTTGAACTTTTGGTCGCTTGGCGTTATTTGAAATCAAAAAGAAAAGATGGATTTATTTCTATTATAACTTATCTTTCCCTTATTGGTATTATGCTTGGTGTGGCAACTCTTATTATTGTTATGTCTGTGATGAATGGGTTTCGTGAAGAAATGCTTTCAAAAATTCTTGGTATGAATGGGCATATTACAGTAATGTCAGCTTTTACTCGTGAAATCGATAATCAAAATAAGGTTGTGAATAAGATTGTGTCTTCTGATTTGTCCTCTTTTATAAAAGATAATGATTTTATTATTCCGATTATCGAAGATCAGGTGATGATGTCATCTGAAGGAACTTCTTTGGGTGGAATGCTTCGTGCGATGAATATTGGGGATATAAAAAAGTTGTCTCCTGTGTTTAAAAGTGTGTATGGGCTTGATATGGAAGGTAATGATTTTCCTGTGCTTGAAAATGGTGATATTCTAATTGGTTATCAACTTGCAAATAAACTTGGGGTTGATATTGGTGATGAAATTACTTTGACTACAGCAAAAGGAAATATTACAGCATTTGGCACTATACCAAGGATAAAATCTTATCGTGTTGGTGCAGTGTTTAATACAGGAATGTCAATGTATGATTCTGGGTTTGTGTTTATGCAAATGCAAGATGCTCAACTTTTCTTTGATATGGAAAATAAAGTTTCTCATATTGAAATATTTTTAAACAATCCAGATGATGCAGGTGTGTTTGCAGGTTTACTTAAAAAGGCAATTTCTCCTATGTTTAGGGTTTATACATGGCAAGACCAAAATTCATCTTTTGTGTCTGCATTAAATGTTGAACGTAATGTTATGTTTTTGATTTTGACTTTGATAATCCTTGTTGCTTCATTTAATATTATTTCATCTTTGGTTATGTTGGTGAAGGATAAATCTCATGATATTGCAGTGTTTAGGACTATTGGTGCAAGTCGTGGAAATATTATGAAAATATTTTTTATTGCGGGAAGTTTGATTGGTGTTGTTGGAACGTTTTTGGGGGTTGGACTTGGACTTGCGATAAGTTTTAATATTGAATGGGTAAGGCAAGTTTTTCAAAAATTAACAGGAACAAAGTTATTTCCTGATGATGTTTATTTCTTGACTGAACTTCCTTCAAAGGTTGAATATAGTGAAGTTTTTTGGGTTGTGGCAATGTCATTGGCAATTTCATTTTTGGCAACACTTTATCCATCACGAAAGGCTGCAAAACAAGAACCAATAGATGTGTTAAGGTATGAATAAAATGGCTGATAATGTTATTTTAGAGTTGAAAAATATTACCAAAACTTTTAATCAAGGGGACAGTAAACTTGTGATTCTTGATGATGCTTCTTTTTCAATTAAAAGGGGTGAAATTGTTGCACTTATTGGTCCATCTGGAACTGGAAAATCTACACTTCTTTATATTGCTGGATTGCTTGATAAGGCAAGTAAAGGAGAAGTCATTATTGATGGAAAAAATACGCATAAGTTAAATGATAATCAAAAAACAAAACTAAGATGTAAAAAAATTGGGTTTGTGTATCAACAGCATAATTTATTTGCGGATTTTACTGCACTTGAAAATGTTATGATGCCGTTGTTGATTGCTGGTGTAAAAAAGAAAAGAGCCGTTGAAATTGCTTCTGTGCAGTTGGATAAAATGGGGCTTTCAAATCGATTGAATCATAAATCAAGTGAGCTTTCTGGTGGTGAACAACAACGTGTGGCGATTGCCAGAGCTTTGGCAAATGCTCCTCAACTTTTGCTTGCCGATGAGCCGACTGGAAATTTGGATCCGTATAATTCGGAATTTGTTTTTGAAAATTTGTTATCTCTGGTAAAAAATGATGGAATGACAGCATTTATTGCAACACATAATCCTATACTTGCAAATAAAATGGATAGAAAAGTTGCTTTGATTGATGGCAAATTAGTTGACATTGATTTAAAAGAAAATTATAATCTGCTTCACAAATCAATTATTGGTAAAAGAATTTTAGAATCATTTAAGTAGTGAAAAGTTTTTGTTATGAAGAATAAGCGTATTTTTAATTCTGACGATGTGTATAATTTTCGTGAATCTTTAAGTCATTATGGTATAATTCCAATTTTTCAACGATGGAATGAAATAAGTGATCGTTTTTATGAATTAGTTGGGTTTGCACGACCTTTGGATAATTCTGACCTTGATGTGATTAACTTTTTTAAGCAGAAGTTTTTTACAGAGATTTCTTTTGAAGATGCAAAGTATATGTTGAAAGGTTATATATATGTTATAAAGCATACTGATATTTATCATAAGGAAAATGATAAGTTAGAGATAAAAGTCCTTTCAAAAAAGTTGCCTGTTTCTGATAAAATGTTTCAAGATTTTTTTATGAAAATGAAAAAATTTCGAAAGGAAAAAATTTTGAATTACCTTCGTGAATTGGAAACTGCTCAATTTGCAAAAATTGCAACTTTTGATTTTGATGATGAAAAGAAACGATAACTATTTTACCAAATCAAAAATTTCACCACGGATTTCTTCAAGTCCAGTTCCATTTTCTGAACTTGTTGCAATTATTATTGGGTGCATTGCAGGGTGTTCGTTGTAAATTTTTTCAGTTTCAGATTTGATTTTTTCAAGGTCCTTGGCTGATATTTTATCGGTTTTAGTTATAATTATTTGATAATTAACGGCGGCTGTATCAAGCATTTTCATCATATCTGTATCAACCTTTTTTATGCCTTGTCGCGAATCGATAAGTAAAAATACACGACGAAGTTGAGCACGACCCTTTAGGTAAGTATTAACATTTTCGTTCCAATTTTTTACCATATCTTTTGGTGCCTTTGCAAAGCCGTATCCAGGTAAATCAACAACCATCATTTTATCAATCATATTGAAAAAATTAAGGGTTTGAGTGCGTCCTGGGGTTGATGAGGTTTTTGCCAAATTTGGAGTGTTGAAAATTGCATTTATCAAAGATGATTTTCCAACATTTGAGCGTCCGATGAAAGCTATCTCTCTTTGTGAAGAATATGGAATTTGCATCACAGAAGGAAAACTTCCAACAAAGGTAGGTTTATTTTTGAAAAAATCCTTTAGTTTCATTTGATACCTATTTTATATATTTTTGTTGAACGATACTTAATATATTATTTACAGTCCAATAAAGAACCAAACCACTTGGAAGTCCAGCAAACATTATTGTGAATATCACAGGTAGGAATTTCATTATTTTTGTTTGGGTTGCATCAGTGGATATTGCTGGTTGCATTATTTGTTGTATATACATTGTTATACCCATAAGTATTGGTAAAATTCCAATGTGTGGAAGCCAGCCCCATGGTTGGTATGGAAGAAGTCCGAATAAGTTAAATATTGTTGTTGGGTCTGCCATTGATAAATCGTTTATCCAACCAAAGAATGGTGCTTGACGCATTTCAATAGAGATGACTAATGATTTATAAAGTGCAAAGAATACAGGTATTTGTAAAAGAAGTGGAAGACACCCAGAGAGTGGATTTACACCACTTTTTTTATAAAGCATTGCAAGTTCAATGTTCATACGTTGTTTGTCGTTTGCATATATAGTTTGAATGCGTTTCATTTCTGGTTGCATCTTTTTCATCTTTTCCATACTTTTGAATGATTTTTGTGCAATAGGGAAAAGAAGAGCACGGATTAAAACAGTGAAAAGTATAATTGCGATTCCGAAGTTTCCAGTTAGTGTATAGAACCATTTTAGTATTTGTGTGAATGGTTTTGAAAGAATGTAAAAGTATCCGTAATCAATTACCAAATCGAATTTTGGAATTGAAAATTCTTCGGCATATTTTGATATAATAGAAGATACTTTGGCTCCAATATAAATTTTTGATGAGGTTTCTTCGGATTTGCCCTTTGTAATAGTTATTGCATCACGGACATAATCTGCTTGGAATTGTTTATAGTTTGATTTTGAAGCTATTGTTGGAAGTTCAGATGAGCCGAGTTCCAAAAGTCTTGCTGTGAAGTTTTCTTTGTTTTGATTTGGAACTAAGATTGTCATAAAATAGTCATCGCCAAATCCAAGCCAACCATTTTTTGAATTAAATTCTATATTTTTTTCCTTGGCAATTTTTTGGTAGGTGTATTCTTCCAAATTACCATTTAAGAATCCAACGAATCCAGTGTGTGAAGATGAATTTGCAGAAAGCATATTGTGTGATTTTACGACACGGGCATAAGGGAAAAGTTGCAAATCCTTTGTTGAATTATTTATGATTTTATCATTGATTGTTAACATATAGTTATTATCAAATGACAAGTCGCGAATAAATTTTACACCATTTTTATTTGTCCATGAAAGAGATATGGAATTATCACTTTTTGATATGATGTTCCATTTTGTTGTTTCGTTTGGAATTGTATTGTCATCTGGTGTTTCGGAAAGGAATCCAAATTCGACATAGGAAGATTGTTCCTTGTCCTTTCCATCATCTTTGATATATTTTAAAAGTTCAACATTTTTGGAATCCTTATCCAAAGTTTGTTTATATTTTGTAAGGATTACATCATCAATGCGAAGACCGATTGTGTTGAAATTTCCCTTAAGACTTTCTGTTTTAAAAGGGATAAGATTTCTTTCAATAATTTTTTGTTTTGCTTGAGGTATGTTAATAGAGTTTGTTTCAGTTTTATTTTTGCCAAACAACATTTGGAGTATTAAAAATACAGAAAATACATATAAAAATGTTTTAAAAAAACTTGGTTTTTGTTTGTTTGGGGTGATATTTTTTTCCATTTATTACTCCTTTGATTTTTGTGGTGGAAGATCAAGTCCGCCTTTTGATAATGGATTACATCTTAATATTCGTTTTATTGTTAAATAACTGCCTTTTACTATACCAAAATTTTTTAAAACTTCAATAGAATAATCGGAACAACGAGGAATGAATCGACAACGGTATCTTCCTCCGATTATAGGGGATATAAATAATTGATAACCCTTTATCAATATTATGGCGAAATTTGTAAGTATTTTATTTAACATAATATATAAAGGTAATAATTAAATTGTATTTTTACAAGACTTTTAATGTTAAATATTTACTTGTGATATATCAATTTTATCACCAAAGATTGAGAATGCCTGTTGAATATAACTGTCAGTCATATCTGTGATACCAAAAAATCGTGAAGATGTTTTTGTTAAATCCTTTTCAATTTCAGGGTGTCTTTGTAAATATGATTGTATCTTTTGTGGAATGATTTCGTCTTGGGATATAATATCTATATTTCGTTTTAAAAGAAGTTCTGCTTCCTTCTTTATTAAATCCTTATAATGTGGATAGTGAGTGCAACCTAAAATAATGCCTTCTATATCTGTATTTTCAAATGATTTTACATATTCCTTTATTATTGGAAGGGCAAATTTATCACCATTGTTTTCAATAAGTGGAACCAAAAGAGGAGCAGGTGTTGAATATAGATGAATATTTTTGTTTAGCTTTCTTAATTCTTGCCCAAAAACATCAGATGCAACTGTGCCATTTGTTGCAAGAAGACCTATAGAGTTGTATTTTTTTTCAATGATTGTTTCAATGGTTGGTATTACAACGCCAAGAATACGTCTGTCTGGATAGTTGGCAGGTAGGTATTCTTGTTGAAGTCTTCTTAATCCAGCAATGCTTGCAGTATTACATGCAATTATTATAAGTTTGCAGTTTTGCACTTTGAATAAATAATCAATGCAATTTTTTGTGAATTTATAAATAGTTTCTTTTGAGCGAGAACCATAAGGAACATGTGCTGTGTCGCCAATATATGCAAAATCATATTCTGGCATTTTATTTATTATTGATTTTGTAATGATAAGTCCGCCAAGTCCGCTGTCAAATAAACCGATTTTCATTTTATTTATTGCCTTGATTTTTTAAGGGAAGTTTTTACACCTCCCCTATATTTTATTTTTTTGATTCTTCTTTTTTCTTTGCTTGTTTTATAGAAAGTCTGTTCTTTCCATCTTTGATTTCGGTAAGAAGAACTTTTACCTTATCACCAACTTTAAGAACATCTCCTACTTTACCAACTTTTTCTTCTTGGATTTCACTTATGTGAACCATACCATCGTTGTTGCCCAAGAAAGAAACTACTGCACCAAAGTCCATAATTCTTGAAACTGTGCCTTCGTAAATTTTACCAACTTCTGGTTCAACACAGATTTCATTGATTATGTCAATTGCCTTTTGAATTTCTTCTTGTGATGTTCCAGCAATTTTTACAGAACCAGTATCTTCGATTTCAATTTTTGTATTTGATTGTTCACAGATACTTCTTATAACACTTCCACCACTTCCGATGATTTCACGAATCTTTTTAGGATTTACTTGGATTTCAACGATAGTTGGAGCATATTTTGAAAGGCTTTCACGAGGAGCAGAGATTGCTTCTGCCATTTTGCCTAAAATATGTTTTCTTCCTTCGTGTGCTTGTGCAAGAGCTTGTTTCATAATTTCAAATGTAATAGATGTTATTTTAATATCCATTTGAAGGGCAGTAATACCGTTTGCAGTTCCTGCAACTTTGAAATCCATATCACCAAGATGATCTTCATCACCCATAATATCAGTAAGAATTGCGAATTTATCACCTTCCTTGATTAAGCCCATTGCGATACCTGCTACAGGAGCCTTTACAGGAATACCAGCGTCCATCATTGCCAAACTTGCACCGCAAGTTGTTGCCATAGATGATGAACCATTTGATTCTGTAATATCTGATACTACACGAATTGTGTATGGGAATTCTGCTTCTGATGGAAGCATTGCATGATTTGCACGCCATGCAAGTTTACCATGTCCGATTTCACGACGTCCTGGTGAACCAAGTTTTCCACATTCACCAACAGAAAATGGAGGGAAGTTATAGTGAAGCATAAATCTTTCACCATGAACTCCGTTTAAATCATCTTCGAGTTGTTCGTCATCTTTGATTCCGATTGTAGCAGAAACTAATGCTTGGGTTTCACCACGTGTGAATAATGCTGAACCGTGATTTCTTCCAAGTATGCCAACTTCACATTCGATTGGGCGAACTGTTTTGTTATCACGACCATCAATTCTTGGTTCGCCTTTTAATACAGCAGTTCTCATAATTTCAGCTTCTAAATCAGAGAAAACTGTTGGAGCAATTCTTAAAGATACTTCATCATCTTCTGGAAGTGAAGCAATAGCCTTTTCTTTGATTTCAGCAATTTTATCAGCACGTTCGTGTTTTGCCTTTATTGTATATGCCTTTTTAAGTTCTTTGCCGATTAAATCCTTGAAAGATTGCATTACTGTTTCATATTCGGCTGGGCGAGCAGGGATTTCCCATTTTTCGTTGCCAACTTCCTTTGCCATAGTGTTGATAAGTTTGATAATTGGTTGGAATGAATTGAAACCAGCTTCAACTGCACCAAGCATAACTTCTTCGGTTAATTCGTTTGCTTCTGATTCAACCATAAGAACACCTTCGTTTGTTCCAGCAACAACCAAGTCAAGTTTTGTGCCTGCTTGTTCCTTTAATGTTGGGTTGATTACATATTTGCCATCAACATAAGCAACACGAGCAGCACCGATTGGGCCCATAAATGGAATACCAGAAATTGCAAGAGCAGCAGATGATGCAATCATTGCAACTATATCTGGATTGTTTTCTTTGTCGTAATTGAATACGGTTGCAATTACTTGAACTTCATTTTTAAATGTTTCTGGGAAAAGTGGGCGGATAGGTCTGTCTATCAATCTTGAAATCAATGTTTCATGAACAGATGGGCGACCTTCACGGCGATTGAATGAGCCAGGTATTTTTCCAGCAGATGCATATTTTTCTTGATAATTTACTGTTAATGGGAAAAAGTCTTGATCTTCCTTTGCTTCCTTTGCAGCAACAACAGTAGCAAGAACCATTGTTTCACCGTATGTTGCCATTACGGCACCAGTTGCTTGGCGAGCAATTTTACCAGTTTGAAGAGTAAGTTTTTTACCTTCCCACATTATTTCTTTTTCAACTATGTTGAACATTGTTTTTTTCTTTCCAAACATAATTTTATCCTTTCATTTGTTTGTTTTTGCAAAGGACGGAAAGCGACTTTTGATAGTCAGAAAATACAATCCAAGTCATTTTATTGGATTCTATATTCTGACTTTTCCACCTTTGCTTTTTTTTAAGTAAAAGGGAAGATAAATTTCTCCCCTTTTACGGTTAATTATTTTCTTATGTTTAACTTTTTAATTGTTTCTTCATAAGATTTTGGGTTAGTTCTTTTTAAATAGCTTAATAATTTTTTTCTGTTATTAACCATTTTTGTTAAACCCATTTTTGAACCATTATCTTTTTTATTTGTTTTAAAATGTTCTGTTAAGTTATTGATTCTTTCAGTTAAAATTGCAATTTGAACTTCACTTGAACCAGTATCCTTTTCATTGATTTTAAAATCTTTGATAATAGCTTGTTTCTTTTCTTTTGTAATAGACATTTTTGTTTCCCTTTTTATAAATTAAAAACACGGATGATTTTTAATTTGTTGTTAGTTGTTTTAACTATCGCTTGAAGGGTTGAGTTGTAGTGGACTTGATAAAAGGTATTATCCCTTATATTTTTGAAAAGTGAAGTTGGAAGAATTATTCCATTTCTTAACTTTTCATTTTGTTCCTTTGATATATCTAAAACCAAGATGTCGTTTAGTCCATAAGATACAGGATACAAAAAATCGCCAATACAATTTCGCACATCCAACGATTTGGTAGCATTTTGCATTATTTTTTGTAATTTGTCAAGAGTTATTGAATCTTTGATTGTGAAAATGCCATTTTGTGTTCTGTGAAGGTATGATATGTATCCAACTGTGTTAAGGGCATTTGCAATGTCGCGACCAATAGAACGAACATAAAAACCTTTGTTGGCACAAACTTCAAATTGAAATTCCTTATCTGATATTTGTTTTTTTAAGATTAGTTTGTGGATAAAGTTTTCACGTGGGGTTATTTCAAAATCCTTTCCTTCTCTTGCAAGAAGATAGGCACGTTGTCCGTTTATTCTTATTGCCGAATATTTTGGTGGAGTTTGTAAAATATGTCCCAAAAATGTTGGAAGAATTGTTTCAATTTGCTTTTTTGTTGGAATTGTGGTTGATGTTTGTATAACTTCACCGCCAGCATCATCAGTTGTTGTTGATGTTCCAAAGATTATGTTAAATTCATAAGTCTTTTTGCCGTCCATTTGAAATTGGATTGTCTTTGTTGCTTCACCAAATGCGATTGGAAGAACTCCTGTTGCAAGTGGGTCAAGGGTGCCAGTATGTCCAATCTTTATTTTTCCAAGTGTTGGATAGAATATTTTTTTTACTTTGTAAAGGACATCGTTTGATGTCATACCACTGTCTTTGTTTATATTTAAAAAGCCATTTAACATTTTGTATTCTTTGTTTTTCCTTTATTATCGGTCTTTTTTTTATATTTACAATAAAAATATATTGACAAATAAATAAAATTTGTTAAATTAAATCAATATTTTATAAAAAAGAGGTGTGATATGAATTTGTTTAGAAATGAAAATAATTTTAAGTTTTTAGGTTCTATGGAAGAAAAAAAGGCTTTTGATGAAAGAGCTAAAAAATTTAGTGAACTTTATGAAGTTTCAGAAAATGAAGATGTTCTTCGTGCAATTTCCGCAATTTATTTAATTAAAGCAAATAAATTAGTTAGGAGTAATTTAGTTAATAAAATCCTACTTGAGTTAGAAGTTAAAAAACTTAAAAAATTTTATAGAAAAGAAGAAGAATTTTTGCTTTTTACACCAAAAAGTCGTTAATTTAAAAGATTTTTTATTTCATATAATATTTCAAGTGCAGATTTAGGAGTCAATTCGTCAGGATTGACTTCTTTTAATTTCTTTTCCAAAAGTTCAAGATTTTGATTTTGTTTTGGGGCAGGTGCTTCTTCCATTACATTATATGAAAATAGGTCAAGGTCGTTTATTTTTTTTATTGCATTTTTTGTTTTTGTTAAGTTTTCGTCGGATTCAAAGCTGTTTAAAATTTGTGATGCTCTGTTTATTACAGTTGTTGGAATTCCAGCAATTTTTGCAACGTGGATACCGTATGACTTATCAGCAATGCCTTTGCCTACCTTGTGAAGGAAAATTATGTCTCCTTCGTATTCCTTTATTTGCATTGTATGTGTGCTTACATTTGAAAGTTTTGAAACACTTTCAGTTAATTCGTGATAGTGGGTTGCAAATAATCCACGGCAACGATTGATATTGTTTAAATATTCAAGAACAGCCCATGCAATGGAAAGTCCATCAAAAGTTGCGGTTCCTCGTCCTATTTCATCAAGAATCACAAATGAGTGTTCATCGGCTTGGTTTAATATGGTTGCGGTTTCACTCATTTCAACCATAAATGTTGATTGTCCGCGTGCAAGATTATCAGATGCTCCGACACGACTGAATAACTTATTTACCACACCAATATGTGCAGATGTTGCAGGAACAAATGAGCCAATTTGTGCCATAATTATGATAATTGCATTTTGGCGGAGGAATGTTGATTTACCAGCCATATTTGGACCTGTTAAAATCCAAAGTTTGCTACTGTTGTTTGTGTTTTCAAGTATGCAATCGTTTGGAATAAATGTTGCATTTTGTTTTTTGATGTTGGCTTCAACTATTGGGTGGCGACCATCAATTATTTCAAATGCCAAAGTATTATCGACTATTGGTTTTACATAATCATTTTCAAGTGCAATAAGGGCAAGATTTGTAAATACATCAAGTTCAGAAATGCTTTGTGCAAAAAGTTCTATATCCTCGACTCTGTTTAAAATATCTTTGCATAAATCCTTGAATAATGATTGCTCAAGGGATACATATTTATCATCTGCAACAAGAATTTTTTGTTCAATTTCAGTTAGCTCTGGAGTTGTAAATCTTACTGCATTAAGAAGGGTCTGTCTGTGTTTAAAACCACTTTGTGGGTCCATAAGAGATGTTGCCTGTTTGATTGGCACTTCAATAAAATAGCCAGCAAGATTGTTATATTTTATTTTTAGTGATGATATACCTGTATCAAGGATATATTTTGATTGTAAATCAAGGATTATTTGTTTTGCATTTGTTTGAATATTTCTGTATTCGTCAAGTGTAGGATTGTAGCCTTCCTTTATATATCCAGATTCCTTTGTTGTAATAGGAGCATCTTCTATAATTGCATTTTTGATATTTCGTGTAAGGATTGAAAAATCCTTTAGTCCATTTATTATGTTTTGTAATGGATTGGTGATGTTTGTTTTTATTGCGGTTTCCAATATATCCTTTAGATATGTTGAAACGGATAGTGTCAGACCAATGTTTTGTAAATCCTTTGGACCAGCACGATTGAAAGTTATACGACTTATTATTCTTTGAATATCGGAAATAAGTGAAAGTTGTGTTCGGATTTGTAAAAGCAAATCTTTGTTTTCAGTGAAAAATTCGACAATGTTTAAACGATTATTTATATTTTCTGCATTTGCAAGAGGTGTGCTTAAAATTTGTCGTAAATATCTTCGTCCCATTGATGTTTGAGTTTTATCAAGTATTTCAAAAAGACTTGAATCCTTTAGATTTTCATCATTGATATTGTTGAAAATTTCAAGATTTCGAATCGAAAAGGCATCAATTTGAAGAAGGTCTGAATTGTTTTCCTTTGTTGGACGTTTAAGGTTTGGTTTTGTTCCAATTTGTGTAATTTGGATATAATTTAAAATTGCACCACAGCAAGAAATTTCTGTATCAGACAATTTGCCCAAAGAATCAAGTGTTGATATTTCATACAAATCACATAGATTTTTTGTTGCATTAAGTGTATCAAAAAAACTTTCTGGTTTTATGACGAGCTTTTGTTTGTGTTCACTTATGATACTTTCAAATTTTTTGTTGTTTAAAAGTTTATCACTTATGATAATTTCCGCTGGGTTTTTAATAAGCAAGAATGATTGAAGTTCGGATATTGAGTTTGTGTCCCAGTTTTGTATTATGAAATCTCCAGTTGAGATGTCTGCAAGTGCAATGGTGATATGTGGTTCTAGCCCTTCTGTAAAATTTACAGAACAAAGGTAATTGTTAAATGAGCTATTTAATAAATTGTCTTCAGTTAGTGTTCCTGCAGTGATAATTCGTGATACCTCGCGTTTTATAACAGCTTTGTTTCCGCCACGAAGTTTTGCTTCCTCGGGTGTTTCGGTTTGGTCGCAAATTGCAACTTTGTATCCTTGTTTTATTAACTTTGGCATATATGAAGAAAAGGCATGGTGTGGAACTCCGCACATTGGAATTGGTTTTCCCAAATGGGTGCCACGATGGGTTAGTGCAATGTCCAAAGCCTTTGATGCAATGACTGCATCATCAAAAAATAATTCGTAAAAATCACCCATTCTATACATAAGAAGGTAGTCCTTATGCTTTTCCTTTACTTCCAAATATTGAAGCATCATAGGTGTAGTTTTAGGTGTCTTTTCGGTAGTCATAATAAGCTCAAATTATTTTGCTGGTTTTAAATCCTCTGGAATAACAAGTGGATTATTTTCAGGTAAGTATTCATTGTATCTGCAATTACATGAACAATTTGATAAACATAAACTTAATATACATAAGATAAATAATTTATACATTTTCCCCTCTTTGATTAAATTGTTTCACCATCACGACTTAATAATATCGCAATTTTTTTTGTTTGTGGAAATTCAAATAATGTTATTGTGATTATAATCATTATTGGAACAGATAAAAACATTCCCATAATTCCCCAAATATGTCCCCAAACAACAAGTGATAAAATTAAAACTAATGGACTTAGGTTTAAGCTGTTGCCTGTTAATTTTGGGTCAATAATGTTTCCTATTATAAGTTGAGTTGTTATTATACCGACAGATATAATTGTGAATGGTACAAATGTATTGTTATATTGTAGTAATGATAAAAGTATTGGAAATATTGATGCAACTATGGACCCAATGGTTGGGATAAAGTTTAATAAAAATATTAAAATTGCCCAGAATAATGAAAAGTCAAGATTTACACTTTCCATAATTATGTAGGTTATTATTGCAGTTAAAAAACTTGTGAAAAATTTTACCAACATATAAATGCGAATCTTTGTAAAGACTTTGGTAAAAATATTTTTTACTTTTGTTAAAGTTTTTTTATCCTTGAATAAAAGAGGAAGTTTATTGATTAAACTTTTTTCTTCAAGAATTAAGAATAATATGTAAACAAGAACCATAGTAGTGCTACTTAGAAAGCCAGCAAAACTTTGAATTACAGAGTTGATTAGTTTTGGTATGTTTATATTTTGAAGTAATTCCTTTGAATTTAAAGATGAAATGTGAAATGAGGTTGCGATTTTATCGATTATTAAACTTATATTATGTTGATATGAGCCAAATGTTTTTGATACATCGTTTATGTTGCTTTTGATTCCTACAACGATGAAGTACACAATGCCTGCAAGTGTAATTATTGCAAGTGGCTTTGTAATAAAATTTATCCATTTAGGGCAATTTAATTTTTTGATAAATAAGTCCTTGTATGATGTGTCAATTATATAAATTATGCACCAAAAAAATAATGCCATTACAAAAGGAAGAAATATATTTTGTGTTGTTTTTAATACATACATAATTAAAAATAATAAAATTATGTTTAAAGATATATTTTTCCCTTGCATATTTTGACCTCGTATTCCTTTTAAAACAAATTTATTCTAGCATAAAAATTTTTTTCTTCAATAAAAAAGGACTTTGAAAATCAAAGCCCTTTTTATTTTTTATCTTATATATTTTTATTTAGGCATTGTTTGCATTGCTTGCATCATAGCAAGTAAAATATATGTTGAATATATAAGAATTGTTGTGCCAATGATTAAGAAGTTATATCCAAAGAATGATAATACTTTTACGATTGGGGTATATGCTTTCTTTAACCATTTTGAATCTAATATTATAACTTGAAGAATATTAAATCCTGCAATACTTATAATAAATGTAACGATTGTTTTTACTGCATCTTGTGCTTGAGCAAGTTGAGGTTGCATATATGGAGTTAAACTTAAAACACCAACTAAAGCAATATATAATAATTGAGTGATAGTTGTTCTTCCAAAGAATGAACCAATTTTTTTAACTTTTTCAAAATTTGATTTATATGCAGAATCGTTTGCTTCGTCCTTTTCAGATTTAAAGAAACAGAAATATGGTTTAAATAATAATGTTCCAACGATTGAATAAAAACCACTTATTCCAAGTGAATGTGCACGTTTGTATCCAAGTGAAATAGCAATTATAAATAAAATAATTGCGATTATATTATATGACCAATCAACAATAGGATTATAACCCATAAGGCTTGAAATTCCTGTGAAAATTAAATCCAAAACTAATGAAATTAAAAGCAATATAAATGTTGAACCAAGGAAAAGTTCCTTTGAAATATTTCCGTTGAAAGAAAATAAGAAATTCAACAAACCTTTTTTAGAAGAAGTTGTCTTTGCAACAACTGGTTTTGATTGGATTGTTTTTGTGTTTATTGTTTTTGCAACCTTTGCAGTTGTTTTTTTTGTTACTGGTTTAGTTGTTTTTGGTGTAGCTTTTTTAATATTTTTTTTAGGTGTAACCATTTTACTCTCCTTTATTAAATTATTAACGAATTTATTATAGCAATTATATTTTTAAAATGCTAGTGAAATATTAACGCATCTTTTCAATTAAGTATTTGTAAATGCCTTCATCGTTTGTTGATTTTATGTTATAGGTTCGCAAAATTTTATCGGGATTTTGGATTGATAAATCTTTTAACTTATTAAATCTTTGTGAAATTAACATTTTAGATTCACTAAGTGATATTCTGTATTTTTGAGATACTATTTTTTCAAGAATTTTTTGTAAATTTTCAATATCGTTCGATTGACTGGGGTCTGGTTCATCATTTTTATTTGTTGTTATTTTAGACAGATTTACTTCTGTTGTATTCATTTTTTTACCTTTCTTTTTTAAAGTTGTTGATTTAATACATCTATTATTATAAAGTATCAAAAAAAATAAACAATAGGAATTTTATTATGGGACTTAAATGTGGTATTGTTGGACTTCCAAATGTGGGAAAATCAACTTTGTTTAATGCACTTACACAAACTATACAGGCAGAATGTGCAAATTATCCATTTTGCACGATTGAACCAAATTCTGGTATTGTTTCTGTGCCAGATGAAAGACTTGTAAAACTTGCCGAAGTGGCAAAGTCAAAGGAGCTTCTTCCTACTAAACTTGAATTTGTGGATATTGCTGGACTTGTAAAGGGTGCAAGTAAAGGTGAGGGCCTTGGTAATCAATTTTTGGCAAATATTCGTGAAGTTGATGCAATTATCCATGTTGTGCGTTGTTTTGAAGATGGAAATATTATTCATGTTGAAAATAATGTTGACCCAATAAGAGATATTGAAATTATCAATACTGAACTTATGCTTGCGGATATGGAATCTCTTCAAAAAAGATTGCCTTTACAAGAAAAGAAAGCAAAAAGTGGTGATAAGGAAGCTGTGATTATGAGTGAAATTATTAAACTTGTGCTTTCAAGTTTGGAAAATGGAAAGCCTGCTTTGTCTGTAAAACCATCAAAGGCAGATGCAGAAAAGTTGCGTGTATTTAATATGCTTCAACTTTTAACATCTAAACCTGTGCTTTATGTTTGCAATGTTGATGAAGAAAGTTGTGCAAATGGTAATGAGCTTTCAAAAAGAGTTTTTGATTATGCAAAAAATGAAGGCAATGTTGCGACAGTGATTTCCGCAAAAATAGAGCAAGAAATTGCCTCTCTTTCTGATGAAACAGAAAAAAAAGAATTTTTGGAAACTTTGGGGATTACGGAAACTGGACTTTCAAAAATTATTAAAGAAGGATATAAACTTTTGAACCTTATTACATTTTTTACTATTGGTCCAAAGGAAGCTCATGCTTGGACAGTTGAAAAGGGGGCAAAGGCTCCTGAAGCAGCAGGTGTGATTCATTCTGATTTCCAAAAGGGATTTATTCGTGCAGAAGCAATTTCAACCGAAGATTATATTAAATTTGGTGGTGAAGCTGGGGCTCGCGAAAATGGAAAATTAAGAACAGAGGGAAAAGATTATATCGTGGAAGATGGCGATATTTTCCATTTCTTGTTTAATACATAATGGTAAAAAATTCCTTTGAGTTTTTATTTTTCTGTGATAGATAGTTTATTAGGAGAAAAAATTGAGTATTAGAGTTTTATCACAGAATCTTATAAATCAAATTGCCGCTGGTGAAGTGATTGAGCGACCATCTTCTGTTGTAAAAGAGTTGGTCGAAAATGCGATTGATGCTGGGGCAACAAAAATAGATGTGAATGTTCGTAATTCTGGAAAATCATATATTTGTGTTTCTGATAATGGTTGCGGAATGAGTAAGGAAGATTTGCAATCTTGTATACTTCGTCATGCGACATCTAAACTTCCAACTGATGATTTGATGAATATAAATTTCCTTGGGTTTAGAGGAGAGGCTTTGCCATCAATCGCATCTATTTCAAAAATGGTTATTACAACAAATAATGGTGTGGAGTGTTGGGCTTTGTATATTGATGCGGGTGAGGTGAAAAAGATTGTGCCTGCGTCTTATGTTAAGGGAACAAAAATTGAAGTGATGGATTTGTTTTTTAATGTGCCAGCACGACTTGCGTTTTTAAAAACGGATAGGGGAGAAATGTCATCAATTATTGATGTGGTGGAGCGAATCGCCCTTAGCCACCCTGAAAAGGATTTTACACTTAATGATACTTTGAAGTTAAAGGCTGGTGATAAAATTTCACGTGTGTGTGAAGTTTTGGGTCGTGATTTCAAAGAAAACCTTATTGAAATTGATGCGGTTAAATATAATTTAAAAGTTAGTGGGTTTATTAGTCGTCCAACATATAATAAGGGAACATCTTCTTCACAATATTTTTATGTGAATGGGCGTGCATTAAAGGATAAATTATTGATTGGTTCTTTGCGTGCAGCATATTTAGATGTTATTGAAAAAGGAAAATTTCCGGTGTGTGTATTATGGATTGAAATTCCTCTTTCTGATATTGATGTCAATGTTCACCCTCAAAAGGCAGAGATAAGATTTAAAGAACAATCAAATGTTCGTGGTGCGATAATTTCTTTATTAAGAATGTATCTTTCAAAGGTAGAGGTGAAAGCAAATATTATTGATATTAAGAAAAACTTTGAAGATAAGGGAAAACTTTCTTCTAATATTTTAGAATTTTCAAATAAGATTCAGAATCCAAGTTTTGTTTGTGAAACGGAACAAACTTCTTTTGATGATAATATTTTGCCACTTAGTGTTAATTCAAAATCAGTTGATACTGTTGAAATTGATGCTGATGATGAACGATTGGATTATCCATTGGGTGTGGCACGTGGACAACTTCATAATACATATATTATTTCTCAGGTATCAGATGGTATTATCATTTTAGATCAACATGCGTGTCATGAACGAATCGTTTATGAACGAATCAAAAAAGAAATTCGTGAAGGTGGTATTAAAAAGCAAATTATGCTTATACCAGAAATTGTTGAACTTGGTGAAAAAAAGGCAGGAATGCTTTTGGAAATTAAAGATGAACTTTCTTCTTTTGGTTTGGAAATAGAAGAATTTGGTAATGGTGCTGTGTTGGTTCGTGAAATGCCTGCAATACTTGGTGATTGTGATTTGCAAGCCTTGGTTAAAAATATTGCTGATGATATTGATGATTTTAATAAGGCTCAAATTTTAGAGGATAAAATGGCAATGATTTCAAAAACTTTTGCGTGCCATACTTCTATACGTGCAGGGAAAAGTTTGACTATTGATGAAATGAACGAACTTCTTCGTCAGGTTGAACAATGTGAAAATGCTGGTCAATGTAATCATGGAAGACGAAGTTATGTGAAAATAAGTCTTTCGGATTTGGGTAAGTTGTTTGATAGATAGAATAATAAAAAGGCCTCCGTTTGGAGGCTTTCTTAATGTTGAAAAATGTCTTCGTCTTGCCAGCCTTGTAAATCCAAAGCACAACGAGTTGGTAAAAATTCGAAACATTTTTTTGCAAGTTCGAATCGTCCTTCACGATTTAATTTTTGAATAAGTATATCTTTTATTCTGTGAAGGTATAGGACATCTCCTGCGGCATATTTTATTTGCGAATCAGTTAATGTGTCGACAGCCCAATCGGAACATTGTTCTTCTTTGTTTAAATCTACATCAAAAAATTCTTTTACAAGAGCCTTTAATGAATGTTTATCAGTTGATGTTCGTGCAAGACGAGATGCTATTTTAGTGCAAAAAATTGGGAATACATCTATACCCAAACATTTTTTTATCATTGCAACATCGGCACGTGCAAAGTGGAATATTTTTTCAATATTCGAATCAGTTAAAAGTTTTTTAAGATTCGGACAATTATATGGTGGTTTTACGTGAATTACATAAATTTCACCATTGCCATCTGTTAATTGAACAACACAAAGTCGATCTCGTAAAAGAGAAAGACCTGTCATTTCTGTATCAATAGCAATAGAGTTTTTAAAATTTACATTTGATGGTAAATCGTCCTTTAAGTATATGATTTTATTTTCCATTTTGATTTCCTTTTTATTTGAAATTTGTTTTATTATATTATTTTTTTTATTCTTCTTCAAGAGGTATGTTTCCGATTCTTTCCCAAAAAACTGGGAATTGAAAAGTTGAAAAAGAATCTGATTTTTTTTGATGTCTTTTTAACCTATTGATTTTTAGTTGTTTTTGAAGAATCTTTTAAGGGAAAATTTTCTTTTTTTAATCAGAGTCAATGAAAGAAAGTGTCAAGAAATAAAAAAAAATTTTAGACTTTATTTTTCATTTTTAACTTCCTAATATGAGTTTGTGTCGTGAGTGATTAGAAATATGAATTTATGACACGGTTGTAGAGAAGCAACCTTAAATAAGAGAAAAGGGTAAAAGAGAAGGAGTTCTTTTTAAAATGCAAAGTTGGAAACAAATTCAAGAAACTGTTCAAAAAAGTATTTGTGCTTCTGCTTACAGCACTTGGATTGCGCCACTTGATTTTGACAAGATTGATCTTGATACATTATATATTGTTTCTCCAACACGTTTTATTGCCGATTGGGTAAAAAGAAACTTCTTCTCATCAATTTTATCTGCTACTCAATCTGTTATTCCTAATATAAAAGATATTGTTATTTCTGTTGGTGTTAAAAAAACAGAACCTGTTGCTATTAAGGAAGAAATTGTAAAGTCAGAACAACATATTGCAAGTGTTGAAAATTCTTCTTTGAATGTTAGTGCAAAAGTTTCACAAAAATTTACATTTGATAATTTTGTAAAGGGTATTTCAAATAATTTGGCTGTGGCAAGTCTTCAAAGAGTTATGAGTGATGATATGGTTAGTTTTAATCCTTTGTATATACACTCTCCTTCTGGATTTGGAAAAACTCATTTGCTTCAAGCATTTGTTAATGAAATGGAAAAAGTTAATCCAAGAAAAAGTATTATTTATGTGTCTGCAGATAAATTTATGTATTCTTTTATTAAAGCATTAAAGGAAAATGATACATATAGATTTAAGCAAAGTTTTAAATCTGCTGATATTCTTATTATTGATGATTTACATTTTATCGTTGGTAAAGAATCAACTGCAAAAGAATTATTTTATATAATTGAAGATTATATTACTAATGGAAAGCAAGTTATTATGGCTTCTAATAATTCACCTTTTATGATGGAAGGTTTAAATGATAATTTGAAGTCAAGAATTTCAAGTGGTTTGGTTGTTGATATTAAACCTGCTGACTTTGCTCTTCGTTCTGAAATTGTAAAGGTAAAAGCAAAGGCTTTGGATTTATGTTTGGCTGATGGTATTGGTGATTTTATTGCAAGTAAGATTACAACATCAATTCGTGAAATTGAAGGTGCTTTGAATAGAATTTCTGCTCATACAATTTTGATGAATGAAGTTCCTACACTTTCAAATATAAGAAAAATTTTAGCTGATATTTTAGCAGTAAATTCAAAACCTTTATCAATAGAAGATATTAAAAAGGTTGTTGCTGAAAAGTGGGGCGTTTCAGTTAGTGATATTGATTCAGAAAGAAAGCAAAAAGAAATTGTTATTCCTCGTCAAGTTGCAATGTATATCGCAAAAACTTTGACATCTAAAAGTTTGCCAGAAATTGGTAAAACATTTGGTGGAAGAGATCATGCAACTGTGATTTATGCAGTTAAAAAAGTTAAGGAATTGATGAGTGTAAATCCAAAGATGGAACTTCTTATCAATGAAGTTGAGAGAGAATGTAGTGCTTTGTAATTTAAAGTTTGGGAGAGAGATAGAAAAATCCTTAGGTTTATGACTTAAGGATTTTTTGATTTTTATGAACTTAAAAAAATCCCCTTAGAAGGGGATTGAAGTTTAAGTGTTATCTTTTGTTTTCACATACGGATTGATAATTATCAACGGTTAGAACAGCTTCACCATTATTTAATTTTAGATAATATTGGGTAAGTCCAGCCATAGGAATATTATAAACACCTGACATATTTGGATAAGTTGATGTTGTTCCGTATGTGCCTACTTCAACATTTTTTCCACTATATTTTTGACAGTGTGCCTGTAAGAATTGAGCGTGAGACATAGAATTTGATTTTCCATTTTCGGTGAATGTAATAAATCCATCTGTGATTTGTGTAATGGTTAAATTATTTGAGTTTGTATTATTTTTTGACTTTGCTGCCTTTGACAAACGTGATGAAAGGTTAATAGCATAAGTTCTTGCTTCGGTTGAATTATTTATACTTATGTTGTTTGATTCCTTTTCACAACCGTTCTTTTCAGGAGAGTCGTCCTCACATTGAGCTTTATTTATATAGTTATCAGAGTTAACTAAATCCAATGCAACCTTTGCAGATTTTTTGAATTCGTTAAGAACAGTATTATAGTTTTCATCGCGACCTATTGTGTCATCGTTGTATCGAGAAAGGATAGTTAATTGTGATGACATAACATTTTTAATACAGCTTGTATATTGTTCAATATCAAGAGAGTATTGGATACATGAATTTATTACTGCATAGTTTGTTGAAGAATTTGAATAATTGCCACTTATTGCTGCAATTTCGGTTTCTTCTAATGCACGGTCTGCACTAAGCACAGCTTTTGTTACACGGCGAGTAAGTTCAGCAACTTGTTGACCAACTCCACCAACGATTGATGACATAGTTGAACCGCCAAGTAATACAGAAGTGATGTCTGTTGAAGAGGAGCTGTCGAAATCACTACATGAGTAGTCTCCATCAGAAGAATTTTCGATTATCAAGCCCTTATCATCAAATTTTGTTTCGTTTGATGAAGTTGAAAATGATGACATACCTTTACATCTTGTTTCACATGAAGTGGTAAGTTCGGACATTTCCGTTTCAATGGTGTTAATAGTTTCACTTAATTTGTTTTGTAATTCGTAAAGGTTGTTAATTTTATCGTCTGAAATTGTTCCAGTTGTTTCATCATCGGCATTTAATGCTTCAAGTTCACCAATGGAAGTTGAAAGAGTTTCACGACTTTTTGTTAAAGTATTCAGTGCGTTTTTAAGTTCATTTTTGACATAGGATTCTTTTGTATCCTTTGTGCATTTAAAGTTTGCGGTTGTTTTATATTTGCTTCCGTTGACAAGAGATTTTGATTTTGCAGAGCTTTCAACATTTAAGCCATAAACTTCAACAATTTGTGGTGAAAAGCCAAGAACGGAATTTTTTTGTGTGTCGGTTGTTTTTGTTATTCCCAAAAGGTTATATGCTTTTGAGGTATAGGTTTTTGCAGTTGTTATATCCTTTTTTACAGCAGATATTATGTTGTTATATTTTACATTTGGTTTATTGTTTCGTGCTTCCTCGGCAGCTTTTTTTTGACGAGCTATTTCAGCATCTTTGGCTTCTTGTTCCTTTTGATACTTTAGTTCTTCTAATTCTAATTGAGTTTGTTTTTCAATTTCGGCAGCTTTGATTTTTGCTTGTTGTTCAGCCTCGGCAGCCTTGGCCTTAGCATTTGCAGCAGCTTCTTCAGCAGCACGTTTTTCAGCTTCGATTTGTGCTTCTTGTTGTTTTAATTGTTGTTCGTGTGCACGTTCGGCGGCATCGAGTTTTGCTTGTTCTTGATTTGCGAATGATTTTGCAAAACCAGAAATATAGCTTGCACATTGGTAAGGTAAGAATTGATTTTCAGCCTTTAGACAGCCGAATAATAAGCCTCTGTTTGACATTTCATCAGAGCAAGCACCATCAGTTGCACAGTTTGCATCGTAGCATTCGTATATGTAATCTTCACATTTTGAAGTTAAGTTTGATTTATTGCATTTTGCAAGAATAGAAGGGCATTTTGCCGCATTTACAGTAAATGTGAGTGTTTCAGGAGAAAATGAGTTTAGGCAAGTTAAACATGCGGTTGATATAGTTTTTTTCTTTGTACTTTTGCGTTTTTGTGCAAATGTTTGTATAGAAAATGATAGGCAAGTGATTGCCAATGTTAAAATATATAGGTTGTATTTTTTTATATTTTTCAATTTCTCTATCCCTCTATTATATATGTAATATTACTCTATTTTATTGATATTGTAAAGAAAGTTTGTAAATAAAAAAACACAGGATAAAAATCCTGTGTTTGAAATGATGCTTAAAGAAAGTTATTTTTTGCTTCCAACAACGATTTTAATTTTTGTTTTTGGTGCAGATTTTTTTGTTTCTTCTTTCTTTACCATTGGGATAATTTTTGCAACTGAAACTTTTTTTGCTGGTGCTTTTTTAGCAACAGTTTTTTTAACAGCTACTTTTTTTGTTGCAACTTTTTTTACTTCTTCTTTTTTAACAGATGCAGATTTTTTTACAGCAACTTTCTTTGCAGGAGCTTTTTTAACAACTGCTTTTTTAGCTGGTGTTTTTTTAGTTGCAACTTTTTTAGATGATTTTGTTTTTACAACTTTTGATTCAGATTTTTCTTCTGAATGAGTTAATTCGTATAATTTTGTTGCTTCGTCCCAGATTGCCAAATCTTGATTTTCAGGACGTCCACGATTTAGCCATATAAAATATGCTGCCTCTTGTATATAATCTTTTTTTGATACCATTTTTATTCTCTCCTTATTTAATTTTGTTTGTATTTTACCACTTACATCGGTCATTATAACATGTGATTTTCAAAAATCTACAGTTTTTTCAGATTTTTTTAAGTTTTTTATAGCTTGAATTTTTATGTGTAGTAATGTATACTTTTCACGTGTTAATTAAGTAGGAGAATTTTTAAAATGGAAGTGAAAGATAAAAAAGAATTACTTGATAATTTAACAAAAACTAAATCATCATTTGCAACAAATATTTCTAAAGGTCATAGTGTTATGCCAAAAGCAGATGGCAAACAACTTATTGTTGGAAAAAATATTAAACTTAGTGGTGCGATTGATGTTTGTGAAAGTTTGGTTGTTGAAGGAACTTTGGAAGCAAATTTGAATGGTGCAAAATATTTAGATATAGTTTATGGTGGAAGTTTTACAGGAACAGCAGAAGTTGAAGAAGCTCATATCAGTGGCGTTTTTGATGGAACATTGACAGTTACAGGAACTCTTTATGTTTATGAAACTGGTGAAGTTCGTGGTAAAATTAACTATGCAAATTTGGTTGTTGAAAAGGGTGGTATTTTGAAGGGGACTCTTAAAAATATAGACAGCAAACCAAGAACTACTTTGGATTAAGGTTTTGCCGTCTTAACTCAGTTGATAGAGTGCTAAATTCGTAATTTAGAAGCCGTGGGTTTGAATCCCGCAGACGGCACCAAAGATAAAAAATAATGCCCCTTTTTATTGGGGCATTTTTCATATTTGTTTTATAGTCCAAAATCAGGAAGTTTTTCTCCTCCTAAAATATGTATATGAAAATGTGGAACAGATTGTCCTCCAAATGCACCTGTGTTTGCGACAAGTCTGTATCCTGAATCGTTAAGATTATATTCCTTTATAACTTCATTTATTGCTTCCATTAAGTCAAGTTTTTCATCAACAGAAGCATTTGTTCCAAATGTTGTATATGATTCATATTCGCCCTTTGGCAATACCAAAAAGTGGTAGTGAGCCTTTGGGTATAAGTTTTTTATTACCAAAGTATTTTTGTTTTCAAAAATTTTTGTGCATGGAGCTTCGCCTTTTATAATTTTGGCAAAAACGTTATCTTTGTTGTATGTCATAAAATTCCTCTTTCTAGTTGATTTTTTATTTCTTTTAGTTTAATATGAAACAGATTAAAATTCAACAAACAATTATAGTATAGGTAAATAACTTGAAGAATAAATTTGATATGGATAATAGTGCATCAAAAGAATTAGATGTGAGCCTTCTTGACGAATATGTTGGTAAGCGTTTGAAACTTAGACGCGTTATGCTTCGTATGAGTCAGGACGAGTTGGCATGTATGATTGGAGTAACTTTTCAACAAGTGCAAAAATATGAAAGTGGTGCGAATAGAATTAGTGCTAGTCGTTTATTTATTATTTCAAAGGTTTTGCAAGTTGATGTTGGATTTTTCTTTTATGGTCTTGAAAAGGAAGTGCCAGAAGTTGTTGATGCTTTGAACTTTACAGAAGTAGAAGGTCCAAATAGTGTCGCAGAAGATGAAGTCGTATTCCAAGATCCAATGAATAATACGGAAACTTTGCGTCTTGTAAATGCTTATTGGCGTTTGAATGATCCTGAAAAAAGACAAAAAATCCTTGATTTTATTGTAACTATGACTGGTTCACTATAGGTTATTAAAACTTAAATTTGCTTTTAAGTTCGATAAGGTTATCTGAACAGATAATTTCGCTTATGTTATCGATTTTTATAAAGTTTTTATAAATAGGAAGTTTTGCAAATTTTAAAAGTTTTTTGGATTTTGCATTGCATACTTTTTTTTCATCGTGGAATTGTTTGTTTAAATTTTCCAGTGCATTAGTAATTTTTATAAAATCCTTATTTGCAAGAAGTGGAGATTGCTTTTTTGAATTTTCAACAAGCTCCATGGTAATACTTAGCAATTTTGATTGATTGTTATATATTTCATTTATGTTTGTTGGTTGTTCCTTTGCAAGGATATTTATTTTTATGATATTTTTTAATGTTTCTTCGTTATGGATTAAATAACCCTTTGATAAATTGATTAGTTCAGGAATTAGTGAAAGATTATTTTTTATAAGTTCAACTTGTTTTTCCTTTGATTGAATAATTTCACGTTTAAGGTTAGAGCTTATTTTTATTGGAAGAATTGCTAAGAATATGCTGAATAATAAAAATAATACAAATAATGTGAAGTTTGCGTTCTTTTTATTCATAATTCCCCCTTTTGTGATTTTGGTTTATTATATATCAAAAGTTTTTTATTTTCTACATAAAGTTTTACTTCCATTTATTATTTTTTTTTGTATTATATATAAAGAGGAGAGAGAAATGTTATTTGAGGGTAAAAAATTCCTTAAAAAAATTGATGGTGCAGCAGTGTTAATGCAAACTTTGTTAGGTTTGGCAATTATGGTTGCTATGACTCCTGTTATATTAAGTCAGATTAAAAAATATAATGAATCTATTAACCGCGAAGAAGTTATTTCTCAAATGTCATTACTTCAAAAGGCGGTTACTTCTTATATCTCTTTTGACAGAACTTCTGTGCCAATGGGCTGTGTTGTAAGAAATGCCAATGGTATAAGGACTATATTAAAAGATTATGGTGGTGAAAAAATTGTATCACCAAATAAGTTCGGGCAAAGTTATAATTTTATTACTTGTAAGCGTCAAGTGGGTTCTGTAGATGACCCTCAATATGCTATTGATGCAGCAGTGTTTGCTTTTGGTGATGTTGATGATTTAACATTGAATGGAATTGGTGAATATTTGTTTGATCAAGGTGTTGTTCTTTCAAATAATGACCATGCTGAACTTACAAATTATAATGCAAAATTATCAGCAACTTTGAAGTCGGAAATTGTTAAGCAAATTGGAACAAAGGGTGCTTTGGTTATGTTTGTAAGTGATGGTTTTATGGTATCAGATTATCTTTATATAAATAAGGGACCTGGTGGAAGTAATGCTGTGAATACTATGCTTGCAAATATTGATATGAATAATCATAGTTTGGTTAATGTTTATAATGCAAAGGGAACTGTTTTAAATATTATAAAGGATTTAAAGGTTGCGGGTCTTGCTGGGAAAAATTTAAGTATTGCAGATTCTGTGTTGGGTGGAGTTTTTTCCATTGAAAATACGGCACCATTTGCAACTGGTGATGTTATACAAATTATTACAGACAATATAAATATAAATTCTTTGCAAGTAGAGAATGCTGAATTTTCAAAAATTAGCTTGGACCCAGGTGATTTAAAAACTGAAAATTTGGAAACAGATACTTTGACCGTTGAAGGTAATGTTACTGTTGTTGCAGATGGTGAAAATTGGCAATTTGGAGCAAGTAATGTCGAAGCAGATTCTTTGATGTCAAATGGCACAAAAACAAATGTGTTTAAAAATATTACATTAAAAGATGATGAAACAAGTAGTGAAAAGCAAGAAAGCTATATTTATTATGGAAAGGTTAATGAATCAGGTGCTTTTGATAATGCAGCTAGTGGTATTTTGAATTTGTCAGGTATGTCGGAAGTAACTGATATTTGTTGGGACGGAGGTGTCGGTGGTGTTGGTGGTGGTCCATCTTGTTTATCAGATCAAGTTCGTTCAGTTTATAACAGAATACTCCTTGAATGGAGGCATTATGATTGTGTTGCAACTAAAGGTATTTGGTATAACAATTCATGTAAGTATTAGGGATAAAAATGCAAGATAATAAATTTTATAAATATAAGCATATTTTAGGTCTTGGTGTTATTGAAATAATACTTGCTGTTGCTGTTATGATGATTATTACTCCTGCAGTTTTAAAGTATTCGTTTAAGGAATTATTTGAAGTTAAATATATAAATGTTGCAAAGCAGTTGAAAAAAATTGAAAAATCTTTGCTTAACTATGCGTCTATTGAAAAACAAAAATGGGGTAATAATGCAACAGGTCAAATTGTGTCTGGGGTAAGAGAAAAATTTGAAACAGATTATGGTTTGGAAACTGATATTGCAAGAGAGCTAACTGATAATTTAAAGGTTAAGTATAAAAAAAATTCTGCGGGTGAAGTTGTTGTTTATGGTGTCCTTGATATGTCAGATTTAAATTTTGATGAAATGGCATTTAAACAAACTTTACTTTATGCTGGTGATACCGCTGGGTATAGAGAAGATAATTTCGCATATTCGATTACTGGGGCTTGGTCTGAAAGTATGTCTGATATTATGCCAAATGCTGTTGGTGATAGGATTGTTGTAATTCGAATCGATGATACAAATTTGGAAAATGAGTATTCTTCATCAAATTATTTGTATCGAAACAATCAAGGTGGTGCAGAAGGTAATAGAATGAATGTTGACCTTAAACTTGGTGATAATGCAGGGTATAGTATAAATAATTTTGGAACGATTGATGCAGCGAATGTGTACTCATCTGCGACTTCGGATTCAAAGGTTAGTGAACTTAGGTTTAATAATGGAGATATAAAGGGAACTTCACATATCAATAAAAATGCTGTGTTAAAGGGAAAAATTTCATTTCTTTCTGGTGCAAATATAAGGACAAAGTTGTTTGAAATTGCATATTTAGAAAATGGTTCTTCTTTTGTAACATCTGTGCTTAAGGAATTGATTGTGCCAAATGCGGTGTTAGGAAATTCGTCCTCTGGAATATCAAGTTCACGTGCAAATATTATTGTGAATGGTCTTGCTATACTTTCAAATTTATCAGTTAAAAATATGCAATTTTCTTTGCTAACTGGATATAATGGGGCAAATACTCCACTAACTATTAAACCTTTTAATTTATCAGAATATAGTGATAATAAATCAAAACTTCATTTGGAAATTTCGGCAAATGAAATTGATGATTTATCCGTTTATACTATGACAGTGAAGAATGGATTTCTTGAAAGTTCAAATCAGGGGCTTTATGTTGCTTCTAATAATGGATTTGTTTGGGTGAAACGTTCTGCAAATGTTATTATTCAAGATGTTTGTCATAGGGTTGGATATTGTGATACTATGACATTAAAAAATTATAATTTATCTGGGTTTATGAATACTTTTTCGAATAGCCTTAATGATTTAAGTAGAGAAATAGACAAGTTAAAATAATTGAGGGGAAAAATGCAAAAATATAAAAATGATAGAGCGAATATTTTGTTGGAAGTATTGTTAATGCTTGCAATTTTAATTGTTATTTTCCCTATGCTTCAAAAAAATGTGAAGGAACGTTCTGATACTCTTCGTAATCAACTTGTTGTAAAGGATATGATGAAAATCAAATCTGCAACAGAAAATTATTTGAAAATGCAACCTGATATTCCTGATGGTGTGATGTTGGTGCCATTTACTGAACTTGAAAAAAATGGATTGCCAAAGAATTTTAAAAATGCTTCTGGGAATCAGGAACGAACAAATATCCTTGGTCAAAATTATCGTGTGAAAGTAAAACGAACAACTGAAAATGATGGAACTGTTGATTATGATGCAATTATTATTGCTGATGGTAATCCTGATATTTCTGATATGCGAATCCGTGAAATTGTAAAGGAAAGTAAAGGTTTCGGTGGATATTTGGAAGATGGAATGATTTATGGAACAAGCTGGGCTTTGGATCCAAATGGTTGGGGTGAAGATGATTGGAAAAATACAGATGCTCCATCAAGTTTGCCTATTATATTTAAAATTGGTTTTGCAAAAAAGGATTATCAATATATTTCACGAAATGGTATTGGTTCTTCTACTATGATGACAGATTTGTTTATGAATTTGAATAACATTGAGCATGTTAATAATTTTGTTATTACAAAGGGTAAAGAGGATAATAAGGACGGAAGTATAGAAGTTAATGATTTGGTGTTGTATGCGTCCGGTCTTGCTGATATAGGTGTGTTATCTGTTGATGAAATGTTGACGCTTAATTCTTCTATGGATGCAACTAATTCAAAGGCTTCTGTTTCATTGATAAAGGGAATTAACCAACCTTCAATGAGGATTTCTGATACGGAAACAAAAAATGTGTCTCTTAGTGATACATTAAGAATAAGTGAAAATTTAACAACATCAAATTCCGAGTCGAATCATTTAAGTTTTGTTGATATTAAAAATTTGATGGTGAATAGAAGTGTTGATTTAATTGTTGGTGGTTTGATTAAAACTCCTGAGCTTTCAACTATTGTTGCACAATTTGGAACAGTTGATTTATCAAGTGTCAATATTGATGCTCTTAATATGCAATATAAATATGCGAATACATCAACTCGTTCACAGGTAGGATTTGTTTTTGATAATTTGTATAGTAAGAAAAATAAAAATAAGTATTATATAAAATCAACAACAGATGGAAAAATGAATTTAAGTTTATCTGATGTGATTGTAAAAAGAGTTAATGATATTTTTACAAAGGATAGCAGCGGTAATACAACTTATGTGCGTGTTGGTGATATTATTATTACTGAAAAAACACCTATATCTGTTATTTTAAGGGCTTTGAGTTATGAATATGCCGATATTTACCGAATTGTTAAGCCTGGAAGTTATAGTGGTATGATTGACCCTATGCCAGGATTAGAATATGATGAATATTTAAGATGTAATTCTCAACAATGTTCAGATAAGACGTGGTCTTTCTAATTAAAGTTTTTTCATTTCATTTTCGATTGATGAAACGAGTTTTTCTTGAAATTCTTCTTTATCAAGATTTGTTGAAATTGGTGGAAGTATTCTTACCTTTATTACACCTTGTTTTTTTAAAAATCCGTGTTTAGGCCAATATTCGCCAGCATTCATCGCGATTGGCACAACCCAGGTATCTTTTAGTTGTTGTGATATGATGCTTAATCCAGATTTGTATTTTGGTGTTGTATGTGGTTTTGTGCGGGTGCCTTCTGGGAATATTATGACATTACGAATTTTAAGAGCATTTTTAAATTTTTTTACAAGGTTGTTTAATGTTTTTTTGTTGGCATTGCCACGGTCAACCATTATGTTGCCTGCTTTGATTAAAGTGATTCCAAAAAATGGGATAAAGGCAAGTTCCTTTTTAAACATAAATATACAATTTTTTAAAAGATATTGGTATGCGATTGTTTCCCATGCAGATTGGTGTTTTGATGCGAATATTACGTGTTTGCCAGATGGAATGTTTTCTTTGCCCTTTATGTCATAAGTGATGTGGCAAATGTATTTTAGTAATACCAAACTTGTATAGCTCCAGATGTAGGCTATTTTTATCAATACTCCCTTTGGAAAGCATACAGATAGTGTTGCAAGTATTGAAAAGAAAGTTGTTTCTATTAAAAATAAAATATTAAATATTGCAGAGCGAATGTATTGTATCATTATAAATTTTCCTGTATTTTAAGTATAAATGTTGATTCAAAACCAGCTTTGTTCCAAAGGTAGGTTAAGATGTATTTATTATACTCGCTAAATGTTAATTTTAGTAAAGTTGGATTTGAAAATACATTTGGTGTTTGTTCGGAAAAAAGAACTGGGTGTTCAATTATTTCAATATGTGGAATGTATTTTTCAAATATAAGTTTGCTTCGTGGCATATGATAATATGAGGTCATAAGGCGAATTGATTGTATGTTGTTGCGTTTTACCCAACTTGCCGTTTCAAGTCCGTTTTCAATTGTGTTTTCAGCACGACCAGTTGAAATTTTTGATTTTAGGTTTTCCTTTGATGTTTTTAAAAGTTTTTCCTTTTGCAAATTGGAAATTGTTTTATCAATAAGGTTTTCAAGGGAGGCTTGTCTGTAAATACCAGAGATAAAAAGTTTGTTGGAATTACCCTTTGCAAGTTCTTTTATACTATCAACAATTCTTTTGTTTTCACCAGTTAAAACTACTATGGCATCGGTTTTTTTGTTTGGGGCCATATCTTTGAAATTAAGGTTATATGCAAAAACGACAAAGCCAATTAAGTATGCGATTGCAAGAACAAATAAAAATAAAACTATTTTCTTACTTCTTTCTTCGTTTAAAAAATTATGTTCGGTTGGTTTGAACCCTTCTTTGTATTTTTCTACTACCTCGACCATTTTATACCATTTCGTTTAATGTTTTATTTACAGTTAGTATCGCAGTTATTTTTGAAATTACACCTGCAATAATTGGTATTAAAAGTATATACCAATAAATACTTGAAGAAAAGTTAAAATTTGAAATTATTCCGCCATCGATTGTGCCAGCGTAATTTTTTATAATCATTATAACTATACAAGAAATTAAATAGCCAGCAATACCTCCACTTATGGAAAGTTCCATCATTTGGTTTGAAAAATGTTTGCAAATATAGTTATTGTGTGCTCCTACCATATGCATAATTTCGATAACATTTTTGTTTGTGATAAGTCCTGATTTTGTTGCATAGGAAATTGTGATGCCTGTGGTTGTTAAAATAAGGACGATTATCAAACCCAATAATGTTTGAAGTGCGGATAAGGTTTTTGTGAATTCGTTTATCCATGATTCATAAGTTTCTATTGTGATTAGATGAGAATAACTTTTTATTTCATCGGTTAATGCACGAACGTTTAGTGGAATTATATCTGAAACTTCAACAGTGATTATTCGTGGAAGAGGAATATCAAGTTTGTTTTTTCCTATTTCTCCAAGCCATGGTTTTAAAAGGTCGGTTGTTTCCTTAAGGCTCATTGCATAGGAGGATTTTATACCAGGTGTTTGCTTTAAAATTTCGGTAATGTTTTTTATTCTTTCTTCTATTTCCTTGTTTGGGTTTCTATTTCGCATATCTGGTAAAACTTGGATAGTCATATTGTTTGACATACGTTTGTCCCAATCGTTTGTTAGGTTGTTTCCAATTATGGCTGTTGCCAAAGTTATACATGCAAGGAATACCATAAATGCAGTAATAAATGGAAGAAAGCCTTTGTTTATATCTGATTTGAATGCAATATCTGTTTTTAACATTTTTATATCCTTGTTAAATGTCCGTTTTCAAGATGAATTACTGGAAATTTGAATTGCTTTATAAGGTTTGTGCTATGGGTAGCAATGATTATGCTTGTCCCCATTTTATTTAATTCAAGAAATAAGAATAACAATTTTTTTGCCATTTCTTCATCAACATTGCCTGTTGGTTCATCGGCAATTAAAATATCAGGATTGTTGATTACTGCACGTGCGATTGCGACACGTTGTTGTTGTCCGCCAGATAAAAACGGAGGTTTTGCATTTATAAATTTTTTAAGTCCGACCCATTCGATAAGTTCAGGAACGTGTGTTTGTATATATTTTTCACTTTTTCCAATTATGCGAAGAGGAAGTGCAATATTGTCAAGAACGGATAGGTGGTCAAGAAGTCGATAATCTTGAAAGACTATACCAATTTTTCTTCGAATGCTTGCCATATCCTTTTGATTGATGGTGTCAACATCTTTTCCAAATATTTTTAATTTTCCACGGCTTGGTTTTGTGGCAAGATGCATTAAATTTAAAAGTGATGTTTTACCAGCACCAGATGCACCAGTTAAGAAATAAAAATCACCTTGTTTTAATTCAAAATTTATATCCTTTAAAACTTCGTGGTTTGGACCATAACGAAAACCCACATCTTGAAGTGAGATTATTGTTTTGTTATTTGGATTTGTTGTTTGCATTTATTCCTCCATCTTTTATAATGATACTTATTTTTTTTTAAATTACAAATATTTATTTGTCGAAATGAATATTTTGTGTTGATTATATTGAAGAATCTATTATTATATATACAGATATATTTATTAAAAATTGGGGAATGCAAATGATTATAAAATGTCCAAAATGTAAAACTGAATTTGAAATTGATGATGCTCTTGTTGAACATAAAAAAATAAAGTTTCAATGTGCTGAATGTGCCTTTGTTTGGAGTGTTGGAAATGATGTAGAGGAAGAACCTGTTGCCCCACAAAAAATTGAGGAAGTAGAACCATATAATCCAGAAGTTGAAATTGAAAAAAAGAAACTTCTTTATGGTTTGGGTGTTGAAGAAAATTCTGTTGAAAAAAAATCAAATTGGTATAGGGAATTATTCTCCCTTAAAAATGTATTGGTATTCTTTTTGGGTTTGATTTTATTTCTTATAATCTTTTTTGTATTTAGTCTTGTTTATGAAAGTGTTTATGGAAATAATAATTCTGTACCTGCTCAACAACAAAGTATGTTTGAAAGAAAAGACGAAAAAATTGATACATCTAAATTGTATATAGAAATTTCAAAACCTTTGACTTTGACACGTGAAGGTGTAAATGACTATATTATTATTCGTGGATTTATTTATAATCCAACAAGTGTTAATATGCCTATACCAAAACTTATTATAAAACTTGAAAATAAAGATGAACGTGTGCTTCAAGAACAAGAACGTGAAATAGATGTAAAGTCTTTGGCTCCACTTGAAAAAACTGATTTTATGTTTAAGGTTTTCAAATTTTCTGGTCAAGTTCAAAGGGTAAAAGTTGAATTTGATGACAGCAGTAAAATTTAATTCCTAAAGGAGGCATAATGAAAAAAATATTTTTGATATTGTTTTCTTTGTTAAGTTTTCGTGCAAATGCCTCTTGGGTGAATTGGTTTAAATTATCTGATCAACAATATAAAATTTATATTGTATCTGATAATCAATTACAAACGACTGCTGGGTTTTATTTGACAACTTTCCCTTGCTATGGTGAATATAATCAGGAATATTATAAAACTATTCCTGGGAAAAATATGATAACTCTTTATTGTATGGAACCACCAACAGAAATATATCTTACATATATTGTAAAACCTCTTGGAAGTTTTTTCCCGTTAAATGAAAAGGCTCAAGGATATATGAAATGTCCTGTGGTTATAACTGATAATGTTGGTGGTGGAATTATTCCTCGTTTGCAAGTTAATTTACAGGAGTGTGAAAGAAAACAATTAAACTATGGTGCAAATAAAAATATTATTAAAAAGTATGGTGGAGTAGAATTATAAATGGATAAGCAAGTTTTTAACTTTGTTGTGGAAAATGAATTTGATGGTTGGCGAATTGATAAGTGGTTGGCAAAAATGGTGCCAACTGTTTCTCGTGTTAGATTGCAAAAAATGCTTAAATCCGGATTTGTCCTTGATTCCAATGATGAAGTTGTTGCTGATGTAAGACTTAAAATTTCAGAAGGTGATAGCTTTACAATAACTATTGTTCCAGAAGAAAAGTCATTTATTATGAAACCTCAGGATATTCCTTTGGATATTTTATATGAAGATGATGATTTGATTGTTATAAATAAACCTGCTGGTATGGTTTGTCATCAGGGTGCAGGTCGTGAAGATGGAACTTTGGTTAACGCTTTGTTGTATCATACAAATGGTGTGCTTTCTTCTTTTGGTGCAGAGGCTGGACGTGCAGGTATTGTGCATAGACTTGATAAGGACACAAGTGGTGCGATGATGGCTTGTAAATCGGATAGGGCTCATATTGAAATGTATAAGCAATTTGCGAATCACGATGTGAAACGAGAATATTATGCTCTTGTTTGGGGAATTGTTAATCCTGTGGCTGGTGTGATTGATAAAAATATTGGAAGAAATCCTCATAACAGGCAAGAAATGCAGGTTATGGTTGATGGTGGTAAAAAGGCAATTACCAATTATGAAACTTTGGAAGTTTTTACTGGTTCAAAATTTAAGCCTGTAAGTCTTATAAAATGTCAACTTGAAACAGGAAGGACCCATCAAATTCGTGTTCATCTTGCATCTATGGGTAATCCGATTATTGGAGATGCAGTTTATGGTAATATTCCAAAGCAATTAGTGCAAATTGAAAACAAGGAGGTTAAGACTATGCTTGCCTCTGTGAAAAGACAAATGCTTCATAGTAAAAATATAGAGTTTGTTCACCCTATAACAAAGGAGTTATTAAAGTTTGAAACAAAGATACCAGATGATATGCAAGCTATACTTGATTTCTTTAGGTATGAAGTTTAAAGATAGGAGTTTGAAATGGAAATGATACGAAAAATTGGAGTATTGGGTATTGATTTTATGAAATCAGTTGGAAGGTTCCTTGTATTTTTAATGCAAGCGATTCATAATTGTTTTTTGCCTCCGTATTATCCGAAAATTTTGTTGCGACAGATGATTGAAATAGGGTTTTATTCTTTGTCTGTGGTTGCTTTGACTGCTTTGTTTGCTGGTATGGTGTTGGCATTACAAAGTTATTCTGGATTTTCAAGTTTTTCTGCCGAAGGTGCTGTTGCAACAGTTGTTGAAATTGCAATTACTCGTGAGCTTGGCCCTGTGTTTGCGGGACTTATGGTTGCGGGTCGAATCGGTGCAACTATGGCGGCAAGTATTGGAACTATGCGTGTAACAGAACAAATTGATGCTCTTAAAACACTTTCAACAAATCCGTTTAAATATATTGTTTCACCACGTGTGCTTGCAGGAATTCTTGTTATGCCACTTTTGGTTTTGATTGCTGATATTATTGGAATTTTTGGTGGTTTCCTTGTCAGTGTGAACGAGCTTGGTTTTAATCCCTATACTTATATAAAGGATACCTATGATACACTTAAAACTATTGATGTGATAGTTGGTATTACAAAGGGTGCAACCTTTGGTGCGATTATAACATCTTTGGGTTGTTATTATGGCTATTATACAGAAGGTGGTGCCGAAGGTGTTGGTAAATCAACAACCAATGCAGTGGTGATTTCTTCTATTTTAATACTTATTTCAAATTATATATTAACAGCATTGTTCTTTAATTAAGGAGTTTTATTATGGATAAAAATTTTGAAAATAACAAACCTGTGATAGAACTTAAAAATGTATATAAATCTTTTGGTTCAAAATATGTGCTTCGTGATTTTGATTTAAGTATTTATAAGGGACAATCTGTGGTAATGCTTGGTCAATCAGGTATGGGAAAATCTGTAAGTATTCGACTTATGCTTGGTTTATTGGAAGCAGATAGTGGTAGTATAAAAATAAATGGTAATGAAATTTCAAATTTCAGTGATAAGGAATTTTATGAAAACAATAAAAAAATGGGAATGCTTTTCCAAAATGGGGCATTGTTTGACAGTATGACTGTGTGGGAAAATGTCGCATTTGGTCTTATCAATGTGGAAAAGATGAATCCTGAAGTGGCTCGAAAAATTGCGATTGAAAAATTGGCTGATGTTGGGTTGACTGCAAAGGTTGCGGATATGATGCCAAGTGAACTTTCTGGTGGTATGAAAAAACGTGTGGGTCTTGCCCGTGCGATTGCAACAAATCCAGAGATAATCTTTTTTGATGAACCGACAACTGGACTTGATCCAATTATGTCTGATGTTATCAATGATTTGATTGTGCGATGTGTGAAACAACTTGGGGCTACGGCATTGACTATTACACACGATATTGCAAGTGCGAAAAAAATAGCAGACAGAATTGTTATGCTTTATGATGGAAAAATTATTTGGGACGGAACTCCTGATGATCTTTCACGTCCAAATAATGATTATGTTGAACATTTTGTTAAGGGTGTTGCAATTTAATATAAATTAGGTTATTATTTAATAGAATAATTTAAGAGGGGATTTTTATGAAGACATTTATTTTTTCATTACTTTTTGTTTTGACTTTTGGTTTTAATTCTTTTGCTGCAAGCCTATCATCTATTACAGCAAGTTCATATTGTGATATTGCTTTGCCAGAGGAAGCAAAGGATAAAATTAAATTTTATCAATATAAAATAAATGTTGATACTAGTGTTTTTTTTAAAGAAAATGAAGATGAAAATGAAAATAGTTATTTTGTTGGTTTGTCAAATGTTATAAATAGCTTAAAGAAAGTTGCTTCTGATATACAAATAGAATCTTTTGAAGATGATCCTGATGAAGATCTATTATATATTAATGTTATAACAAATTCACCAAATGCAAAATTATTGTCTAGAAATTGGGCTTTTGCTATGTATGATTTTAATAATTATCGTTTTGATAAGAAATATTTATCAGAATTACAGCAAACAGATGAATATATAAAGTGTTATTATAAGGCAAAAAAGGATACATTCAAAAAATTTATGGAATATAAAGATATTTTGAAACTGGGTAAGGTTGATGGTCATATTTTTTTAAACTGTTCACCATCATATATTAAAAATGGAAATAAACTTCGTATAGCCTGTGAAATGACTGGAAGTTTTTCTTATTAGAGCTTTTTTATTGCCTTATATCTTTGAATGTGTTAATTTATATTTCATAAATTGGAGACATTTATGGATATTAAAAAACGTGAAATTTCATTTGATATAATTCGATTATTTGCAATCTTTTTGGTTGTGTTTAGTCATATTATTGCAGTTGGAATTTTTGTTTTTCGAACAACGATAGGTAATGTTATTTTACTTGATTTTTTCTTTCATCTTGGAGTGCCATTATTTTTTATGTTAAGTGGTGCGTTGACATTAAAAAATAAATTATCTGTAAAAGAATTTTATAAGAAAAAGATTTCAAAGTTTATTGTTCCTTTTATTTTTTGGAATATTTTTTATATGTATTTATTTGAATTAGGTAATATGACCAATAATTTTATGTTTAGGGATTTTTCATTTTCAAAATTGGGTGAATTTTTGTATATGACTTTTTATCCATGGTATCATTTATGGTTTTTGAATTGTTTGTTTATTCTTTATTTTATTTCTCCTTTTATTGCAAATTTTGTTCATAATGAAAAAAATAAAAAATACTTTTTTGCATTTGTTGCACTTTACATAATACTTGATATTTTTAAAATAAATATTTTGAATAGGCATTTTTATTTTTCACTTAGCTATTTGATTTATTTTGTGATTGGTTATTATCTTTCAAAGATGGATTTTAAAAGGTATAAAATTCCCTTGTTTTGTTTGTTTGGAATTGGATTTGTTATTCTCTTTATGGTAAGAACTTTTTTTGCAGAATTTTATGTCGCACATAATCATGTTGAATTTGTTATGTATTACCTTTCTTATGCAAGATGGTGGTTTATTGTTTTGGCATCATTGTTTTTTATGATTATTCGCAGTTTTAATTTTGAAAATTTATCAGGAACCAAAGTTGGAAAAGCTATTTCATCATTGGCGAATTTAACGTTTGGTGTATATCTTGTTCACCCATTATTTCTTCAAATATTAAGAATAATTTTTAAATCTACGGGAATAGTAAAATATGGAAATTTATATATAATTTTTATTACGTATGTTGGTTCATTTCTTTTTACTTTTTTAATTAAAAAAATAAAATATGTTAAAAATATTGTGTGAGGTTTTTTTATGAAAAATAAGATTATTTTTGAATGTCAAAATTGTGGTGCAAAGTATTCAAAATGGCTTGGTAAGTGTGAGGCTTGTAATTCTTGGAATACTATTGTAGAGGCAAGAGATGAAACGGCTTCTATACCAACGGGACTTACCGCTGGGGTAGGAGGTATTAAACTTTCATTTTGTGGACTTGATGGAAATAGTTCTGATTATCCACGAATTTCTTGTGGTATAAAGGAGCTTGATAGAACATTGGGTGGTGGTTTGGTTGCAGGTGGAGTTATTCTTGTCGGTGGAGACCCAGGTATTGGAAAGTCAACAATACTTTTACAGGCGGTTTCCAATGTTGCAAGGAATGGTAAAGTTTTTTATTTGACTGGTGAAGAATCTGTGCATCAAGTAAGAATGCGAGCATCAAGACTTGGGCTTTCTGATGCCCCTGTAAAATTGGCAGCAAATTCAAATATTCGTGATATTGTTGCAACTCTTAAGGAAGAAGATGATGTAAAGGTTGTTGTAATAGATTCTATACAGACAATGTTTTTGGATAGTATTGAATCGGCTCCTGGAACTATTTCTCAAGTAAGGAGTTGTGCGAATGAGCTTATCAGACTTGCAAAGCAAAAAAATTTTACATTGTTTTTGATTGGGCATGTGACAAAAGAGGGGGCTCTTGCTGGACCTCGTGTTCTTGAACATATGGTTGATACAGTTTTATATTTTGAAGGCGAGCGTGGACATCACTTTAGGATTCTTCGTTCTGTTAAAAATCGATATGGTGCAACCGATGAAATTGGTGTGTTTGAAATGACGGAAAAGGGACTTTGTGAAGTGGCGAATCCATCGGCTTTGTTTTTGGCGGAACGTAGGGGGAATATTTCTGGGTCTTCGGTTTTTGCAGGTATAGAAGGCACAAGACCTTTGCTTTTGGAAATACAGGCTTTGGTTTCAGCTTCAAATTATGGTAATGCAAAGCGTTCTGTAGTTGGATATGATTTGGCAAGACTTTCTATGATTACGGCTGTTTTAGATGCTCGATGTCATCAAGAATTTTATAATTATGATATATTTTTGAATATTGCTGGTGGGCTTAAAATTTCTGAACCTGCTGGCGATTTGGCTGTTGCTGCTGCATTGATGTCATCAAAAAATAATATTCCTGCTCCTGCTGATATGGCTATATTTGGTGAGATTGGGTTGTCTGGTGAAATTCGTGCGGTGAATTTGATGGATTTGCGTGTTAAGGAGGCGGCAAAACTTGGGTTTAAAAAAGTTTTAATGCCAAAGTCGATTAAGAAAAAAAATCTTCCAGATTTGGGAATAAAAATTATTGAAATAGGTCATCTACAAGATTTGATAAATATGTTTATGAAATAAAAATTAGGAGAAATAGACTATGAAATTTTTTATGAAAAAGAAATATCCTTTTCGTGTAAGATTGGAGGCATCAACACTTTGCCAATTAAATTGTCGTGATTGTTTTATGCGAAAAAATAAATGTGGAGCGGTTGGGTCTGGATTTTTAAAGTTGGTGGATTTTGTTGCTTTCCTTGATAAAAATCCATTTATCAAAGAGATTGAATTATCAAATAATGGTGAAATTTTTCTTAATCCTCAGTTATTAGATATTCTTAGAGTTGCGTATGAGCGTGGAGTTGATATTTATGCTTCGAATGGTGTGAATTTTAATACAGTATCTGATGAAATGTTGGAGGCGTTGGTAAAGTATGGTGTTAAGAAAATTACTTTTTCTATTGATGGAGCTTCTCAAGAAATTTATTCAAAATACAGACGAAATGGTAATTTTGATACGGTTATAAATAATATTAGAAAACTTAATGAATATAAGAAAAAGTATGATAGCTTTTTCCCATTGATGAAATGGCAATATGTTATTATGGATACGAATGATAGCGAAAGTGAAATTTTAAAGGCGAAAAAGTTAGCGGAGGAATTAAACCTTAAAATGGTTTTTAAGAAAACTTGGAATCAAAATTATGTCCCAAAAAATCCAGAAATGTTGGAAAAATTGACTGGACTTTCTTTTTCAAATAAAGATGCTTTTTTTGAAGGTCGTAAGCGTTTTATTCCGTGTGCAGATTTATGGAAAAATCCACAAATCAATTATGATGGAAGATTTTTAGGGTGTTGTTGTAATTATACTTTGCCATTTGATATAAATGTTTTTGATGTTGGACTTAAGAAATGTTTAGATTCAAAAGTTGTTCGCAAAAGTAAAGAAATGCTTAAGGGTGGAAAGCCATATAAGGACTCTCCTTGCTATAAATGTTATTTTTATTCAGATTTGTTGAAAAGTAAAAATTTTATTAAGGAAGAAGAATTTGAAAATGATTATAGTAGTGATGCTATGATGTATTAGATTGTCCTTGATAATTACTTGTTTTTATGCTATTTTATAAAGGTTAGGAGAGATAAATTGTTCACATTTTTAGATTTTATTTTTTTGGTTGTGGTTGTTGCATCGGCTGTGTTTGCATACAATGGTGGACTTATTTCCGAGGCTTTTGGAATTGGTTCATGGATTGTGACTGCGATTTTAACAAAATATTTCTATCCTGTGGTGGAACCTCAATTTGCATCACTATTCGGACAAAGTAATGTGTTTTCTTCTATGTCCGCATATATTTCAGTTTTTGTTGTGTTTATAATGTTTTTGTCCTTTATAAATAAAAGTATGGCAAAAAAACTTCATAATACAAATTTGGGTGGTATTGATAAATCATTGGGATTTTTCTTTGGACTTGTTCGTGGAATACTTATTATGGCGGTTGCATATATTGCAATACTTTGGTTTATTCCTGAGAAAAAAGAGCGTCCAAAGTGGATTGTTAATGCAAGGTCAAAGCCTATATTAAAAGTATCTTCTATGTTTATTTCAGTGTTGCTTCCTGATGTTAATAATTTTAAGGAGATTAAGGAAGTTATCAAAAGTGATATGACAGGTAATGAAGTTGAAACCTTTGAAAAACTTAGCAAGCCAAGTGTTAAAAATGATGTGGATTCAAGTTCTGCGGAGGAGGGATATAAGGATTCCGAAATTCGTGATTTGGAAAGACAGTTGAAACAACTTGACCAGTTGGAATTGGATTTTAATGATAAAATTCCGAATATAAATGAATTATAGATAAAAAATGACCCCTTTTGAAAGGGGCTTTTTTTATATCTTTAAAACTTTATCGATTATTTCTTTTGCGACTTCGAAAGTTTGTTCTTTGTTGTTTTTTGATGTGTCAATGACTATTGCATCATCAGCTTGTTTCATTGGACTTGTCGCACGGGTTCTGTCTGCTTCATCACGTGCGATGATTGATGCAAGAACTTCTTGATAACTGGCACTTTCGCCTTGGTCCAAATATTCTTTTAGACGACGGCTTGCACGAGTTTCAGGGCTTGCTGTGATAAAGAATTTCACAGGTGCGTTTGGACATATTACTGTGCCAATATCACGACCTTCTATAATTGCACCTTTTGCAGGAGTGCCATCTTCAAGTGGTGGAGGATTGATTGCAAAATCGGTTTGATATTGTCGCATTATTTGGCGAAGTTCAGGGATTTTTGCAACAGAAGCAACATATTTGTTTGTAAGTTGAGAACGAATTGCTGGATCCTTTGCATAAATTAAAATTTCGTGAGTGTTTGATAGTCTTTGAGCAGTATCAGTTGCAAACTTTTCATCAAGGTTTTCCATATCAGTCTTCATTTTAATAAGGCAAAGTGTAATTGCACGATAAAGGCTTCCTGTGTCAAGTCCAGCAAATCCATAATGGGCACATAGCTTTTTTGTTAAGGTTCCCTTTCCCGCACCAGCAGGGCCATCAATTGCAATTATATTTTTATTTTCGTTTTGTGTATTAGGCATAATTTCTCCTTTATTTTTTCAAAAAAACACCTACAAAATGTAGGTGAGTTGTTTATACTGCTTTTTTATCTTTCTTTTTGTCTTGATAAATTATCAATGGTTCCAAATTCTTTTCAACAATTTCTTTGTTAACGACAACCTTTTCAATATTTTTTGTGCTTGGAAGTTTGAACATTGTCTCAAGTAATAAATTTTCGATTATCGAACGAAGTCCACGAGCACCTGTTTTTCGTTTGATAGCTTGGTCTGCGATTGCTTCTAAGCTATCAGTTGTAAATTCAAGTTCAACATTTTCCATTGCAAATAAAGTTTTGTATTGTTTTACAAGAGCATTTTTTGGTTCGGTTAAAATTGAACATAGGGCTTCTTTGTTAAGTTCATCAAGTGTTACAATAATTGGCATACGACCCATCATTTCAGGAATAATACCGAATTTTATAATGTCTTCTGGTTCAATCATTGAAAAAAGTTCGGTTAAATTCTTTTCCTTTTTGGATTGAATGTTTGCACCGAAACCAATAGATGTTTTTGTTGTTCGTTTTTCAATAATTTTTTCAATACCGTCAAATGCTCCACCGCAAATAAATAGCACGTTTGAAGTATCAAATTGAATAAATTCTTGTTGAGGATGTTTTCTTCCACCTTGAGGAGGAACGGAAATAACTGAACCTTCAATCAATTTTAAAAGTGCCTGTTGCACACCTTCACCACTTACATCACGAGTAAGAGATGGGTTATCAGATTTACGTGAAATTTTATCGATTTCATCAATATAAACGATACCCTTTTGAGCCTTTTCCAAATCATAATTTGTTGCCTGAAGAAGACGAACAAGTATGTTTTCAACATCTTCACCAACATAACCTGCTTCGGTTAATGTGGTCGCATCGGCAATGGTAAATGGAACGTCAAGAACCTTTGCAAGAGTGCTTGCAAGTAAAGTTTTACCACTTCCAGTTGGGCCAATCAAAAGTATGTTTGATTTTTGAATTTCAACATCATTTTTGATTGCAGAATTGTATAATCTTTTGTAATGGTTATAAACGGCAACAGATAAAACCTTTTTTGCCCTTTGTTGCCCAATGACATAATCGTCAAGATGTTCAAGCATTTCTTGAGGTGTAGGAGTATCCTTTGCCCCTTCGGCAAGTGATTTTTTGTTTTCTTCCTTTATAATATTAGAGCAAAGATTTATACATGCATCGCATATAAAAACATTTGGACCAGCAATAAGTTTTCCTGCTTCGTGTTGGCTTTTACCACAAAATGAGCAATATTTGATGTTTTTTGTATCTTCTGACATAACCTATAACCTTTATTTTTATTCCTGCATTATATAGTGTTTGTATTTATTTTTCAAATGTTATTTAAAATTCTTTATAATTGTGAGGATTTCCTTAATGTCGCTTAAATTATTTACATTATTTTCATCAATTAAATTAATAGCGTTAGATTTGAAAAGGGCTTTGATCGTGTTGATATTGTCCCAATTTGTTGGCTTTGTATAACCTGTGATTGAATAAGTTATATTTTCTTCATCTATTTCAGATTTAAAGCCATCTTCACAAATGTAATTTGTTTTGTTTAGTTTATCAATTATGATTTTTATATTTTCGATTGCAGTTTTGATTTCATCTTTTGAACTTTCTTCTGTAAAAGAATAAGTCGGAATTTCAACATCAGATTTAAGTGCAGTTTTTAGGGTTGTTAAATCTTCGCTGATACTTTTATAGCTGTTCATAAAGACGCTTTGGATATGTTTATGTTTTTCAATGTTACTTAACGCAGTTTCAATTTTTGTTAAGATAGTATTTTTTTGATTTTTAAATTCAGTTTCAGTATATGATGAACAACTGTTAATAATAGTATTGATAGTTTTATTTTGTGATGTGTATAGTATGTCATTTTTACCCTTATCAAGAGCCTTTTGCACAGAAATAATTATACCATCGTTTTTCTTTTGTTGTGCCCAATCTTCACCCATAAATACACTTGCTTGATTAAGAGAGTAGTCATATAATCCCTTTAATAAACCCTTTTTAGCAACTTCACGTTCAAGGTTAGATTGTTTATCAACAAGGGCGAAAGTTGTATCTTGCATATCGGTTTTGAAACTTGACCCACAAGATGTTTCCCCATCTGTGATAAAAGTATTCACAAGAACGGTTAGTTCGCGAGGATAGCTTGAGCTTTTTAAATCCCATGTGCCATCAAGGAAATTTCCAACCTTTCCGATAATGTTCCAATTTGCAACACCAACATTTGCAAATTGTGTAGCAACGCTTGAAGATAATTTTTTGTTTGAACCGATACCCTTTATATCAGATATTGCATTTGAGGCATTGTTGAAAAATAAATCCTCGTCAGAGCTGGTCCATTCGTCAATGCTTATTTTATTGTAGTTGGCGATTATTGCGTCCTTTCCACAACGTTCTTCAATTCCCTTATCAATTTCGGTTTGCTTTGATGTGCTTATTAAATTATTAAGGCCAGAGTTGTTCTTTTCTGATAAAACATAGTTAAAACAATCTTGGGCAGAGTTGAATTTTGCCTTTGCAAAGTTGCAAGTTTTTCGTTCTCTTACTGCCTGTGCAGAATAAAGTGGCCAAAGACCAGAAACCAATTCGTCGGCAAAGTTGGAACAAAATTTATCAAGATTGTCAGCAGTGCAAGATGTTCCATTTACATCAACTGATATATTCTTTAAAAGAGGTATGCCAAAATTCATACTCATTGCAACCTTTAATGCACTTGTGCAAGTGGTTGCAGTGCAGTATTTTCCTAGGGCTTCGGAGTATGCGTTTGCACATAGTCGTTTTGCAATTATATTATCTGATGATGCAGGTGTGCCACAAGCAATGGTTGAGCTTGTAGTATTTGTTGTTGAAACATTTGATGATATGTTTGTTTGGGTAAAAGTTTTTGTCTTGTTATTATATGTGCCAGATATGGTTGTTTTTTTTGTGCTTGATGCACGACGAGAACCACGTTTTGGTGCAGATAAAACTTCTGTATTATTAAATATACAGGTTAATACAAGTAGTGATGTTATAAAACTTTTCCTCATACTTGGAATTATAACATAAAATAAATTGTATGAAAAGGCTTTTTTAAAAATTGTTGATTTCTTTTAATGCGAGTTTTATAAGGTCGTTCATTTCAATGTTTGGAGTTTTGTTTATGATTTTCATAACTGTTTCAAAACTTTGAGAACGAGTATAGCCAAGGTTTGATAATGCAGAAATTGCATCTTCGGCAATAGTGTTTGGCTTTATTGTTTTGGTAATTGTTGAAAGTTCAATGTTGATATTTGTTTTTGCAACTTTGTCCTTTAGTTCGGTAATAATTCGTTCAGCAGTTTTTTTACCTATGCCATTTGCAGTTGTGAAAATTTTTGCATCACCTGAAAGGATTGCTGTTGATATTTCGTTTGGGGTTAATGCAGAAAGAATTGCAAGTCCAGCCTTTGGACCAATTCCCTGAACTGTTGTTAAAAGGTTGAAAAATTCGTGTTCGGAAGATGTTGAAAAACCGTAAAGTGAGATAGAATCTTCGCGAACAATTGTTTCAATAAAAAATGTTGCAGGAGAACCAATAGAAAGAGATGATAAAGTTTTTTGTGGGGCGAAAACAAGATAGCCTACACCATTGACATCTAATATTAAATTGGTGTCTGAAATTGTATCAATAATTCCTTTTAATTTTCCAATCATATTTTTGCCTTAGTTATTTTTTATTGCCTTTATTGCCATAGGCATGACCTTCTTTTGCTGTTTTTAAAACGTTTAGCATATCTAAGTAATCGAATTTTACTTTTCCATCATGACAATTGTTTTCTTTTTTAATTTTTTCAAGAACTTCTGTATCTGAAATGTCATTTCTTATTTCTGAAGTTTCATCAACAAGTCTTTCCAAAGAATTAAGATTTCCATAATCCTCATAATAAATATTTGCTGCTGTTTTATAGCTTTTATTGTAGCGTTTATCTTGGTTTTGTTGAATGTAGCAGTTGTAAAAAATACCATCATAACTTTTTCCTTCACAAGTTTTGTTAAAACGTTTGAAGATAGGACAAAGTTTTGATAAGTTTGTGATAAGTTTTTCAACTTGTTGAGTTTTCTTTTCTTCTGCTTGAAGACGTTCGCATTCCTTTTTGGCTCCTGCAATAGTAGTTATTGAAGCAGGAAGTGTAAAGTTTTCTATGCCTTCACATTTGTATGATTGAAGTTCACAATAACTTCTAATTGATTGAATAGAATTGTATTTTCTTTCTTTTATTCTTCCAATAACAACATCTTTTTTATTTCCACAGTTATTAAGAATTTTTTCTAATTCTTGTAAATTCTTTAAATTATTTTCACATATTTCTTGTTTTTGTTGTGCTTCGGTAATAGTCATAACTTTAGGGTTAGAGCAAGTTTTACATACATTTTCGCTAAAGTTATTTAATTCAGCTTGTGTGATTGGGAATAAGAATTTTGTTGTTGCACAATTGAAAGTTGCTCCTCTGTTTATTTCAAATACAGGAGAAGATGGTGATGCACAATTCCAGCTTTGAGAACTTTGTTTTAAATATATGTATCCAGGTGGAATGCCATCATTTAATTCATTTGTTAAATCTATACGTTTTGTAACGCCACCAATATTGTTTGTGCATTCTTTTAATTTATTTAAAATTTTTGTTTTTTCTTCTATATCCTTTTTAACAGCATCAAATTTAGGCATATTGTTTTTTGCCTTTGCAATTTCGGATTTAAGATTGTTGATTGTATTTACATCTTTATTGTCTTCTATGTAATTATGAAGTTCAAATACAATATCAGGTTGTATTGTTAAAGCCTTTAAATCTTTGTTTAGATTTTCGGTGCTTGTTTTATCATTACCATTTGTAATTTGTGGTTTTGAAGTTTTTGTAATTTCAGCAATTTTGTCAGCTTCTTGTTGTTTTAAAGTTTTTAATTCAGCAATAGCATCTTCAATGGATTTATTGACTATATCATTGTATTTCTTTTTTAATTCTTCTTCTATTGTATTAAGCTCTTCAACAGAAGTTGCAGATTTAATTGATTGATTATTTGCAGTTTGGAATTTATAGCCATCTTTGAAAACTGGTTCATCTTTGAAATCATTATTGTATTGTTTTCTTAGGGCTTCAACTTCGGCTCTTCGTTTTTCAAGCTCGTTTGATTTCTTTTGATTTTTTAGTTTTGTAATATTTTCTTCGGTTATTGTTTCTTCAATATTTTTAGATTTGTTTAATAAATTATCAACTTCTGTTGAAGTTTTATCCTTGTAATCTTTTGTTAATTTTTCAATGTATTTATTTACTGCGGTTTCAATATTTCCATTTGATTTTGATACAGCATTTGTAATTTCAGTAGTTGTATGATTTTTCAAATCACGAGGTAAATTATTTGAAAGTTCAGCACGTAAAGATTGTTCTTCTTTTAATAAAGTTTTTAGTTTGTTAGCAAAATCGTTTAATATTTGTTGTTTTTTTGCTTCGTCGGCTTTCTTTTCGGCTTCTTTCTTTAAGCGTTCGTTTTCTTCGTTTGCGGAGATTGTTTTTTCAATTTGAGATTTCATTTTTGTTGTAATAGTGATTGTATCAAGAGCATTGTAAAAGTTTTGTATTGTTTCAAATTGATTAAGTGTTTCACCAGAAAGACCTGTAAATTCAATAATTGGTTTTATTTTATTGTGAATTTCACCATTGTTTTCACATACACAAGAATAGATTGTTCCAATAGTTTGTTTTCCATTTGTTGGAGTAGGGCAATCGTTTATTTTTTCAGCCATTTCTATAGATGAATTTTTGTTTAAATCAGAGCATATATTTTCGTAAATATCTGATTTAAAATCCTTTGATATAGTTGAAAGAATTTTGCTTGTTTCTGGTGCAATTTCAATAATATAATTCTTTTTTTGTGTAGAGGAATTTTGTGCAAAAATTGGATTTGCAGAAATTATAAATGATAAAGTTAAAATAAATTTCCTCATAGATTGAATTATAACATATTTGTAAGGGTGGGTCAAGATAGTTTTGATATATAAAAAAACTCCCCGAAGGGAGTTTGTTATTTTATGAACTTGGAGTTTCTTCTGTAGTTCCAGTTTCAGAAGAAGGATTTTTATTTGATTTTGTTTTCTTTTCTTTTCTTTTCTTCTTTCTTTTTTGCTTTTTCTTCTTTCTTTTTTGCTTTTTCTTCTTCTTTTTTAGCTTTGTTTTCAGCTTTCTTTTCATTTATGCAGGTAGTCATCCAAGTTTCTTTGAATTTTTCAGTATGAGAGCTTCTTTCTTCTACAGTATATTGACTTTCATATTCGCTTTCACAAGCCTTTGTCTTTGGTCCCCGAGTTTCTTGGATTGATTTTACCATACCATCTTTTTTATATTCATTGGTTGAATTTGTTCCAGTGAATACAGATACTTGGTCAGTTATATGATCAGCAGCACCCTTTAGGATACCTTTTTCTTTGATTGCTTTTTCAAGACTTGAAGTTTTATCAACAAGAGCAAAATTTGTATCGTAAAGTTCTGTGTATCTGTCTGGACCACACATTACATTACCTGTTGATTTTAAAGAGTTCACAAGTTGAACAAGTTCACGTGGATATTCAGATGTGGTATTTTCACTAAAATCTAAGTCTGCAAATTTGCCAGCTAGTGCGGTCCAATTCCAGTTGCTCATCTTTCCAACACTGCTGAAAATTTTTGTTAAATCATTACCGTTTAAAGATGATGGGATTGTGCTATCATCTCCTGCAAGTTGTTTATAATAATTTCTTACAGCGTCAGTGTTGCAAGCATTTGTATCACGGTCTTCCCATGCGGCACCTTGATTTTTTGTGGCAAGAATATTTCTATAGCATGCTTCTGCTGCAAGTGAACGAGCAAGAGCCATATTACAATTTTGTTCATTAAGGTTTGCAACGGAGTCATAGCTGTTCCAAAGTTTATTTACTGCGGTTTCAATAAAGTTTGCACAGTATGTTGTTCTGTATGCTGATGGAATATCTGATGTGCCACTAAGATTTGCATCATCTGTGCCACTAAGATTTGCATCATCGAATTCCAAAATTGCGTAAGTTTCAGTTGCATTTTTACATTTGTTTGTGCCTGTGCATTGTTTCTTTAATGCATTTACTATCATTTTTGTGCATTCACGTTCGGCTTGCTTGTCTGTGATTGGAGCAATGCTTGTGTATGCAGTTTTTGATGCGATTGTGTCAGCAATACTTGCATTCACAGTGGTTGTTGTTCCTGTGACATTTACATTTTGAGTTCCACGAGAACGTATAGAATTTGCACGTCTGTTTCTTGAGGCATAAGTATCACTTCCAAAAAGTGTTAGAATACTTGCTAAGACTGCTAATTGTTTTTTCATAATTTTCTCCTTAAACTTTTATTTTGTTATTTTTTCGTCTGTTATTGATACAGAAGTAGATTCATTTCCATTTAGCATAAGTTTTAAAACTGATGCAGGTAAATTCATATCTTCATTATAATTTACAGTGGAATAGCTGTAATCGTTTGTATTGTTTGTTAAATCAATAAATCTATAATTTTTAGATGTTGAAATAATTATGTATCGTCCTGTTGCAGGCTTTTTTGATACAATTATATTTTTGATTGTGTCAGTTGTGATTTCATCATTGTCAAGTTCAAGTGTTTGAATGTTATCTCCAACTTTTACATCGGCGTCCTTTGTCCCGCCAACAATACCTTCACGTTTGATTTTGTTAATTGTATTTTCACCCATAAATACTGATGCTTGGTTCATAGCCCAGTCAGATGCACCCTTTATGCTTCCACTTTCATCAATAGAACGTTGAAGTGAAGATTTTTCAGATAAAAGTTGTATGTTTTCGTCGTGTAGGGTTGCGCTGTATTCACTTCCACAATTTATTGAAACTTGGTTTAAGTAGGTGTTGTTTATTTTTGTAATATCACGTTCCCATTCGTCGGTTTTATCTGTGATTTTTCCATCAAGCCATTTGCCGACAAGGTCAACACCATTTGCAACACCTGATTTTCCAGCATTTACATATAAATCAGGAAGGTTTGAAGGAAATTGTATATTTGATGGAGCATTTGTTCCAAAAAGTTTTTCGTATTGTGCGTTGATTCCTCCAACACCACAAGTATTGTTTAAATCACCTCTTATTGCATTAGTTGCACCTGCAGCCTTTCCAGTTGATATTACAAGAGCAAAACATTCAGAAGAGGCATTTGCAACGGCACGAGCCTTTTTACAAGCGATTGAGTTTGAACCAGTTATTTCATATTCGGTTGCGATAGATTTCATAAAATCTTCGGTATAACTATAGCAAACATCATCATATTTATATGACTTGCCATTTGTAAAGATGTGTAATTTGCTTGTATCGAATAGTGCAAAAAGTTCGTTGGCATCATAGCATTTATATTCGTCGTTATTGTCGCCACCCTTTCCGTTATGAGCAAAAGAGTCTTCGCATCCTGCAGATACTGCCTTTATAAGGACATTTCCACATTCCTTTTTAAGTGCAATAATTGTATTTGTATTTTTAGCTATACATTTTGTTTTATCATCAGGATTTACGACAAGATTATTGTCTTCGCAAATACAATTATTTTTTGAATCCTTTTTTTGACCAGTAGGGCATGAAAATGGACCTATGTCTGTTTTACCGCTGTTAAGACAATTTAAGTCCCCAGGGTTTGCACATTTTTTTATTATTGTTTTTGAAGTAACCAACCCAATAGAATTTTTTTTATCAACAGCTTTTGCAGAAGCCTGTTTCATAGCACGTTCACGACGTGCAGAAAATGAAATATTTGGAAGTGTTAGTAAAACACTAATCAATGCAATTTTGTTTATATTTTTATTTTTCATTTCCTTTAATCTCTCTATAATATCTTTTAATATAACATTTTTTTTGACTTTAATCAAATAAAATAATTATTTTTCTTTTTTTGGAATAAAAACTTGATATTTTATAAAAATAGAGGTAAAACTATAGACAATTTGTAAATTAAAGACTTTTAAAACATAAAAATATAGGAGTTTATTATGGTTGGTAAAATTTTAATGCCTAAGGCAACAGCAGTTTGGTTGATTGATAATACAGCACTTACTTTTGAACAAATAGCTGATTTTTGTGGTATGCATACATTGGAAGTTCAGGCTTTGGCAGATAGAGAATCAACAGATTATATCGTTGGTTTAAGTCCTATATTAAATGGTATGCTTTCAAAAGAAGATATTGAAAAATGTGAAGCTGACCCAAATGCTCGTCTTGTTTTGAATAAGCATTCAGAAGAATTTATCAAAAAAAGTCATGAAGTAAAATCAAGATATACTCCTATGGCTCACAGACAAAACAGACCAGATGCTATTTTGTGGCTTGTTAAAAATCACCCTGATATTTCAGATGCTCAAATTTGCAAACTTGTAAGAACAACAAAAGCAACAGTTCAATCTATTCGTGAAAGAACACATAAAAATATGGCTGAAATAGTTGCAAGAAATCCTGTGCTTTTGGGAATTTGTTCTGAATTTGATTTAAGTAAAGCTATTGAAGAATCTGAAAAGAAAGCTGTTTTGGCTGAAAAAAGATTAAAGAAGGCACAAGAAAAAGCACAAAAAGAAGGTTAATTCTTTCTTTTTGTTAAAATAAATTGACTTTTGTCATAAATTACATTATATATTTTTGTAATTAGTTGATTTTAACCTTAAAAAATGAGGTAAAGTTGTGTTCTTTAGGAAAAAATCTGTTGGCGAATTAGAGCAAAATAATTTGAAAGAAAATCAAACATTAAATAATAATGATAATATCCACGATGCTGGGTCTGATTTTTTGTTATCAAGTCTTTCTGAAAATCTTAGAAAACTTATAAAAAAGGTAAAAAATACAGGTGTTGTTTCAAAAGTAATGGTTGAACGTGCCGCTGAAATGGATGGGCTTAGTGCTGAAGAAACTGAAGATGCTTTAATCCTTATTTCTGAAATCGGTGTTAATGTAAAGGAAGAATATGATGAAGGTGAAGAACTTTCTTTGGGTGAAGATATGTCTTCTGATGACGATATTGATTTAGATGAAGATGAGGAAGAAGATGATGATGGTGAAATTTATGGCGTAAGCAAATCAAAAATTGAACATAACACTGCATTAAAAGAATTTTTATCTACACATCAAGAAGATGAAGAATTTCAAGCTATTGACAGCAGAAGTAGCGATCCTGTGCGTAATTATTTACGTGCAATGGGAAGTATTGAACTTTTTTCTCGTGCTGGTGAAATTGCGATTGCTAAACGTATAGAAGCAGGAAGAAAACTTATGATTGAAGGACTTTGTGATAGTCCTATGACAGTTAAAAAAATTCTTGGCTGGTATAATGATTTGGTAAAGGGTGAAATGCAACTTCGCGATATTATCAACCTTGATTTGATGTATGGCGATATTTATATGGATAAGGAATTTTCTGATGAAGTGATGGACGCTGAAGAAGAAAATGACAATGTTGATGCCGATGAGGAAGGTTTAGAAGATGGTGAATTTTATGAAGATACCTCATCTGTTTCTGTTGCAGCAATGGAAGAATCTTTGATGCCAACAGTGGTTGATACATTCGAAAATATCAAAAAGATTTATTCAAAAATTGAAAAATTGGAAGCAAAGAAAAATACTCTTAAGACAAAGGCTGAAATAACTGCTTCTAATGAAAAATATTCAAAACTTTATTTCGAATTAGTTTCTTATATGGCTACAATCAAACTTAATGATGTAAAGATTGCAGAAGTTATGGATGAAATGGTTGAAAAAAATCGCAAACTTCTTAGTCTTGAAGGAAAACTTTTAAGATTGGCTGAAAATTCAAGAATTAAACGTGAAGACTTTATTGAAAAATATAGTGAAACTGGTTTGACAGAGGCTTGGATTAAAAAGATTTCAAAAATTTCATCAAAGGATTGGAAACGTTTTACAACTGTTCATATTGATGAAATTTACAGAATAAAAGGTGAAATGGATAAAATTTCTGCGGAAACAGGGCTTCCTATCAATGAATATAAAACTGTTGTTGAAGTTGTAAGAAAGGGTGAAAAGGAAGAATCTCGTGCAAAGAAAGAAATGATTGAAGCTAATCTTCGTTTGGTTATTTCTATTGCAAAAAAATATACAAATCGAGGACTTCAATTCTTGGATTTGGTTCAGGAAGGTAATATCGGCCTTATGAAAGCAGTTGATAAATTTGAATACAGACGTGGTTATAAATTTTCAACTTATGCAACATGGTGGATAAGACAGGCTATTACTCGTTCTATTGCTGATCAGGCAAGAACTATACGTATTCCTGTTCATATGATTGAAACAATTACAAAGTTGAAAAAAACTTCTCGTCTTATGATGCAAGATATGGGACGTGAACCTACACCAGAAGAATTGGCAAAAAAAATTGGTATGCCAATGGAAAAGGTTCGTAAAGTTCTTCGTATTGCAAAATCTCCTATATCACTTGAAACAACTGTGGGTGATGATGAGGATACTTCATTTAGAGATTTTATTGAAGATAAGAATGTTGTGAAACCTTTAGATGCTGTTGTAAATAGTAATCTTCGCGAAATTACTTCTCAGGTGCTTTCAACACTTACTCCTCGTGAAGAAAGAGTTCTTCGTATGCGTTTCGGTATTGGTATGAATAGCGACCATACTTTGGAAGAGGTTGGTAAGCAATTTTCTGTTACTCGTGAACGTATTAGACAGATTGAAGCAAAGGCCCTTAGAAAACTTAAACACCCAACAAGGGCGAAAAAACTTAAAACATTTATTGAGTAAGAAAGCCTCCGTTTGGAGGTTTTTTTATTACTTTTTTCTTGACTTTAGACATAAATTTATTATTATGTCCATAATTTAATTTTATATAAGGAGTAAAAATGCGTAAGCCTTTATCTAAAAAAGAACAACGAGAAGTTTGTGAATTTGTAAAAAATGAATTGGTAAATGGTAAAATCCTTAAGGATATTCTTTCAGAAATAACTGAAACTAAAGGTATTTCTTCTTCTGAAGTATATTCTTGGAATAAAAAGTTTGGTATGATTTTTGAAAATAACAGTTTTTCAGATGAAGAACGACTTTGTGCTTTGGAAATGGTTGTTGAAAAAATGTTGTTTGGTATTTTACTTTCCGTTGCCGTTAATGATGTTGCAAAAAAGTTTGATATTGATAAGCGTACTATTTATAAATGGAATAGAAAGTTTAAAATTTTTGAAACTTCAAAAAAATTTAGTATTGATGAAAAAAAGGTTATTTGTGAAGAAATTAAGGATATGATAATTGCTGGTGCACCAACATCTTATGCAGTTAGTGTTTATGCTGAAGATTTAGGAATTACAGTAAAAAGTATTTATAATTGGAATCAAAATTTTCATATTTTTGAAGTGCGTGATTATTCCAAACGTAAATCTTCTTTTTCCTCTGAATTTATTAAAATGGTTGTAAATGAGGCTATTATTGTAGGAAAAGGTGAAGAAAAGATAAATGCAATTGCAAAGAAATATAATATATCTCCAACTACTGTGTATAAATGGAGAAGAGATTTTCAAAGATAGTCTTTTTGCTTGAAAATTTAGTTGCTTTGGTTTATATTGCTATTGCTTATTAACTAAAAGGAGTTTTTTATGAGACGTGTTGTTATTACAGGTTTAGGAATTGTAAGTCCTCTTGGTCGTGGTTTGAAATATAACTGGGAAGAAGGACTTTTGAAATCAAAATGTGGTATTAAAAAAATTCCATACTTTGATACTGAAAATTTTGCTGTGAAAATTGCTGGTATCGTTCCTCATGGTAAGGGTGAAGGCGAATTTGATGCAGAATCTGTTATACCTGTTAAAGATATTAAAAAAATGGATTTGTTTATTCAATATGCGATTGCTGCTGCAACAGATGCTGTTGAAGATGCAAATTGGAAACCAGAAAGTGAAGAAGAAAAATTAAGAACTGGTGTTATGATTGGTTCTGGTATTGGTGGTTTGGGAACAATTTATGAAACTGCAAAGGGTATGATTGAAAAGAATACTTCAAAGGTTTCTCCTTTCTTTATTCCTGCTTCCCTTATAAACCTTGCTTCTGGTCAAGTTTCAATTAAATATGGATTTAAGGGTCCAAACCATGCAGTTGTTACTGCTTGTGCAACTGGAACCCATGCTATTGGTGATGCCGTAAGAATTATTGCTTTGGGTGATGCTGATGTTATGATTGCTGGTGGTGCGGAAGCTGCTGTAAATCCTATTGGTGTTGCTGGCTTTAGTGCTGCTAAGGCTTTGTGTTCAACATATAATGATGAACCTGAAAAGGCAAGTAGACCTTGGGATAAAAACCGCGGTGGTTTCGTTATGGCAGAAGGTTCAGGTGTTCTTGTTTTGGAAGAATATGAACATGCAAAGGCTCGTGGTGCAAAAATTTATGCTGAAGTTATTGGTTATGGTATGAGTGGTGATGCTTATCATATAACTGCTCCTGCTTCTGATGGTAATGGTGGAGAACGTGCTATGCGTGCGGCTCTTAAAAATGCTGGAATTAAACCAGAAGATGTTGACTATATCAATGCTCATGGAACTGCTACAATGGGTGATATGCTTGAATTTGGTGCAGTAAAAAGAGTATTTGAAAATTGTTTAGATAAGGTTTCAATGTCATCAACAAAGTCTTGTGTTGGACATTTGCTTGGGGCTGCTGGTGCTGTGGAAGCTATATTCTGCACACTCGCAATTCGTGATCAAATTGTGCCTCCTACAATAAATCTTGATGATCCAGAAGAAGAAACAAAGTGTATGGATTTGGTTCCTCATGTTGCAAAGAAAAGAAAGGTTGATATTGCCCTTTCAAATTCATTTGGTTTCGGTGGAACAAATGCAACAGTTATTTTGAAAAAGATTTAATAAAAGTTTTTTTCGTTTTAAGCCTCCCTTTTGGGAGGTTTTTTATTGTAAAAATTTCATATTTTGATATACTGTTTTTGGTCGAGGATTTAATTATGAAAAAGAATTTCTTTATTGGTGTTTTTGTTGCTGGGATTGTTTCAATCATTTCCTTTTTTATGTATATTTATTTTTTCCCTGTGAATAAAAAACAAATGGTGGTGGAGCTTTCTACTGGTGATAGACTTTCTTTGGTTGCACAAAGATTTTATGATGATGAAATTATCAATTCAAAGTTTTGGTTTAAGGTTTTTATGTATCTTTCTTGGAACCAAAACAATTTGAAATTTGGTGAGTATGAAATTCCCGCTGGTGCAACACTTAATCAGATAAAAAATATTATTACTAGTGGTCGTATGTATAATAAATTTATTACTATTCCAGAGGGAATGACCGTGAAACAAATTTATGAAATTTTGGATTCGCGAGAAGATTTGAGTGGAAAAATTTCTGTGAATGTAGAGGAAGGGAGGCTTCTTCCTCAAACATACGCATATAACAAAATGATTTCAAAAGATGATGTGATTTTGAAAATGAAAGATGCGATGGATAGGGCTTTGAACGAAGAATGGGAAAAGCGTCAAGAAGGTCTTCCTTTTAAGGATAAGCGAGAGGCTCTTATCCTTGCATCAATAGTGGAAAAGGAAACTGGGGTGCCAGAAGAACGTGGTTTGGTTGCCTCTGTTTTTATTAACAGACTTAACAATAATTGGCGACTTCAAAGTGATCCTACGGTTGTTTATACTTTGACGAATAAGTATGGGAATATGATGGGGCGAAAACTTTATAAAAAGGATTTGGAAAAAGAAACTCCTTATAATACATATAGAATAAAGGGATTGCCAGTTGGGGCGATTTCGAATCCTGGGATTGAAAGTATAAGGGCTGTGCTTAATCCCCCTAAGACAGATTATTTTTATTTTGTGGCTGATGGAAGTGGTGGACATAAGTTTGCAACTTCACTTGAGGAGCATGAAAAAAATAGGCAAGAATGGAAAAAAATAAGAGATAATTAAATTTTTTAAAATTTTTATAAAAAATACTTGACTATATAATTTTTTATAGTATTATTTATTTCCATAAAGCGTATTGCTTTGGGTGTTTAGCTCAGCTGGTAGAGCAACTGACTTTTAATCAGTGGGTCACAGGTTCAAGTCCTGTAACACCCACCAAAAATCAAAAGGCTTCCGAAAGGGAGCTTTTTTTATTTTCCACAACGCTAGGCAGTTTCTAGTCTTTCTGGTCAGTGGCGCATTTAGAAAAATTTCGTACTTTTTCAAAAAAATACAATTTTAGAGTCATTTTTCTCTCTATTTTCTATGTTTTTTAGATTCTACTGATCCACTCCTCTAAAACACCTAACTATATGAATTTACGAGTAAAATAGTTAGTGGGTCAATAGATTTTTAGAGAAATGTTAAGTATATGATTTTACAATGTTTTATTTTTAGAAAAATCTTAAAATTTGTCAAAAATGATGCGTTTTTAGGGGATTTTTTTATCCCATTTTTTACATTTTTAGATTCTATTGACCCACTGATATAAAATACCAATATATTTCATTAAAAACGGAGATAGTTGTGATTATTCTACATTAGTTCAAAAAAATTTTTTTATTTTCGCTGGAATTAAAACAGACTAATAAAAGTATATTAATTCCAATTTATTTACTTGCTTTTGTTTATGGATAAAATTATAATTTTGTATAATTTTAGAATAGCAGGTAAAGTAATATGTTTATTAAATTAAAAAAATATATAACAGATATTTTGGAATCTATTGAAGAATATCCATTTTTCTTTTTTTGTTTTTTTCAAATAATTTTTTTTATTTGGTTTTATAAGATACCGTTATTACATAATTATATTTATAAATTAATTACTCCTAGTGAAATCTACAAGGATATAATAACTACAATAGCATCTTTTGATGGAATATTATACTCTTTATTTTTTACTGAATTTTTGAGTAAATATAAGGAAATTGGTCAAATATATTCTGATAACAAATATGTTATGAAAAAAATAAAAAAAATAATTTTGAAATTTACTTCACTGGTTTTATTCAATTTTATAGTAGCTTTATTTTGTTTACATAAGTTTGATAAAGATTTATTTATTGACGCAAAATATATGTTTATATTATTTTTGAATTTTGCTTTTGTCGTTACTTTTTACTATTTAAATTTTGGAAAAATGAATAAAATGTATTCTACTAAATATCTTATTGAAGGTTTAAAGGAGAATATTGATGAATATTTTTAAAAAGAATTATAATAATTATTATGAATATATAGATAATTTATTAAAAATATTTGAAAATTCTGTAAAATATTTTTATACAAGTAAAAATTCTTTGGTAATTACTGATGAAACATTTAAGGAAATTTTATCTAAAATAATAGATATATATAAGAAAATTTTAAATAGCCCTAAAAAAGAATTGCATTATAAAGAGACAAAAATTAAAGATGATGTAAATTCGAACTTTTATATTCTGTTTAACCAGGATCAGTATATTGAAACTGTTAAGATTTTAAAAACAATATTTGATATATACCAATATTTATGTGATAATAATGATAAAGATTTAAAAGAAAAAATTCATTATACAATATATGATTTATTACTTTTTTCTTCATCGAAAGAAGATAATCAAGCCGAGGTCAATTATATATTGGACCGATTATTTTTATGTATGTTGTCTGATAAAAATACATTAACTATTTATTATAATTTTTACACAATTGTATTCGATAGATTCCGACAAGAAAAATTTAATAATATATATTTAACTTCATTTAATAAATATGCTTTAAATATTTTAAAGCACCTATTAGATATAGATAACATGAAAGCTTTTAAATGTGTCGTAGATATTTCAATAAATAAATCTATGGATATTTATGATTCATACGGGGAAAATATAGATAAATTAAAAATAAATAAATTTAGAGAATTATTTTTAAAAACTACTTCTTTTGCTTTATATAAAAAAAATTATGAAGCTTTAGATATTCTATTTAATTTTCATACCCCAAAAGATTACACTGTTTTCTGGGAGAATAAAGATATTTTACCACATTCTTTAAAAGAAGTTTTTGAATGGGTATATAATAACAATATATGGGTAGAAGAATTAGAAGATCATCATGGTATAGCATCTTATTACGAAAAATTAATATATTTATTAATATTAAGAGCTTTATATAATAACAATAATATTAGTAAGGATACTATAAATTTAAGAGATTTAGAAAATATTAATTTTTCAGATTTACATAGAATACAAAAATTTAATTTAAAAGCATTAAAAGATTTTCATCCAAATACGAAATATAATGAGAAGGATTTAGAACAATCCGAAAAAGAGGTTCTTTCTGTAGTTAATGATATATTTAACAATAATAAGTTATTGGATATTATTGGCATAAATGAAGATAATATAGATAAAATTAAAAATGAATTTATTGACGCTTTAAAGATAATTTCAAAATTAGCCAATGAAATGGAAATAAATATCATAAAAAAATCACAATGCTCAAATGAAAAAATAAATAATGTAAGAAACGAAATATTTAAAAATTATCAAAAAAATAATAATTTATTATCAATATTTAACCAATATAATTTGATTTCAAATGATTATTATAATAATTTTGACACTTCATATATTGGTTATAATGTAGCCCTTTCTAAAGAAATATTCATTGACAATTATGGGGTTTCATTTGTCGGTATGGAAGCTGATTTTTCAGAAGGAATATATCGAAGAGAGAATTTAATAATATTAGATGAAGTCAGGAAAAAAGTTCAGCAAAAATATTTAGAAGATTTGGAAAATGTAATAACTAAAAGTGAAAATAAAGAAGATTTATTTATTATTTTAAATTATGCTGATTTATTTAATTTAAGATCATTACAAAAAACAATGAATATAACATTAAAGGATAAATATCTATTTTCAGAAGAAGAAAAAAATACATATAAAGAATTTAATCTAAATAATTTTGTTGGTATTTTAATGTGTAATAATATTTCTATTCCTGTCTACTCTTGTTTTATGGGAGACAATAAGTCACAATTGTTTTTATTATCAAAAAATAGAGAAAAATTTGGAAGTGTCATAGAATATATATATAATGGTGAAGATAAAGAATATTTTGATGAACAAACAAAGTTATTCTGTAAATTATCAGAATTTGAAGATAAAAAAAGAGTTTTATTACAATTATATAAGAAAATAGATATTAATCTATCTGATAGTTTTGAAGGATATATGATATCGTTAAAAGATACAGTATACTAGTAGATAACTTATAAATTTAACTAAAATTTTTATATTTGCATAATTTGTATTTCTGATATAGATATATTCTATATATCAAAAACAAGTGAGGTTGATATGAAGATGTTCTTTTTGTGGTGTATATTCTTTACAAATTTCCCGCTTTGGTTGTTTTGGTACATTTTTTTACGTAATAATAATTCTAAAAAGTAAGATAATTAATGATAAAAAAACACTTATCAGAAATCAAAGAGTTAATGCAAGAATGGGATTATGAAGCTAATAAAGATTTAGATCCTACAAAACTTACTGTTGGTAGTAAAGAAAACGTTTTATGGAAGTGTTCAAAATGTGGTTATCATTGGCATGCTATGATTAATAGGAGATATAGTAATCATACTGGATGTCCTGCATGTGCAAATAAAGTATTTGCAAAAGGGTATAATGATTTAGAAACAATATATCCAGAAATAGCAAAAGAATGGCACCCAACAATGAATGGAAATTTGACTCCAAGTGATGTTAAACCAGCAAGTCTTAATCGTGTATGGTGGTTATGCCCAATTTGTAATAATGCTTACCAAAAAAGAATTATGGATAGAGTAAAAAAGGGATCTAAATGTAATAAATGTTGTGATCCTAAAGTAATACAGGGAAAAAATGATATTGCTACAAAATTTCCAGATTTATTAAAGGAATGGAATTATGAAAAAAATTATCCATTTTTACCACAAAATTTTTCTTATGGAAGTACAAGAAAATTTTGGTGGAAATGTTCAAAATGTAATTATGAATGGATGGCTACAGCTTTAAATAGAAATAATTCAGGTTTTGGATGCCCAGTATGTAAACAATCTTCTGGTGCAATAAAAGGATTAACAGATTTAGGAAAAACACATCCTGAACTAGCTAAAGAATGGGATTATGAAAATAATAAAAATCTAACACCAGAACAAGTTAAAGCAGGTTCAGGAAAAAATGTATGGTGGAAATGTCTTAAATGTCATTGCTCCTATAAAACACAAATAATTGCGAGAGTTAAAGGCAGAGGTTGTCCGAATTGTAAAGATACAGGAGTTGTAGATGGATTTAATGATTTTCAAACATTATATCCAAATCTTGTAAAAGAATGGCATCCAACAAAGAATACTAAAAAGCCAAATCAAATAAAATCGAAGTCTAAGTATAATGCTTTTTGGATATGTCCAACATGTGGATTAGTTTGGCAAGCACCTGTGGTAAGTCGAGTTGTCCAAGGGAGAGATTGTCCTGCATGTAATGATACTTCATTAGTTCCTGGAGTTAATGATTTAGCAACAAAATTTTCTGAAATTGCAAAAGAGTGGCATTCTACTAAAAATGGAGATTTAACTCCAAAAGACGTAAAATATGGAAGTCGTAAAAAAGTATGGTGGAAATGTTCTGTATGTAGTAAAGAATGGGAAACAACTATTGATAGTCGAACAAGACAATTATCTGGTTGTCCTCGATGTTTAAATTCGAAACAAACATCATATCCAGAACAAGCGATTTATTATTATGTTCAACAAATATATCCAGATGCTATTAATAAATATAAAGCTGATTTTTTAGGAAGAATGGAACTAGATATTTTTATTCCATCAATTAATTTTGCAATTGAATATGATGGTGAAGCTTGGCATAGAGAAAATAAGCGTTCAATGGAACAAAGAAAATATAAACTTTGTCAAAATAAAGGGATTAAACTTATAAGAATTAGAGAAAAACTTACATCTTTAGGTTGTGAAATTTCTGATGATCAGATAGGTATTGTTAAATTAAATGGTAAAAATAGTTTGGAAGAAACAATAAAATATTTAATTAATAAAATTAATTTTACAGGCAAAAATATTCATGTCGATTTAATAAATGATGAAATGTTAATTCGTTCATTATGTCATGGGAATCCTAAAGATTCTTTAGAAAAATTATTTCCAGAATTAGTTTGTGAATGGCATCCAACATTGAATAAAGATTTGAAACCTGAAAATGTATCATGTGGATCTAATCTAAGAGTTTGGTGGCTATGCCCTAAATGTAGCCAATCTTACAAAGCATCTATTAATCATAGAGTAAAAAGTAAATCAGGTTGTCCGGTATGTTCAAATAGGAAAGTAGCAACTGGAATTAATGATTTATTTACTACAAATCCGGATTTAGCTAATGAGTGGCATCCAACAAAAAATGGAAGTTTAACACCTCATGATGTTACATATGGTTCAGGCAAAAAAGTTTGGTGGTTATGTCCTAAATGTAAATATGAATGGTTTCAAAGTGTAAATAGAAGAACTTCGATGAAATTAGGTTGTCCTTGTTGTACGGGAAAAAAATTAATAGTTGGTAAAAATGATTTAGCAACAGAATGTCCAGAATTAGCAAAAGAATGGCATCAAACTAAAAATGGAAATTTATCTCCAAAAGATGTAAAAGCAGGAAGTCATTTCCCTGTATGGTGGAAATGTTCTGTATGTGGTAATGAATGGAAAACAGATATTAGGTCAAGAGTAAAAGGACGGAAGTGTCCTAATTGTTCTAAAAAACAATTAAAACTAGATTTAAAATAGATTTAGAAATTTTAACTTCATAGTTTAGGATTATGCAAACTATGAAGTATAAGCAATAATCATATCCAAATTATAGTAACCAAGAACTTCTTTCTATATTTTTTTTAAAGCATGATTTACGACAGTTGCAAAATTTGCAGTTATCGAGTTTTCTGCAAATTAGCCATCATTAAAGTGGAAAACTAGTTACGAATGGTATAGGATTAGTATTCTCCCAACCAAAATAGAGAATTTTAGAAAATTTGAAAAAAAATGATGAATATGGTAAAACACTAAGAAAACTCTATATTGGAGCAGTTTTCGAGAATAGTTATGAATGGTATAGGATTAATATATAGTCGAAATGGATTGACCGATTTCTGCGGTTTAGAAATTGTTCGGGAATGGATATAAACCCCCCACCAAAAATTCAAAAAGGCTTCCGAAAGGGAGCTTTTTTCTTTGCCTATAGACCCTAGATTCTTCCTAGTGTAATAATTAGAGATAATCTATAAGTTATTTAGAAATTTCTTTTTAAGCATTTTCTCTCTATTCTCTATGCTTTATCCGAAGAACGCCTTATGTATTTGAATATACTTAATTTTATAACTGCGGATACAATAGAAAAGTTGTAGAAAATCTGTGGAGTAGCAAAAAGTATCAAAAAACTAGCTTATGATCTACAGTTTTAAAGGTTTATTTTCCTTGAAAGTAGTTTTTATAGGAGTATAATACATCTTATGTATAATAAAAAGGATGTCAAAATGGCTGCAAATTTCAAAAGAAAAGGAAATGAACTTAGAGATATACATACTCGTCTTATTGGAAAAATTGATGGTAAATATATTCGTGATGCACATGCTTGTCTTATGGGCAAAATTGATGGAATGGATGTAAAAGATAAACACGGTATAAAAATTGGTCGTTTAGATGGGGATTACATTCGAGATGTACATAATGTAAAAATTGCAACAAGAAAAGATTTAATAAAGTCAATAGATGGAACAACAGGTGGTATTGAAGATGTCGCTCTATATTTGTTTTTTGTAAGATAAATTTTAAAAAGGGGGCAAAATGGAAAATAAAAAAGAAACAAAGATAGATAATTTTTTAGCATATATTGCTGGTATATGTGCATTTATTGGTATATGTGCGATAGTTTATAAATTATATCTTTTTGGATTTACAAGAGAAAATATTGCTGATGCTTCAATAAATCTTGCACAAATTTTAACAAGTATTGGTGTCTTGTTTGGAGTTCTTTCATCACTTAGAACTTTATTAAAATGTCCTAAAAGTTATTTTTTTAAGGAGTTAGAAAAGTGGAATAAAAAATATGGTATATTAACAGATTGCAGCGAAGAATATGAAAAAGGTAAGGGAAAATTTATTAAATGCCAAATGTTGAGAAATCATGCAAATATATTAAAAAATAAAGATAACCTTGAAGAACATTCAAAGGCATATATAAATTTTGTTAGAATTCCAACAGAAAATTTAGATGGAAATAAAATAATTTTTTCTTTAAAACCATCAATGTTTAAAAAAAATGACAGAAAAGAACTTGAAAAATATGCTGAAAAAATAGTTGAAAAATTAAAAATAAGATATAGCGAAATTATTGATGATGACAAAGTTAAAATTTCATCTTTTGACAGAAAAGATGAAGTTATATATATTCATCTCGGATTAAACAGTGAATTAGATAATAAAAAAGAAATTTACAATCAAATCATAGATATGCTTGATTATATGACTATGGTGTATCTTGCAATAGCTTAGTTTAATTTATTCAATACATTGCATCGTAAGGATAGTATATTGAATGGTTCGTGTAAACTTTTTAAATAAAAATAATAAGAAGTGTAAAAATGAATAAAGAAAATATAATATCTTTTTATGTTGAAATAATAAAATCGATATTGGAAATCTATAGATTAAATCAAAATAAAAATACTCAAAAAATTACCAAAAGAATTTTAAATTGGATTATTCGCGAATATAAGGGAAAAATAAAATTATATGCATCAGAAGATGCAATAAAATGGGCAAAAAGCCAAGGTATTAATGATAACCTTTCAAATTATAATTGGAAAGATCAAGTAAAAAAGAAAGAAAAAGGTGGTCTTGGGGATAAAAAAAGAGAAAATTTACATCTTGAACATATTATTCCTATTTCTCAAATAATAGAAAATTTATTTGAAACAAAAACTTCCAATAATATACAAAATATATTAAATGAAATTTCTGTTGCTTGGATTAAAAGGGATCAACAACAAAAATTAGATAAAGGACATAAAAAAGAAAGAGGTGAAAATTTAAAAAAATGTTTAGAATGTTGTAAAGAATATTGTGGTGAATTGACAGAAATTGGTGAGTACAAAGTACCTTTGGATTATGATAATGAAAGTGAAAAAAATGATATTTTGTAAGTTTTTTATTTCTTTAACTGGCATATTAGGGTGTTTACAAATATCAAACTTACAAATTTCTTCATGCGTTAATTTTCTTTCTAATATTTTTGAAAGTTTAAAAGACAAAGAATTTAGAATAGAAATTGATAGATTGAATTTTATATTTACTCCAACTTTAAAAACTGGTTTTAACTTTGATTTAGATTTTGATTTTAAATCATTTGATTTCGAAGTTTCATTATTAGGATTGGATTTAAAACTTAAACTTTGGTGATAAATTATGTATTATTTAGATAAAGTTATTTACAAAAATTATAAAGATATTTTTCATTTAGAATTTTTTTTTGAATTAAAAAGATTTTTTGATATTTCTATAAACATTTTCAATATAATTAATGGTGGATTTTATATAAGAAATTATACAAAGCCAGATGATTTTTTCTATGATTCAAAACCAATTTGTTTGTATAAATTAAAAAATATTCATTTTAACTTTGGATATAATAAAGATCTTTATACAGGTATGGAAATAGGAGATTATCTATCTAATTCAAAAAATAATTTTTATATTCAATTTGGAATTTTAGGATTGATATTTTCTATAGGTCAGTAGGTAAAATATAATTTATTTCCGGATAAAATATATTTTCATTTGTTAGTGATTTTGTGGTAACAAATTTTATCTTGCTATTTTTGGGATAATTACGATATGTTTGTCTAAAATGAGGCAGATAAAATGTGTAATTTTGATTTAAGAGAAATTGTTGAAGAAAATTTAAATAAAAATTTTGTTTTTTTTACTGGTTTTATACAAAAGATTTATATAAGATGAAGATTCCTGTGAATTTTTGTGATATTAACTTTTTTTTCTTTACATATAATATACTAAAAAATATAGTATGATTTATTCTTCTATATACAGGATTATGTTGTGTCAAAATTAAAAGAATTTATGGATATTGATGATTTATCTTCAGCAGATATTGTTGATTTCTTATTTGGTAGTTTAAAACTATTAGAAAAAGACCCTTCTATTATTTCAAAGATAATTGATGACAGCAAAGATGGCAAAATATGTATGTATATTATTAGTAATCTTGAGGTACAAAGATGGGAACAAGTAGTATCAAAAAATGATAGAGCATTATGTATTAAATCTCTTAGATATTTATATAGTAAATTACCAAATGAACAAAAAAAATACTATAAAATAGAATTTTTTGATAAACACCCAGAAATTTTTGAAGGTCAAAACATCTAATGAAAAGATAAAGAATAGTATTTAATCCATCTTTTCAGTTAATTTCTTTATCAAAGCTATATGCTTTTTTATTACAAAAATTCTTTTATCAACTTTGGCAAAAGTTTATTTTGTTTCTTGCTTCCATGACCAAAACTATCAATAATATGCAAAGTTGATTTTGGCATAGCTTTGTGTAAAGTATATGCCTGTTCAAGTGGAGTACAGAAATCCAATCTGTTACCAATTATAAGTGTTGGAATATTTTTAATTTTGCCAATATTTTCGATAATTTCATTTTCTTTTATAAAATAGTGTTCTGTATAGTAATGCATATAAATTTTAAAGGAATTAACTACCTTATCCCCCAGTTCTTCATCAAGATTTATTTTTAACTTACCAATTTGATAATCATAGTTTGTAAGATATTTTACAGTCTTTTTAATTTTAGCATTACTTTGCTTAAATAAATTTTCCAAATCTTTGTGAGTTTTTATAAGATATGGTGAAAGTTTTTCAATTATGTCAGGGTAGAACATCTTTGAATCTTTGTATGTCCAATTTGCATCTTTCTTCCTTGCTAAGAAAGTTTGTGATACAATTATTTTATCAACTAATTCAGGGTATGTTTCTGCAAACAAAAGTGCAAGTGTAGAACCCCATGAACCACCAAAAGAAATTACCTTTTCTTTTATATTAAGGAAATCAAGAATTCTTTTTGCATCTTTAATTGTATCTTGAGTGGTATTTTTATAAAATAAATCTTTAAATTCAGAATTTCCACAACCACGTTGATCAAAAATAATTACTTTATAATTTTTGAGATTACAACATTTTACATATTTAAATTTACTTCTTGCTCCTGGACCTCCATGAAAATTTAAGATGGTTTTCCCATTTGGGTTACCAAATACTTGGAAGTAAATTTTATGTCCATCAAGTTCGGGAAGATATCCTTTAAAAATAGCCTTTGGCTTATGTGAAAATATATGAAACATTCTATTGCCTTTTTTTAATATAATATATAATTATTAACATAATATATAATTATTTCAAGGTGTTAAATGAATAATTATAAAGAATTTGTATCTGAAATTTCTTCTTTTTTTAATTTAGAAAAAGTATCTGGTGAATATTTCCGATTTAAAGATCAAAAAAATATTAGTAATTTCCCTAAACAATCTATTCATGAATATTTTAATGATGTTCCATTAATTCCTGCGGATAATGTCATAAGAACTGATGATAGTACAACGCTTTTTACATGTGCTGGAGTGCAACATATAGAAACAATGATAAAAAATAATGAAATTTTAAAAGATTTTAGTATTTATCAACCATCTATAAGAACTCAGTTTATTGGTAAAACAAAAGAAGGAGTTTCTACATCTTTTGTTAATTTTTCTTCAACTATATTTAATATTTCGAATGATAAATTTTTAGATAAAACAAAAAGTTATATTTCTTTACTTAATAATTATGGATACAATAATAATGATTTATTAGTTAGATTTGAAGAAAGATCTAATGCTTGGGGAACTAAAAAATTTACTACATATGTTGCTAGTTTATATTATAATAATTTTAGAATGGGAGAATGTATTTTTATGAAATATTTTCCCATAAATTCAAATCAAGTTTCTAATATTATGGAAGTCGGATTTGGTCTAGAAAGAATGGAATGGTTATCAAAAAAAAATAATTATTATTTTTCTAGATACAAAGAAATTTATGATCAATTTAAAAATAATGATGTTTCTATTGATCAAATTACAACTATCATTGATTCTGTAAGAACTTCAATCTTAATTGCTGGTAATGGAATAGTTTCAAGTAATAATAATCATGGATATAGATTAAGACAGTTATTAAAGCATTTTGTTTTTAATAATGCCAATATATCAATACCTTTAAATAAATTAGAACGAATAGCATATGATGAATGGAAATCTAATACATTCGTTCAGTATGATAAAATATGTGATATTATAGGAAAAGAAGTTGAAAGAAATGAACATGCATATTTATTAGATTTATTAAAGAGGTGTAATATAAAAACAAATATAGATATAACATTACCAAATGATGCTTTTATAAGATCTTTAAAAAGTCGTATTTATAGAGAGAATACAGACGTGATATTAGATAAATTATTTAAAGAAAAGGTTAAATAAATGGGAGCTCTAATTTCTGATTTTTTATCTTACAAGCATTCTGTTTATGATGAAATTTCTGATTTATCAAAAAAAGAGATAGATAATTTTTACTCTTTTATATTAGGTGGTGTAAAATTTAATAATTCAAGTCCTAAACTTATTATGATGTTGGGTATTAGTGGAGCGGGGAAAAGTACATTTTTTAATAATGCAAAGCAATATTATAAAGATTATGCTTTTTTATCAGGTGATGAAATTATGCATAATTTACAAATTTTTAAAGAATTAAAATTATTAAATAAATCATCACATAATGATTTTCGAATTTGTGAAACAATTTCTAGAAAGCTATCATTCTATATTTTAGATTATTTAATTTCAAATAAAGCAAATATTTTTTATGATTGTGGAGGTTTGGATTTAAATAAAAAAAATATGGTTAGATATATAAGTGATTTGGGATATAAAATAGAAATTAATGCTATTCTAGCAGATAAAAAAATTGCTATCGATAGAGTAATAAAACGTCATTATAAAAATGGAGGTGGTTATATACCAGTTGATTTAATTGAACAAAATTTCAATGAGGTTTTACCAGCTATTAATTATTATAAGCAATTTGTTGATAAGATAAATATTTATAACAATAATAATAAAATTTTTTTAGAAGAAACTTATATAAAAAGATAAGGAGTTTTATATGGATATTTGTATTTTTAATTCAAACACTAATGTTAATGCACAAGATTATGAAGTCGTTGAACGTAAAGGTATTGGCCATCCTGATACAATCTGTGATACTTTAGCAGAAAAGATAAGTGCTAATTATTCTCTATATACATATCAAAAATATGGACATATATTTAGACATATGATTGATAAATTATCTATTTTAGGGGGAAAAACAAAAGTTTATTTTGGAGGTGGAGAATTTATAAAACCTATAAGAATACTACTAAATGGACGATTTACTGGAAACTTCTGTGATGAAAAAATTCCATATATTGATATTGCTACAGAAACTATTTATAAACATATGAAATTCCTATTTCCTATGATAGATTGTAAAAAAAATATAGAAATAATAGATAATACGCATTCATCGCAAGGTCCTGGTGTTGTATACAAAAAAGATGGAACAACGAATAATGAACGTTCTAGTTTTTTTAACATAAAAAATGAAGCATTTATGCAATATCATAATAATATGAATAGAACAAATGATACATCTACTACTGTTAGTTTTTATCCATATACAGTTCTAGAAAATGTTGTGTTATTTGTAGAAAATCAATTAAATTCTGAAGAATTTAAAAAGAAGTATCCTTTTGTTGGTAACGATATAAAAGTAATGGGAACAAGAATTGGCAAAAACATAGATATTACAACTTGTATACCTTTTATTTCTTTATATACTCCTGATAAAAATTTTTACAAAGACAATATAAGCTTTTTAAAAAATCTTTTAATCAATATGTTATCAAAAAAATATTCGGATTATTCTTTTAATATTTCTATAAATACAAGAGATAATTTAGAAAACGATGATTTATATTTAACATTAACAGGAAGTGCTGTTGAAAGTGGAGATGAGGGGGCCGTTGGACGAGGTAATAGAAGTTGTGGATTTATTCCTTTTTGCCGTAATGTATCTTTAGAGGCTCCGTGTGGTAAGAATCCTGTATATCATACAGGGAAGTTATTTACTGCTATTGGAAATATTATATCTAATAGAATTTATAGCCAAACAGGCATTGAAAATACTGTTTATTTAACAAGTCAGATGGGGGGTAAAATAGAAGAAACTTGGAAGATTGCTATTGGTTTAACAAATAGTCCTTCTATTTCACTAGAATTAAAAAATACAATTGAAGATATTGTAAATGAAGAGTTAAAAAATCATAATAAAACTACACAAGATATAATTTTGGAAAAGATAAAATTATATTAGATAAAATTTAATATACTTAAGATTTATTCCTATGAAAATAATATTAAGTGTAGGCTAAATGACTTTTTATAGATGAGTTTTTTATGGTTGGTTTCGGTTATCCGAAATAGATTAGAAACCTGTAGAATAGCAAAAAGACTGACTTTTAGAAAAGTTAGAGAAAGGTTCACAATCACCCACTAAAAATTCAAAAAGGCTTCCGAAAGGGAGCTTTTTTTATTGTGTATCGGTCTAGATGATGGGTGTTGAGGTCTTTACAGCCCAGTCAATTCTAAACTCTGTCATTTGTGTCATTTCGAACTTGTTTCGGAATCTTTCTCTTATACCTTTCTAAAATAGGATAAAGTTCTTTACATATATTCTCAAATATGATATTATGAGAGTGTCCATGAAGAATAAAGGAGAAGAAAAATGATTAGACAAAATAGACGAATTGGGGGGGGGCTTTTGCTTGCATAGATTTCATTGGTAGTTGCAGTTTTGCACGAACTATTGGAAACGTCTTCACTTTCGCAGTTATTTTGTTGAAATTTTTCTTATTTCTTAGCATTTCAAATATAGCAATGGCGAATGAAATTTTTGACAATGAAAATATTAAAAAACTTGATAGTGCTGTATCAAATATTGTTAATGAAGTAAAAAATCGTTATCCAGAAGATAGTTCTGAACTTAATTTTACCGATGACATTCAGGATCAAACAAAACTTAGTATTATCCGCACAATATTGGCAAAAAATATATACAATGAATATAAAGAAAAATTTATTCAGGAAGTGCAAAACAAGTCGGATTCAAGTGGGCGGACATTAAAAAAGACCATTGATGGAAATTACACTGTTTATTCATTAAAAGGTGGTGAAAAAGATTGCTTTACAGACAACTTGGGTAATGAAATTTGCGACCAAGATTCAAATGTTGAATTTGTGTTGTTGGAAGTACATGAAGAAAAGGACGGTGATAATTTTTCAGGAGACCTTTGGTATATGACACAAGATAAGGAAAACCAAAAAGCAAAGACTTATGATGTTGTGGCTGAATTTAATACAAAAGGAAATGCCAGTGATTCAACATTGGTGATTAGCGAGCATGTTATGGATTTATCTGATGCACAGGCGATGTTAAAAAATGATTATGAACAAGAAAAATTTACAAAAAAATATCATTCTAGAAACTATCCAAAATCACTTCAATATACGATAAAATCAGGTGAAATTAGTTCCTTTAGCTACGACGAAGTTGAAGAGGGAAATTTTGGAGAAATAAGATGAAAAAAGTTTCAATATTAGTTTTGGTAAGTTTTATTTTTAATTGTGGTGAGGCTTTTTCTTCACCAAGAAATTCAAGGGTAAGAGCCTCCGGTGGAAGACGTGCCTTTGTCCGTAGTGTGGGAAGTGAAAATGCTGGCGGTGTTGCCGTTCAAACTTCGACAGAGGAAACTGTATCTGCTTCTTCTACCTTTGATGCTGATATTTCGATTTCTGGGGAGAAGGTAAATACCGTGGAGGTTCGTGAAAAAATTGCCAACCTTCAACAAAAAATTTCTGAAGTTCGTTCCGAATGTTCTGGCATTAAAAAGGACCTTGATACAATATTCGGTTTCACGACTGCAACCACTGCTACCTCTGGTCTTGGTGGTGTTGCGTCTGGTGGTGCTTTGGTAACTGGAATTATAAAGGTGAAAACGGATAAGAAATTGGAGGACCTTTCCAAACTTTCGTCCGTTGATTTGTATAATTATGCCCTATCGTTGGAAAATGAGGAAAAGAAAACAAAATTTGAAAAGAAATCCAAAACTTTGGGAAATGTCAGAACCGGACTTATGGCAGGTGCGACGGTGACAAGTGTTGTTTCAACCGGAACCTCAATTGGGGCAACTGTGAATGCTGATAAACTTGCGAAAAAGATGTCTGATTGCAACCAAAAATTGTATGAATTGAAAATTGCAAAATCGGAATTGGATTCCCTTGAATCAACCGACAAATCGGCGGTTGAGGTTGGCGAAAATGCAACCAAAATTTTAAGTGTTTGCACTGGATACAATAAAAACAATATAGATACTACTGTGAAGAATAAAATGATTGCCTCTGCAATCATCTCTGGTATTGGAACTGCAACTGGTGCAACGGGAACGATTACTTCCGCGATGGCTAATTCAAAGAAAGTTCGCGAAGACGACAGTGTTAAGGGGCAAAAGAAAGAGAAAAACTTGAACCTTACTGCAAACATTATGGCTGGAATCACGACTGGAACAAGTTTGTCAACTACGGTTATAAGTGCCACTGCTATTGCCGATGCCCAAAAAGACAGTAAGATGGCAGAGAAATGTGAGGCAGTGTTGAAGTAAGAAACTGTCATTTATTGGTAAAAAATAAAGGTCAGATGTTAATGCTCTGGCCTTTAAAATTTTATGTAATGATATTATCATATATGTAATATTTTTTATTCTTTTAAATAATATTTTAACTTAAAAAAAATCCCCCAGTTATGCCGAGGGATTTTTATAAATAAAAACCATAGAGAAAAATATCTTTTATTTGCATTAAATTAAAGAGATAGCGTCGAGCCTCCTTCTTACTACAGAAAAATTACCCCTCTAAATATTTAGAGAATTGCTCCCAGGAAAGGTTTGTCGCCCTCATAACCTTACAAATACTCTCCGTAGATGGCCATCTGAATTTGCCACTAGGATAAAACCTTTTACTCTTATTAAATGCTGTAGCATCAAGACCTGCCTTTTTAGCCAAAGCAGAAACAGAAATACCGTTTATGTATGCAATCTTGTCAATAGTCCCCCAGATTTTAGAATGTTCTGTATCCATAACACAACTCCTTTGATTATAACTCTCTCTTACGACAATCTCATACAATATATTACAACTTATACTAGAAAATAAAAAGAAATACAAGAGGAAGATATTCTTATCGTGGGGGATAAGAAAATACTTTGTTGAAATTTTAATAATTATTTAGATGATTTTTTTCTTTTTTTTAGTTTGTCTTTGAGATTCATTTTGTTCTTTTTCATCAGATACAGCCCAAACAAGACTTATTACCCAAAAGAAAAAAGTCCAACCCAAAAATAGATTTAATACAAATATTCCAAAAAAATGTTTCTTTTTATATGCAAAAATTGCTGGAATAAAATAGATAAGTGAAAAAATTATTAAAATTATAAGTGCTAAGATTACTTCAATTACGTTCATTTATAATTCTCTGTTTTTTAACTTTTTTTTGGTGGGTGATTGGGGATTTGAACCCCAGACCCACTGATTAAGAGTCAGTTGCTCTACCAACTGAGCTAATCACCCACAAAAGATGTAATAAGTATAAATGCTTTTATTTTAAATTTCAAGAAGATATTTTGTTTTATTTGCTTCTTTTTGTTTTTATGTTGATTTTTCGGTGATTTTTTGCTATCTATTATATAATTTTAATTATTTCAGAGTAGGGGTTAAATAGTGAAAAGTAATCCAAAAGTGTCAATCGTTGTTCCTGTATATAAAGTTGAAAAATATATTCATTTATGTATGAAAACTTTGCTTAACCAAACATTAAAGGATATTGAGATAATTTTGGTTGATGATGGTTCGCCAGATAATTGTGGAAAAATTTGTGATGATTATGCAAAACTTGATAATCGTGTAAAAGTTGTTCATCAAACAAATGGTCGTCAAGGTAAGGCAAGAAATAATGGTGTTAAATTTGCCACAGGAGAATATATAGGATTTGTTGATAGTGATGATTGGGTTGATGTTAAAATGTATGAGGAACTTTATACAAAGGCAAAATCCACAAATGCAGATATAGTTATGTGTGATTATTTTAGAACAAAGGCGATGGGTGAAAAGCCAACTTCTTATAAATCAAAAATTGATAAAGTTTTTTTGGAAAAAGATGTTTTTAATGTTAAAAATTTAAGTGCTTCACCATCAAGAAAATCATTTTTTTCAATAGTTGTATGTTGGAATAAAATTTTTAAACGAGATTTTTATTTGAAAAATGTGAAGTTCCCAGAAAATTTAATTTTTGAAGATAGTCCGCCTATGTTTTTTGCATTTGCAAAGGCAGATAGGATTTCTGTGGTGGATAAAAAACTTTATTTTTACAGAATTTCTAATCAAAATAGTATGTCTTTGTCAAGTGATAAAAAAGTTTTGGATTTGTTAAAAATTCTGAAATTAAATCTTGATAATTTGAATATTCTAGATTATAATTTGCTACGAAAAACTGTAATATCATCTTTGATTCGTGATGCAGTGCATAAATTGAAACGACTTGAAGGTGATGTGAAACAACAATATATCTTTGGACTTAGAGATATTGTTGAAAAAATAAAACAAATGAATTTATATGACTATATTACTTTGAAAGATAAAGTCAGGTTATGGTTTTATCTTTATTTTTAGTTTTATAAGTTGCTTAAGAAAGGTTGTAAATGTCAAAATATTATATCGTATCAGGTGGATTTGATCCTATACACGAAGGTCATGTTGAAAATATAATTGAAAGTCGTGAAAATTCAGATGGTGTGATTGCTCTTGTAAATAGTGATGCTTGGTTAGTTCGTAAAAAGGGTAAAAACTTTATGAACTTTCATACAAGAAAAACTATTGTTGAAAATATAAAGGGTGTTATTGAAGTTATTTCTTTTAATGATGATGATGGAAGTTGTTGTGATGGACTTAGAAAAGTTCGTGCAAAATATCCAAATGATGAGTTGGTGTTTGCAAAGGGTGGTGATAGAACTGCTGATAATATTCCTGAAATTCCTGTATGTAAAGAATGTAATATTGAAATAAAGTATAATGTTGGTTATACAGTTTCAGGCAAACAAAAACCAAATAGCTCTTCTTGGTTATTAAAGGAATGGGAAAATAGAAATTCTGATAATAAGAAAAGTGAATAGTTTATGAAAAAAATAAAAATCCTTTTTGATGGTCAGTTGCTCGCAAAGGCTTTTATTCAAAAGCAAACTGGAATTTTTCGTGTTTGTGATGAGCTTTTTAGACGACTTGCTATAAGAGATGATGTCGAATTATATTTTTTAATGACAAATAAAAAGGGTAATCCAAAACAATATTTAGAAAATAGGGGATTTGCAAATCTTATCCCAAATATTGTGTGGATGCCAAAGTTATTAAAATCATCAAAACATCATTCTTTATACAGAAGGATTTTTTATTATATTTATAATCTTGTTTTACCATTTACTTATGGTAAAAAATTAAAACAATTTGATTGGTATTTGTCACCGTCTACAGGAATTCCTCCTGTGGTAAAAAAAAGTGGGTTGAAATCTGCTTGTATAGTTTATGATATTATTCCTTTGTTATATCCTGATTATGCAAAGGTGTATAATTTAAAACGAAAAAGTGTTGAAAATTATATCAATGATATTGATGCTGATGTTGTATTTTTTGATTCAAAATCTGCAAGAGATGATTTTTTAAGATTTAGAGGTAATTTTGATTTCAAAAAAACAAGAATTATGTATTTGGGTGCAGATGATGTATTTGCTCCTAAATCACAAGATGAAATTGAAAAGTCATTGAAAAAATATAATGTGCCGAATAAGCCTTATTTGCTTTGTGTTAGTGAAGCAAATCCAAGAAAAAATTTTGCACATGTTATAAAATCTTTTGTTAAGTATTTGGAAAAATCAAAGGATAAGAATTTGAATTTGGTAATCGTTGGTAAAAAATTACCTCATTATGACTATACAAAAGATGGTGTAAATTTAGATAAATATAAAAATCGTATTATCATTACTGGATATGTTGATGATGCAGATTTGCCAAACCTTTATAGTGGTGCAAAAATATTTATGTATCCAAGTTTGTATGAAGGTTTCGGCCTTCCTGTATTAGAAGCAATGAAATCTGGTGTGCCAGTTATAACTGCGGATAATTCATCACTTCCAGAAGTTGGTGGAGATGCAGTTTTATATGTATCTGGTTTTGATGAAGATGAAACTTCAGAGGCAATTTCCAAACTTTTGAATGATGAAAGTTTGATAAAGGCATTGAAATCTAAAGAAGTAAAACAAGTAAAATTGTTTTCTTGGGATAATGCCGTAAATACAATTATGAAAGAATTAAAATAATAATAAAAACGAAAGGTTATAAAAATGTCAAATCAAAAAACTGCGATTATTACAGGAATTACAGGTCAAGATGGTGGATATCTTGCAAAATTATTGTTGTCAAAGGGTTATAAAGTTATTGGACTTTATCGTCGTGGTGCAACAGATACATTTGTTAAATTAAAGGAACATGGAATTTTAGATCAAATTGAAATGGTTGAATTTGATTTGTTAGAGTTCACAAATATTTGCCGTGTTATTAAAAAATATCAACCAGATGAATTTTATAATTTGGCAGCTCAATCTTTTGTTGGTATTAGCTTTGAAGAACCTATCTATACATCTCAAGCTGATGGTATGGGTGTTCTTTATATTTTGGAAGCAATTCGTGAATTTTCTCCTAAAACAAAATTTTATCAAGCATCTACATCAGAAATGTTTGGTAAAGTTCAAGAAATTCCACAAACTGAAAAAACTCCATTTTATCCAAGAAGCCCTTATGGTGTTGCAAAACTTATGGCTCATTGGATGACTGTAAATTATCGTGAAAGTTTTGGTATTTACACTTGTTCAGGTATTTTGTTTAATCACGAATCACCTATGAGAGGTAAAGAATTCGTTACACGTAAAATTACATCTCATTTCGCTGAAATCTTTACAGGTCATACAGATAAACCTGTTGAACTTGGCAACCTTAATTCAAAACGTGATTGGGGTTTTTCAGGTGATTATGTTGAAATGATGTGGCTTATGCTTCAACAAGAAAAGGGTGATACTTATGTTATCGCAACAAATGAAACACATACAATCCGTGAATTTGTTGAAGAAGTTGCAAAAGTTTGCGGTTGGGATATTGAATGGAAAGGCGAAGGTGTTGACGAAGTTGGTGTTGATAAAAAGACTGGTAAAGTCCTTGTAAAAGTTAATCCAAAATTCTATCGTCCTGCAGAAGTTGAACTTTTGATTGGTAATCCAGAAAAAGCAGAAAAGACTTTGGGTTGGAAACGTAAAGTTGACTATAAGGGTCTTTGCAAAATGATGATGGAAAAGGATATTGAAAGAGCAAAAGAAGGAACTCTTTAATATGAAACGCAAAATTATTTTTGATGCAACTGTGCTTATTAATATGGTTAATGCAAATTCTTCAAGAAGTGGAATTTGCTTAGCTGTATATAATATTTTGGTGCAGTTGTGTCAAAGTAATTGTGATATGTATCTTTATACTCCTGATAAAAAGCATTTGGGAAGAATTTTATATTTGATGGATGAAGATAAACATTTATCAAATTGTAAATTGCTTGGTAAGGGAGTTGTTACCTATTGTCTTTTGAAACTTGAAAAATACAGATGTTTGTTGAAATGTTCAAAGCATTTTGGTTTTGTAAGACATTTTTTAAGTTTGCCACTTTTGTTTGTGCGAATACTTAAATCATTAAAACTTGATATTGGGTCAAAGATAGATTTTTCAAAGTTTGATGTTTATATTTCACCTGTGGAATGGTTTCCTGAATATATTGAACATCTTGATAATTTGGAAAAATATATAATTTTGTATGATACAATTCCTTTGACTTTTAGAAAGTTTTTTGATTCCTATCCAAAGGATTTTTGGTATTATAAAATGGTTGAAAAGTTAGATGAAAAGACTAAGGCTTTTGCGATTAGTCAGTCTACTAAAAATGACTTTTTAAAATATTGTCCGAAAATGAAGGCTGAAAATATTACGGTTATTCCTTTGGCTACAAATGATAATTTTTATAAGTGTAATGATAAGGCAAAAATTATTACAACAAAGAAAAAGTATAATATCCCATTGGATAAAAAATATATTTTTTCTTTGTGCACTATTGAACCACGAAAAAATTTGCTTTTCGCAATTAAGAATTTTTTAAAGTTTATTGATAAAAATAATATTAACGATTTTATATTCGTTTTGGGTGGTGGTCATTGGGATGCGTTTCTTTCTCAATTTAAAGAAGAAGTTGGTAATATTGAAAAATATAAGGATAAAATTGTTCGTATCGGATATGTCGATGATGAGGATTTATCTGCTCTTTATTCTGACGCATTTTGTTTCGTATATCCAAGTTTGTATGAAGGATTTGGACTTCCTCCTTTGGAAGCAATGAAGTGTGGGGCTCCTGTGATTACATCTGATGTGTCTTCTTTACCAGAGGTAGTTGGTGATGATGCGATTAAAATCAATCCAAAAGATGATGTCGCTTTGCAAAATGCCTATAAAAAATTGTATGAAAATGAAGAGTTAAGAGTTGATTTGGCAAATCGTGGATTAAAGCGTGCGGAATTATTTTCTTGGAAAAAAACGGCGGATATTATAGTTGATAAAATTGATTTTGATTTGAAAAAGAAAAATCCTTAATGAAAGGAAATTTATATGCCTAAGTTTTTATTAAACCTTTTGTGTGCATTTATCCCAAGTAAAAAAGGTCGTGATTATATAAGGTCTTTGTTTATTAAAACAGTTGAAGTAAAGGAAAAATTTCCTTTGTTTGTTGTTGATAGTAATCATTTGCAAAGAAAAAATTTTACACCGAAAAATAAAAAAATCTTGCTTATCAATCATACGAATTTTTTAAAAAACAATGCTGGCAATAATGTGTATTTGTTTAACATTGTGAAAATTTTGAAAAAAATGGGTTATAGTATTGATTTTTTATCATCTGAAAAATTTATTCCTGATGATTATAAGGATTTTAACAAACTTAATAAACAATATAAATTTATAGATAATTTTTATTTGGCTCCGTTTAATGAAGTGGCTATTAAATATCCTTATTCAATGGTATCATGGGTTGATGATGATTTGATTGATTTGTTTCAACGTGTGATTTCGGAAAATGATTATTCCTATATTTTTTCAAATTATATAAATTTTTCTGATTTGTTTAGGTTTTCAAATGTGCCTGAGGATACAAAGATTGTGAATATTTTTCATGATTTTAATACTATGCAAATGTTTTTTGTAAATAATGATTATAATGAAATTTCAAAGCATTTTGAATATGAAGTTAAGTTGTTGCAATATTATGATGATGTTTTGTGTATATCTTATGATGAAAAATATTTATTTGAAAAGTTTTATCCAAATAAAAGGTTTTATTGGTTGCCTTTTTTTACAAATAAAAAATCAGTTTCAAATTCCAAAAAAGATATAGATTTGTTGTTTGTCGGTTTTTCAAATATCTATAACTATAATTCTGTGGTATGGTTTTATGAAAATGTGTATAAGCATTTGAAAAATGTTAGTGTGTCTGTTTGTGGTAAGGTTTGTGTGATGTTAAAGCAAAATAATCCAGAACTTTATTCAAAAATGGTTAATGATAATATCAAGTTTTATGATTGGGTTGATGATTTAAGTAGTATGTATAAACGTGCCAAAATTGCAATAGTGCCAATGTTTGGTGGAACTGGGCTTAAAGTTAAAACTGTGGAGGCTATGTCATACGGACTTCCTGTTGTGGGAACGATGTCTGCATGTGATGGTTTTATGGATAAAAGTGAAAATGGTTGTTTGCTTAGCGATAATCCTTTGACTTTTGCAAGTAATATTAAAAAACTTCTTAAAAATGAAAAATTTTATAGTGATGTGTTTGATAAAACAACTTTATATTTTAAAAATAATTTTTCAGAAAAAAATGCTGAGAAAATATTAAAGGAGGTCTTAGATGGCTAAATTAGTATTGTTTTGTAAAACTTTTAAGGGCGATTTTAAAAGATTTAAAATTTTAAAGGAGTCTGTTGATAAATATAATAAGGATAATTTACCATTTTATATAAGTGTTCCAAAAAGTGATTTGGAACTTTTCCGTAAAGTGAAGCATAATGCTTCTTATAAATTTGAAATTTTGACTGATGAGGAAATTATTGGTGGTGAAGATAATATTCAAAATTGGATAACTCAACAAACTGTGAAAATGAAATTTTATAAGGTTGGGGTGGCTGATTTTTATCTTATTTTGGATAGTGATTCATATTTTATTCAAGATTTTCATAAATCTGATTTTATGTATGATGATGAAACTCCTTATATCGTGATGTATGAAAACAAGTATTTTAAGGAGTTGGCATCTTGCCTTGGTGATAAAAATATTTTTGATAATGTTAAGAAAATTAAAGATTATTTAAAGCGTGATGGAAAAATTTATTCTTTTTATTCAAATCCGATTTTCAGTTCAAAGGTTTTAGCCGAGCTTGAGAAAAATGTGGATACCATTGAAAATTTGATTGCAAAATATCCTCTTGAATATGTATGGCATGGTGAATATTTATTAAAATCAAGATGTATAAATTTTATGCCATGTGAAAGTTTTTTCAAAATTTTTAATTATGAAGCGGAATACAAACTTTGGCAATCACAAGGTGAAAATTTATCTGATATTAAAAAATATTATGTTGGTATTTTAATGCAAGATAGATGGTGTAAAAAGAGTAAATTTAAAAATTCTTTGAAACAAAAGTTTAATAGACGACTTAAAAGAATTATTTTCTTTATTAACACAGATAGAGCACATTTGAAAAAGAATTTCAGATTTTATAGACATCTTGTTCGTGATTTTTTCAAAGTGATTTTTAAGGGAGAATATTAGTATGCAAGTTTTTGGTTTGTTTTGTAAAACATATCGTGGTGATTTGGACAGATTTAAAATTTTAAAGGAGTCTGTTGATAAATTTAATAAAGATAATGTTCCATTTTATGTGATATGTCCTTTGGTTGATATGGATATATTTTCTTTGCTTAAAACTGGAAATGAAACTTATGAATATAAAGTTATAAGTGATGAGGAAGTTTTGGGTATGGGTGAAAATGAAAATCATAAACAAGATTGGTATTCTCAACAGGTGATTAAATTAGAATTTTACAAATTAAAACTTGTTAAGCATTGGTTAAGTCTTGATAGTGATTGTTATTTTATTCGTGATTTTTATGTTAAGGATTACTTGCTTGATGAAAAGATTCCTTATGTTCCACTTACCGAACCAATGAAGGGTGCAGAGTGTAATTTTATGCAACTTTTTAGAGCATTGTCTTCAAAGGAAGAAGAGCAAACTTGGAATATCGGTGCAAAAAATTATATTGGTCGTGAAGGTAAAAGATTTTGCCTTAATGTGCCTCCTGTGCTTTCTTATGATGTATTATGTCATATTAGTGAAAATTTATTGCAACCAAAGAAAATGCAATTTGCAGATTTGATAAAAATAAGTCCGTATGAATATGAATGGTATTGTGATTATTTGTTGAAATTTAAACCTATTGAATTTCAAGTTTGCACTCCATTTTTTGTAAGTTTTTATAATGAAACTTTTTATCAACTTTACAGAAAACTTGGTTTTACAGAAGAAATACTTTCAAATTATTATACTGGTCTTATTATGCACGAAGGTTGGATAAAGGATAAAAAATTTAAGAAAAGTTTGTTTGGAACTTTTGTTCGAAAATTATTGATTATTTATTTTTATTGGCACGAACAAAAATATCCATCTAAAAAGGAAAAATTTTCATTTAAAAAGTTTTGGAAAAAATATTATACTGTTCCATCACGTGTTTTTAGGAATAAGAGAGGTTAATATGTTAAGAAAAACAAAGCCATTGATTGTTGTTGTGTATTGTGGAAAGGCATGGGTTTTAAATCGTATGGCCAATTTGATAAAGAAAACTTTGAGTTCAAAGTTTGATGTGCTTACTTGCTATAGTGGTGCATTAACAAAAAAATACAATGGTAATCCTGAGTATATTAAAAATTTGCCTGTAGATGCATATTGTAATCTTATCCCAACAGATGATATTAGGGACGAATATATAAATGGTAATGAAGTTGTTGTATCAACTGTGCATCATTGGGTAAATGATGAAATGTATAATCAACTTTATCCTACATTTGCGAAAAGTAATTTTATTGTTGTTGATAGTAGTGAGTGGAAGGAACATTTACAAGAAAAGGGGGTTGCGACTGGAATTGATGTAGTTCTTCCTTTTGTTGATAAAAGATTTTTCAAAAATACACATACTGTGAAATCACATAAAATTGCTTTGGGTGTATTTGCAATGATACATTCGAATCCAGAAGAAGATAGAAAGGGAAGTAAGTATTTGCTTTCTTTGGCAGAATATATCAAAGCAAATGGTATGGAAGATAAATTTAAGTTTGTTATAAGTGGTAATGGTTGGGATATTATTATTACCAAAATTCGTGAACTTGGAATAGAAGTTGATTATTTTCCTCAAGTCGCAGATGAGGAAATGCCAAAACTTTATTCTCGACTTGATTTTTACTTAATGCTTTCTAATATTGAGGGTGGTCCTTTTTCTGTGATGGAAGCAATGGCAAAAAAGGTTGTCGTTATTGCAAACAATATTGGTGTTGTAAGGGATATTGGTAAAGATAAAGAAAATATTGTGATTGTTGATAATAAGAATACAAAGCAAATTTTTGATTCAATCCTTTATTATTATAACAACAAAAGTGAGTATAAAAGAATTGCAAATAATGGATTTGATGTTGCTGTTTTGCATACTGCAGATAAGGTTTATTCAAAATATATAGATATATTTGAAAGGTTGATTGATAAATCAAAAGTTAAATATGATAACAATATTGATTTGGAAGAAGTGCAAAAGTATTTGGATACTTTTGGTTGTCCAATTATACAAAGTTTTACAATTACATCATTTTGGAAAAAGCATATCCTTAAACCAATAATGAAGTTTGTAAGAGTGTTTGTATTTATTCCATCATTAAGGAAGAAAATGAAAAATATATATAAAAATTGGAGGTAAGAATGAAAAAGGCAAAGGGTTTGAAAAAGCGTTGGTATATGCTTAGGGATTTAATCGGTCTTCATAGTAAAAAGTATAATTATAAAAACAATTATACTAAGGATTTAAAAATTGAAAGTTTTTGTGAAGATTATCTTAATAATATTGTTTTTAAAGCTCAGAAAAAAGATAGTGATATTATGTTAAAGGTGTTTGAAAAGTTTTCAACTAAAACTTGGGCTCCTTATGGCACAGAAAGAACTTTTGTTTGTGGTGTAGATGCTGCTCCTGGAGTAACGGAAACAACATTGACATTGCTTTATGATGAACTTAAAAATAATCCAAAAAATAAAAAGATTTTAAGTCTTGGTTGTGGTTTGCGTGATGGTTTAAAATTTCTTGAATTTATAGGTTATGATGCTTTTGGTGTCGATTTTGATGTGCCAAAGGACAAGCAAACTGATAAACTTAAATGGCATAATTTGAATACAACCGATGATTTGCCTTTTGATGAAGGATTTTTTGATGTTGTTTTGTGTCAGGAGGTTATTGAACATATTGAAAATCCATGGCTTTTATTTAGAAAGGTTAAACGTGTCCTTAAAAAAGGTGGTATATTTTTATTTACTACACCAAATATAAATTGTCGTGAAGCAAGATTGAAATTTGCAAGCAATATTTATGGATATAATATACACTTTAATCCTGATATGACATGGTATCATATTAACCCACTTCCATTTTTTGAATTGAAGCATATTATTAGTTATAATAATTTTTCAATAAAAACTATTTCTGGAAATATGGATTATTTTATTGAGTATATGGTAAATGATAATGATGGGGAATTTGTTAATGTGTTGAACAGAAATGATGTGTGTCATTATTTGCTTATTAACAATGATAATGAAATAAAGCCTTATATTCCAAAGCCAACATTTAGATAAGAGGGTCGCAATGAAAAAAGCAAAAGGATTGATGAAACGTTGGTATATGCTTAGAGATTTTTTTGGTATAAGTAGTAAGAATTATAACTATAAAAACAATTATACAAAAAATGATATAAGTTTATCTGGGGAGGGTAAAAGCCTTTCTAAATTTATAAAAAACTTGGATAGTGTTGATGGAAGTTCTGTTTCACCAGATTGTATTGTGTCCGAGGTGGAAAATCTTGTATCTATTGGTTCGTATTCATTTGTTGTAAATGGGTGTATATTACAAGGAGAAGCTCCAAATTCTATTTTTATAGGAAATAATGTTAGAATTGCCTTTGGCACAACAATTTGGACGACAAATCATAATTATGAAGGTGAGGCTTTGCCATTTGATGAAGGTGTAATTGTGAAACCTGTTGTGATAGAAGATAATGTTTGGATTGGTGCAAAATCTATTATCCTTCCTGGGGTAAAAATCGGTGAAGGTGCCATCGTTGGTATGGGTGCCGTTGTTGTAAAAGATGTTCCTCCACTTGCAATAGTTGGTGGAAACCCAGCCAAAGTTTTAAAGTATAGGGATAAAGAAAGGTATGAAAGATTGAAACGTGAAGAAAAGTTTTTTTATAAGATAGATTATGTAAAAGAAAAAACAATTATATATAAAAAGAAGCCCGAATAATACGGGCCTTTTTTATTTTGGATATTTGTCTTTGATTTTTTTAATGGTGTCTTGCCAAATAGAGGTATTGTTCACCTTGTCCCAATAAATCATATCAAGTTGGTCTTCGATTTTTGGGTATTCGTTTTGGCGTTTTTGCTTATATGTTAATGTATAAGTTTCAGTTGGAATTTTTTCTATTTCTTCTATCAATGTTCCGGTTGGAAATTCCTTTATAATATTTTTATTTTCACTATAACTTATTTGGCCATTTTTTTCAGTGATTTTATACATTTTCAATTTTCCTTTCTTTGAATAAATAAAGTGCGATTTTACGATTGATATCGTTGGCTCCATCATTTGTTATAACATCATTCTTTTTTACTGGGATACTTGTTGAACCGTAAATCCATTGATTGTTATCATTTTTGAAAAATGCAAAAAGTTGTTTGTTTAGGTAAAGATTTACTGCAGATGTGTTCTTTGTTCCAACAACAAAAAAGGCATGGCCATCAAATGGAATTTTGTATGATGTGATGTTTGCAAATGATAAAGTTATAGTTGTTGCTTGGTTTGGTAAATTTTTATCATGGGAATCAACAATGCTTGCTTCGTCAATATAAAGGTTTTCATCAAGTGAGAATGAACCGATTTTCCTTATTGCAATAATATCTTCGGATATTCTTAATTCTTCGCTTGAAATTATTATATCAGCGATGTTATTGTTTGTAAGGATTGCGAATATGAAATAAGTTGTTCCCGTTGCAAGAGTTAATCCGCTTTTAAGTCCGCCAAGTCCATTTCCAACTTCCCACATAGTGTTGATATTTTTTGTTATATCTGTATTAAAGATAATGTCGTATTTATCGTCATTACTTCTTGCACAACCTTTGGATATTTGAATTATGGTGTTGGCATTTTTTGATACGATAAGTCCGTCCACATAATTTGGTGGAAGTTTTATATGTTTGTTGATAAGTGTCAGAGCATTTTTTGGTGAAACTGCTTTGGCATTATTTGTTGCAAGCAAAGTTTCATCAATGGTTGCAAATTGTGTTGGACCAATAGTTGTTTCAGTTGCAAGTTGGGTTGCATTTGATGAGTCGGATTTCATAATTCCGCGTGATGCAATGTCATCTTTTGATACATTGCTTAGGTCCTGTTTTGCGATTTGTCGAGAAGCTATATCATCGCAGGAAACATTTGTCATATCTGATTTTGCGATGCCTTTATCAACAATTTTTTGCATTGGAATATTTTTTAAATCTTCGCGGGCAAGGGCAAAGCCTCCTGCGGTTTTATTGTCGTGAACTACGGCTGTGGATTTTGTTGTGTCTACGGTTATTTCTCCTTCAAGACCTGTAAAAAGCAAATGCTCGTCAGTTGTGCCACGACGAAATTGTATAGCAGTTGTCATTTTTCCTCCTATGTTAGATTAAGTTTTTATATCAAACTTTTTTTGAAAATAGTTTTGAAATTAAGAAAATAAATATTGTGAAGTTTGATATTTAAGATAACTAATATAGATATAATTATCCCATTAGTTGAAATTTACTATACACTATTTTTGATAAAAAGTCAAGAACAAAATCAGAACTTTTTATTTTATACTGATAACTATTCTTAGAATACTTTACTTTATACTGATTGAGATTTTTATATTTATAGAAAAATATCTTTGCAAAAAATATAAAATGTAATATGATTGAATCAGATTTGTATTTTTACAAATTTAGTATTCGTGAATGGATACGGGCTGTCGCAAGCCTTGTAATGTTAGTGCTAAGATTTGGCACTTTAAAGTCATATCCCCGTTGTTGGGGAGCCCTTGACGTATGTTCAGAGAGTAATTCTTTACTCTTAAAGGTCATGTGGAATCAATTAACATTACTGATTTGCGAACTCCCCGACGTTTTCGAATATGTGGGAAAAATTTTGTGATACACAAAAAAGGGGAAGAAAACCATGAAAAACTTATCTAAAGTACTTTGTATTTGTGCGGGGGCTATCTCGGCAAATCCTA